>NZ_JBVHDX010000002.1:155057-613654 GCF_055563155.1 Streptomyces sp. NPDC013317
GCGTGGGGCTGGCGGGTCCTTCCCGGCACGCGGGGGTGGCCCCCCGGTGCCGGCAGGGGCCCCCCGGGGGCCCGCCCCCCCGGGGGGGCCCCCCCCCGGGGGGCCGGGGCCGCCGGCTACTCCACGCCGATCAGGAGGGGCGGGGCCCCGGCGCCCGCGTGGTACGTGGCCGTGTCCACCGCCAGATACGTCTCACGGACGTGGCGTTCCAGGGAGTCCGACAGGGACGGCGGCGTCTCGTCCGAGACGATCAGGGTCACCAGTTCGCCGCCCGCCGAGAGCATGCGGTCCAGGACCGTGCGGGCCGTCTCCGCGAGGTCCTGGCCGATGACCGCCACGTCGCCCTCGATCAGGCCGAGGACGTCGCCGGCCTGGCAGACGCCCGCCGAGGTGAAGGACTGGCGTTCGGCGACGGCGAGTTCCGCGTAGCGGGTCGCGCCCGCCGCCGCCGTCATCGCCACGACGTCCTCGTCGAAGCGCCGGTCCGGCTCGTGGACGGCCAGCGCCGCGATGCCCTGGACGGCCGCCCGGGTGGGGATCAGGGCGACGCGGATGCCCTCGGCGCGGGCCTGTTCGGCGGCCGCGCCCGCCGTGTGGCGCAGGTCGGTGTCGTTGGGCAGCAGTACGACCTCGCGCGCGTGGGCCCGCCGGATCGCGTCGACCAGGTCCCCGCTCGCGGGCGGCGCCCCCGGTCCGGCCAGCACCGTCGTCGCGCCCGCCTCCGCGCACAGGCCCGCGAGCCCCTGACCGGGTACGACCGCCACCACGGCGCGCTGCAGCCGCTCCCGGGCCTCCGAGGCGCCCGCGAAGTGCGTGATGCGGATCCGGTACGGGCGACCCGCCTCCACGCCGGCCTCCACGGCCGCACCCGCGTCGTCGACGTGGACGTGCACGTTCCACAGCCCGTCCCCGCCCACCACGACCAGGGAGTCGCCGAGCCCGTCGAGCCTGGCCCGTAGCCGGTCCACGGCCGCGTCCTCGGCCTCAAGGAGGTAGATCACCTCGAAGGCCGGCCCGCCCCTCGGGGCGCAGTCCTCCGGCGAGGACGCGGGCACCGCGCGCGTCGGCGGGCGCAGCTGCGCCTCGCCCGACACGGCCTCCACCAGCGCCCCGAGGACCGCCACCAGACCCCGTCCGCCCGCGTCCACGACCCCCGCGCGCTCCAGGACGGCCAACTGTCCGGGGGTCGCCTCCAGGGCCGTCCTGGCCCCCTCGTACGCCCCTCTGGCCACCGCCACCAGGCTTCCGCCGCTCCCGCACGCGTCCGCGGCCGCCGTCGCCACGCTCAGGATCGTTCCCTCGACCGGGTGCGCCACGGCCTCCCGGGCCGCGCGGGCGGCCGCCGCCAGGGCGCGGGCGAGGTGCTCGCCGTCGCGCCCGTCGGCGAGCACGGACGCCATGCCGCGCAGCAGCTGCGAGAGGATCGTCCCGGAGTTGCCCCGGGCCCCGATCAGGGCGCCGTGCGCCATGGCGCGTACGACCTCACCCGCGTCGGGATCGTCCGCCGCGAAGACCGCCTCGACCGCCTGGGCCGCGGACTCCACCGTCAGGTACAGGTTCGTTCCGGTGTCGCCGTCGGCGATCGGGTAGACGTTGATCGCGTCGATCTCCTCGCGCTCCCGGCCGAGCGCGTCCAGCGCCCGTACGCACCAGGATCGGACCGCTGCGGCGTCCAGGGTCTGCGCGGTCTGCGGCAACTGGTGATCCTCCTGCTAGGCGGCCTTCTGCGGTGAGCTCACCGCAGGGTAGACCCGCTCGTGACCTGGGGCCGGGGCGGGGGCCGCGATGTCCGTGGTAGTTTCGTTCTACGGGAGCAGCCGTTGTATGCTGCTTCGGTTGCCCGGCGAGAGTCGGGCCATTCCCCCGGCAAGCCACTTCAGAACTCTGATTCCGGTGCGCCGGTTTCACTGTAAATCTGAAGTCTTTGGAGTGACCCGTGGCTGCCAACTGCGACGTCTGCGGCAAGGGGCCGGGCTTCGGCAACAACATTTCGCACTCGCACCGCCGTACGTCTCGTCGCTGGAACCCGAACATCCAGCGTGTGCGTGCCGTGGTCGGTCGGACGCCGAAGCGGCTCAACGTCTGCACCTCGTGCATCAAGGCCGGCAAGGTCTCGCGCTAACGCCGACGTTTCGTCGTAGCGCAGCCCCTGCGGTTGCCTTGAAAGGCCGGTTCACCTTGGTGAACCGGCCTTTTGCCATGCCCGGCGCCCGCTAGGCGCGCAAGCGCCAGCCGTGGTCCACCGGGCCGATCCCCGCGCCCAGCGCGAAGCCGGCCGCGATCGCCCCGGTGACGTACGCCTTCGCCTCCTGCACCGCCTCCGGTACGGCGAGCCCCTTCGCGAGGCCCGACGCTACCGCCGAGGCGAGGGTGCAGCCCGTGCCGTGGGTGTGCCGGTTGTCGTGGCGCGGCGCACGCAGCCAGTGCTCCTCGTCGCCGTCGGTGAGCAGGTCCACGGCGTCCCCGTCGAGATGCCCGCCCTTGATGAGCGCCCAGCGCGGCCCGTACGACAGGATCGCGGCCGCGGCCTCCCGGAGATCCGCCTCCGATCCGACCCGTACGCCTGTGAGCTGCGCCACCTCGTCCAGGTTGGGCGTGGCGACGGTGGCGACCGGCAGCAGCTTCGTCCGTACGGAGTCCAGCGCCGAGGCCGCGAGCAGCGGGTCGCCGTGCTTGGAGACGCCGACCGGGTCCACGACGACGGGCGCGACCGTCCCGGCGAGGAGCTCCGCGACCGTCTCGACCAGCCCGGCGGAGGCGAGCATGCCGGTCTTGACGGCCTGGACGCCGATGTCGTCGACGACGGCGCGGTACTGGGCCCGCACGGCCTCCTCGGGGAGCTCCCAGGCGCCTCGCACGCCCTGCGAGTTCTGCGCGGTGACGGCGGTGATCACGCTCATGCCGTGGACGCCGAGGGCGAGCATCGTCTTCAGGTCGGCCTGGATGCCCGCGCCGCCGCCGGAGTCGGATCCGGCGACGGTCAGGACGAGCGGCGGCGGCGTCACTCGTGACCCCCGAAGTGGTCCCAGCCGCCCTTGCTGTGCCAGGGCGCACCGTCCACGGTGACCTGCGGCAGCGCGGAGGGGTTCAGGACCTCGCCGATGACCTTCCAGCGGGCCGGCAGCTTCACGTCCGGCGGGAAGGTGGCCACGATCGCGTGGTCCTCTCCCCCGGTGAGCACCCACTGCAGCGGGTCCACGCCCACGGCCTGGCCGATGTCGTTCATCTGGGTGGGAATGTCGATGAGTCCCGAGCGCAGGTCGATGCGGACCTTGCTGGCCTCGGCGATGTGGCCGAGGTCGGCGATGAGCCCGTCGCTGACGTCGCACATGGCGGTGGCGCCGAGCCCGGCGGCCGCGGGGCCCGCGTGGTAGGGCGGCTCGGGCCGCCGGTGGGCCTCGACGAAGGCGCGCGGGGAGCGGAAACCGCGGGAGAGCACCGCGTAGCCGGCCGCGGACCAGCCGAGCCAGCCCGTGTACGCGACGACGTCGCCCGGCTGGGCTCCGCCGCGGGTCACCGGGTCGTGGTTGCGCAGGTCGCCGAGGGCGGTGATGGCGACGGTGATGGTGTCGCCGCGGACGACGTCGCCGCCGACGACGGCCGCGCCCGCCACCTGGCACTCGTCCCGCAGACCGTCCATCAGCTCGGTGGGCCAGGTGACCGGGAGTTCGGCCGGGACGACCAGGCCGAGGAGGAGAGCGGTCGGGACGGCGCCCATGGCGGCGATGTCGGCGAGGTTCTGCGCAGCGGCCTTGCGGCCGACGTCGTACGCCGTCGACCAGTCGCGGCGGAAGTGACGTCCTTCGAGCAGGATGTCCGTACTGGCCACCACGCGCCGGTCGGGTGCGGAGACGACCGCGGCGTCGTCGCCGGGTCCGATCCGCACCGCCGGGGTGGAGGTGAGCCGGGAGGTGAGCTCTCTGATGAGCCCGAACTCCCCCAACTCTCCTACTGTGCCCTTCACCGCGTCTCACCTCGTGTTGTCGTGCGGTACCGTCAATGAGGAACCGTCTAGACCGTCAACTGCTGTCTTGTCTACGCCACACTGTGGGCGCCTCGGGGCACGCAGGTCTCCCCGCGGCCCGCGGCGACGCGGTACCGTGGCGTCTCTTTCTCCCACAAGATCCTCGTGGCCGCCCTGGAGGTTCCGTGGTACAGGCGTACATCCTCATCCAGACCGAGGTGGGCAAGGCGTCGACCGTCGCCGAGACCATCTCCAAGATCGCGGGAGTGATCCAGGCGGAAGACGTGACGGGACCGTACGACGTCATCGTCCGCGCCCAGGCCGACACGGTCGACGAACTCGGCCGGATGGTGGTCGCCAAGGTCCAGCAAGTGGAGGGCATCACGCGGACCCTCACCTGCCCGGTCGTGCATCTGTAGCCCCCGTCTACCCTTGGCCGGTGATGTCTTCTCACCGGCCTTTCGGCCTGCCCGCCGCCGTCGCGGCAGCGCTGCTGCTGCTGACCGCCGCGGGCTGCTCCTCCACGGACGCGAAGGCTTCGATCCCGGTTCCCAGCCCGCCGGCCGGGGAGGCGACCCTCTGCCAGGCTCTGGCGAAGGAGCTTCCCGACACCGTGGCGGAGCTGGAGCGGAACGATCCTGAGCCGGACTCCGAGCTGACCGCCGGGTGGGGGGATGCGGCGATCGTACTGCGCTGCGGGGTCCCCCGGCCCGAGAAGATGAGCGATCCGCAGACGCAGGGCGTCTCGGCGGACGGCGTGCGCTGGATGCTGGAGCAGCGGGAGGGCGACGGCCCCCGGTTCACCTCGGTGTATCGCGAGACGTACATCGAGGTGAGCCTCGACGAGCGGTTCGCCCATGACATCGGACCGCTCGTCGATCTCGCCGCCCCCGTGCAGAAGACCGTGCCCTGCGCCCTTGAACCGGAGTGCGACTAGCGCCTTCCGCTAGCGCAGGCCCGTGGAGCGGTCGAGGGCCGCCTGGATCAGGCGGTCCACCAGCTCCGGGTAGCCGACACCGCTCTCCTGCCACATGCGCGGGTACATGGAGATCGGGGTGAAGCCCGGCATGGTGTTGATCTCGTTGATCACGAACCCGCCGTCCTCGGTCAGGAAGAAGTCGGCGCGGACCAGGCCCTCGCAGGAGACCGCCTCGTACGCGGCGACCGCGAGCCGCTGGACCTCGGCGGTGGCCTCGTCGCCGATCGGCGCGGGGACGATTCCGGACGCCGAGTCGATGTACTTGGCCTCGAAGTCGTAGAAGTCGTGGTCGGTGACGGGCGGGATCTCCGCCGGCACGCTCGCGCGCGGGCCGTCCTCGAACTCCAGGACGCCGCACTCGATCTCACGGCCGCGCAGCAGCGACTCGACGAGGATCTTGGGGTCGTGGCGCCGGGCCTCCTCGATGGCCTCGTCCAGGCCCGAGAGGTCGTCGACCTTGGTGATGCCCATGGACGAGCCGCCACGGGCCGGCTTCACGAAGAGCGGCCAGCCGTGGTCGGCGGCGAACTCGACGATCTTCTTGCGCGCCGCCGCGGGGCTCTGCTCCCACTCGCGCGGCCGGATGACCTCGTACGGGCCGACGGGCAGCCCGAAGGAGGTGAACACCCGCTTCATGTACTCCTTGTCCTGGCCGACGGCGGAGGCGAGCACGCCCGCGCCGACGTAGGGGACGCCGGAGAGCTCCAGGAGGCCCTGGAGGGTGCCGTCCTCGCCGTACGGACCGTGCAGCATCGGGAAGACGACGTCGACCTCGCCGAGGGCCTTGGGCACGGAGCCGGGCTCGGTGTACACGACCTCGCGGTTGGCCGGGTCGACGGAGAGGACCACGCCGCCCTGCTCGGATTCGGCGAGGTCCGTGACGTTCGGCAGGGTGCGGTCGGCGATCGCCATCCGCTCGGGGGCGTCGGCGGTCAGCGCCCAGCGCCCGTCCGTGGTGATGCCGATGGGCAGCACGTCGTACTTGGTCCGGTCGATGGCCTTGAGGACGGCGCCGGCCGTGACGACGGAGATGGCGTGCTCGGAGCTGCGTCCGCCGAAGACGACGGCCACGCGCGGCTTGCGGGGGCTCTGGGTGTTCTCGCTCATATCGCGTTGAGCGTACCTTGCGTGTTCGATCCGCTTAAGAGCCCCGGCCCGCCGCGCGCGTCCGGGCTAGCGCGCGCCCCGGCGCGAGCCTCAGCGGCGCTCGGACTTGGCGCTGCGCGACATCAGTTCCTTGAGGGCGACGATCGGCGGCTTGCCCTCGTGGACGATCGAGACGACCGTCTCGGTGATCGGCATGTCGACCCCGTGGCGGCGGGCCAGATCGAGCACGGACTCGCAGGACTTGACGCCCTCCGCGGTCTGCTTGGTCGCCGCGATGGTCTCCTCCAGGGTCATCCCGCGGCCCAGGTTGGTGCCGAAGGTGTTGTTCCGGGAGAGCGGCGAGGAGCAGGTGGCGACCAGGTCGCCGAGGCCGGCGAGGCCGGAGAAGGTGAGCGGGTCGGCGCCCATGGCGAGGCCGAGCCGGGTGGTCTCGGCGAGGCCGCGGGTGATGAGGGTGGCCTTGGAGTTGTCACCGAGCCCCATGCCGTTGGCGATGCCGACGGCGAGCCCGATGACGTTCTTGACGGCGCCGCCGAGCTCGCAGCCGACGACGTCGGTGCTGGTGTACGGGCGGAAGTACGGGGTCATGCAGGCGGCCTGGAGCCGCCGCGCGACCGATTCGTCGGCGCAGGCGACGACGGCACCGGCGGGCTGCCGGGCGGCGATCTCCTTGGCCAGGTTGGGACCGGTCAGGACGGCGACGCGCTCGGCGGGCACGTCGGCGACCTCCATGACGACCTCGCTCATGCGCTCGGCGGTGCCGAGTTCCACGCCCTTCATCAGCGAGACGAGGACGGTGTGGGGGGCCAGCTTGGGGGCCCACTCGGCGAGGTTGGCGCGGAGGGTCTGCGAGGGGACGACCAGGACGGTGAAGTCGGCGTCCTGGGCGGCCTCGGCCGGGTCGGTGGTGGCCCTGACGTTCGCGGGGAGTTCGACACCCGGGAGGTAGTCGGGGTTGGTGCGGGTCGTGTTGACGGCCTCGACGAGCTCGGCGCGGCGGCCCCAGAGCGTCACGTCGCATCCCGCGTCGGCGAGCACCATGCCGAAGGCGGTACCCCAGGACCCGGTTCCGAATACGGCTGCCTTGGTCACTTCGTGCCCTCCCCGGCGGCCTTGCGCCGCTGCTCCAGACGCGCCCTGCGGTGGTCGTACGGCTCGGCCGGCGCCTTCTCGCCCCGGACGTCCTCCAGAAGCGACGTGATCGCCGCCATGATGACCTCGGTCGCCTCGCGCAGCACCTCGGGCGTGGGCTCCTGGCCGTGGAATCGGGAGAGGTCGACGGGCGGACCGGCCTGCACGATCAGCGTCTTGCGCGGGAACAGGCTGAGCTTGTTCTCCTTGGCGTACGGCGGCATGGCGAGGTTGGCGCCCCACTGGGCGACCGGGATGACCGGGGCCTTGGTGAGGAGTGCGACGCGGGCGGCGCCGGTCTTGCCCGCCATGGGCCACATCTCGGGGTCGCGGGTGAGGGTGCCCTCGGGGTAGAAGGCGACGCACTCGCCGCGCTCGATGGCGTCGACGGCGGCCCGGAAGGCGTCCAGGGCGTTGGTCGTCTCGCGGTAGACGGGGATCTGTCCGGTGCCGCGGAGCATGGTGCCGACGAACGAGCCCTTGAAGAGAGCGGCCTTGGCGAGAAAGCGCGGGACACGTCCGGTGTTGTACTGGAAATGCGCGTAGGACAGCGGGTCCAGATACGAGTTGTGATTGACGGCGGTGATGAATCCGCCGTCGGCCGGAATGTGTTCCGTTCCGCGCCAGTCCCGCTTGAACAGAACCACCAGTGGGGGTTTGGCGATGACCGCCGCCAGGCGGTACCAGAAGCCGATTCTGCGGCGGGACACTCGTGCACCTTCCTCTGGGACTGGCGTGCAGGGGGCCAAGTGTCGCCCCATGCTCCTGGTCTGTCGAGAACACCGTACGCCCCGAGATCGCGCGGGCGCCGGGCGCCGGGCTCTCCGGCTCGTCGGACGCGGGGGCGTGGTGCCGGGTCACAATGGGCCGCGATGAACATCGATCCGGACGACGGCTGGTCCCTGGTCGTACCCCTGAAGCCCCTTGCCCGGGCGAAGAGCAGGCTCGCCGCGACCGCCGGGAGCGGCTTGCGTCCACGGCTCGCGCTGGCGTTCGCGCAGGACACGGTGGCCGCGGCGCTGGAATGCGGGCGGGTGCGGGATGTGGCGGTCGTCACGGACGATCAGGCCGCCGCGGTGGCGCTGACGGCGCTCGGGGCGCGCATCGTGCCCGACTCCCCGGCCGCCGGGCTCAACGCGGCGCTGGCGCACGGGGCGCGGACGGTACGGGACGCCCGGCCCCACGCGCGCGTGGCGGCGCTCAACGCGGACCTGCCCGCGCTGCGGCCGGAGGAACTGGCCCGGGTCCTCGATGCCGCCTGTGAATTCCCCCGGACATTTCTCGCGGATGCCGCCGAAATAGGTACGACATTCCTCTCGGCGGGCCCTGGGGTGGAATTGGCACCTGCATTCGGAGGCGCTTCGCGGCTCAGGCATTTGTCGTCGGGGGCCGTGGAAATCAGACTGGCCGGGGTGGATTCCGTACGCCGGGACGTGGACACCGGCGAGGATCTGGCGGCCGCGCTGGCGTTGGGGATCGGTCCGCGGACGGCCGCCCGCTGGGATCGTGCGGCCGGTGATCGCGCGGCCGGATAGGCTGCGGCCCATGCAGGCGACCGCGTACACGTACGACCCCGAGACCCGCAGCGGCAGTGTGCTGCTCGACGACGGCACCCCGGTGGACTTCGGGGCCGAGGCCTTCGACGCGGGCGGGCTGCTGCTCCTGCGTCCGGGGCAGCGGGTGCGGATCGAGACGGAGCCCGGCGCGAGCGGCGCGGGGCTGCGGATCACGCTGGTGACGCTGCAGACCCTCTGAGCGACCGGTCCGGCTCACTGGGCCGAACAGGGCGGCGGCCACGAGCCGAAGAGCGTGCGGACGCGCCGCGGGCCGGGCTCCCCGAGGGGAGCCCGGCCCGGCGTGTGAGTGGCCTTCGACCCTTGTGCCGCTTACTTCTACTTCTTCGCGGCGGTCTTCTTGGCGGTGGTCTTGCGCGCCGTCGTCTTCTTGGCGGGCGCCTTCTTCGCCGTGGCCTTCTTCGCCGGCGCGGTCTTCTTCGCGGTGGTCTTCTTGGCCGCGGCGGTGGTGGTCTTCTTCGCCGGGGTCGCCTTCTTCGCCGCCGAGGTGGTCTTCTTGGCCGCGGCGCTGGTCTTCTTGGCCGCCGCCGTCGTCTTCTTGGCCGCCGCGGTGGTCTTCTTGACGGCCGCCTTCTTGGCGGTGGTCGCCTTCTTCGCGGCTGCCTTCTTGGCGGTGGTGGCCTTCTTGGCCGCCGCCTTCTTCACGGTCGCCGAGGCGCCGCCCATCAGGCTGCCCTTGGGCGCCTTCTTGACCGCGACCTCGCCGCCCTTGGGGAGCTTCTTCGAGCCGCTGACCAGGTCCTTGAAGCCCTGACCCGCACGGAAGCGCGGAACCGAGGTCTTCTTGACCCGCACGCGCTCACCCGTCTGCGGGTTACGGGCGTACCGGGCCGGACGGTCGACCTTCTCGAACGAGCCGAAGCCGGTGACCGAGACACGGTCTCCGGAGACCACGGCACGCACGATGGCGTCGAGCACGTGGTCGACGGCGTCGGCCGCCTGCTGGCGACCGCCCATCTTGTCGGCAATCGCTTCTACGAGCTGCGCCTTGTTCACGTCTTCCCCTTCGGAGACATTGCCAGAACGAAAGTGTTCAAGCTTTTTCGCACGTTAGGCATGTATATACCGCAAATCAAACACGAAACGGGCTAATCACCCTAGTGCCGCAACGCGGAAGTGCCGTTGCGGAGTTCCTGGTGTCAGTCGTCTTCAGGGAATCGGCCCTCGTCGAGGTCCTTCATCAACCGGTCGAGACGCGTTGCCGCGTCCGCGAGATCGTGCTTCGCCGCTGCCGTGACGACCAGCAGCTTCCGGGACAGCGCCATCCTTACGCCCTCCGGGACTTGCAGTGAGCGCACTCTTGTGTGCGCTTCCTTCAATCGGGCGGCGACTGCCTCGTAGAGCTCGAGTTGGCTGTCGCGTTCCATGCACCGATTGTGCCATCTAGGGCGAGTTGTCGCCCGACAGGGTCTCAACAAGCGACTGCGCCCCCCACCGGACGGTGGGGGGCGCAGTCGTGGAAAAGCGCTGCTCAGGCCGTAATTGTACGGGGCTTGAAGGCCGGCCTTGACGCCTCGTAGGCGGCGATGTCGGCTTCGTTCTGAAGGGTGAGGCTGATGTCGTCCAGACCGTTCAGGAGACGCCAGCGGGCGTTCTCGTCGAGCTCGAAGTCGGCGTCGATCCCGGTCGCCAGCACCTTGCGGCGCTCCAAGTCAACAGTGATTTCGGCCGTCGGGTCGG
This sequence comes from Streptomyces sp. NPDC013317, assembly GCF_055563155.1. NCBI lineage: Bacteria > Bacillati > Actinomycetota > Actinomycetes > Kitasatosporales > Streptomycetaceae > Streptomyces > Streptomyces sp. NPDC013317. The sequence goes on from NZ_JBVHDX010000002.1 coordinate 165,493, forward strand.
CCTCCGTCAGCTCCCAGAGGGCGTCCACGGTGGACTGGTCGAGGACGACCGTCAGCAGACCGTTCTTCAGCGAGTTGCCGCGGAAGATGTCGGCGAAGCGGGAGGAGATGACGGTCTTGAAGCCGTAGTTCTGCAGCGCCCAGACGGCGTGCTCACGGGAGGAGCCGGTACCGAAGTCGGGGCCGGCGACCAGGACCGAGGCACCCTGCCGCTCGGGGCGGTTGAGCACGAACTCGGGGTCCTTGCGCCAGGCCTCGAACAGCCCGTCCTCGAAGCCGTCGCGGGTGACCTTCTTGAGCCAGTGCGCGGGGATGATCTGGTCGGTGTCGACGTTGCTGCGGCGCAGCGGGACGGCCCGGCCGGTGTGCGTGGTGAAAGCTTCCATGGTTCCTCAGACCCCCGCGGGCGTAGCGACGTCGGACAGATCGGCCGGGGAGGCCAGGTGGCCCAGTACGGCGGTGGCGGCGGCGACCTGGGGCGAGACCAGGTGGGTGCGTCCGCCCTTGCCCTGCCGGCCCTCGAAGTTGCGGTTGGAGGTGGACGCGGAGCGCTCACCGGGCGCCAGTTGGTCGGGGTTCATGCCCAGGCACATGGAGCAGCCCGCGTGCCGCCATTCGGCGCCGGACTCCTTGAAGACCTTGTCCAGGCCCTCCTCGACGGCCTGCAGGGCGACGCGCACCGAGCCGGGGACGACCAGCATCCGGACGCCGTCGGCGACCTTGCGCCCCTCCAGCAGGGCGGCGGCGTTGCGCAGGTCCTCGATGCGGCCGTTGGTGCACGAGCCTACGAAGACGGTGTCGACCTTGATGTCCCGCAGCGGCTGCCCGGCGGTCAACCCCATGTACTCCAGGGCCTTTTCGGCGGCCAGGCGCTCCGAAGCGTCTTCGTACGAAGCCGGGTCGGGGACGTTCGCCGAAAGCGGCGCGCCCTGGCCGGGGTTGGTTCCCCAGGTGACGAACGGCGCCAGGGAGGCGGCGTCGATGACGACCTCGGCGTCGAAGACCGCGTCCTCGTCGGACTTCAGGGTCTTCCAGTACGCGACGGCGGCGTTCCAGTCCTCGCCCTCGGGGGCGTGGGCGCGGCCCTTCAGGTACGCGAAGGTGGTCTCGTCCGGGGCGATCATGCCCGCGCGGGCGCCGGCCTCGATCGACATGTTGCAGATGGTCATCCGGGCTTCCATCGAGAGCTTCTCGACGGCGGAGCCGCGGTACTCCAGGACGTAGCCCTGACCGCCGCCGGTGCCGATCTTGGCGATGATCGCCAGGATCAGGTCCTTGGCGGTGACGTCCTCGGGCAGCTCGCCGTCGACCGTGATCGCCATGGTCTTGGGGCGGGCCAGCGGCAGGGTCTGGGTGGCCAGGACGTGCTCGACCTGACTGGTGCCGATACCGAAGGCCAGTGCGCCGAAGGCACCGTGCGTGGAGGTGTGGGAGTCGCCGCAGACCACGGTGGTGCCGGGCTGGGTCAGGCCCAGCTGCGGGCCCACGACGTGGACGACGCCCTGCTCGACGTCGCCCAGCGGGTGCAGCCGTACGCCGAACTCGGCGCAGTTCTTCCGCAGCGTCTCCAACTGGGCGCGCGAGACCGGGTCGGCGATGGGCTTGTCGATGTCGAGGGTCGGGGTGTTGTGGTCCTCGGTGGCGATGGTGAGGTCGAGGCGCCGCACCTGCCGGCCGTTCTGACGCAGGCCGTCGAACGCCTGGGGGCTGGTCACCTCGTGCAGCAGGTGCAGATCGATGAAGAGGAGGTCGGGCTCGCCCTCGGCGCGCCGGACGACGTGGTCGTCCCAGACCTTCTCCGCGAGTGTCCTACCCATCGCTTTCCCTCCGGCCGACGTCTACGTCGGCACAACTAGAGACCCGTTTCGCGAGCCGTTGTGCGGCCGCCTCACCAGGGTCGCAAGATCCCCGGAAAATTGAACTTGCGTTTCACAGAGTGAGACGTGAATATCGTTGCATGGACAACTCTAGCGGCGTGGGTGTTCTCGACAAGGCAGCCCTTGTCCTGAGCGCCCTGGAGTCCGGTCCGGCCACCCTCGCAGGTCTGGTCGCGGCGACGGGACTCGCAAGACCCACGGCACATCGCCTCGCCGTGGCACTGGAACACCACCGGATGGTGGCGCGCGACATGCAGGGCCGGTTCATCCTCGGACCGCGCCTGGCGGAGCTCGCCGCCGCGGCCGGTGAGGACCGCCTGCTCGCCACGGCCGGCCCGGTACTGACGCATCTGCGCGATGTCACCGGCGAGAGCGCCCAGCTCTACCGGCGCCAAGGCGACATGCGCATCTGCGTGGCGGCCGCCGAGCGGCTGTCCGGCCTTCGGGACACCGTCCCGGTCGGCTCCACGCTGACGATGAAGGCCGGCTCCTCGGCGCAGATCCTGATGGCCTGGGAGGAGCCCGAGCGGCTCCACCGCGGCCTTCAGGGTGCCCGCTTCACGGCGACGGCCCTCTCGGGCGTACGGCGCCGCGGGTGGGCCCAGTCGATCGGCGAGCGGGAGCCGGGCGTCGCGTCCGTCTCCGCGCCCGTACGCGGCCCCTCGAACCGCGTGGTGGCCGCCGTGTCGGTCTCCGGGCCGATCGAGCGCCTGACCCGCCACCCGGGGCGCATGCACGCCCAGGCGGTCATCGACGCCGCCGCCCGCCTCTCCGAGGCGCTCCGCCGCAACGGCTGACGCGCTTCGCCCCTTCCTGCCCGTACGACCGGCCCACCGCTTCAACGCCGCAGCGGTGGGCCGGAGTTGTGTCCTCACACCCCGAACGACGAAGAAGCCCTCCCCCGAAGGGGAGGGCTTCTTCGTTCTGTACCCCCGACCGGATTCGAACCGGCGCTACCGCCTTGAGAGGGCGGCGTGCTAGGCCGCTACACAACGGGGGCCTTGCGGATGAGATCCGCGTACGTGCAGATGAGCTCTGCGAGCTGGCCTACCAGGACTCGAACCTAGAATGACGGTACCAGAAACCGTAGTGTTGCCAATTACACCATAGGCCATGGTGGTTTAGACCAGTACCCCCGACCGGATTCGAACCGGCGCTACCGCCTTGAGAGGGCGGCGTGCTAGGCCGCTACACAACGGGGGCCCTAGCGATCCTGCATCGGGTTCACCGGGTGCGACCCAGGTGATCCCGCGGGAAGGATCTGTACCCCCGACCGGATTCGAACCGGCGCTACTGCCGTGAGAGGGCAGCGTGCTAGGCCGCTACACAACGGGGGCTTTGCGGATGAGATCCGCGTACGTGCAGATGAGCTCTGCGAGCTGGCCTACCAGGACTCGAACCTAGACTAACTGAACCAGAATCAGTCGTGCTGCCAATTACACCATAGGCCACCAAAACGCGATCCCCGCCGTGGGGGATCTTGTTCAGGTTGCGCTTCGTGGGTTTCTGCCTTTCGGCTTGCTCCCCTCGGCGCAGGAAGAACATTACCCGAAGGTGTCCGGGGCTCCAAAACGGGTATCCCCGCGCAGCAGTCCGGGGAGCTGGTGGAGGTCGGTGATCCGGGTCAGCTCGGGCCGTCCGCCGGTCCCGGCCCGGTCCAGCCAGATGCCCCGCAGGCCCGCCGCCTCCGCGCCCAGGGCGTCGATGTCCGGCTGGTCACCGACGTACGCCACCTCCTCCGGGGCCAGCCCGAGGGCGGCGCAGGCGGCGTGGAAGGCCTCCGCGGCCGGCTTGGCGACCCCGAGCTCCGCGGCGCAGACGACCGCCTCGAAGCGGTCCCGTACGCCGAGCACGCGCAGCTTGCGGTCCTGGTTGTGGATCGAGGAGTTCGACAGGACGGCGTGACGGTAGTCACGCGCGAGCAGGTCGAGCACGGGGACGGCGTCGGGAAAGAGCTCCCAGGCCGCCTCGTAGTGCGCGAGATACCGCTCGAACCAGGCGTCGGCCTCCACGGCGACCAGGCCGGGCACCGCGAGGAACGCCCGCACCCGTTCGCGCCGCTGCTCCTGGAAGTCCACGCCGCCGGCCTCGAAGCGCCGCCAGTGCACGACCGTGAGCTCCTGCCAATGACGGAGGGCCTGCTCGACGGAGTCGAATCCGTCCACCAGGCCCTCGGCCGTCAGATGGTCGCGCATGCCGGTCAGGTCCGCTCGCGAGTAGTCGAAGATCGTGTCGTCGACGTCCCAGAGGACCGCGCGGATGGCCATGCCCCGAACGTACTCCAGCGCCGGCCGCGGTGTGGGGTGTTCCGCCCGGGATCAGCGGCGCAGCGCCTCCGCGGGCTGGATCCCGGCCGCGCGCCACGCCGGGTGGAGGCCCGCGACGACGCCCGTCATCAGGCGGACGGCCGGGGCGGCCGCCGCCGTCACCGGGTGGATGACCGGTGCCCAGTCACGGACGACGGCGACCACCACGACCGTCAGGTCGCCCAGGGAGGTCCCGACGAGCCCGCCGAGGCGGGTGTGCTCGACATGACGGAGCTCCCGCGCAGCACCGAGATCTGTGCGGCGCACGGCACGCGCCGGTGCTCCTGCCCGCGGCGTGAGCGGCGGGCAGGACGGCAGGACACGACACGAGAAGGGGCGCCGGCCATGTGGCCGGCGCCCCTTCTCGTGTCTCTGCGACCGCTACGCGGCGAGCTTGGCCAGCGCCGCGTCGATGCGAGTGAGGGTCTTCTCCTTGCCCAGGATCTCCAGGGACTCGAAGAGCGGCAGACCCACGGTGCGGCCCGTGACCGCGACGCGGACCGGGGCCTGGGCCTTGCCGAGCTTCAGGCCGTGCTCCTCGCCGGCGGCCAGGACGGCGTTCTTGAGCGACTCTGGGTCGCTCCAGTCGGCCGACTCCAGCTTGCCGCGGGCGGTGGTCAGGAGGGCCGCCGGCTCGCCCTTCATGGCCTTGTCCCACGAGGGCTGGTCGAAGACCGGCTCGGGCAGGAAGAGGAAGTCCACGTTGGCCGTGATGTCGGAGAGGACCGTGAGGCGGGTCTGGGCGTGCGGAGCGATGGCCTCCCAGGCGGCGCGGTCGAAGTCCTCGGGCGCCCAGTCGGCGTGCGGCGCCGTCAGCCAGGGCTCACAGGCCGCCGCGAAGGTCTTCACGTCCAGCATGCGGATGTGGTCCGCGTTGATCGACTCGGCCTTCTTCAGGTCGAAGCGCGCCGGGTTGGCGTTCACGTCGGAGATGTCGAACTTCTCGATCATCTGCTCGATCGTGAAGATGTCCTGGTCCGCCGAGAACGACCAGCCCAGGAGCGAGAGGTAGTTCAGGAGGCCCTCGGGGAGGAAGCCCCGCTCCCGGTAGAGGTTGAGGGAGGCCTGCGGGTCGCGCTTGGAGAGCTTCTTGTTGCCCTCGCCCATCACGTACGGCAGGTGGCCGAAGGCGGGGATCTCCTTGGCGACGCCCAGCTCGATCAGCGCCTTGTAGAGCGCGATCTGGCGCGGGGTGGAGGAGAGCAGGTCCTCGCCGCGCAGGACGTGGGTGATCTCCATCAGCGCGTCGTCGACCGGGTTGACCAGGGTGTACAGCGGGGCGCCGTTGGCGCGCACGATGCCGTAGTCCGGGACGTTGTCCGGGGTGAAGGTGAGCTCGCCGCGGACCAGGTCGGTGAAGGTGATCGGCTCGTCGGGCATCTTGAAGCGGACGATCGACTCGCGGCCCTCGGCGCGGTAGCGCTCGATGCGCTCGGCGCTCAGGTTGCGGCAGGTGCCGTCGTAGCCCGAGGGCTTGCCGGCCAGGCGGGCGGCGTCACGGCGGGCCTCCAGCTCCACGGCGGTGCAGAAGCAGTGGTACGCGTGTCCGGCGTCGAGCAGCCGCTGGGCGACGTCCTTGTAGATGTCCATCCGCTGCGACTGGCGGTACGGCTCGTGGGGGCCGCCGATCTCCGGGCCCTCGTCCCAGTCGAGTCCGAGCCAGCGCATCGAGTCGAGCAGCTGCGCGTACGACTCCTCGGAGTCGCGCGCCGCGTCGGTGTCCTCGATGCGGAAGACCATGGTGCCCTCGTTGTGCCGGGCGAAGGCCCAGTTGAAGAGGGCGGTGCGGACCAGACCCACGTGGGGGTTGCCGGTCGGCGAGGGACAGAAACGTACGCGGATGTTCGCGTTAGCCACGCTTGATCACCTTGTTGGTGAGAGTGCCGATGCCTTCGATGGTGACGGCGACCTCGTCGCCGACGTTGAGGGGGCCGACCCCGGCCGGAGTGCCGGTGAGGATGACGTCGCCCGGGAGCAGTGTCATGGCCTCGGTGATGTGGACGACCAGGTCCTCGATGGAGCGGACCATGTCACTCGTACGACCCAGCTGGCGCTGTTCGCCGTTGACCGTGGCCTGGATGGTGAGGTCGCTCGGGTCGAGGTCCGTCTCCACCCAGGGGCCGAGCGGGCAGCTGGTGTCGAAGCCCTTGGCCCGGGCCCACTGCTTCTCGCGCCGCTGTGCGTCGCGGGCGGTGACGTCGTTGGCGCAGGTGTAGCCGAAGACGACGTCCTTGACCCGCTCGCGGGGAACCTCGCGGCACATACGGCCGATGACCACGGCCAGTTCGGCCTCGTGGTGCAGTTCGTTCGAGAAGGAGGGGTACTCGATGGCGTCGCCGGGGCCGATCACGGAGGTGGTCGGCTTGAAGAAGGCGACGGGGACCTCCGGCACCTCGTTGCCGAGTTCGGCGGCGTGCTCCGCGTAGTTGCGGCCGATGGCCACGACCTTGTTGGGGAGCACGGGCGGCAGGAGCCGTACCTTGCTGAGCGGGACCTTCGTGCCGCTCAGCTCGAAGTCGGTGTACGGGATGCCCTTGATGATGTCGAGGACGAGACCGCCGGACTCGACGGTTCCCTCGCCCTCGACGGCGCCGAAGGCGACATTGCCGTCGATGGAGAATCTGGCGATGCGCACGAGTGCTGTCGCCCCTCACTTGGTACTGGCTGGAGTCTGACGCTCCAGGCTAACGCGGCGAGGGACGCCGTCCGGCGGATTACTGTGCGGGGAGCGCGGCCTCGGGGGCGGTCATGAGGACGGTGCGGCGGGGGTTGGCCGTCTGGGTGGGCAGCTCGACCGTGTGCTCCGTCTGCACACCCCGGCCGAGCTGCTCGGCGTCGTCGAGGTGGGCGAGCGTGGTGCGGCGGGGGTTGGCCGTGGAGCGGAGCAGCATCGTCGTCTTCATCGTCATCGCGGAAGGCCTCTACAGAACGGGGGGTCGTGTAAAGCGTCAGGCTAAACGTGCAATTCCCTTCGAATGCATGGGGGAGACATCGATCTACGTGTGAGTTTGCTCACCACTGCCGGGACGATCCCGACATTACGGGCCACGCTTCGGGGTCAAGCAACCGGACATTTCCCCACTGAATGCTTCATTCCGCTCCTGATCATGGCGACTGGGACACACGGAGTCCATGAGCCTTTGGGGGTAATAAATCCGATTCATCCATGATCATCTTCTACGTGGGGTGACATGATGCGTACGGGTTGTCATGCCGTCCGGTGGCCGACACGCGGCCCTTGTTGGAGATCCGGCACTGTGCTGGAATTCCACGCACCGCCGCGGGTTTCAAACCGGCGCGCAGGTGGCGCAACGCAGCGCCGGGTGAGCGGCGGGGAAGGGGGAACTGCGCCGGTCATCGACGACCACCACTGGGGCGCATTCGCGTCCCGAGACGCCGACACCGTCCGATCCGTTCATCCGGAAGGACGCCTGGTCCAGAGGTTGCGACGCTAGTGCAGGGACGATTCAAGAGGGATGGCAGCAACGCTGCCGCGGAGCAGGAGCCTCGCGCCGGGACCGACCGCGGTTCCTCGGCCCAGCACGCCCAGAACCCCGGTCAGGGTGCGTCGGGTGGCGACGGCTCGACGGCCGCCGCTTCCGAGTCCACCGCCCCGGCCGCCAAGAAGCCCAGGGGCGAGAACGAGGTCGGGCCTCGAATAGCCCTCCGCAACTGGCGCATCTCGACGCGTCTGGTCGCCCTGCTGACCCTCCCCGTGGTCGCGGCCACCAGCCTCGGCGGCATCCGGATCAGCGAGTCGCTCCAGGACATGGAGCAGCTCGACCACATGCAGCTGCTCACGAAGCTGACCGAAGAGGCGACCGACCTCGCCAAGGCGCTCCAGGCCGAGCGTGACCTGTCCGCCGGCCCGCTGGCCAACGGCAAGTCGGCCAGTGACTACCAGATCGCGAACCCGCGGAAGAACACCGACCGGGCCCAGAAGGCGTTCATGGACGCCACCTCGGAGATCCCGGCCACCGAGGGCGACGAGGCGCTGCAGAGCATCCGCCAGAACGTCAGCCAGATCGCGTCCCAGGTCGTCCAGATCGGCGGCATCCGCCAGGAGGCGTACAAGGACGGCGTCGCGCGCTCGGTGACGGTCGAGGCGTACAGCCGCCTCATCCGCTCGCTGCTCAGCCTCTCCCAGGACATGGCTCAGGCGACCAGCAACCCCGAGATGATCAAGCGGACCCGTGCCCTCGCGGCCTTCTCGTCCGCCAAGGAGTACGCCTCCGTCCAGCAGGCGATCATCGCCTCGGCGCTCCCCGCGAACGACAGCCGGACCGGCAAGCTGGAGCCCGGTGACCGTCTGTACGGCTACGCCGCCCAGCAGGGCGAGAAGGTGGAACTCAAGCAGTTCCAGACCATCTTCGAGTCGGCCGGCGGCGACGCCGACGGGCTGACCAGCTCGCTGAGCACCGGCAACCCGTCCATCGACGCCGCTGACAAGTACGCGGACCGGGTGCTGAGCAACGACTCCGGGCTGGCCGGCCGCGCCCCGCGTGGTTACCTCAACTTCACGGACGAGTACGGCACCAAGATCACGGCCATGAACAAGATCGAGGCCGACCTCCTCGACAAGATGGAGACCAAGGCCCGTGAGCTGCGCGCGGAGTCGCAGCGCGAAGCGATCATCAACGGTGCCCTGATCCTGCTCGTCCTCGGCGTCTCCCTCGTCGGCGCCTTCGTCGTGGCCCGGTCCATGATCCGGTCGCTGCGGCGACTGCAGGACACCGCCACGAAGGTCGCCCAGGACCGTCTGCCCGAGCTCGTCAAGCAGCTCTCCGAGGCCGACCCGCAGGATGTCGACACCTCGGTCGAGTCCGTCGGTGTGCACTCCCGGGACGAGATCGGCCAGGTGGCCGCGGCCTTCGACGACGTGCACCGCGAGGCGGTCCGCCTCGCCGCCGAGCAGGCTCTCCTCCGGGGCAACGTCAACGCGATGTTCACCAACCTCTCGCGCCGCTCCCAGGGCCTCATCCAGCGTCAGCTCTCGCTCATCTCCGAACTGGAGTCCCGCGAGGCCGACCCGGACCAGCTCTCCTCGCTCTTCAAGCTCGACCACCTCGCGACCCGCATGCGGCGTAACGGTGAGAACCTCCTCGTCCTCGCCGGTGAGGAGCCGGGCCGCCGGTGGACCCGTCCGGTCCCGCTGGTCGACGTGCTCCGTGCCGCCGCCTCCGAGGTGGAGCAGTACGAGCGCATCGAACTGGCCGCCGTCCCGGCGACCGAGGTCGCCGGCCGCGTCGTCAACGACCTCGTGCACCTGCTCGCCGAGCTGCTGGAGAACGCCACCTCGTTCTCCTCGCCGCAGACGAAGGTCCGCGTCACCGGTCACGCGCTGCCCGACGGCCGGGTGCTCGTCGAGATCCACGACACCGGCATCGGCCTCTCCCCCGAGGACCTCGCCGCGATCAACGAGCGGCTCGCGTCGCCGCCCACCGTGGACGTCTCCGTCTCCCGCCGCATGGGTCTGTTCGTGGTCGGCCGCCTGTCCCTGCGACACGGCATCCGTATCCAGCTCCGCCCGTCGGACTCCGGCGGCACCACCGCGCTCGTCATGCTCCCGGTCGACGTCGCCCACGGCGGCAAGAAGCCTGCGCCCAAGCCGGGTGCCGGCGGCCAGGGCGCGATGCCCCAGGGCCCGTCCGCTCCCGGTGGCCGTCTGACCGGCGGTCCCGGCGCGGCCGGAGGCGCCGGTGCCGGTGCCCGTCCGGGCCTCGGCGGTCCGCCGTCGGCGTCCGCCGCCGGCCGGATCGGTGCCGGGGCGGCCCCCCGTGGACAGGTCGGCGCCGGAAACGGTCCGCGGGCCGCGCTCCCGGGTCGCGACGGCGCTCCGCGCCAGAACGCGCCGCAGGGCCAGGCACAGCAGCAGTCTCAGCAGCAGGGCCAGCCGACGGCGCAGATGCCGCAGGTCCCCGCGGAGCCGCAGCGGCCGGGCCTCGGCGCCGGTGGCTTCGGCGGCGCGCAGAGCGCCATCCCGTCCCGTACGGACGTCTGGGGCGGACAGCCCAACCAGGGCCAGGGCAACCAGGGCCAGCCCAACCAGGGCCAGGGGCAGCAGGGCCAGGGTCAGCAGCCGCAGCAGCAGGGCCAGGGCGGTTTCTCGCGTGGCGAGCTGCCCGGTGGCAACCCGCAGCAGCAGCGTCCGCAGTCCGCGAGCTGGGGCAACGACCAGGCTCAGCCGGTCCGCCGCCCGCAGCAGGACATGTCGCCGCTGGACGCGCCGCGCGGTCACGAGGAGCCGGAGAACACGGGCCAGTACGCCCGTCCGTCGGCGCCGCAGGGACCGGGCTCCACGGGCCAGTTCCCGCGCCCGGACTTCGGTCAGCAGCAGGCGCCCCAGCAGCAGGCCCCGCAGGGCTACCAGGCCGGACCGCAGGACGCGGCGTCCACCGCCCAGTTCCCGCGCCCGGACTTCGGTCAGCAGCAGGCGCCCCAGCAGCAGGCCCCGCAGGGCTACCAGCAGCAGGCTCCCCAGGGTCCGGCCCCGCGTCAGCGCGGCGGCGGCGACTACGGTGCGCCCCGCCCGGGCGGGAACCTGCCCCAGCAGCCCCAGCAGCCCCAGCTTCAGCAGCCCCGCCAGCCCGAGGCGCTGCCTCCGGCCGGCTCCTCCGCCGACGCTCGTACCCCGCTGTACGACACGCTGGAGACGAACTGGTTCCACCAGAGCCAGGGCGGCCAGCAGCAGGGCGGCCCGGGTCAGGGCAACCAGGGTCAGGGCGACCAGGACCAGCAGCGCTCCAACGGCATGGGCCCGGACGGCCGGCAGGCCCCGCAGGGCCCGTCCGCTCCCCCGGCTCAGCGGCGCCCCGCCGCTCCGGCCGGCGGCAACGCCGGTCAGCAGCAGGCCGGTCCCGCCTCCTGGCGGACCTCGCCCAACGACGAGCTGGTGCGCCAGGCCGAGCGGGTCCGCAAGCCCGCGGCCGGCGGCATCACCACCTCCGGGCTGCCGAAGCGCGTACCCCGCGCCAACCTCGTACCCGGGACCGCGCAGGAGCAGGCCCACACGGCCGGCCCGCAGGTCTCGCGTGCACCCGATGACGTCCGCGGCCGGCTCACCAATCTGCGCCGCGGCATCCAGCAGGGCCGCCAGGCGGGCAACTCCACGACCGGCAGTTTCCACGTCGGCCCCACCACCCAGCAGGAGCACTAGTTGAGCGCGATGAGCCAGGCTGCGCAGAATCTGAACTGGTTGATCACCAACTTCGTGGACAACACCCCCGGGGTGTCCCACACGGTGGTGGTCTCCGCCGACGGTCTGCTCCTTGCCATGTCGGAAGGCTTCCCCCGCGACCGCGCCGACCAGCTCGCGGCGGTCGCCTCGGGACTGACCTCGCTGACCGCGGGCGCGTCCCGGATCTTCGAGGGCGGTCCCGTCTCCCAGACGGTCGTGGAGATGGAGCGCGGCTTCCTCTTCCTGATGTCCGTCTCCGACGGTTCCTCGCTGGCCGTACTCGCGCACCCCGAGTGCGACATCGGCCTCGTGGGCTACGAGATGACGCTGCTGGTCGACCGGGCCGGCAGTGTCCTCACCCCGGACCTCCGTGCCGAGCTCCAGGGGAGCCTGCTGCACTAGACACGTTTCGGCACATGTATCGACAGGGCGGCACGCCCCTCCGTGCCGCCCTGGGCATCAAGAAACCGTCCGGCCGCCCCACCCGGCCCCCCACCGGCCCCATCGAACGGCATGACCTCGTGCCGTCACGCCCGGAGGATTCATGACCCCGCCCCCCGCCTCTCACGATCCGTACGGCGGCTCGCTCGACGAGTCGTACGGACATGAGGGCGACCAGCCGCTGGTCCGGCCCTATGCGATGACCGGCGGCCGGACCCGGCCGCGGTACCAACTCGCCATAGAGGCCCTGGTCAGCACCACGGCCGACCCGGCGCACCTCGCCACCCTGCTCCCCGAGCACCAGCGCATCTGCCACCTCTGCCGCGAGGTCAAGTCGGTGGCGGAGGTCTCGGCACTCCTGTCGATGCCGCTCGGTGTGGCCCGGATCCTCGTGGCCGACCTGGCCGAGGCGGGCATGGTGGCCATCCACCAGCCGGGCAACGGAGAGGCCGGCGGTACGCCGGACGTGACACTGCTCGAAAGGGTGCTCAGTGGACTTCGGAAGATCTAGCGGCGGTTCCGCTCCTCAGGCGGCCCGGTCGACCACCAGCGCGAAGATCGTGGTGGCGGGCGGCTTCGGCGTGGGCAAGACCACGTTCGTCGGCGCCGTCTCCGAGATCAACCCGCTGCGTACCGAGGCCGTGATGACCTCGGCCTCGGCCGGCATCGACGACCTCACGCACACCGGCGACAAGACCACCACCACGGTGGCCATGGACTTCGGCCGTATCACCCTGGACCAGGACCTGATCCTGTACCTCTTCGGTACGCCCGGTCAGGACCGCTTCTGGTTCATGTGGGACGACCTGGTCCGCGGCGCCATCGGCGCCGTCGTGCTCGTCGACACCCGCCGCCTCGCCGACTGCTTCCCGGCCGTCGACTACTTCGAGAACAGCGGCCTGCCGTTCGTCGTCGCCCTGAACGGATTCGAGGGGCACCAGCCGTACACGCCCGAGGAGGTCCGCGAGGCCCTCCAGATCGGCCCCGGCACCCCGATCATCACCACCGACGCCCGTCACCGTGCCGACGCCAAGAGCGCGTTGATCACGCTGGTGGAGCACGCATTGATGGCACGACTCAAGTAGGAGAACGCGTACGGAAGTTGTCGTACGCCTTTTGGGGGGCGGCCTGTGTCCTTTGCCACGGTCCGCCCCCGTGTTCATAACGTTTCGACAGAGAATTGTGCCGCGACGGACACCCGACGCATCCGATCGGTACCACTGCGCTCACATGAGCCCCGTCATTTGGCGGGGCTCGTTCTTTATGCCCGTTTTATCTGGGGCTTCAGACGACGAAAACCGAAGCTCAGCGACGTTTGGAGGGGACCCCCTTCACGTGCTGCAATTCATGAACTCCCGAGTAGTACGGCCCTGAACGAAACACCGGCACAACGTAGGTGCCGACGCCGAGAGGTTGTTGGTCGAGTGAGGCGAAGCAAGGAAAGCTCCGCGGAGCAGCAGGCGCGAGGCAACTTCACGCCGCCTGCGCGTACGGTGGCGCCTCCCGCGGAGGTGCCCGCGACGCCCGCCGCCACCAGCGGCAAGGGGAGCTCCAGCAAGCTGTCCCCCCGCAACTGGCGCGTGCCGACCAGGCTGAACGCGATCCTGCTCGTACCCGTGCTGGTCGGCCTCGTCATGGGCGGCTTCCAGGTGAACGGGGCGATCAACACCTGGCAGGAGGCGCAGAACGCCGAGAAGACGGCGCTCATCGTGCGAGCCGCCTCGGAGTACAGCCAGGCGCTGCTCAACGAGCGTGACCTGACCGCCGCTCCCCTGCTGACGGCGAAGTCCGCCGAGGACCGCAAGAGCGACGAGGTGGCCCAGGCGTACGCCGCCACCGACGCCGCCAAGGTCAAGTTCGACGAGGCCGTCAAGGACATGCCGGAGGGCGAGGGCCTCGAGCGCCGCCTGCGGCTGTTCCAGGACGAGATACCCAAGCTGGAGAAGCTCCGCCAGGCCGCGTACACGCGGGCCCTGGACCCGGTGAACACCCAGCTCGGGTACACCGGCGTCCAGCACTACCTGATGGAGTTCTCCAACGAGCTCGGGCTCGGCACCGGCAACGTCACCGCCTACGGCCGTACGCTCTACGCCGTCCAGCTCGCCAAGGGCGCCGCGTCGCTCCAGCGCTCGATCGGCACCCAGCTCCTGGTCCGCCCCAGCCAGAAGGGCGACGTCTTCGCCCAGCAGTCGGTGGCGTTCAACTCGTACAACTACCTGGAGCAGATCGCCCTCGGCGAGTACAACTCCGGTGGCACCCAGGCGGACGTCGACCGCCTGAAGGAAGTCATGGCCGGCAAGGCCGCCGAGGGCGCCAAGAGGATGGAGGCGGCGGGCATCACGCTGCCCAAGGGCCCCGACGGCTCCGTCTTCACCGGTATGGCCAAGGAGATCGGTTCCGCCAAGGACGCCGACGCGATCGAGGACCTCCAGAAGAAGGGCATCACGCCCGAGACCTGGATGGCGGTCGCCACCGGCAAGTTCGACGGCTACACCGAGGTCGAGAAGGAGCTCGTCGACAAGGCCGTGACCGAGGCCGCCGACATCTCCTCCGACGCCAAGACCGACGCGTGGGTCACCGGTGGCATCGTCGTCATCGCGCTGCTGGCCGCGTTCATCCTCGCGGGGATGATGGCCCGCCAGATGAGCCGCTCGATGCGCGAGCTGCGCACCGCCGCCTTCGCCATCGCCGAGCAGCGCCTGCCGATGCTCGTCGACCAGCTCTCCCGGACCGAGCCGGGCCGCGTGGACACCCGTGTCCAGCCGATCCCGATCGACTCCCAGGACGAGATCGGCGAGGTCGCCCGCGCCTTCGACCAGGTCCACCGCGAGGCCGTCCGGCTCGCCGCCGAGCAGGCCATGCTGCGGGGCAACGTCAACGCGATCTTCACCAACCTCTCGCGCCGCAACCAGTCGCTGATCGAGGGCCAGCTGACCCTCATCACCGACCTGGAGAACAACGAGGCCGACCCGGACCAGCTGGAGAACCTCTTCCGCCTGGACCACCTGGCCACCCGTATGCGCCGCAACGGCGAGAACCTCCTGGTCCTCGCCGGCGAGGAGCCGGGCCGCCGCTGGGACCAGCCGGTCCCGCTGGTCGACGTGATGCGCGCCGCCGCCTCCGAGGTGGAGCAGTACGAGCGCATCGAGCTGGCCGGTGTCCCCGAGGCGGAGATCCACGGCCAGGCCGTGACCGACCTCGTGCACCTGCTCGCCGAGCTCCTGGAGAACGCCACCACGTTCTCCTCCCCGCAGACCAAGGTCCGCGTCACCGCGACCCGGCTGCCCGACGGCCGCGTGATGGTCGAGATCCACGACAAGGGCATCGGCCTCACCGCCGAGGACTTCGCGGACATCAACCACAAGCTGGCCAACCCGCCGACCGTGGACGCCGCCGTCTCGCAGCGCATGGGCCTCTTCGTGGTCGGCCGACTGGCCGACCGGCACGGCATCCGTGTCCAGCTCCGTCCCTCGGGCGAGCAGGCCGGTACGACCTCGCTCGTCATGCTGCCCGACGCGATCACCCACGGTGGTGGTGGCGAGCAGCTCCCCGAGAACGACTTCACGGTCTCGCAGATCATCCCGCAACAGCAGCAGCACGCCTTCGAGCCGGCGCAGCCGCAGATGCGGACGGCGGCGGAGCTGGGCTTCGACGACTCCCGTTACGAGCAGCCGGCCGACGACCGTCAGCTCGACCCGGTGAACCGTTCGCTGATGCGCGAGGAGCGCAGGGCGGCTCTGGAGTCGCAGGCTCAGGGCGGCGAGCGTCCCCTGTTCCGCGACGAGATCGACGCCTCGCAGCAGGGCTACGTCCAGCACGAGCGCGAGCAGGAGTACGCGCAGGACCAGCAGTACGGGCAGGAGTACGCCGCGGAGTACGGGCAGCAGCAGGCCGCCCCGCACGACGGCTACGCCTACCAGGAGCAGGGCTACGACGGCTATGCGCAGCCCGCTGCCGGCTACCCCGAGCAGTCCTATGCGGAATCCGGCTATCCGGCTCAGGACAACGGCCACGTCGCGTACGACAACGGCTACGAGTCCCAGGCACAGCAGGGCGAGTGGCAGGATCAGGCCGCATACCAGGGCGGCTACGAACAGTCGTACGGAACGCAATCGGAATCTGCCCCTGGCGCTCCCGAAGCGGCTCCCGAGCGCGTAGGCTTCGACCGTCCGGGTTCGACTCCGAACCCCACCCCGGATGCCGGCCACGCGCTGACCGACGCCGGTCTGCCGCGTCGTGGCAGCAGCGCTCCGCAGGGCTCCCAGCCCACGCAGCAGCCTCTGTCGACGCGGACGGCCCAGCAGTCGGCCCAGCGACCGGCGGCGGCGCAGCAGAACCAAGCCGAAGGCTCCGAAGAGTGGCGCTCGACGAACGACGAGCGCTGGCAGCGGGCCGAGAAGCTCCGCGACCCGAAGGCGGGCGGGGTCACCTCCTCCGGTCTTCCGAAGCGGGTCCCCAAGGCCAATCTGGTCGAGGGCACGGCGGAGCAGACCCCGCAGGGCGGCCCCCAGGTCTCCCGCGCTCCTGAGGACGTGCGGGGCAGGTTGAGCAACCTGCGCCGTGGTGTGCAGCAGGGTCGCACCGCGGGAACGGACACGAACGGATCGGGCCTCGGCCCGGGCAGTACCTACAACCAGGAGCGTTAGTGTGAGCATGAGCCAGGCGGCGCAGAATCTGAACTGGTTGATCACCAACTTCGTGGACAACACCCCCGGGGTGTCCCACACGGTGGTGGTCTCCGCCGACGGACTCCTGCTGGCGATGTCCGAGGGTTTCCCCCGGGACCGAGCCGACCAGCTGGCGGCCGTCGCCTCCGGACTGACCTCGCTGACCGCGGGCGCGTCCCGCATCTTCGAGGGCGGTGCGGTCAACCAGACCGTCGTGGAGATGGAGCGCGGCTTCCTCTTCATCATGTCGATCTCGGACGGCTCCTCGCTGGCCGTTCTCGCGCACCCGGAGGCCGACATCGGTCTCGTGGGCTACGAGATGGCTCTGCTCGTCGACCGCGCGGGCAGTGTTCTGACGCCTGACCTCCGGGCGGAACTTCAGGGAAGTCTTCTCAACTAACAGACAGACAGTGCGTTTCACGCCACCGCACCGTAAGGTGCGGTGGCGCGGCTCCACAGGGACATGGACCGCGAGGCAGTCGGAGGAGGAGACGTGGGGACACCCCCGGGCGGACACCCGTACAACGGTTTTGACGCGCACGCACAGGGAGAAACCGCGCAGAACCGGTTCAACTTCCCCTCTGCCCCGAGCAGACAGGGCATGCAGCAGCCCTATCAGGCCCCGCAGGCACCGCAGGCACCCGTGGGCGGCCCCGCCGCCCAGCGGAACGCGGGCGGCGGGGGCGGTTCGCGTGGCGCGGCGGGCAGGCAGGGCGGGAACAACAACCCGCTCGTGCGCCCGTACGCCATGACCGGCGGCCGGACCCGGCCGCGTTACCAGCTCGCCATCGAGGCGCTGGTCAGTACGACGGCCGATCCGTCACGGCTGCAGGGGCAGTTGCCCGAGCACCAGCGGATCTGCCAGCTGTGCTTCGAGATCAAGTCGGTGGCCGAGATCTCGGCGCTTCTCTCGATTCCCCTCGGCGTTGCCCGGATCCTCGTGGCCGACCTGGCCGAGGCCGGACTTGTCGCCATCCACCAGCCCGGCGGCGACGAGGCCGCCGGCGGTCAGCCAGACGTGACACTGCTCGAAAGGGTGCTCAGTGGACTTCGCAAGCTCTAGCGGCGGCGCGGCCCGTTCAACCACCAGCGCGAAGATCGTGGTGGCGGGTGGCTTCGGCGTGGGCAAGACCACGTTCGTCGGCGCCGTCTCGGAGATCAACCCGCTGCGTACCGAGGCCGTGATGACGTCTGCGTCCGCGGGCATCGACGACCTCACGCACACCGGCGACAAGACGACGACGACTGTCGCGATGGACTTCGGCCGTATCACCCTGGACCAGGACCTGATCCTGTACCTCTTCGGTACGCCCGGTCAGGACCGCTTCTGGTTCATGTGGGACGACCTGGTCCGCGGCGCCATCGGCGCCGTCGTGCTCGTCGACACCCGCCGCCTCGCCGACTGCTTCCCGGCCGTCGACTACTTCGAGAACAGCGGCCTGCCGTTCGTCATCGCCCTGAACGGATTCGACGGTCACCAGCCGTACAACCCGGAGGAGGTCCGCGAGGCCCTCCAGATCGGCCCGGACACGCCGATCATCACGACGGACGCCCGCCACCGCGCGGACGCCAAGAGCGCGCTCATCACCCTGGTCGAGCACGCCCTGATGGCCCGCCTGCGGTAGCCGTCCCCTCGGCAGTACGGAGAAGGCCTCGCGCACCGGTCCCGGTGCCGCGAGGCCTTCCGCGTCCCCACATGCCCTCCAGACGGCCGCGTGGGCTCTCCAGGGCCCCGCGGGAGCCCCGGGCATGGCGAAGGCCCCGTCTCCGGTCGGAGACGGGGCCTTCGGTGCGGCGGGGGTCAGCCCTGCCAGGAGTGGGAGGGGCGGAAGCCCGACTGGCGCTCCAGGCGGCGCCAGCCGGCCGTGGAGCGGCCGTGGCGGGACGTCGAGGCGTCGTCGGCGGGCTGGGCCGCCGCGCGGGCCAGGAGGACCGCGGTGATGGCGGCCAGCTCCTCGGGGTCGGCGTGGCCCTTCTCGACTCGGAGAAGGTTGGCGGCTGTGGCAGGCGTGGTCACGTCTGTGGCTCCTCTTACTGAGGCGGGTTGCCGTGCTTGCGGGACGGCAGGTCGGCGTGCTTGGTGCGGAGCATGGCGAGGGACCTGATGAGGACCTCCCGCGTCTCCGCGGGGTCGATCACGTCGTCGACCAGACCGCGCTCCGCGGCGTAGTACGGGTGCATCAGCTCGGCCTTGTACTCCTTGACCATGCGGGCCCGCATGGCCTCCGAGTCCTCGGCCTCCGCGATCTGCTTGCGGAAGATGACGTTCGCGGCGCCTTCGGCGCCCATCACCGCGATTTCGTTGGTGGGCCAGGCGTACGTCAGGTCGGCGCCGATGGACTGGGAGTCCATGACGATGTACGCGCCGCCGTACGCCTTGCGCAGGATCAGGCTGATCCGGGGCACGGTCGCGTTGCAGTACGCGTACAGCAGCTTCGCGCCGTGGCGGATGATTCCACCGTGCTCCTGGTCGACGCCCGGGAGGAAGCCGGGCACGTCCAAAAGGGTGATGATCGGGATATTGAAAGCATCGCACATCTGGACGAACCGGGCGGCCTTCTCCGAGGCCTCGATGTCCAGCACACCCGCCAGCGACTGCGGCTGGTTGGCGACGATGCCCACGACCTGGCCGTCCAGACGGGCCAGCGCGCAGATGATGTTGCGTGCCCAGCGCTCGTGGATCTCCAGGTAGTCGCCCTCGTCGACGAGCTCCTCGATCACCTTGTGCATGTCGTACGGACGGTTGCCGTCCGCCGGCACCAGGTCGAGCAGGACGTCCGAGCGGCGGTCCGCCGGGTCCTCGGAGGCCGCGGTCGGCGGGTTCTCGCGGTTGTTCTGCGGCAGCATCGACAGGAGGTAGCGCACCTCCGCGATGCAGGTCTCCTCGTCGTCGTACGCGAAGTGGGCCACACCGCTGGTCTCCGCGTGCACGTCCGCGCCGCCGAGGCCGTTCTGGGTGATCTCCTCGCCGGTGACCGCCTTGACGACGTCCGGGCCGGTGATGAACATCTGCGAGGTCTCACGGACCATGAAGACGAAGTCGGTGAGGGCGGGACTGTAGGCCGCGCCGCCGGCGCACGGGCCGAGCATCACGCTGATCTGCGGGATGACTCCGGACGCCTTGGTATTGCGCTGGAAGATGCCGCCGTAGCCGGCAAGAGCGGAGACGCCCTCCTGGATACGGGCGCCGGCGCCGTCGTTCAGCGAGACCAGCGGAGCACCGGCCGCCATGGCCATGTCCATGATCTTGTGGATCTTGGTGGCGTGGGCCTCGCCCAGGGCGCCGCCGAAGATCCGGAAGTCGTGCGCGTAGACGAAGACCGTGCGGCCCTCGACGGTGCCCCAGCCGGTGATGACACCGTCGGTGTACGGCTTCTTGGCCTCCAGGCCGAAGCCGGTGGCGCGGTGCCGGCGGAGCTGCTCGACCTCGTTGAAGGAACCCGGGTCGACCAGCAGCTCGATGCGCTCACGAGCGGTCAGCTTGCCCTTGGCGTGCTGCGCCTCGGTCGCCCGGTCGCTCGGCCCGCGCCGCGCTTCCTCGCGCAGGGCGTGCAGTTCGGCCACGCGGCCTCGGGCGTCGGTCGGCTCGCTCGGGATCTGGTCCACAACGGTCATGTACCGACCCTACGAAGCCGACCAAGGAAATCCTGCCGTTGACTCCGTACAGTCTCCCGAGTCGAATCCTGGTGGAGTAAGACAGAACCGTGTCCGGCACGGGCCGAGTCGACAGCCGGAGGCCCCTTCGCTTTGTGGAGATCTCACAGAAGCGGCTTCAGCGGCTCTCCAGTGAGCCTACAGCGATCCTCACGACGGTGGGTGACTCCGACAGTACCCGGCGTGATCCGCGGCGCAGCGCGCGGGGCCCGGCCCCGGCGTCGAAGCCGGAGCCGGGCCCGACGGCGGGACGCCCTAGCCTCCGCAGTGGAAGCGCGCGTCTCCCCAGTCCGCGTGGTCGTTGCCGTTGCCGTCCCCGCCGTCGTCGGCCACGAGCTCCACGTAGGACGCTCCGGTGACGTCGGCGGTGAGCGACCAGGCGGAGTCGGCCGCCTTCAGGACCGGCGACCTCACCTTCTCCGTACCGTCGGCGACGACGCTGAACCGGACCGAGCCGCGACTGGTCTGCGCGTCGTCCACGCCGACCTCGGCGGTGAAGGAGGTGCATCCGCCGCCCAGGTAGTAGCGCACCTTCGACGGGGCGTGGGCGCCCAGGCCCTTGGTGTACGTCACTCCCCCGATCCGCAGCGGTCCGCCGTCGCCGGTGCCCGTCTCGCCGTTGGAACCGTCGCGCTCGACCGGTCCCCAGCCGTTCGCGGCCGACGTCCAGTCCAGGTCACTGGCCCAGCTGTCCGTGGCGGGCGGCGGGGGCAGCGTACGGACCGTGGCGGTGGCGCTCAGCTTCCGCGACTGCCCCCCGACGGTGTAGGCGAGCGTCGAACCGAGCGCGTACGGCTGGAACTTCGCGTCCGCCGGGGGTGTCACGCGCCAGGTGACGGTGGCCTCGGCGCCGGCGGCGACCGTCCCGAGCGCCACGGGGGCGGCCGGCTCGGCGGTCCAGCCCGCGGGAAGCTCCAGCGACGCCGTGGCGCCGTCCACGGCCCCGGCCTCGTCGTTGGCGAAGGTGGCCGTGACCTGGTTCGGCCGCCCCGGCTCCAGCGTCTCCGGCGCGGCGAGCGCGAGCGTGCCGCAGGCCGCCTTCTCGGGCGCCGGGCCCAGGTCGGTGACGGTGAAGGAGTCGAGGACGAAGTCGGCGCCCTCGGGAGCGTCGGCCCGCTTGCGCAGGCCGGTCCAGGTGTCGCCGCAGCCGGCGGTCACGGTCTCGGAGAAGCGGCCGGTGGTCCGCTGCTGCCCGATGGGCGTACGCCGGGTCTCCACCGAGGTCCCGTCCGCGCGGTCGTAGCCGGTGATCCACTCGTAGGCGCCCGCGTGGCTGGACTGGTGGTCGTACGTGACGCGGTAGGCGTGCCCGTCCTTCATGGGCACGGTCCACGGCGCGGTCCGGTAGACCAGGCCGCTGTTCTCGTCGTGGGACTTCAGCGACTCGGCGCCGCCGATGACGTCGTCGACGAGCTTTCCGTTCCAGCCCGCCTGGGTGTACGGGGCGTGGAGCTGGGCGATGTGGGTGCGGGGGTCGGTCGTGCCTCCGGAGTCGCCCTTGAGGAAGGGGCCCCAGCCCTGGTCGACGGCCTCGAAGTCCTCGTACGCGAGCGCTCCGGGCCTGGCCGCCGGGTCGTTGGCGACGACGCGGACGTCGTCGATCCGGACGCGGGCCGTGCTGCCTGCCGCGGCCTGGATCCCGAGCGTGGTGGAGCCGCCCGCGGGGGCGGTGAAGGTGACCTTGGCGCGCTGCATGCGGGTGCCGTTCCAGTCGGACGCGGCGACCCGGTCCTCGATCGACGAGCGCTCCACGGTGACCGACCTCCCGCCGACGGAGAGGGTGGTCGGGCGGGTCCGGCCCGGCTCGACCTCGATCAGGGCGGAGGCGGTGTAGCGCGTGCCGGGGGTGAGTCCGGTGATCCGCTGGCGTACGGAGGCGGCTGCGGCGCCGGCCAGTTCGGCGCTGTTGCGGCCCTGGTCGTCGGTGTCACGGACGACCGTGCCCGTCGTGGACCAGGCGTCGAGGCCGGCATCGTTGAAACCGGGGTCGTCGACCGGGGTGCCCTGGCCCCAG
The DNA here is from genome assembly GCF_055563155.1 of Streptomyces sp. NPDC013317. NCBI lineage: Bacteria > Bacillati > Actinomycetota > Actinomycetes > Kitasatosporales > Streptomycetaceae > Streptomyces > Streptomyces sp. NPDC013317. The sequence continues at coordinate 187,628 of NZ_JBVHDX010000002.1, forward strand.
CGCGGGTCGCGTGGCTCGGGGGCGCGGTCGGGGTAGAGGACGTACGGCTGTCCCGCGACGGCGTCGAGGGTGATCGTGCCGTCGCTCGGCCGGACCGTCCCGGTCCTGACGCGTCCGTTGTCGGTGAGCTTGTAGACGCTGTACGAGCCGGTGGCGGGCACCGCCCAACTCGTCTTCCCGCCGGTCTTGTTGTAGTGGTACAGCTTCTTGCCGCCGTCCCAGGGCAGCAGGTAGTTCTCGCCGTCGAGGACCTTGCGCCCGTTCTCGTGGAAGGTGCGGCGGCCGTTCTCGACGGTGCCGCGGACGCCGCCGGTGAAGGTGAGGTCGTCACCGTTCCAGCGGGTGATCCGCTGCTGCTGGAGGTACTTGGCGGGCAGGTTCTTCTGCCAGATGTTGGCGTAGAAGCGGTTCCAGTCGGTCTCGCCGGTCCAGCCCTCGAAATCCTCCAGGGCGGTCTGGCCGAGTACCGGGTGGTTGTTCCAGACGTCCTTCTCGCCGTTGCGGATGAAGCGGACGATCTGGGAGTTGAGGCCCTTGTTGGTGGCGCCGCCGTAGTTCAGGTCGTTGGCCCAGTGGGACCAGAGGGAGGCCCGCTCGAACTTCTCGGACCACTCGGTGGCGACGTTCCAGCCCTGGGCCTGCACGGCCTGGAGCGTCTTGTCGGCGATCCAGCCGTGTGTGTAGTAGACGTCGACGTAGAGCGTGGACAGGTTCGGGTCGGTCTCGTCGCGGAGCTGCTGGAAGCGGCGGGCGAGGTCGCCGCTGTTGATGTCCCGGCGCTGGTCGATGTAGTAGCTCTGGTTGAGCCAGTTCCAGCCGGGCTTGGTCCTGTCGACGAGGGTCTCGCTGAAGTTCTTCGCCTCGGGATAGGACTCGGTGGCGTTGACGTGGACGCCGAAGCCCGCACCCCACTTCCTGCCTTCCTTGAGGAGGGTGTTGAGGTCCGCGAGGCCGCCGGCCCGCTTGTTGTAGTTGCCGCCGTAGTCCGGGTGGGCGGAGTCGTGGCCCTCGGAGCCGTACCCCTTGAGCAGGGCGAACTGGCCGAGTCCGTCGGTGGCGAGGGAGATCCGCTTGACGTCGTCGAGGGTGCGCAGGAAGGGGTGGGTGGCGTGGGAGGCGAAGTTGAAGGGGATGTGGGCGATCACCCGGTCCGGGGTCTGCTCGCCGCCCGGGGTCCTGATGCCGATGGCGGGGAAGGCGAGGGCGCCGTCCTGCCAGTCCACGCGTCCGTCGCCGTTGGCGTCGGGGGTGACGACGACCTTGGCCCAGGGGAGGTTCTCCCCGCTCTCGGGGGCGGGGGCGCCCTCGCCGCGGTAGGTCCACTGGCCGGACCAGACGCCGACGCGGGTCTCGCCGCCGTTCTTGCGGGCCTGGTGCCAGAAGCGGGCGCCGTCGCGGGCGCTCGGGCCGGAGGGCTTGTCGTAGGAGGAGTTGGACTCGACGGCGGCGGCGAGGGAGCCGGTGTTGACCAGGGCGTAGCTCGCGCCGGTGGCGGTGGCCTCGGCCGGGGTGGCGTCCGTGATGTCGGCGAAGACGTCGGCGGTACGGGTGGAGTCGGGGTCGAGCCGGGTGAAGGCGGTCTCGGCGCCCGCGTCCGAGGAGCCGACGGAGACGAGGTCGTGGCCGGGTATGTCGATCGTGCCGACCCGGAGGGCCTCGGTGTCCCGGACGGCGTTCACCTTGAAGGTGGTGGCCCGGCCGGTGACGCTCAGCGTGGCGTCGATCTCGACGCCCGGGAGGGCCGGGAAGGCCAGGGTGTACGCGGCGGAGGAGGCGGTCAGGACGGGCGCGCCGGTGACCCGGACGTCGTACGCGGTGCCGTTGAGCACGATCTGGGTGACCGGTGCCGTACTGCCGAGGAGGCGGGCGCCGGTGGCACGGTCCGTGTACGAGACGACGCGCGGGAAGTCCTCGGCGACGGCGACGGAGAGCTGGGCGGAGCCGATGCGGGCCTCGGCGGCCTCGGCCCCGGCGGGCGCCCTCGACTCGGCGAGGGCCGGTCCCGAGAGGGCGAACACGGCGGATGACGCGGCGGCGAGCGCGCAGGCCACACGGATTCTTGGCGACTTGGGGAGGGGCATGGGGACTAGTTGGGCCCGTTCGACAGGACACCGTCAACGAGATCGCGCCCCGGCGGCCCCACCAGTCCAAGAACCCCCTTCGGTTAGTCCAAGCGGGGGGACATCGAACCAGGATGTTGAAAGTTGAACGGAATAGGGTTATGGTCGTTCTCGTTGAAGGTTCAACGAACTGCATCACAAGCCTCCGCGCCACCCGCGCACCGTCCCCAAGGAGCACGTCATGGGCATCTTCAACCGCAAGAACGACACCGCCACCGCCGTCGCCACCCTCCCCGTCGACCCGGCGCTGGCCGCCCTGACCGGCGAGTACACGATCGACCCGGCGCACAGCAGCATCGGCTTCACCGTGCGTCACGCCATGGTCACCAACGTGCGCGGCTCCTTCGGAGACCACGAGGGCACCCTGCAGCTGGACGGCTCGAACCCGGGCGCCTCCGCCGCCTCGATCGAGATCAGGATCGCCTCCGTCGACACCGGCATCGGCGACCGTGACAACCACCTGCGCAGCGGCGACTTCTTCGACGCCGAGCAGTTCCCGCTGATGACCTTCCGCTCGACCGAGGCGGAGCAGCTGGGCGGCGACAAGTACCGCATGACCGGCGACCTCACGATCAAGGACGTCACCAAGCCGCTCTCCCTCGACCTGGAGTTCAACGGCTCGGCCACCGACCCGTACGGCAACGAGCGTGTCGGCTTCGAGGGCTCGGCCGAGATCCTCCGGTCCGACTGGGGCCTGACCTGGAACGCGGCGCTGGAGACCGGTGGTGTCGTGGTCAGCGACAAGGTGAAGCTGAACTTCGACATCTCCGCGATCAAGAACGCCGCCTGATCCCGGGTCCGGGATCCCGGATCCCGGATCGCGCCCAACGAGGGCACCACGAGCGCGCCCGCCTCTCCGTCCCGACGGAGGGCGGGCGCTCGGCGTTCCGGTGGAGCCGGGGCGTTGTCAGTGTGGCCCGCTAGCGTCGCGGACATGGAATTCCGTATCGACAGCAGCGAGTTGACCGACGCCGTGGCCTGGGCCGCGCGCGTGCTCCCGGCCCGGTCCCCCGTCCCGGTGCTCGGCGGGCTGCTCCTGGAGTCGGCCGAGGGCCGGCTGCGCGTGTCCGGGCTCGACTACGAGGCGTCGGCGCGCATCGAGGTCGAGGCCGACACCGTGCGGGACGGCCGTGCGCTCGTTCTCGGGCGTCGGCTGCTCGACATCTGCAAGGTGCTGCCCAGGGGCCCGGTCGAGTGCGCGGTCGAGGGGGCGCGGCTCTCCGTGACGGGCGGGGGCGCCCGCTTCGGGCTCTCCCTGCTGCCGCTTGACGACTATCCGGCGCCGCCCGGGCTGCCCGCGTTCCGGGGCGTCGTGGACGCAGGGGCGTTCGCGGCGGCGGTCGGGCAGGTGGCGGTGGCCGCCGGCCGGGACGACTCGCTGCCGGTGCTGACGGGGGTACGGCTCGCCCTGGACGGTACGACGATGACGCTGGCCGCGACCGACCGGTACCGCTACGCGGTCCGCACGCTGGAGTGGAAGCCGGAGGGCGAGGAGCCGCGAGGGGACGGGTGCGGCGCGGACGTCGTCGTACCGGCCCGCCGGCTGACCGAGATCGCCCGCTCGCTCCCCTCGGCGGGGTCCGTCCGCCTCGCCCTCGACGGAGGATCGGTCGGTTTCGAGAGCGAGGGGACGCGGACGACGACCCGGCTGCTCGACGGCCGTCTCCCCCGGCACGACAAGCTCTTCGCCCTGGGCGAGCACGCCGTCGCCGAGACGGAGCGGGTTCCGCTGGTCGAGGCCGTGAAGCGGGTCGCGGTGGTCGCGGAGGGCGACAGCCCGGTGCAGCTCGCGTTCGGCGGGGACGCCGTCCACCTCCACGCGGGCTACGAGGACGACGTCGCCTCGCAGCGGCTCCCGGCGGCCCTCTCGGGGTCACAGGCGATGACGGTCGCGTTCAACCCCGGATACCTGCTGGACGCGCTGGGCTCCTTCGACACCGACTCGGTCCGCTTCCACCTGCTGGGTCCGGGGCAGCGCGCCCTGATCACGGACCGTGCGGGCGGGGTCCACCAGCATCTGCTGATGTCGGTGAAGCCCCTGGTGTAGGTCTTCGAGGCGCCGCGCTAGAAGCCGCCGCCGAAGTCCCCGCCGCCTCCGAAGTCGCCGAAGCCGCCACCCCCACCGCCGCCGAAGTCGCCCGATCCGAAGTCGCCGGAGTCGAAGTCGCCCCCGGAGAAGTCGCCGCCCCCGAACTCGCCTCCGCCGTACTCACCGGCGTAGGCGGGGGTGGCGAGCATGGAGCCGAGCAGGGTGCCGGCGAGGAGGCCGGGGAGCAGCCCGCCGCCGAAGTAGCCGCCCGCCCACGGGCCGTACGCCGGTCCCGCCTCCCAGTACGGGCGGCGGCCGGTCTCGGTCTCGACGGTCCGGGCCAGGGGGTCCTGGCCGCTGTCGAGGCGGGTGGCGTCGGCGGCGCAGACCGGGACCTCACGGGCGGTGCCGCCCGTCGGCGTCCAGGTCCGGTCCTCGGTCGAGGGGCCGTGGCGCGGGTCGAAGAAGCAGGGCGGGCGGCGCTCGGGCAGCGGCCGGGACTCGCGGCGCGCGGCCAGGGCGGCGAGCGAGTAGCGGCCGTCCTCCAGCGCCTGGGTCACGGCCCTGACGTCGTGCGGGTGCGTCGCCGATCCCATCAGGGACTTCGCCTTGTCGTACGCGTCGAGCGCCCGCTCGTAGTCGCCGCGCATGGCGTCGTCCGCGCCGGGCTCGGCGGGATGGAAGTCCAGCCGTTCGAGCTCCTCGCCGAAGGCCGTGATGTCCTCGTCGACGACGACCCGGAGCTTGTCGAGCGCCTCGCGCTCCTCTGCCTGCTTGCGGAGCCGGTTGCGGCGGACGATCGCGTAGGCGCCCGCGCCACCGGCGGCGACGAGCGCGCCGAGGGTGATCAGCCCGCCGACCGGGACACCGTCGTCGGCGCCGACCGAGCCCCAGGAGGCGGGGGCGGAACCGTTCATGGTCGGGAGGGCCTGGTCGACGAAGTTGTTCAGCTCGGTGGCGGTGTCCACCCCGGGCTGGCGCACGGAGGTGACCAGGTTGTCCACGGCCTGCGCGGACATCACCGTACGGTCGGCGGCGGCGTCGAACCCGTCGCCGAGCCGGACGGCGTACAGCCCCGTCACCCCGGTCTGGGTGCGCAGGTTGCGCAGCAGGTTCTCGGGCGGGTACTCGCTGCCCGCGGGCAGTACGGCGATGAAGAGCGGCTTGTCCGCGTCCTCGATCTTCTGGGCGAGGGCATCCGCCTGGGCAGTCGAGAGCTGGTCGGCGGCGCCCGGATCAACATAGACCGGCCCCTGCTTCAGGGCCGCTCCGGCGTCCGGGATCCCGGTGATCCCGGCCCCCGCGGAGGGGGCCAGGACCAGGAGCAGCAGCATGGCCAGCCCCGCGAGGGCCGACAGAAGGTGGAACGGCCTGGTCCTCATACCATCGAAACTACCCCTAAAGAGGGTTTCCGAGACATAGCGGACCGAAGGTTGTGGCCGATTCCGCGTCTATTCCGCGGGGTCGATGCCCACGCGCAGCAGTCCGTAGGTGAACGCGTCCTCCAGCGCCTGCCAGGAGGCGGCGATCACGTTCTCCCCCACGCCGACCGTCGCCCACTCGGCGTTGCCGTCGCTGGTCGTGATCAGGACGCGGGTCGTGGACTCCGTGCCGTGACGCCCTTCCAGGATGCGGACCTTGTAGTCCACCAGCTCGAACTTGGCGAGCTGCGGGTAGATCCGCTCCAGGCCGACCCGCATCGCCCGGTCGAGGGCGTTGACGGGGCCGTTCCCCTCGGCGGTGGCGACGATCCGCTCGCCCTTGGCCCAGAGCTTCACGGTCGCCTCGTTGGCGTGGGTGCCGTCGGGCCGGTCCTCGACGATCGCGCGCCAGGACTCCGTACGGAAGTAGCGGCGGGCGCGGCCCTCCACCTCCTCGCGGAGCAGCAGCTCGAAGGAGGCGTCGGCGGCCTCGTAGGTGTAACCGGAGAGCTCGCGCTCCTTGACGCGCTCGACGACACGGGCGACCAGCGCGCGGTCGTCGCCCAGGTCGACGCCGAGCTCCTTGCCCTTCAGCTCGATGGAGGCGCGGCCGGCCATGTCGGAGACGAGCATCCGCATGGTGTTGCCGACGAGCTCGGGATCGATGTGCTGGTAGAGGTCCGGGTCGACCTTGATCGCGGAGGCGTGCAGCCCGGCCTTGTGCGCGAAGGCCGAGACACCCACGTACGGCTGATGCGTGGAGGGCGTCAGATTGACGACCTCGGCGATGGCGTGCGAGATCCGGGTCATCTCGGCGAGCGCGCCCTCGGGCAGCACCCGCTTGTCGTACTTGAGTTCCAGGGCGGCGACGACGGGGAAGAGGTTGGCGTTGCCCACCCGCTCGCCGTAGCCGTTGGCGGTGCACTGGACGTGCGTGGCGCCCGCGTCGACGGCGGCGAGCGTGTTGGCGACGGCGCAGCCCGTGTCGTCCTGGGCGTGGATGCCGAGCCGGGCACCGGTGTCGGCGATGACGGTGGCGACGACGGCCTGGACCTGGGCGGGGAGCATGCCGCCGTTGGTGTCGCAGAGGATCACGACGTCGGCGCCGGCCTCGGAGGCGGCGCGGACCACGTCCTTGGCGTACTGCGGGTTGGCCTTGTAGCCGTCGAAGAAGTGCTCGCAGTCGACGAAGACGCGGCGGCCCTGGGACCGCAGGTAGGAGACGGTGTCGCGGACCATCTCCAGGTTCTCGTCCAGAGTGGTGCGCAGAGCCAGCTCGACGTGCCGGTCGTGCGACTTGGCGACCAGGGTGATCACGGGGGCGCCGGAGTCCAGGAGCGCCTTGACCTGCGGGTCCTCGGCGGCGTTGCCGCCGGCCCTGCGGGTCGCGCCGAACGCGACGAGCCGCGCGTTCTTGAACGTGATCTCCTGCTTCGCCCGGGCGAAGAACTCCGTGTCGCGCGGGTTGGCACCGGGCCAGCCGCCCTCGATGAAACCGACGCCGAAGTCGTCGAGGTGTCGCGCGATGGTCAGCTTGTCCGCGACGGTGAGGTTGATGCCTTCACGCTGCGCTCCGTCGCGCAGCGTCGTGTCGAAGACATGGAAGCTGTCGTCGAGGCGCGAGCTCTCGTCGGTCTCCGTGGTCATGGCTCTGATGGCTCCTGTCGGATGTGGCTCCGGAAGGTCTGGATCCACTTGCCCCCATTCTCACGCGCTGTCCGTTTCCGGCGGTGGTGGGGCCGGAAAACGAAAAAACCTCTCGCGGGTGCGAGAGGTCTGCGCGCGGGTCTGGGGCACGGTGTCCACTGCCGCGGGGGTGGAGTCGCGGATCAGTGGCCACTGCGGACCGGCGCGCTGCTGCCCATAATCATGGTGGTAGCAAGCACGCCCGCAGTCTGCCACACCCCTGCCGCACGCGGGACGCAGGTCTCAGGATGTGGGCACCCGGTCGGCCGTGCCGCCGGAAGAACGCGTTGGCCGGTGTGACGACCGGCGCGAGCAGCGAGAGACGAGCGAGCGAGCCAGCAGGACCCGGCGTGGGTGTAGCCCGCAACGATCGGGAGGACGTACGTTCGCTACGTTCGCAGGAGCAGGGTTTCGGCGACGAACTCCCCTACGTGCGCGATGACATGATCGCGGCCCGTGCCCGGGATGCCGACCGCGACATGGACGCTGAAGCCGTCGAGCAGGGCCCGCATCCGGGCCGCGTAGCGGTCGGGGTCGACGGGCCGGAACTCCCCGCGCGAGACGCCCTCGGCGATCAGGGCGACCAGGTCGCGGTGCCAGGCGCCCTCGATGGCGGCCTGCCGGCCGCGGGCGTCGTCGTCGGCGTTCTGGGAACGGTTCCAGACCTCCAGCCAGAGGGTCCAGTGGGGGTCGCGGGGGCCGTCGGGGACGTAGACGTCGATGTAGCCGTCGAGCCGCTCGCGTGCGGTCCCGGGCCGAGAGAGCAGCGCGCTGCGCTGGGCTCCGAGCCGCCCCTCGCTCCACTCCAGGGTCTGCAGCAGCAGCTCGTCCTTGGTGCGGAAGTAGTAGAGCAGGTGCCCACTGCTCATCCCGACCTCGCGCCCGAGGCCGGCCATGGTCAGCCCGTCGAGACCGCGCTCGGCGATGGTGTCCATGGCGGCGGCGAGAAGCTCCTCACGCGGAGGCGCGGCGTTGTTGCGTCGCCGGGGTCCGGCGGGACTGATGCGGGTCACTCGTCTGTTCTACCTCACGCCTCCGCCGGCGTTCCGGCCGAACGCCGCCTCCAGGACCGCGGGCAGATCCTCGGCGGGCACGGTCGCCCGCAGCTCCGCGAGCACGGGCCCGAACCGCTCGTCGTCGATCGCCCCGAGGTACTCCTCGCGCAGCCCGCGGATGAGCTCGACGAGTTCGGGCCTCAGCCGCATCCACCCCCGTGACGAGCGGATCTCCGCGTCCACGTGCTCCATGTACCAGCGCAGGACGTCGTACGGAATCCGGTGGTGCCCCGACACGGGGTCGACGGACACGGTCGGCTCCCGGGCCGGGTCCTCGTCGGGGACCACGGCGGTCAGTACGGTCCGGTTCTCGGCGACGTGGTCCAGTTCGAGGTACCAGGCCTCGTCCGGTACGGAGTACAGGATCCGGAGCGCGTAGTCGGCTCCGTCGTGGGAGATCAGCGGCATGGCCGCAGGCTGTCACGAGGCCCGCGGCCGCCGCCAAGGGGTTTCAGACCTTCGGCTGCTGCTGGGTGATGCAGTGGATGCCGCCGCCGCCCGCGAAGATGGGGCGCGCGTCGACCAGCGTGACGATCCGGTCCGGGAAGAGCCGGCGGAAGATGCCCGCCGCGATCTCGTCGTGGGGGTCGTCGAAGCCGCACAGGACCACGCCGCCGTTGCAGAGGTAGTGGTTGATGTACGAGTAGTCCACCCAGTCGCCCTCCTCGTCCTTCAGGACGGTCGGGGCCGGGATCTCGACGACCTCCAGGAGGCGGCCCCGGGCGTCCGTCGAGCGGCTGAGGATGTCGACGTACATCCGTGAGCGCTCGTGGTCCGGGTGGGCCGGGTCCTGCTGGCTGTGGACGACCACGACGCCCGGCTTGGCGAAGGCGGCGACGATGTCGACGTGGCCCTGGGTGCCGTACATGCCGTAGTCGCCGGCGAGGCCGTGCGGGAGCCAGATCGCCTTCGTGGTGCCGAGCTTCGCGTGGATCTCCGCCTCGACCTGCGCGCGGCTCCACTCGGGGTTGCGGCCGGAGCCCAGCTGGACGGTGTCGGTCAGCAGGACCGTTCCCTCCCCGTCGACGTGGATCGCGCCGCCCTCGTTCACGAGCGTGCTGCTCAGCACCGGTACGTCGACGAGGTCGGCGACATGGCGGGCGATCTTGGAGTCGTGCTCCCAGCGGGCCCAGTCCTGGGCGCCCCACCCGTTGAAGACCCAGTCGACGGCGGCCAGCTCGGTGCCGTTCGTGACGAAGGTCGGGCCGATGTCGCGCATCCACGCGTCGTCGAGCTCGCGCTCCACCAGGTCGACCGCGTCGCCGAGCAGGGCGCGCGCGGAGTCCAGCTGGCCGGGGCCGACCACCATCGTGACCGGCTCGAAGCGGCGTACGGCGCGGGCCACGGAGGCCCACGCGGTGCGGGCCTCGGCCAGCTCCTCGTCATCGGTGAACGTGGGGTTGGGGCCGGGCCAGGCCATCCAGGTGCGCTCGTGCGGGGCCCACTCGGCCGGCATGCGGAAGGTCTCGGAGGTCATGGGTCAGGTCCTAGAGGGAGTAGGGCGGTTGAGGGAGACGGACTCGGCCGGTTCGGAGCGGAGCGGGTCGCCGTCCAGCGACACCGGGCCCGTCAGGCCGTCGACCTGGACGCGGCCGCAGGCCCCGTGCCCGGGCGAGCTCCGCTGCGCCGAAGAGCGCCGGCCGGTCTCGTGCCGTGGGGGTCAGTCGCACGTCCACACACCTCCTGTTTGAGCGACACTCTAAACGTTCGGCGCTTCGTAGCCAAGCATTGACGTACGCGTCGGTAGTGGGTCACATTGAGCGCCACTCTAAAACCTGTCCATCCGCTTGCACCGCAGGGAGCCCCATGCCGATCGAACAGCGCGGAGTCGACACCATCCCCGAAGCGGAACGCACCAGCGGTCCGCGAGACCTGCTGGCGATCCTCCTCGGCTCGAACCTCTGCCTCGGAGTGATCGTCTTCGGCTGGCTGCCGGTCTCCTTCGGCCTCGGGCTGTGGGCGTCGGTGACCTCCGTGGTCACCGGCACGCTCGTCGGCGTCGCCGTGACCGCCCCGCTCGCCCTCGTCTCGCTGCGCACCGCGACCAACCTCTCCACCTCCAGCGGCGCCTTCTTCGGCGTCCGCGGCCGGCTGGTCGGCTCGGTCGTGGGGCTGCTGCTCTCGCTCGGGTACACGGCGCTGACGCTGTGGATCGGCGGCGACGTGGTGGTCGGAACGCTCGCCCGGCTGGCCGGCGTACCGACCGGGGACACCACGCACGCGGTGGTGTACGCGGTGCTCGCCGCCTGCACGGTCGTCTTCGCGGTCTTCGGCTACGGCCTGCTGCTCCGGCTCAGCAAGGGGCTCGCGATCGGCATGACCCTGCTGCTCGGCCTCGGGCTCGTCGCCTACGCGGGCGACGTCACCGCCGCCCCGGTGCCCGACACCCCGTATCTGCTCGGCTCGTTCTGGCCGACCTGGGTGCTCTCGGCGGTGGCCGCCGGCCTCAGCGGCCCCGTCGCCTTCATCACCCTGCTCGGCGACTACACCCGCTACATATCCCCCGAGCGGTACAGCCCGAAGACCGTCTGGAGGACCACCTGCGTGGGCCTGGTCCTCGGCCTGCTGATCCCTCAGCTCTTCGGTACGTACACGGCGTTGGCGGCGCGCGGCGCACTGGACTACGCGGGCCCGCTCGTCGCGGCCTCCCCCGCCTGGTACGTGGTGCCGCTGCTCCTCGCGGCGACCGCCGGCACCGTCGGCAACGCGGGTCTGATGCTGTACTCGATGGGCCTGGACCTGGACGCGATCCTGCCGCGGGCGACGCGGGCGCGGGCGACGCTCGTGGTGGCGGCGGTGGCGACGGCCTTCGTCTTCCTCGGCCACTTCGCCTCGGACGCGCAGTCGGCGATGACGTCCTTCGTGCTGCTGCTGACGGCGATCGGTACGCCGTGGGCCGTGATCACGCTGATCGGTCACGCGCGCTGTCGTGGCGCGTACGACCCGGAGGCGCTCCAGGTGTACAACCGCCGGGCGCGGGGCGGCGCGTACTGGTTCTCGGCGGGCTGGCACCCGCGGGCCACGGTCAGCTGGGCGCTGGGCGCGACGGTGGGTCTCGCCTCGGTGTCGACCCCGCTGTACGAGGGGCCGCTGCTCACCCTCACGGGCGGGATCGACTGCAGCTTCGTGCTGTCGGGAGTGGTGGGCGGCGCGCTGTACGCGGCGCTGACGCCGCGGGCGGCGACGGCGCCGACGCCGGCGGCCGAGCCTGACGTGGCCGTCTCCTGAGTGTGCCCCCGGGGAGAACGGACCTGACCGCGCAACGACCCTCGGGGGTGGGCACCCGTCCCGCCCTGCGGAACGACTGCCCACCCCCGGGGAGGCTCGGTCAGCCCAGCTGATGCGTCCAGCCGTGGACGTCCTCGGACCTGCCCGTCTGGATCGCGAGCAGCGCGTCGCGGAGCTTCATCGTGACCTCGCCGGGCTGCCCGCCCGACTGCTGCCACTCTCCGCGCGCCGACTTCACGGTGCCGACGGGCGTGATGACGGCGGCCGTTCCGCAGGCGAAGACCTCGGTGAGCGAGCCGTTCTCGCTGTCGGCCTTCCACTGGTCGATGGAGACGCGGCCCTCCTCGGAGCTGTAGCCGAGGTCCTTGGCGAGCTGGAGGAGCGAGTCACGGGTGATGCCGGCGAGCAGGGAGCCCGTGAGCGTCGGGGTGACGATCCTGTCCCCGTACACGAAGTACAGGTTCATGCCGCCGAGCTCCTCGACCCACTTGTGCTCCACGGCGTCGAGGTACGCGACCTGGTCGCAGCCCTTCCCGGCCGCCTCGGCCTGAGCCAGCAGGGAGGCCGCGTAGTTGCCGCCGGTCTTGGCGTCGCCCATGCCGCCGGGGACGGCGCGGACGCGGTCCTCCGAGAGCCAGATCGAGACCGGCTTCACGCCACCGGGGAAGTACGGTCCGGCGGGCGAGGCGATGACACAGAACAGGTACTCGTTCGCCGGCCGCACACCGAGACCGACCTCGGTCGCGATCATGAACGGACGCAGGTAGAGCGACTCCTCGCCGCCGTGGGCCGGAACCCATGCCTTGTCCTGCTGGACCAGGACGTCACAGGCCTCGATGAAGGTCTCGACGGGCAGCTCCGGCATGGCGAGCCGGCGGGCGGAGGCCTGGAAGCGCCGGGCGTTGGCGTCGGGGCGGAAGGTGGCGACGGTGCCGTCGGGACGGCGGTACGCCTTCAGGCCCTCGAAGATCTCCTGGGCGTAGTGCAGGACGTTCGTGGCCGGGTCGAGCGAGAGCGGGCCGTACGGGACGAGCTGGCCGTCGTGCCAGCCGCGCCCCTCCGTCCAGCGGATGGTCACCATGTGGTCGGTGAAGTGGCGGCCGAATCCGGGGTTGGCCAGGATCGCCTCGCGCTCCGCGTCGGACAGCGGGCTGGAGGAGGGCTTGAGCTCGATCGTGGGCGTCGTCATGAGTGCTAGTCCTTCACCGGTTGTGTGTGACGGACCGCGCTCACGCCGCTATCAGTGCTCTGCTAGGACGTCCGAGCTCTACCGCATGCCGCGGCCCCACGTTCGATTATCGCCCGTGGGGACCGGTGCACGAAACGGTGTGTGGCGCGGTCCAGGGTTTGATGGTGGCACCCTGCGACCGCATAGGTACAGCCGCCGGGTGCTGGTGCGACCCGGCGGCTGTGTGCGTGGCTCGTCGGGTCAGCTCGCTACGCGTACCGCGAGCGCGTCGCCGATCTCGTCCGTCGTACGGACGGAGTCGCCCCGCTCGGTCAGGTCCGCCGCGACGGCGGCCTCGATGCGGGCGGCCTCGGACTCGTAGCCGAGGTGGCGCAGGAGGAGGGCGACGGAGAGCACGGTGGCCGTGGGGTCGGCCTTGCCCTGGCCCGCGATGTCCGGCGCGGAGCCGTGGACGGGCTCGAACATGGACGGGAACTCGCCGCTCGGGTTGATGTTGCCCGAGGCGGCGACGCCGATGCCGCCGGAGACGGCCGCGGCCAGGTCGGTGATGATGTCGCCGAAGAGGTTGTCGGTGACGATCACGTCGAACCGCTCGGGCTGCGTGACGAGGAAGATCGTCGCCGCGTCCACGTGCAGGTAGTCGGTGGTGACCTCGGGGAACTCCTCGGCCACCTTGTTGAAGATGTTGGTCCAGAGGTGGCCCGCGTACGCCAGGACGTTGTTCTTGTGGACCAGCGTCAGCTTCTTGCGCGGGCGGGCCTGGGCGCGGGCGAAGGCGTCGCGGACGACGCGCTCGACACCGAAGGCCGTGTTGACGGAGACCTCGGTGGCGACCTCGTGCGGGGTGCCGGTGCGGATCGAGCCGCCGTTGCCGGTGTACGGGCCCTCGGTGCCCTCGCGGACCACGATGAAGTCGATCTCGGGCTGGCCCTTGAGCGGGGTGGACACACCCGGGAGCAGCTTCGAAGGACGCAGGTTGACGTGGTGGTCGAAGAGGAAGCGGAGCTTCAGCAGGAAGCCGCGCTCCAGCACGCCGGACGGGACCGAGGGGTCGCCGATCGCGCCGAGCAGGATCGCGTCGTGCTGCTTGAGGGCCTCGACGTCGGCGTCGGTGAGGGTCTCACCGGTCGCGTGGTAGCGCTTGGCGCCGAAGTCGAACTCCTTCGTCTCCAGCTTCACGTCCTGCGGGAGCGCGGCAGCGAGGACCTTGAGGCCCTGGGCCACGACTTCCTGTCCGATGCCGTCGCCGGGAATGACTGCGAGATTGATGCTGTGAGACATGTCGGCACCCTACTCCTCGTCCCACCGTCTGACATTCGAAGTCCATCATGTGGACGCGGGCGTGTTCTCCGCAGGCAGGCGTCCGCGCTCGCCGGGAGCGGCGAGCGCGTCGACCGCCTCCGAGGCCGGACGTACGGCCCCGGCGTCGCGTCAGTGCCCGGTGGAGCCGCCGTTGTCGCGGCGGTCGAGGGCGCGCTGGAGGGCGGCGGCGGCGTTCTTGCGGGCGTCGTCGCCGGTGGGGCGGACGACGGAGTGGCGGACACGGCGGGTGGTCTCAGCGGCCATGGGGGATCGACTCCTTGAGATCAGTGATGATCCGAGATCAGTGGTGATCGAAGGCGCCGGAAGGGGCGGGGAGCGGGCCCGCAGGGGTTGCCTGCACGGGGGCATCGCGCTCACGACCGCCATTCGCTGATGGAGCGAGACGTTCGGCTCCTACAAAGCTAGGACAGGCGGCCGCATCTGTCTCCACAATTACTCGGACTTCCTACTATCTGAGACGGCGCTCGACTCACACCGACTGCCGGACGGCCCGCAGCTCCCGGACGAGCGCCCGCACCGCGAGGGATTGCGCCAGTTCAGGGGTGGTGACATAGCCGACGGTCCGGGTCGGCCGCTCCGGGCCGAGATCGGTGATCTCCACCGAGGGCGGTGCTCCGATCAGGGAGAGTTCCGGCATCACGGCCATGCCGAAACCACTGCTCACCATCGAGAGCACCGCTCCGTCGTCCTCGGCCTCCACGGTCGCCGCCGGCAGCCACTCCTGCTCCGCCCACCATCGCCGGGTGTAGGAGGTGCAGTTCTCCGCCCAGTCGACGAGCGGCAGCGAGCGCGGCGCCGGATGCCCGGCAGGGTGCACCAGCGCGTACGCCTCCTCGACCAGCACACCCCCGACGAGCTGCGGCGGTACGGGAGAGGTCGTCCCGATCGTCGCGATGCCGAGGTCCGCCCGCCCGTCCAGGACTTCGCCGGCCGTCCCCCGCCCCACCTCCCGGACGATCCGCACCTCCGGGACCACGTCGGGGTACCGGGCGGCGAGCCGCTCCAGGGCGCGCGGCAGCAGATGCAGGGCGGCGCTGCGGAAGGCGGCGATCCGCAGCGGTCCGGCGACGGTGCCGCTCTCGGCCCCGCGCACCTCCGCGGCCATCAGCTCCAGGAGCCGCAGCACCCGCCGGGCATGGGCGAGGGCCCGCTCCCCGGCGGCGGTGGGCGTGGCGCCGGTCCGCCCCCGGTCGAAGAGAACCGCGCCGAGCTTGCGCTCACTGGTCCGTACGGAGTGGGAGACGGCGGACTGGGTCGTACCGAGCGCCCGGGCGGCGGCGGAGAAGCCCCGCTCGCTCCCGACGGCGAGGAGGACGCGCAACTCGTGCGGCGCGAGGTCGGTCATCGGGGCTTCCACCTCGGAGTATGAGGAACTTCGATGGATCGGGGCGATCCATCGGAGCAACCTACTGCCCGGGCTCCGGATTCCTTCCTACGGTCTCCCCCATGACGCACAGCACCATGATCGCCGTCCATCAGACCGCCCGCCCCGACGGTTTCCCCACCGCCGCCCACTTCGCCTTCGTGGAGTCACCGGTCCCCTCCCCGGCGCCCGGCACCGCGCTCGTCGAGAACCTCCTCTGGTCCGTGGACCCGTACCACCGCGAGGCGATGGACGGGGACTTCCTGTGGACGCTCGACTCGCCCATGGAGGGCCGCACCCTGGGCCGCGTCCTGGACTCCCGCACCCCCGCGCTCTCCGCCGGCGACCTGGTCCTGCACCGCAAGGGCTGGCGGACGCACTCCCTCGTCACACCCGGCGAGGTGCGCGCCGTCCCCGCCTTCGAGGGCGTACCGCTCACGGCGCATCTGAGCGTATTGGGCGGCACGGGCCTCTCGGCCTACGTCGGCCTGACCCGGATCGCCCGGCTCCAGCCGGGCGAGGACCTGTTCGTCTCGGCCGCCGCGGGCGGGGTCGGCACGGCGGCCGGCCGCTTCGCCCGGCTGCTGGGGGCCGGGCGGCTCGTCGGCAGCGCGGGGTCGGCCCGGAAGGTCGCGTACCTGACGGAGGAGGCGGGCTTCGACGCGGCCTTCGACTACCACGACGGGCCGGTGGCGGAACTGCTCGCGAAGGCGGCGCCCGAGGGGCTTGACGCGGTGCTCGACGGGGTGGGCGGGGACCATCTGGAGGCGGCGATCGCCTCGCTGCGCGAGCACGGGCGGATCGCCTGGGTCGGCGCGGTCGCGCAGTACCACGCGCTCTCCGCGCCCCCGCCGGCCCCGCGCAACCTCTTCGACGTGGTGGAGAAGAGCATCCGCCTCGAGGGCTTCCTGGTCGCCCGTCACTCCGACGCGCAGCAGGAGTTGTACGACTTCGCCGTGCCACATCTGCGGAGCGGGCGGCTGCCGGTGGACGTGACGGTGGTGGAGGGCTTCGAGCACATCGTGGACGCGTTCCTGGGGATGCTGCGCGGCGAGAACATCGGAAAGATGCTGGTGTCCCGATCCAGCTAGCATCACCATCTAGGTTGCATACCTACCTAGCTGGTGATGGAATACAGCCATGGCCGCAGACCGCAGATCAAGTTGGCTCAAGGGCGTCCTGGACCTCCTCGTCCTCTCCTGCCTCACGGAGGGCGAGAGCTACGGCTACGAGATCTCCAAGGCGCTCGCCGAGGCGGGGCTCGGGGAGATCAAGGGCGGGACCCTCTATCCCGTACTGAACCGGCTGGAGGAGGCCGGGCTGGTGGAGGCCGAGTTCCGGGCCGCGGAGCGGGGGCCGGGGCGCCGCTACTACCGCCTCACGGAGCAGGGCCGGAGCCACCTCACCACCGAGAGCGGGGCGTGGCTGACCTTCCACACCGCCGTACAGACCATGCTGAAGACCGGGGGAACACGATGAACACCGAGCCGAGCGCGTACTTCGACGAGCTGACCGCCGCGCTGCGCGGGGCAGGCGTACCGGCGGAGCAGATCGCCTCCACCGTCGCCGAGTTGCGCGGCCACCTGGCCGACACGGGCACGTCGCCGGAGGAGGAGTTCGGCCCGGCCGCCGGCTTCGCGGCGCGACTGGGCGGAACGGCGCCGGTGGCGGCCGAGCCCGCAGAGCGGGCCGAGACCTGGCTCTGGACGGCGGACATCTACAACGACCGGCGCCTGCTCGCCCTCCACGGCGACCAGGGCTGGGAGGTCGAAGGACTCGACACGCTCGGCCGGTTCATGTGCCGGCGCGTACCCGGGGCCGCGCTGCGCTGGGAGTACCGCCGCGAGCTGATCAACGGGAAGCGGCGCGACGAGGTGCTGGACCGGCTGACACCGGAGGGGTGGGAGCTGTGCGGCGAGTGGATGCTCTTCGCCTACTTCAAGCGCCCGAAGGCGGCGAGCGAGGGGCCGGCCGCGGCGCTCGACACGCTGCCCGAGCGGCCCGGCCGCTGGCTCTTCCTCAGCCGCAAGGGCAAGGCCCTGCTCGCGGTCTGGCTGCTCATGGTCCTCGCCGCGACCGCGGCGACCACGGTCGGCGCCTTCGACCTGCCGCCCTACACGGCGCTCTTCGCCGCGCTGTTCGGCATGGCGGGCGCGGTGATCGGCCTGCGCCGGGACGCCGCCAAGGGCTGTCAGGGCTGACCCCGACACCACGGAGGATCAGGAGATGATCGATTCCTGGACGCAGGGCGCGAACCGGTCCAGGCCGAGGGCTTCGGTGAACTCGGCCGTGACGGCGGCCAGTTCGGCACCGGTCACCGCGATGATCGCCTGCCGGAGGCCCCGGACCGGGGAGCCCGTGCGCTCCGTCCGCTCGCTCGACGGCATCAGACGGCAGGGCGAGACGGGCGTCCCGGCCGAGTTCCGCGACCCGCTCAGCCCCGACACCTGGCACCACGGCGCCGCCCCGATGGCCCGGGACGGCCAGGACGCGAGGCCTTCCTCGGCGACCTTCCCGACGCGGAGGTCCACCTGCTGCCGACGGGCCACTCCGCCCTGGAGAGGCACGCGCCGCGGATCGTCGAGCTGATCGCGGACTTCCTCGCGCGGCGCGTCCCCGTCAGGCCGTGGCCTTCTCCAGATCGCGGACCATCCGCTCCATCCAGTCGGTGAACTCCGCTCGACCGCGCGCCTCGTCCCCGCACATCGCCGCGACCTGTGCATCGGTGATCCGGTCCGGTCCCGACACGGTCAGCAGCCGGTGCAGCTCCTTCATCAGGGACGTCATACGCAGTGCGTCGAGGTGGTCGATCGCGTCGACCCCGTGCCCGGGGCCGAGCGTCGTCGAACCAGGCATGTCGTACCTCCTCGCCGAGCCCCCTCCCAGCAGCGTAAACCCCCCGCATGAGAACCGCCCCCGTCCTGGTTTGGGGGTCCAGGAGGGGGGCGGTGTCAGGGGTGGGCCTCAGGGAGGCCCAGGGGGCGTCAGCCCATGTGGGGGTAGCCGTACTCGGTCGGCGGGACCAGCGTCTCCTTGATCGCGCGGGTCAGCGTCCAGCGCATCAGGTTCTGCGGGGCGCCCGCCTTGTCGTTCGTACCCGAGGCACGGCCGCCGCCGAAGGGCTGCTGGCCGACGACGGCACCGGTCGACTTGTCGTTGATGTAGAAGTTGCCCGCGGCGAAGCGGAGCTTCTCCATCGTGTACGCCGTGGCGGCACGGTCGCCGGAGATGACCGAGCCGGTCAGCGCGTAGTCCGAGGCCGACTCCATCTGGGTCAGCATCTCGTCGTACTTGTCGTCCTCGTAGACGTGGATCGCGAGGATCGGGCCGAAGTACTCGGTCGTGAAGACCTCGTTCTCCGGGTCGGTGCACTCGATGACGGTCGGGCGGACGAAGTAGCCCTCCGAGTCGTCGTAGGTGCCACCGGCGACGATCGTGCAGGTCTCGTCGGCCTTCGCACGGTCGATCGCGGCCTTGTTCTTGGCGAACGACCGCTCGTCGATGACGGCGCCGATGAAGTTCGTCAGGTCGGTGACGTCACCCATCTTGATGCCGTCGACCTCGGCCGCGAACTCCTCCTTGAAGCCCGAGTTCCAGAGGGAGGCCGGGACGTACGCACGCGAGGACGCGGAGCACTTCTGGCCCTGGAACTCGAAGGAGCCGCGGGTCAGCGCGGTCTTCAGGATCGCGCGGTCGGCGCTCGGGTGGGCGACGACGAAGTCCTTGCCGCCCGTCTCGCCGACGATCCGCGGGTAGGAGCGGTACGACTCGATGTTGTTGCCGACCGTCTTCCACAGGTGCTGGAAGGTCTTGGTCGAGCCGGTGAAGTGGATGCCGGCCAGGTCGCGGTGGTTCAGGGCCACCTCGGAGACGGCGATGCCGTCGCCGGTCACCAGGTTGATGACGCCCTTCGGCAGACCGGCCTCCTCCAGGAGCTCCATGAGGAGCACGGCGGAGTGGGTCTGGGTCGGGGACGGCTTCCAGACCACCACGTTGCCCATGAGGGCCGGGGCGGTGGGCAGGTTGCCCGCGATGGCGGTGAAGTTGAAGGGCGTGATCGCGTAGACGAAGCCCTCGAGCGGGCGGTGGTCGAGGCGGTTCCACACGCCGGGCGAGTTCGCCGGCGGCTGCTCGGCCAGGATCTGGCGGGCGTACGCCACGTTGAAGCGCCAGAAGTCGACGAGCTCGCAGGGGGTGTCGATCTCGGCCTGCTGCGCGGTCTTGGACTGGCCCAGCATCGTGGAGGCGGCCAGCGTCTCGCGCCAGGGGCCGGCGAGCAGCTCGGCGGCGCGCAGGATGATCGCGGCGCGGTCGTCGAAGGACATCGCGCGCCAGGCCGGGGCAGCGGCCAGGGCGGCGTCGATGGCGTCCTGGGCGTCCTGCTGCGTGGCACCGGCGAAGGTACCGATGACGGACTTGTGGTTGTGCGGCTGCACGACGTCGACACGCTCGCCGCCGCCCATGCGCTTGACGCCGCCGATGGTCATCGGCAGGTCGCGCGGGTTGTCGGCCAGCTCCTTGAGCTTGGCCTCCAGACGGGCACGCTCGGCGGAACCGGGGGCGTAGCTGTGCACCGGCTCGTTGACCGGAGCGGGGACCTGGGTCACAGCGTCCATGAGTCTCGTAACTCCTTTTGAGGGGTGGGCTCAGCCCTTGGTGAGGATGGAGCGGACGAAGAAGAGGAGGTTGGCCGGCTTCTCCGCGAGGCGGCGCATGAAGTAGCCGTACCAGTCGGTGCCGTACGCGGTGTAGACACGCATGCGGTGTCCCTCGGCGGCGAGGCGGTTCTGCTCCTCGCTGCGGATGCCGTACAGCATCTGGAACTCGTACTCGTCCAGCTTGCGCCCCGCGCGGCGGGCGAGCTCCTGTCCGACGGAGATCAGACGGGGGTCGTGGGAGCCGATCATCGGGTAGCCCTCGCCCTCCATCAGGATCTTCATGATCCGGACGTAGGCCTTGTCGATCTCGGGCTTGTCCTGGATGGCGACGGAGGCGGGCTCCTTGTAGGCGCCCTTCACGATCCGGACGCGGGAGCCGTTCGCGGCGAGGCGGCGGGCGTCCTCCTCCGTGCGGAAGAGGTACGCCTGGATGACACAGCCGGTCTGCGGGAAGTCCTTCCGCAGCTCCTCGTGGATGGCGAACATCGAGTCGAGGGTGGTGTGGTCCTCGGCGTCCAGGGTGACCGTGGTGCCGATCTCGGCGGCGGCCGCGACGACGGGGCGGACGTTGGCGAGGGCGAGCTCGTGGCCGCCCTCCAGTGCCTGGCCGAACATCGAGAGCTTGACGGACATCTCGGCGCGCTCGCCGAGGCCCAGCTCCTTCAGGCGGCCGATGAGCTCCAGGTAGGCGTCACGCGCGGCGTGGGACTGCTCGACGGTGGTGATGTCCTCACCGACGACGTCGAGGGTGACCTCCAGGCCGCGGCCCGTGATGTCCTGGACGATCGGGATGACGTGGTCGACCGTCTCACCGGCGATGAACCGGTCCACGACCTGCTTGGTCCCGGGGGCGGCCGACACGAAACGGCGCATCTTGTCGCTGCGGGACGCGGCGAGGATCACGGGACCCAGCACGGGGACCTCCAGAAGGGCAGGGTGACGAAGGGTGCCTACCCGAACTTTCGTAAGCAATCGGGAACAGCACGGAGAACCACCGTGAAACCTAAGGATCGCTCCGATCCTCTGCCATCGACAGCTGTCACGCATCCGTGCGCGGCATCTCATACACATGTCTGAAGGGGTGCGAGAATGGCGCCGTGAAGGGCGATTACCAAGAACTGGTGGACGAGATCTCCGCGCTTCTGGGAGCGCCGGCGACGCTGGAGAACCGTGACTTCGGGCTGATCGCCTTCGGCGCCCACGACAGCGACGACGACGCGGCCATGGACCCGGTCCGGACGCGCTCGATCCTGACGCGGAAGTCGACCCCGGCGGTCCGCGCCTGGTTCGAGGGCTTCGGCATCACCCGGGCGACGGGCCCGGTCCGCATCCCGGCCGCCCCGGACGCCGGGGTGTTCCGGGACCGGATCTGTCTTCCCGTACGGCATCGGGGCGTCGTCCTCGGGTACGTCTGGCTGCTGGACGCCGAGCCCCATCCCACGCACGCCCAGCTCACGGCGGCCATGGAGGTCGCCACCCGGATCGGCGGCCTGCTCGCGGACGAGGAGCGCGCGGGCTCGGACCTCTCGCGCGAGCTGCGGGCGGCCCTGACGGCGGAGCGCGGCTGGCAGTACGACATGGCGCTCACGGCCCTGCGTACGGCCCTGGGCCCGGACGCGGACGGGCTGCACGCGATGGTGTGCGTGGCGCCCTGGCCGGGCGAGGACAGCCCGTCGCCCCGCACGGTCCCGGCCGCCGCGGCGCTCTGCACCGTGCCGTGGCACCTCCCGGCGGGCCCTGCGGGGCGAGCCGCGGGCACGGAGCCGGGCGGAGGCCCGGACGCGCGCGGGGGCCGGGCCACCGGCGGAGGCACGGACGCGCGCGGGGGCCGGGTCACGGGCGGAGGCAGGGAGGTGCGCGGAGGCCGGGCCTCGGGCGGGGGCGCGCAGGCGCGCGGCGGTCAGGAGGCGGAGGGTGTGGCCGCGGGGCTCGGCGGCGAGGGTGTCCGAGCGCTCGGCGTGCTCGTGCGGCTGCGGGCCGCGGACAACCTCGCGCCCGCCGCCTCCGCCGCCGGGCGGCTGCGGGACACCGCGGGCGCCGGGGCCGTCGCGGGCGTCGCGCTCCCGCGCCGGGGGCTCGCCGACCTGGACACCGCCTGGCGCGAGGCCTCGGCGGGCGCGCGGGCGGCGACGGCCCAGCCGGCGCTCGGGCCGCTCGCCGAGTGGTCCGCGATCGGGCCGTACCGCCTGCTCACCGCACTCCCCCGGACCGCCCCGGACCCCGCGCTCCGCGATCTGCTCACGGCCGCGCACAGCGAACTGGCCCACACCGCCGAGGTGTTCCTCGACCACGCGGGCCAGGCGGGCCGCACGGCCGCGGCGCTCGGCATCCACCGTCAGACGCTCTACTACCGCCTCTCCCGCGTCGAGCAGCTGACGGGTCTCGACCTGGACGCGGGCGAGGACCGCCTGCTGCTCCACATGGCACTCAAGGCGGCGAAGCTGTAGTCACCTTTCGGCTTTCCCTCCCCCGGGTATTTCTCAGGGATCCACGGGGGTGTTCTCGGGGCCGTCCCGGGACGGTCCCGCGCTCGTACCGTCGAAAGCCCGCTGAGCGAGGCGGCCGAGGCCATCAGCTACCTGGAGATCGAGCACGCGCGCGAAGGTCGTCGTCAGTTCCCCTCCCCCATCAGCACCTTGAGCCCCGCGGTGAGGTCGTCGGCCGTGGGGGCCGTCTCCGGGTCCACCATCCACTGGATCATCACGCCCGTCGCCAGGGCCTGACAGAGCAGCCCCGCGACCCGGGCCCTCTCCGGGTCGGCCTCCGGGTCCAGGCCGAGGAACATCTCGGCCATCCCCAGCCGCCCCTCGCGCTGCGGGTCCTTGATGGCCTCGCGGAGCTTCTCGTCGTCGTCCAGGCGGGTGACGACCTCGGTCTGGAGCTTCCAGACCGGGCGGCTGGCGTCGGCGGCGGCGATGACCTGATCCCAGACGGCGTGGAAGCGCTCGTACGGGTCGGCGGGGAGCGTCGTGCCGTCCTCACCGCTCCCGGCCGTGCCCACCCGGTTGCCCCACTCCTCGGTGAGCGCGAGGAACGCCTGCTGGAGCAGAGCCTCCTTGGAGCCGTAGTGGTAGCCGATGGAGGCCAGGTTGGTGCCCGAGGCGGCGACGATGTCGCGGGCCGTGGTGCGGGCGTACCCCTTCTCCAGGAGGCAGCGCTTGGCGCCGTCCAGCAGGTCTTCCTTGTGTCCCATGACAGCACTGTACCCGGCGGCTAGACAATCGTGTAAGACGATCGTCTAGCCACCGGGTATGGAGGTCCGGGCCTGACCCGGACCGGGATCAGACCAGGTTGACCGAGCGGGCCGACGCCGCGCCGATCTCCTCCGAGATCTCCGCGAGCACCGCCGACGGGACGGTGTCGTCCACGGTGAGCACGACGAGCGCCTCGCCGCCCTCCTCCGCGCGCGCCACCTGCATGCCCGCGATGTTCAGACCGGCCTCGCCGAGGATGCGGCCCACGGTGCCGACGACGCCCGGGCGGTCCTCGTAGCGCAGGACCACCATGTGGTCGGCGAGCGCCACGTCCACGTCGTAGTCGCCGACGGCGACGATCTTCTGGAGGTGCTTGGGTCCCGCCAGCGTGCCGGAGACCGCGACCTCCTCGCCGCTCGACAGCGTGCCGCGCACGGTGACGACGTTGCGGTGGTCGGGCGACTCGCTGGAGGTCGTCAGACGGACCTCGACACCGCGCTCCTGCGCGAACAGCGGGGCGTTGACGTACGAGACGGTCTCGTCGACGACGTCCTCGAACACGCCCTTGAGCGCGGAGAGTTCGAGCACCTTGACGTCGTGCTGGGTGATCTCGCCGTACACCTCGACGTCGAGCCGCGCCGCGACCTCGCCCGCGAGCGCGGTGAAGATCCGGCCGAGCTTCTCGGCGAGCGGCAGACCCGGCTTGACGTCCTCGGCGATGACACCGCCCTGGACGTTGACCGCGTCCGGGACCAGCTCGCCGGCGAGCGCGAGGCGCACCGAGCGGGCGACCGCGATACCGGCCTTCTCCTGGGCCTCGTCCGTGGACGCGCCGAGGTGCGGGGTGCAGACGACCTGGTCGAGCTCGAAGAGCGGGGAGTCCGTGCAGGGCTCCTTCGCGTACACGTCGAGACCCGCGCCGGCGACCCGGCCCTCCTTGAGCGCCGAGTACAGCGCCTCCTCGTCCACGATCCCGCCGCGCGCGGCGTTGACGATGCGGACGGACGGCTTGACCTTGTGCAGGGCCTCGTCGCCGATGAGACCGAGGGTCTCGGGAGTCTTCGGCAGGTGGACGGTGATGAAGTCGGCGACCTCCAGGAGCTCGTCCAGGGCCAGCAGCTTCACCCCCATCTGCGCGGCGCGGGCGGGCTGCACGTAGGGGTCGTACGCGACGATCTTCATGCCGAACGCGGACATCCGCTGGGCGACCAGGACACCGATGCGGCCGAGGCCGACGACGCCGAGGGTCTTCTCGCTGAGCTCGACACCCGTGTACTTCGAGCGCTTCCACTCGCCGTTCTTCAGCGCGGTGTTGGCCTGCGGGATGTTGCGCGCGGTGGCGACGAGCAGACCGCACGCGAGCTCGGCGGCGGTGACGATGTTGGAGGTCGGGGCGTTCACGACCATCACGCCGGCCTTGGTGGCGGCGGAGACGTCGACGTTGTCCAGGCCGACACCGGCCCGGGCCACGACCCGGAGCTTGTTCGCGGCGGCGATGGCCTCCGCGTCGACCTTGGTGGCGGAGCGGACCAGGATCGCGTCCACGTCGGCGATGGCGGGGAGGAGCTCGGCGCGGTCCGCGCCGTTGCAGTGCCGGATCTCGAAGTCCGGGCCCAGTGCGTCGACGGTGGCGGGCGACAGCTCTTCAGCGATGAGTACGACGGGTTTCGAGCTCACGTGAGTCCTCACAGATCCAGTGCGGACGGCCGTCCCGACGGCCGCAGGCGGTGGAGGGGGCTTGCCGCGTGAAAGCGCACGACGCTGTGGGCCTGAACGCGAATGTTGTTGAGCAGTGTAGTGGTGCGTCGGCGCCGATCATGCGCCTCGTTGGAAGGATCACCCGTCCGTGGTTGGACGGCCTGTCCAACGGTTCGGCGCGGGGCCGGACAGTGTGTCCGGCCCCGTGCCCGAAGGCTTACGCCTCCTCGTCGTTCACCCAGCTCATGAGCTTGCGCAGCTCCTTGCCGGTGGTCTCCAGGAGGTGCTTCTCGTCCTGGGTCTTGTACTCGTTGTACTTCTTCAGACCGCCGTGGTACTCGTCCATCCAGTTCTGGGCGAAGGTGCCGTCCTGGATCTCCGCGAGGACCTGCTTCATCTCGGCCTTGGTGGCGTCGGTGATGATGCGCGGGCCGGTGATGTAGTCGCCCCACTCGGCCGTCTCGGAGACGGACCAGCGCATCTTCTCCAGGCCGCCCTCGTACATGAGGTCGACGATGAGCTTCAGCTCGTGCAGGCACTCGAAGTAGGCGATCTCCGGCTGGTAGCCGGCCTCGACCAGGGTCTCGAAGCCCGCCTTGACGAGGGCGCTGGCGCCACCGCACAGGACGGCCTGCTCACCGAACAGGTCGGTCTCGGTCTCCTCGGTGAAGGTCGTCTTGATGACGCCCGCACGCGTGCCGCCGATGGCCTTGGCGTAGGAGAGCGCCAGGGCGAAGGCGCTGCCCGTCGCGTCCTGCTCGACCGCGGCGATCGCGGGGACGCCGCGGCCCTCCTCGTACTGGCGGCGCACCAGGTGGCCCGGGCCCTTCGGGGCGACGAGCGCGACGTCGACGCCGGCCGGGGGCTTGATGAAGCCGAAGCGGACGTTGAAGCCGTGCGCGAAGAAGAGGGCGTCGCCGTCCTTCAGGTTCGGGGCGATCGACTCCTCGTAGACCTTGGCCTGGATCGGGTCCGGGATCAGGATCATGATGACGTCGGCCTCGGCGGCGGCCTCGGCGGGCGTCACCACGCGCAGACCCTGCTCCTCGGCCTTGGCCTTGGACTTGGAGCCCTCGTGCAGACCGACCCGGACGTCGACACCCGAGTCACGGAGCGACAGCGCGTGGGCGTGGCCCTGGCTGCCGTAACCGATCACCGCGACCTTGCGGCCCTGGATGATGGACAGGTCGGCGTCGTCGTCGTAGAACAGCTCGGCCACTGGGATTCTCCTTGGTGTGCTGGTGTTGCGTCCCACCGTACGGCGGGCGGGGGAAGGGAAGTCTTCTGTCTCGTCAGGCGGACCGGTCGAGGGCCCGCAGGGAACGGTCCGTGATGGACCGCGCACCACGCCCTATGGCGATCGTGCCGGACTGCACGAGCTCCTTGATGCCGAACTGCTCCAGCATCTTGAGCATCGCGTCGAGCTTGTCACTCGAACCGGTGGCCTCGATGGTGACCGCCTCGGGCGAGACGTCCACGGTCTTGGCGCGGAACAGCTGGACGATCTCGACGATCTGGGAGCGGGTCTCGTTGTCGGCGCGGACCTTCACCAGGACGAGCTCGCGCTGGATCGCAGCGGAGGGCTCGAGTTCGACGATCTTCAGGACGTTGACCAGCTTGTTGAGCTGCTTGGTCACCTGCTCCAGCGGCAGGTCCTCGACATTGACCACGATGGTGATGCGGGAGATGTCGGGGTGTTCGGTGACACCGACGGCGAGCGAGTCGATGTTGAAGCCGCGGCGGGAGAACAGCGCGGCGATCCGGGCGAGGATTCCGGGGGTGTTCTCCACCAGGACGGAGAGCGTGTGCCTAGTCATGTGTCGTTCCTCTTCCTACGGCTCTCGGTCTCAGTCGTCTTCGTTGTCGCCGAAGTCGGGGCGGACGCCCCGGGCGGCCATGACCTCGTCGTTGGAGGTGCCTGCGGCGACCATGGGCCAGACCTGGGCGTCCTCGTGGACGATGAAGTCGATCACGACCGGGCGGTCGTTGATGGCGTTGGCCTCTTCGATGACCTTGTCCAGGTCGGCCGGGTCCTCGCAACGCAGGGCGACACAGCCCATGGCCTCGGACAGCTTGACGAAGTCCGGGATGCGGGTGCCCTTGCGGGGCGCCGTGCTGGCACCGACCTGGGAGCCCGTGGCGCCGTGGCCGGTCTCGTCGGCGTGCAGGACCGTGCTGGAGTAGCGCTGGTTGTAGAAGAGGGTCTGCCACTGGCGGACCATCCCGAGGGCGCCGTTGTTGATGATGGCGACCTTGATCGGGATGTTGTTGAGCGCGCAGGTGACGAGCTCCTGGTTCGTCATCTGGAAGCAGCCGTCGCCGTCGATCGCCCAGACCGGGCGGTCCGGCATGCCGGCCTTGGCGCCCATGGCGGCGGGGACCGCGTAGCCCATCGTTCCGGCGCCGCCGGAGTTCAGCCAGGTGGCCGGCTTCTCGTAGTCGATGAAGTGCGCCGCCCACATCTGGTGCTGGCCGACGCCGGCCGCGTAGATGGTGTCGGCGGGGGCGAGCTGGCCGATCCGCTGGATGACCTGCTGCGGCGAGAGGCTGCCGTCCTCCGGCAGGTCGTAGCCGAGCGGGTACGTCTCGCGCCAGCGGTTCA
The DNA here is from genome assembly GCF_055563155.1 of Streptomyces sp. NPDC013317. Taxonomy (NCBI): domain Bacteria; kingdom Bacillati; phylum Actinomycetota; class Actinomycetes; order Kitasatosporales; family Streptomycetaceae; genus Streptomyces; species Streptomyces sp. NPDC013317. The sequence continues at coordinate 215,194 of NZ_JBVHDX010000002.1, forward strand.
GGTCGCTCCACCAGGAGGTGTAGTCGCCCTGGTTGCCCTCGCTGTGCTCGGCCTGGACGGCCTGGACCAGGTCGGCGATGACCTCGCGGGCGTCACCGACGATCGGGACGTCGGCGGCGCGGTTCTTGCCGATCTCGGCCGGGTCGATGTCCGCGTGGACGATCTTGGCGAAGGGGGCGAAGCTGTCCAGCTTGCCGGTGACGCGGTCGTCGAAGCGGGCTCCGAGGGCGACGATCAGGTCGGCCTTCTGCAGCGCGGTGACGGCGGTGACCGCACCGTGCATGCCCGGCATTCCCACGTGCAGCGGGTGGCTGTCGGGGAACGCGCCCAGCGCCATCAGGGTGGTGGTGACGGGGGCACCGGTCAGCTCGGCGAGCACCTTCAGCTCGGCGGTGGCGCCGGCCTTCAGGACGCCGCCGCCGACGTACAGCACCGGGCGCCGGGCGCCGGTGATCAGCTTGGCGGCCTCGCGGATCTGCTTGGCGTGCGGCTTGGTCACCGGGCGGTAGCCGGGCAGGTCGGTCTGCGGCGGCCAGCTGAAGGTGGTCTTCGCCTGCAGGGCGTCCTTGGCGATGTCGACCAGGACCGGGCCGGGACGGCCGGTGGAGGCGATGTGGAACGCCTCGGCGATCGTCCTCGGGATGTCCTCGGCCTTGGTGACCAGGAAGTTGTGCTTGGTGATCGGCATCGTGATGCCGCAGATGTCCGCCTCCTGGAAGGCGTCCGTGCCGATGGCCTTGGAGGCGACCTGGCCGGTGATCGCGACCAGCGGGACGGAGTCCATGTGGGCGTCGGCGATCGGGGTGACCAGGTTGGTGGCGCCGGGGCCGGAGGTCGCCATGCAGACGCCGACCTTGCCGGTCGCCTGGGCGTAGCCGGTGGCGGCGTGGCCCGCGCCCTGCTCGTGGCGGACCAGGATGTGGCGGACCTTCTGGGAGTCCATCATCGGGTCGTACGCGGGGAGGATGGCGCCGCCCGGAATACCGAAGACGGTGTCGGCCCCCACTTCCTCGAGAGAACGGATGAGGGACTGCGCACCCGTGACGTGCTCGACGGTGGTGGCGGTCTGTCCGCCGCTACGGGCCCGCGGCTGCGGATGGTGCCCGGTGGCCTGCTCGGTCATCAGCATTCTCTTCTCGAAGCAGAGGGTTTTTGCGAGGGTTTGGGAGGAGCCGGTGCAACAAAAAACCCCTCGTGCCGGGAGGCAAGCGAGGGGAGCGCGTCGGTAGCGTTTCAAGCCGGGCCGTCATGGCCCTGCTTCAGCCGACGCGCTTTCCAAGTACGAGAATTCGGGTGCGCATGGCACTGACCCTCCCCCCGACGCACCATCAGTGTCAAGTGGGTGGGACGGGCGTCTCATTATTTGAGCGCATCGGGGGATGGTTTCCGGCCGGAACCGCCTCCCCACCGGGGACGGGGTACTCCTCGCGCACGAGCGCGCGGCGCAGCCGGTACTCGTCGAGCGGGCCCGAGAACGCCATGCCCTGGCCGTGGGTGCAGCCCATGGCACGCAGGGCGAGCACCTGCTCGGGGACGTCCACGCCGTCGGCGACGGACTGCAGCCCGAGATCGGAGGCGATCCGGAGCAGCCCACTGGTGATCTTGCGGAGCCGGGCGGACTCCACCACGCCCTCGACGAGTCCCCGGTCCAGCTTCAGTACGTCGACGGGGAGGCGGCGCAGTGCGTTGATGGCCGCGTAACCGCTGCCGAAGCCGTCGAGCGCGATCCGGACGCCCAGCCGGCGCAGCACGACCAGGCGCTGCTCCAGGTCGTCGAAGGAGACCCGGGGGTCGCTGTCGGCCAGCTCGATCATCAGGGAGCCCGAGGGGAGCTCGTACCGGGTCAGGAGCGCCTCGACGGAGGCGAGGGGCAGCGAGCGGTCGAGCAGGCGGCGGGCGGAGAGCCGGACGGAGACCGGGGTGCGGTGGCCCAGCGCGGCCCGCTCGGCGGCGTGCTCGACGGCCTGCTCCAGGAGCCAGCGGCCGAGCTGGGCGACCCGCTCGCCGTCCTCGGCGACCCGCAGGAACTCTGCCGGGGTGAACAGCACCCCCTGGGCGGAGCGCCAGCGCGCCTGGGCGGCGACGGCGGTGATCCGGCCGGTGGCGAGGTCCACCACCGGCTGGTGGAGCAGGGCGAACTCTCCGCCGTCCAGGGCGGTGCGCAGCCGCGTGGCCAGTTCGGTCCTGCGGACGATCTCGGCCTGCATCTGCGGGGCGTACATCTCGACGCGGTCCTTGCCGGCCGCCTTGGCCCGGTACATGGCCAGGTCGGCGTTGCGCAGCAGGTCCCCGGCGCCGATGCCGGGTTCGGCGAACGCGACGCCGATGGAGGCGGCGACCCGCACCTCGTTCCCGCCCTCGACCTGGTACGGCTGGGACAGGGTGAGGCGCAGCCGGTCGGCGATCTCGTGGACCTGGTACTCGCGGGCGGAGCGGTCGCGTGTGCCGTCGCCCAGGATGAGCGCGGCGAACTCGTCGCCGCCGAGCCGCGCGGCGGTGTCCCCGGCCCGTACGGAGTCCTGGAGGCGGCGCGCGGCCTGGACGAGCAGTTCGTCGCCCGCCTGGTGGCCGAGCCGGTCGTTGACCGCCTTGAAGCCGTCGAGGTCGATGAAGAGCACGGCGGTGCCGGGGTCGGAGGAGCGCCGGCCGGCGAGCGCCTTGCGGACGCGCCGGGTGAACAGCGCCCGGTTGGGCAGGTCGGTGAGCGGGTCGTGCTCGGCGTTGTGCTGGAGCTGCGCCTGGAGGCGGACCCGTTCGGTGACGTCCCGGCTGTTGAAGATCAGCCCGCCCTGGTGACGGTTGACGGTGGACTCGACGTTGAGCCAGTCGCCGCGACCGGAGCGGAAGCGGCACTCGATCCGTGTGGTCGGCTCCTCCGAAGGAGAAGCCGCCAGGAAGCGGCGGACCTCGTGAACGACTGCGCCGAGGTCCTCGGGATGGATGAGCGAGGCCAGCTCGGAGCCGATCAGGTCCTCGGCCTCCCGTCCGTAGACCCCTGAGGCGGCGGGGCTGACGTAACGGAGTATGCCGGTGGGCGCGGCGATCATGATGACGTCGCTGGAGCCCTGCACCAGGGACCTGAAGTGGTTCTCCTTCTGGGCCAGTTCGTGGGTGAGGGCGATGTTGTCGAGGAGCATGATGCCCTGCCGGACGACCAGGGCGAGCACGACCGTGCAGCCGGTGAGGACGACCACGCGGTCCACTCTGCGTCCCTCGACGACGTTGTACAGGATGCCGAGCGTGCAGACCGCCGCGGCGAGATACGGGGTGAGGGCGGCCAGCGACCCGGCGACGGGGCGGCTGTGCTGGCGCTGGCCGCGCGGGGAGGGAACGCCCTCGGGCGTCCGGCGCGCTCCCCAGGGGGCGTACGCGAGGAGCAGCGAACCGGCGAACCAGCCCGCGTCGAGCAGCTGGCCGGAGGTGTAGTTCTCGCGGAGCAGCGGCGAGGTGAACAGGGCGTCGCACAGGACGGTCAGGGCGAGGGCGGCGATGGCCGTGTTTGTCGCGGAGCGGTTCGCGTGCGAGCGGCGGAAGTGGAGGGCGAGGACCATGCTGACGAGGACGATGTCCAGCAGCGGGTACGCCAGGGTGAGCGCGGCCCGTGCGACGCTCTCGCCCTCGAAGTGGGCGGTGTGCGCGAGGGCGAGGCTCCAGGAGAGGGTGAGCAGGGAGCCGCCGATGAGCCAGGCGTCGAGAGCGAGGCAGACCCAGCCGGCCCGGGTGACGGGCTTCTTGGCGAGCACGAGCAGGCCGACGATGGCGGGCGGCGCGAAGAGCAGGAAGAAGACGTCCGCGACGGAGGGGCTGGGCACTTCCCTGTGGAGCACGACTTCGTACCACCCCCAGACGGCGTTCCCCGCGGCGGCCATCGCCGAGGAGAAGGCGAAGAGCAGCCAGGCGGGGCGGGAGCGGCTCTCGTGGACGCGGGCGTAGAGGAAGCAGGAGACGCCCGCGGCGAGGGCGGCGACGCTGAGTCCGAAGTCGCCCATGATCAGGGCCAGTTGCTCGGACCCCCAGCCGAGGGCGGCACCCGTCGCGTATCCCCCGCAGACCAGGCCGAGGAGAATCTGGGTCAGGACCACCGGGGACCCGGAGCGGATGGGGCCGCGTCGGCGCTCGCCCGGTCCGGGGGCGACGGCGGGGCCCGCGACGCGGCCGCGCTCGATGAGCGCGCCGGGCGCGCTCATCGCTGCCCCCGGGCCTTCGTGCGCACCGGGACGCGGGGGTGCGGTGAGGCGACCGGCGCGGGGACGCGCGGCGCCCGCGGCGGAGCCTGAACCGACCTCGACGGAGTCCGGGGCGGCCACCGAGAGGCCTGGGGCCGCCGGGGCGGGGCCTGAGGCGGCCGGGGGCGAGGCGAGTGGGTCCAGGGCGTCCGCGCCGCGGTCCAGGGCTCCGGGACCCCGGGCCGCCGCGTCGCCCGGGTCCGGGACGTCCGGCTCGGCGGTGCGGCGGTCGACCTGGACGGGAAGGCCGGCTCCGCCGGCCGGCGTGTGGAGGCAGGCGCCCGGGCGGGGCGGCCCCGCGCCGTCGTCGCGTGCGAGGGTCGTGGACGGCGGCCCCGCCGCGTCGGATCGTCGGTCCATCGGCCGTACATCACCCGTCGCCCCCCTCGGAATCTGATGACCCGTCACGTCGCTCCCCGGCGTCAGCTCGTACTCGACGCAGCCCCCCGCTCCGGGACGATACACCAGGACCGTCACTCAGGGACAGGGTTGCTGTACTCTGCGTGACGGCCCCGGGGTTCGCGACAGGCGCACTGAGGGGGCGCGCTGCACGACCGCTCGGCTCAGGTGGTCAGGACCACGTTCGCCAGCCCCTCCCCCGCCGCGAACCGGGTGAGCTGGGCGGCGATCAGCCGCTTGGCGCGGGGCATGAACGCCGAAGTGGAGCCGCCGACATGGGGACTCACCAGAACACCGGGAGCGTGCCACAACGGGTGGCCCGGCGGCAGCGGTTCGGGATCGGTGACGTCGAGCGCGGCGGTGATCCGCCCGCTCTCGACCTCCTTGAGCAGCGCGGCGGTGTCGACGACGGGGCCGCGGGCCACGTTCACCAGAAGGGCGCCGTCCTTCATCCGGGCGAGGAACCCCGCGTCGGCAAGGTGCCTGGTCGCGGGCGTGAGCGGGGTGGAGAGCACGACCACGTCCGCCTGCGGTAGGAGGGCGGGCAGTTCCGAGAGGGGATGGACGGGACCGCGCTCCGTGGTGCGTGCGGAGCGCGCGACGCGCACCACCCGCGCGCACTCGAAGGGCACGAGCCGGTCCTCGATGGCGGCGCCGATCGACCCGTACCCCACGATGAGGACGGACTTGTCGGCGAGGGCCGGATAGAAGCCGTCCCGCCACTCCTCCTTGTCCTGGCCCCTGACGAAGCCGGGGATCCCGCGCAGCGAGGCGAGGATCAGGGCGAGCGTCAGCTCGGCGGTGCTGGCCTCGTGGACGCCCTTCGCGTTGCACAGCTCGACGCCCGGGGCCAGCGAACCGAGGCCGGGCGTCACATGGTCCGTGCCCGCCGAGAGCGTCTGCACGGCGCGCACCGAGGTCATCGCGGCGAGCGGCCGGACGGCGACCTCCGAGCCCTTCATGTACGGGACGACGTAGAACGCGCAGCGCGCCGGATCGGCGGGGAAGTCGCGACCGCCGTCCCAGAGAAGGTAGTTGAACCCCGACGCGCCCGGGTCGGGAAGTCCGTCGATCTCGTCCGCGGGAATCGGAAGCCACACGTCGGCGGCCGTCTCATCGAGTGTCATGACCGGGAGGCTATGCGAAGAATCCCGCTCGCCATTGGTTACTTTGGGGGCGGCACAGGGAGGGGTACCGGCAGGTGGAGCGCAGGACTATCGGGGCGGCGGCGCTCGACGTGGGCGCGGTCGGCCTGGGCTGTATGCCGATGAACTGGGCCTACAGCGCCTCGCAGCGGCGCGGTGACCGCTCGCTGCGAACGGTGCACGCGGCGCTCGACGCCGGGGTGAGCCTGCTCGACACCGCCGACATGTACGGCCCGTTCACCAACGAGCTGCTCGTGGGACGGTCCTTGAAGGAACGCAGGGCGGAGGCCTTCGTGTCGACGAAGTGCGGCCTGCTCGTGGGCGACCAGCACATCGTGGCCAACGGCCGGCCCGGGTACGTACGGCGGGCCTGCGACGCCTCGCTGCGGCGGCTGCAGACGGACGTGATCGACCTCTACCAGCTGCACCGAGCGGACCCGGAGGTCCCGGTCGAGGAGACCTGGGGCGCGATGGCCGAGCTGGTGTCGGCCGGCAAGGTGCGGGCGCTCGGGTTCTGCGCGGTCGGGGCGCGGGCGGCGCGCCGTGGCGGGGCGCACATGCACGAGGAAACGATCCGGCAGTTGGAACGGATCCAGCAGGTCTTCCCGGTGAGCGCGGTGGAGGCGGAGCTGTCGGTGTGGTCCCCGGAGGCGCTGGAGCGGCTTCTGCCGTGGTGCGAGGCGCGGGGTGTGGGATTCCTGGCCGCGATGCCGCTGGGGAACGGGTTCCTGACCGGGACGCTGACGCCGGGCGGTGGCTTCGAGCCGGATGATCCGCGGGCCAGGCATCCCCGGTTCACCGCCGAGATGATGGCCGCGAACCAGCCGCTGGTGGCGGGGCTGCGGCGGGTGGCGGCGCGGCACGGGGAGGACGTCACTCCCGCGCAGGTGGCGCTGGCGTGGACGCTGGCCCAGGGGCCGCACGTGGTGCCGATCCCGGGGACGAAACGGGAGTGCTGGGCGGTGGAGAACGCGCGGGCGGCGGAGCTGGTGCTCACGGCCGGGGATCTCGCGGAGATCGCGGGCCTTCCGGGGCCGCGCGGATCGTGGGACTGAGGGCCGGGATCACGGGCGGGCACGGAGACGGGAACCTGATCGGGCCGAGCGGTGTATCAAGGGTAGTGATCGCCGTTCGAAGGGATCGGGACCGTGGGCCGAGCTTATGTGGGAGCCGTGGGGGCCGCCGCCGTTCTGGGGCTGCTGGCGGGCTGTGCGTCGGGCGGGGACGGGGAGGGGGCCGCTTCACCCTCCGGAGCGCCCTCCGCGACCGTGTCCGCCACGGAGTCGGGGACGCCGGGCCCTCGGGGCTCCGTGCGCGTCGCCGGGACGCTGGCCGAGGATCTGGAGTCGCCGTGGGGCGTGGCCGCCCTGCCGGACGGTGATCTCCTCGTCGCCTCGCGTGACGAGCGCACGATCACCCGGGTCGACGCGGAGACGGGAAGAAAGACGCCGGTCGGAGAGGTGCCGGGGGTGGTGCCCGGCGGTGAGGGCGGTCTGCTCGGACTCGCCGTGCGGGACGGCCACGTGTACGCGTACGTCACGGCGGAGTCCGACAACCGCATCGTCCGCATGCCGTACGGAGGCGGGGCGTCGGACCGGCTCGGTGCGCCCGAGGTGGTCCTCGCGGGCATCCCGAAGGGGAACGTGCACAACGGCGGGCGGATCGCCTTCGGCCCGGACGGATTGCTGTACGCGGGCACGGGCGAGCGCGGCGAGACGGGGCTCGCGCAGGACGTGGAGTCGCTGGGCGGCAAGATCCTTCGGATGACGCCGGAGGGGAAGCCGGCGCCCGGCAATCCGTTCCCCGGCTCGGTGGTCTATTCGTACGGTCACCGCAATGTGCAGGGCCTGGCCTGGGACGCGGACGGGCGGCTGTGGGCGGCCGAGTTCGGCCAGAACACCTGGGACGAGCTCAATCTGATCCGGGCCGGGAAGAACTACGGCTGGCCGAAGGTCGAGGGCACGGCGGACGTGTCGGGGTTCGTGGACCCGGTGGCCCAGTGGAAGACGGACGAGGCGTCGCCGAGCGGTATCGCCTACGCCCAGGGCGCCATCTGGATGGCGGGCCTGAGAGGCGAGCGGCTCTGGCGGATCCCGCTGTCCGGAGCGGAACGCTCCGGGGACCCCGAGGCGTTCCTCGTGGAGGAGTACGGCCGGCTGCGCACGGTCCTGGCGGCGGATGACGGCCGGCTCTGGCTGACGACGAGCGAGACCGACACCCGGGGCACGCCCGAGGCCGGTGACGACAAGATCCTCCGCCTGGAGGTCGGATAGGGGCCCGATGTTCCACCTGATGGAAGAGCTGTTCGCGCCGAGCCAGAAGCACGCGTCCGACGAGCGGCAGCGGCTCGAACTGACCCGGGAGGACCTGGGCGACGCCGACCCCGGGCGCGGGCCGATCGACCTCGCCTCGGGCGCGGTGACGATACGCGTGCCGGCCCTGGCGACCCGCGACGACGGGGACGAGGACGGGGACCGCGGGGACGACGGCGATGACGGGGACGGGAAGCCCTAGGCGGTCGGCGCGGCCTCCTGCGGGATGGGCTCCAGGAGGCGGAGACGGTGCGCCAGGGCGGCCGCCTCGCCTCGGCCGGAGACCCCCAGCTTGGCCAGGATGTTGGAGACGTGGACGCTCGCCGTCTTCGGGGAGATGAAGAGCTCCTCGGCGATCCGGCGGTTGGTGTGGCCGGCGGCGACCAGGCGCAGGACGTCCTGCTCACGGGGGGTCAGGCCGAAGGCGTCGTCGCCCGGTTCGGGTTCCGGGGCGCGGTCGGGCGAGCTCAGCGGGAGGCGGGCACGGGCGGCCAGCAGCTCGACGTCCTCCCGGAGCGGGTGCGCGCCGAGCCGGACGGCCGTGGCGTGGGCTTCGCGGAGCAGCGCGGCGGCCTCGTCGCGCCGGCCGCCCTCGGCGAGGAGGGCGTCGGCGAGGCGGTGCCGGGCATGGGCCAGCAGGTAGGGGCGCTCCAGCGGCTCGTGGGCGGCGACGGTCTCCGCCCAGCGGTCCACCCGGTGGCGGCCCTCGGCGCGGTCCAGCTCCGCGGAGGTGTGCAGGGCGTACGCCTCCCAGACGGGTGCGGGGGTCGCCATCCCCCGGGCGCAGCGCCGGAGCAGGGCGAGCGTCTCGGCGCGGCCCTCCTCGGCGGCGGGCAGGCCCAGGGCGTCCGCCTCCGCGGAGGCGGCGGCGAGGAGCAGCGGCCAGGCCTCGCGGTGGGTGCCGGGCGGAAAGCCGGCCTCGACGGCGGCGGCGAGCACGGTCCGTACGTCCTGGATCCGGCCGGTGACGGCGGCGAGGCTCAGCTCGACCATGCGGGTGGGGATGACGTACTGGGGCATCGGGTCGGCCTCGCCGAAGTACTCGCGCGCGACGGCGAGCTGCTCGGCCGCCACGGTCGGCTCGCCGCGGGAGATGGCCAGTTGGGCAAGGCGGAGCGCCACGGCGCCGCGCGGCTTGGACCGGGTTCCGGAGCGCTCCAGCCACTCGCAGTTGCGTTGCGCCTCGCACCAGAGGCCGAGCGAGAGCTGCGTCTCCGCCAGGTTGGAGCGGATCCAGCCCTCGCTGTCGAGCAGGCCGTGGTCGCGGGTGAGCCGGATGCCGTCCTCGGCGACCTGGGCGGCCTCCCGGGAGCGGCCGAGGTTCTCCAGGGAGTGGGAGAGGTTGACGTGGGCCCGGGCGGACTCGTGGTGGAGGCCGAGGGCGCGGGTGCGGTCGCGCACCTCGTACATGGTGGCGAGTCCGGTCTCGCGGTCGCCGGCGCTGACCTGGAGGGTGCCGAGGGTGAGGCGGGCGGAGAGTTCGATGGACTCGTCCTTGACGAGCCGGGCGTACTCGACGGCCCGTTCGGCGGCGACGAGGCTCTCGGGGCCGGGTGTGTGGAGCATGCCCCAGCCCGCGGCCACGACGAGCACGCGGGCGTGCACGCCGGACGGGGGCAGGCCCTTGACGAGTTCCTGGGCGGTGGCGATCTCGGCCCAGCCGTCGGAGCGGCCGAGTCCGGAGACGATGCGGGAGCGTTCGGTCCAGAACCAGGCGGACCGCAGCGGGTCGCGCTCCTCGGCCTCGTCCCCTTCGAGGAGCCGCAGAGCCGTCTTGCCGATCTTCAGGGCGCGTTCGCGCTCTCCGCACAGCCGGGCGGCGTACGCCGCCTCGGCGAGCAGGTCGAGATAGCCCAGCGGGGTGGTCTCGGGGTCGCAGCCGCAGGGCGGATAGGCCTCGGCGTAGTCCATCGGCCTCAGGGAGCGGCGTACTTCGTCGGGGACCTCGTCCCAGAGCTCCATGGCCCGCTCGAGGAGACGGAGTTGCTCGGCGTAGGCGTACCGCTTGCGGGCCTCGACGGAGGCGCGGAGCACGGCCGGCAGCGCCTTGGCGGGGTCGTGGGCGCGGTACCAGTAGGTGGCGCTCCGGGTGGCGCGCTCGTCGGCGCGGACCAGGGTGGGATCGGCCTCCAGGGCCTCGGCGTAGCGCCGGTTGAGGCGGGAGCGTTCACCGGGGAGCAGGTCGTCGCTGACGGCCTCGCGGACCAGGGAGTGGCGGAAGCGGTAGCCGTCGCCGTCCGGGACGGCGAGCAGGATGTTGGCACCGACGGCAGCCCTGAGCGCCTCGATGAGGTCGTCCTCGGAGAGCCGGGCGACGGCGGCGAGCAGCGCGTACTCGACGGTGGAACCGCCCTCGGCGACGATCCGCGAGACGCGCTGGGCGTCCTCGGGGAGCGCCTCGACCCGGACGAGCAGCAGGTCGCGCAGGGATTCGCTGAGGGAGCCGGGGGCGCAGCCGGCCTCGTGGGAGACGACGAGCTCCTCGACGAAGAAGGCATTGCCGTCGGAGCGGTCGAAGACCCCGTCGACGAGGGCGGCGTCGGGTTCGGCGGCGAGGATGCCGGTGAGCTGGCGGCGTACCTCGGCGCGGGTGAAGCGGGCGAGTTCGATCCGCCGGATGGTCCGCAGCCGGTCGAGTTCGGCGAGGAGCGGGCGCATCGGGTGGCGCCGGTGGATGTCGTCGGAGCGGTAGGTGGCGACGACGACGATCCTGCCGCGGCGCAGGGTGCGCAGGAGATAGGCGAGGAGGTGCCGGGTGGAGGCGTCGGCCCAGTGCAGGTCCTCCAGGACGAGCACGAGCGTACGGTCGGCGGCGAGGCGTTCCAGGAGCCGTACGGTCAGTTCGAAGAGGCGGGCGGTGGAGTTCTCGTGGGAGGGCTCGTGGCTGCCGACGTCGCCGAGTTCGGGGAGGAGCCGGGCGAGTTCGCCCTCCTGGCCGGCCGCGGCTTCGGCCAGTTCGGCCGGGAGCCGGCGGCTCAGGGCGCGCAGGGCCGTGGAGAACGGCGCGAACGGAAGGCCGTCCGCGCCGATCTCGACACAGCCCCCGACGGCGACGAAGGCGCCACGGTCGTGGGCCGTGGCCACGAACTCCTCGATGAGCCGCGTCTTGCCGACGCCCGCCTCGCCGCCGACGAGCAGAGCCTGGGGCTCTCCCTCGGCGGCCCGGACGAAAGCGTCGGTGAGGGCGGTGAGTTCACCGGCCCGGCCGACGAACACGGGGCTGACTGACCTGGTCTCCACGGCGCCGAGCATCGCACAGACGTCCGGCGTCCGGGCCATGCGGGGTTCACGCGGCCCGGACGAAACGGCCGGGCTCGGTGCTCACCCGCCCCTCGGCTTCGTGGCTGCCGGACCGCTCGGCCTTCGCGGCCCGCCGCGCCTTGACGGCCTGGCGGGACAGGCGGTGGGCGGCGGCCTCGCGGATGAGCTCGGAGTGGTGCATGCGGTGCAGTTCGTACGCGAACATCTCGTTCTCCCTGGTGTCGGTATCGCTCCTTGCGATGCCTCGACTCTCGTCTCCCAGGGGGTGCGGCCGCATCGGGCGAGTGCCGCATGTTCGGCGTACGGGGGGCCTTAGGAGCGCCCCAGGGTGCCTTAGGGCGTGGGCGCGGTGGGGAGGTTCAGGAACAGGTCGAAGTACATCCCCGCCGACAGGAAGAGGCCGACCGCGCCCAGGACGGCGCCGGCGAGGGCCACGGCACGGACCCAGCCGGGCCGCTGCGGGCGGACCAGGACGAGCACGGCGACGACGAGGGCGAGGAACGCGAAGACGCCGTTGACAAGTGCGGTGCTGTGCCAGGCGTCGGCGTAGATCTCGTTGATCTGCTGGGCGGCGGTGCCGCCCTGGGCCTTGATCTGCCCGACGAGGGTCTCGCGCTCGCTGACGACCTTGCCCACCCAGGTGCCGGTCAGGGCGGCGACCCCGAGGCCGGCCGAGACGACGGCCGCGGCGGCCGCGCCCACGCCGTCGCCGGAGGCCTCGGCGGAGGCCGATCCCGCCTCGGTGCCGTCCTCGTCGTCGTCGAACTCGTCGAGCTCCGCGACGCCGTCGAGCTCGGCCGGCTCCCCCTGCGCGGACTTCACGGGTGCCACGGCATCCGCGGGCTCCACGGCCTCGACAGCCGCGCCCCCGGCGTCGTTCCCGGCCTTGTCCGCCGTCCCGGCCTTCTCCGCCTTCTCCGTCGTCTCGTCGGGCGCCGGCGTCTCGTCAGTCTTGATAGGTGCCGCGCATGAGAAGCGTCTTAACGAAGAGCCATGGGCGAGCCCTCAGGCCGCCTGCTCGGCCCTGAGGACCTTCCACTCCGGCGCGAGCACCGACCAGACCTCCATGTCGAGGCGGCGGCCCCGGTACGCGTAGCTCTCGCGCAGGACGCCGTCCCGCGTCATCCCGAGCCGTCGGGCCACCGCGATGCTGCTCTCGTTCTTCGAGGAGACCAGCCACTCGACGCGGTGGATGGAGCGTTCGCCGATCGCCCAGTCGATGATCGTCCGCGCGGCCCGGGTGACCAGGCCCCTGCCGACGGCCGACGGCTCCAGCCAGCAGCCGGCCTCGGCCGTTCCCTGGTTCACGTCCATCGCGCGGAAGAGCACACCGCCGACGAGGGTGCCCTCGCTCCAGATGCCGTAGATCCGGCCCGCGTCGTTCGCGGCCTTCTCGGCGTACGCCTGGAGGAAGGAGCGGGCCGAGTCGAGGTCCGCGACCACGTCGGCGAGGGCGATGTGCTCCCCGACGTACTCCCGTCCCCGGTCCATGTGGGTGAGGAACTCCTCGGCGTACGAGGGCTCCAGCGGCCTCAGTTCGGCGCCGTCGTCACCCAGCGATATCGCGAACACTGTTGTCGTCCTCCGCAGTCCAGACCGTCACACGCTGTGCGGGGATCTTCGCACGGGCGTCGGCGGCGGCGCGGGACTCCGGCGGTTCGATGCTGATCCGGGGCAGCCGGCGGTCGAGCCAGCGGGGCAGCCACCAGTTCGCCCCGCCGAGCATGTGCATGAGCGCCGGTACGAGGAGGGTCCGCAGGACGAAGGCGTCCAGAGCCACGGCCGCGGCGAGCGCGATGCCGAACATCGCGACGACCCGGTCGCCGGAGAGGACGAAGGCGAGGAAGACGGAGATCATGATGACCGCCGCGGAGTTGATCACGCGGCTGGTCTCGGCGAGCCCGACCCGGACCGCGCGCCGGTTGTCGCCGGTCTCCAGCCACTCCTCGTACATCCGGCTGACCAGGAAGACCTGGTAGTCCATGGAGAGCCCGAAGAGCACCGACACCATGATGACCGGCAGGAAGGGTTCGATCGGGCCCGCGCTGCCGAGGCCGAGTAGCTCGCTCCCCCAGCCCCACTGGAAGACCGCGACGACGATGCCGAAGGCGGAGGCGACGGCGGCGACGTTCATCAGCGCGGCCTTCAGCGGGATGCCGAGGGACCGGAAGGCGACCAGGAGCAGCAGACAGCCGAGCGCGATGACGACGCCCACGAAGAGCGGCAGCTTGCCGACGATGATCTCGGCGAAGTCGTCGTAGGAGGCGGTGACGCCACCGACGTGGACATCGAGCGAGGTGCCCTGCTCGGCCGCCGGGAGCACGTCCGCGCGCAGCCGGTCGACGAGGTCGCTCGTGGACTTCGACTGCGGTGAGGAGTCCGGTACGACGGTCAGGACGGCGGTGTCACCGCCGCTGTTGTAGACGACCGGGGAGACGGAGTCGACACCGCGGGTGTGCGCCAGCTCGGCCGGCAGCTCGCCCATCGCGACACGGTCGTCGGCGCCGTCGATCTCGGCGACGAGGGTGAGCGGCCCGTTGACGCCCGGCCCGAAGCCGTCGGCCAGCAGGTCGTACGCCTGTCGGGTGGTCGCCGTGGCCGGGCCGTTGCCCTGGTCGGAGGTGCCGAGGTGGAGGGAGAAGGTCGGCAGGGCCAGGACCAGCATGACGACGGCGGCGACCGCGCCGAGCAGCTTGGGGTGGCGCTCGACGAAGGCGGACCAGCGCGCGGCGAAGCCGGTCGGAAGCTCGGGCTGCGGCCCGTGCTCGGCGAGGTGCCGGCGCTCGCGGCGGGAGAGCGCCCGCATCCCGATGAGGGAGAGCAGCGCGGGCAGCAGGGTGACGGAGGCGGCGACCGTGAGGACCACGGTCAGCGAGGCGGCGATGGCGACGCCGTTGAGGAAGCTGAGCCGCAGGATGAGCATGCCGAGGAGGGCGATGCAGACGGTCGCGCCGGCGAAGACGACGGCCCGGCCGGTGGTCGCCACCGCGATCTGCGCGGATTCGGGGACCGACAGCCCGCGTTTGAGCCCCTTGCGGTGGCGCGTGACGATGAAGAGCGCGTAGTCGATGCCGACGCCGAGGCCGATGAGCATGCCCAGCATCGGGGCGAAGTCGGCGACGGTCATGACGTGGCCGAGGAGCACGATCCCGGAGTACGCGATGCCGACGCTGACGAGCGCGGTGGCGATGGGGAGCGCGGAGGCGGCGAGCGAGCCGAAGGCGAGGAAGAGGACGACGGCCGCGACGACGACGCCGACGGCCTCGGCGACATGGCCGCCGGAGGCTTCGGTGAGGGCGACGGCGCTGCCGCCGAGCTCGACCTGGAGGTGGTCGGAGGCGGCCCCGCGGGCCGTGTCGACCAGGGCCTGGGCCTGCGCCTTCGGGATGTCGTCGGCCTGCGCGTCGAAGATCACGGGGGCGTAGGCGGTCCGCCCGTCCTCGCTGATCTGCGCCTGGGAGGCCGGGCCGTCGGCGTACGGGGAGGTCACGGAGGCGATGCCGGGCAGTTCGGCGACCTCGTCGAGCACCTCGGTCATGCGCTGCTCGACACCGGTGGCGCGGACGCTGCCCTGGTCGGTGTGCCAGACGATCGTGTTGCTGTCGCCGCCGGCGCCGGGGAAGCCCTTCTCGAGGAGGGCGGTGGCACGACCCGACTCGGTGCCGGGGACCTCGTAGTCGTTGGAGTAGGCCGAGCCCGCTGCCGATGCTCCGGCGACGGCTCCGCCGAGGGCGATGAGCCAGAGCAGGACGGCGACGAGGCGGTGCTTGATGCACCACCGTGCGATGGCTGCCAAAGGACGTGCTCCCTGGTGGTTCGTGGATCTTTACCGGGGAACAGCCCGCAAAGAACGCATGACCTGGATAAGGCCACTGTTGCAGCCTTAAGAGATTCTTTGTCCCTTTCGTGTCGTTACTCACAGGGGTGCGCGGAAGCTCGGGCCGTTGGTCCCGGGCTCCCGCGCGTGCCGCCCGGGGGAGGCGTCGGGCGGGTCAGCCGGAGACGCTCGCCCGCCCGTTCTCGATGTGCCCCATGAGCCGCCGGCGGAAGCCGCCGGGAGCGGTCACCTCGACGTCGTACCAGCCGTGCGCGTCGGCCGCCGAGTGGACGAGGGTGCGGCTCCGGCCGGGCTTCACGGTGACGGTACGGGTCCAGTCGCGCAGGTCGTCGCGGTCCACGTAGCCGAGCGGGCGGACGGTGAAGGAGACCGGCGCGGTGCCCGTGTTCCGTACGGTGAGGTGCAGGTCACGGTCATGATGGTCGATGTGCGAGGCGAGGTCGGCGCCGCCCGTGGCAGGTCCCTCGAACTCGCGGCGGAAGCCGTTCGGGCCGGTGATCGTGAATCGGTAGTGATCACGCGTGAGGGGCACGGCCCACTGCGCCTCGCCCCTGACGTCCCGGTGCTGGGGGACGGCGAACTCGCCCGCGTACGGGTACAGCGCGAAGTGCGCGGAGGCCTTTCCGCTGTTCTTCAGGCCGACGGTGATCGCGCCGGCGCCGACGCGCGCCTGGGCGTCCGGCTGGTACGGCAGCGGGCGGGCCGGGCGGGTGCCCGGCTCCTGGACCGGCATCTGCTGGACGGCCGGGGGCTGCGGCCGCCAGCGGCCGGAGAACGGCGGGATCGGGCCGGGCTCCTCGACGGCGGGCTGCCGGTGCGCGCGCCGGAAGTCGAAGGCGGAGGTCAGGTCGCCTGTGACGGCCCGCCGCCACGGGGTGATGTTGGGTTCCTCGATACCGGTGAGCCGCTCCAGGAACCGGATCACGGAGGTGTGGTCGAAGGTCTCGGAGCAGACGTAGCCGCCCACCGACCAGGGCGAGACGACGAGCAGCGGGACGCGGATGCCGAGACCGGTGGGCAGGCCCTTCCAGCGCTCGTCCGTGTCGTCGGCCGGCGGGACGGGCGGCGGCACGTGGTCGAAGAAGCCGTCGTTCTCGTCGTAGTTGATCAGGACGACGGTGTGGCGCCAGACGTCCGGGTGTGAGCCGAGGGCGTCGAGCACCTTGTAGACGAGCGAGGCCGAGGCGATCGGCGAGGAGGAACCGGGGTGCTCGGAGTCGATCGCGGACGGGACGAGGTACGAGACCTCCGGGAGCGTCCCGGCGGCCACGTCGGCGCGGAAGGTGTCGGCGAGCTTCCCGGTCTCGACACGGCGCAGACCGCGCTCGAAGAGCGAGCGCTCGGCGGCGGTGAGCGTGGCGACGCCGTCCTCCAGGGCGGCGAGGAGCCTGGCCCGCTCGCTCGGGTCCTCCGTGTCGCGCACGGCGGCGTAGAAGGACTCCATGAAGGTGTGCCCGCCGGTGGCGGCGAGGGCCTTGCGGGCGATCTTCTTGAACGAGGTGAAGAACTCGATGTTGTTGTCGGTGAAGTTCTCCCACTCGGTGTACGTCTTCCAGCTCCGCCCGGCCGCTTCGAGGCGCTCGGCGTAGGTGGGCCAGGGGTAGCCGGGATGGGTGCCCTCGGCGTACGCGGCGTTGGTGACGGCGCGGCTGCCGTCGGCCTCGTAGCCGGTCCAGCCGGACCAGAGGTGGTTGCGGTTGGGGCTCGTCGAGGTGTGGGTGGACGAGTGGTAGGCGTCGCAGATGGTGAAGGTGTCGGCGAGTTCGTAGTGCAACGGGATGTCCCGGCGGTCGTAGTACGCCATCGTCGCCGCGGTCTTCGCGGAGACCCAGCCGTCCATCCAGCCGTCGTGCCAGGCCTTGGCGCCGCCGCTCCAGGAGTGGTCGAGGTCGCCGATGTACTGGAGGTCCTTCTTCTGCGTCTCGGCGGCGCCGCGGATCGGGAACGGCAGGACCGTCCGACCGAGGGCGGCAGGCTGCTCGAACACGGGTGTGCCGGAGGGGAGTTGGATCGCGTTGCGGTCGCCGAAGCCGCGGACACCGCGGAGGGTGCCGAAGTAGTGATCGAAGGAACGGTTCTCCTGCATCAGGATCACGACGTGGCGGACGGCCGACATACCCCCGGCCGGCGGTCCCGCGGCGATCGCCTCCTGGAGCGACGGCGGGAGCAGCGAGCCTGCGGCGGCGGCGCCGAGCGCGCCTCCGCCCAGCGCGAGGACCCTGCGGCGGGACATGCGGGCATTCTCGGGGGACAAGACCGACCTCCAGTCGACGGCCAATGGTTCGCCTTCGAGCCATTGGGTGGTACTCCGGGGACGGTAGTGAGGCCGGATGACGCGCGGAAGACCCGACGCGGACCGGGCGGTGAACGTCCAACAGCCTCCGACAGGAGTCCAAGGCCGGAAATATTCGGTGCCGTACAGGCCGACGGGTGTGCAGACTCGGTCCATGGCGGACATGTGGGCGTTCCGGGACGCGGTCGGTGACTGGGCGGCGGGCGGTGACGGCGGGCCGGCGCGGGAACTGGCCGCGCAACTGGGGCTGCGGACGGCGGTGCTGCTGGAGGGGCCGAGCGACCTCGCGGCCGTGGAGACGCTGGCCGCCCGGCGCGGCCGGGACCTGGCCGCCGAGGGCGTGTCCGTGGTCGCGATGGGCGGGGCGATGAACGTGGGCCGCTACGCGGGCCTTCTGGGTCCGCCCGGGCTCGGGCTGCGCCTGACGGGACTGTGCGACGAGCGCGAGGCGCCGTACTACGACCGCGGCCTGGACCGGGCCGGAGCGCCGCGCGACGGCGTCTTCGTGTGCGTGGCGGACCTGGAGGACGAACTCCTCCGCACGCTGGGCACGGAGCGGGCCGAGCAGATCGTGCGGGCCGAGGACGACGACCTGCGCGCCTGGCAGACGTTCCTGCGCCAGCCCGCCCAGCACGGCCGGACCCGGCACCAGCAGCTGCGGCGCTTCCTCGGCACGAAGAAGGGCCGCAAAATCCGTTACGGCCGCCTCCTCGTCGAGGCCCTCTCCCCCGACCGAACCCCGGCCCCGCTCGACGACCTCTTCAGGAGCCTGTGACCGCCGGGCCGGCCGCCCGGCCGACCGCCCGGGCCCATCACGCCGGACACGCGAAACGCGAGAGGGCGGCTCCCCGGGCCGTGGAAGACCCGGGGCGCCGCCCTCGTACGCGTACGGAACCGGACGGTCAGCCCTCGCTGACGCCCAGCTTCTCCAGGATCAGGTCCTTCACGCGCGCCGCGTCCGCCTGGCCGCGGGTGGCCTTCATGACCGCGCCGACCAGGGCGCCGACCGCCGCGACCTTGCCGCCGCGGATCTTGTCGGCGATGCCGGCGTTGGCCGCGATGGCCTCGTCGACCGCCGTGCCGAGCGCGCCCTCGTCGGAGACGACCTTCAGGCCGCGCTTCTCGACGACCTCGTCCGGGCCGCCCTCGCCGGCCAGCACGCCCTCGATGACCTGACGGGCCAGCTTGTCGGTGAGGTCGCCGGAGGCCACGAGCTCGGTCACCCGGGCGACCTGCGCCGGGGTGATCGGCAGCTCGTCCAGGGCCGTGCCCGACTCGTTGGCGGAGCGGGCCAGCTCGCCCATCCACCACTTGCGGGCCTGGTCCGCCGGAGCACCGGCGTCCGTCGTCGCGACGATCAGGTCGACCGCGCCCGCGTTGAGGATCGACTGCATGTCGTGCTCGGAGACGCCCCACTCCTCACGGAGCCGGTTGCGGCGCACGCGCGGCAGCTCGGGCAGAGCGGCGCGCAGCTCCTCGACCCACGCGCGGGCCGGGGCGACGGGGACGAGGTCGGGCTCCGGGAAGTACCGGTAGTCCTCGGCGTTGTCCTTGATACGGCCGGACGTGGTGGAGCCGTCGTCCTCGTGGAAGTGACGGGTCTCCTGCACGATCGTGCCACCGGAGGAGAGCACGGCCGCGTGGCGCTGGATCTCGAAGCGCGCCGCGCGCTCCACGGAGCGGAGCGAGTTGACGTTCTTCGTCTCCGAGCGGGTGCCGAAGACCGTGGTGCCGTTGGGGCGCAGCGACAGGTTCACGTCGCAGCGCATCTGGCCCTTGTCCATGCGCGCCTCGGAGACGCCCAGCGCGCGGATCAGCTCGCGCAGCTCGGCGACGTACGCCTTGGCGACCTCGGGGGCCCGCTCGCCCGCACCCTCGATCGGCTTGGTGACGATCTCGATGAGCGGGATGCCCGCGCGGTTGTAGTCGAGCAGCGAGTGCGAGGCGCCGTGGATCCGGCCCGTCGCGCCGCCGATGTGCGTCGACTTGCCGGTGTCCTCCTCCATGTGGGCGCGCTCGATCTCCACGCGGAAGATCTCCCCGTCCTCCAGCTGGACGTCCAGATAGCCGTTGAAGGCGATCGGCTCGTCGTACTGCGAGGTCTGGAAGTTCTTCGGCATGTCCGGGTAGAAGTAGTTCTTCCGGGCGAAGCGGCACCACTCGGCGATCTCGCAGTTCAGCGCGAGGCCGATCTTGACGGCCGACTCGACGCCGATCGCGTTGACGACCGGGAGCGAGCCGGGCAGGCCGAGACAGGTGGGGCAGGTCTGCGAGTTGGGCTCGGCGCCCAGCTCGGTCGAGCAGCCGCAGAACATCTTGGTCTTCGTGCCGAGCTCGACATGGACCTCCAGGCCCATGACGGGGTCGTACGCAGCGAGCGCCGCGTCGTACGACAGCAGTTCAGTGACGGTCACAGTGAGACTTTCCCTCTCAGCCCAGCAGGACGTCGTCGTCGCCCAGGCGCTTCAGCTCCCGGTAGAGGATCGCCAGGCCGGTAACGATGGCGGCGGCGGACACGGCGGAGTCGATCAGCCGCAGCATGTCGTTGTCGTTGCGGGCCATCTTGGCCTGCTTCGCGACGCTGATGGCACCGAACGCGGTGGTCGCCAGCGAGACGTAGACGCCGGTCTTCGACTTCTTGAAGTTCTTGGCCTTCTTTGCCATGGCACTCACAGCGACGGAGCCTCCTCAAGCAGTGGGTGACCCCACTTTTCCACGAAGGCGGCCTCGACGGCGGCGCCGACCTTGTACAGCCGGTCGTCCTTCATGGCGGGGGCGATGATCTGCAGGCCGACCGGCAGGCCGTCCTCCGGCGCGAGGCCGCAGGGCAGCGACATGGCGGCGTTGCCCGCCAGGTTGGTCGGGATGGTGCACAGGTCCGCGAGGTACATGGCCATCGGGTCGTCGGCGCGCTCGCCGATGGGGAAGGCGGTGGTCGGGGTCGTCGGGGAGACGATCACGTCCACCTGCTCGAAGGCCTGCTCGAACTCGCGGGTGATGAGCGTGCGGACCTTCTGCGCCGAGCCGTAGTACGCGTCGTAGTAGCCGGAGCTCAGCGCGTACGTACCGAGGATGATGCGGCGCTTGACCTCGTCGCCGAAGCCGGCCTCACGGGTGAGGGCGGTGACGTCCTCGGCCGACTTCGTGCCGTCGTCGCCGACCCGCAGGCCGTAGCGCATGGCGTCGAAGCGGGCCAGGTTGGAGGAGCACTCCGACGGCGCGATCAGGTAGTACGCCGAAAGGGCGAGGTCGAAGGTCGGGCAGTCCAGCTCGACGATCTCGGCGCCCAGCTCCCTGAGGAGCTCGACGGACTCGTCGAAGCGCTGCACGACACCGGCCTGGTAGCCCTCGCCGCGGAACTGCTTGACGACACCGACGCGCATGCCGGCCACGGAGCCGTTGCGCGCGGCCTCGACGACCGGCGGGACCGGGGCGTCGATGGAGGTCGAGTCCAGCGGGTCGTGCCCGGCGATCGCCTCGTGCAGCAGGGCCGCGTCCAGGACCGTACGGGCGCAGGGGCCGCCCTGGTCGAGGGAGGAGGAGAAGGCCACCATGCCGAAGCGGGAGACCCCGCCGTAGGTCGGCTTGACGCCGACGGTGCCGGTGACGGCGGCGGGCTGGCGGATCGAGCCGCCGGTGTCCGTGCCGATGGCCAGGGGCGCCTCGTACGCGGCGAGCGCGGCGGAGGAGCCACCGCCGGAGCCGCCGGGGATCCGGGTGAGGTCCCAGGGGTTGCCGGTGGGGCCGTACGCGCTGTTCTCGGTGGAGGACCCCATGGCGAACTCGTCCATGTTGGTCTTGCCGAGGATGACGACGTCGGCGGCCTTGAGGTTCTTCACCAGGGTCGCGTCGTACGGCGGGATCCAGCCTTCGAGGATCTTCGAACCGACGGTCGTCGGCACGCCGGCGGTGGTGAAGATGTCCTTGAGCGCCAGCGGGACGCCGGCCAGCGGGCCGAGCTTCTCGCCCTTGGCGCGCTTCTCGTCCACGGCGCGGGCCTGGGCGAGGGCGCCCTCGCGGTCGACGTGCAGGAAGGCGTGGACCTTCTCGTCGACGGCCTCGATCCGGGCGAGGTGGGCCTCGGTCACCTGGACGGCGGTCAGCTCGCCGGAGGCGATCTTCCCGGCGATCTCGGCGGCCGTGAGCTTGATGATGGTGCTGTCCGTCATGTGATTAGTCCTCCCCCAGGATCTGCGGCACCTTGAAACGCTGCTGCTCCTGGGCCGGGGCGCCGGAGAGCGCCTGCTCGGGGGTGAGCGACGGACGGACCTCGTCCGCGCGCATGACGTTCGTCAGCGGCAGCGGGTGGGAGGTCGGCGGTACGTCTTGGTCGGCGACCTCGGAGACGCGGGCGACCGCGCCGATGATGTCGTCGAGCTGACCGGCGAAGTGATCGAGCTCTTCGCCCTTCAGCTCCAGACGCGCCAGCCGTGCGAGGTGGGCGACCTCCTCGCGCGTGATGCCAGGCATGCGATCCTCACGGGGTGAGTCTGATGGTGTTGGCCCCAATCCTATGGGGCCCGCACCGCTGCCCGTGAAACGGTGCGCACCGCCGCCCGCCGCGCGGCTACTGCACCACCTGGCCGGAGGGCTGGTCGAGGTCCGCGGCCGCTGCCGCCTCGGCGGCCTGCAGCGCGGCCTCCTCCGAGGGTCGGCGCCAGCCGCGCTCGCCCCGGGCCAGCAGCCAGGCGGTGGTCTCGGCCGGGGGCATCGCGGCGGCCACCAGCCAGCCCTGGACGGCGTCGCAGCCCAGGTCCCGCAGGCGCTCCCAGGTCTCGTCGTCCTCGACGCCCTCGGCGACCACGAGCAGGCCGAGGGAGTGGGCGAGGTCCAGGGTGCAGCGCACGATCTCGGCGTCCTCGGCGTCGACGGCGAGCCGGGCGACGAAGGAACGGTCGATCTTCAGCTCGCTCACCGGGAGGCGCCGGAGGTGGACGAGGGAGGAGTAGCCGGTGCCGAAGTCGTCCAGGGACATCTTCACGCCGTGGCCGGTCAGCCCGGCCATCGTGTCGGCGGCGCGCTGCGGGTCCTCCAGGAGCACGTGCTCCGTTATCTCCAGCTGCAGGGCCCCCGCCGGGACGCCGTGCCGGGCGAGCCGGGCTGCGACCGCGCCGGCGAAGCCGGGGGTGTGGACGTCCCGGGGCGAGACGTTGACGGCCACAGGAACGTTCAACCCCTGGGCACGCCACCGGGCGACCTGCGCGAGCGCGGTCTCCAGGACGTACTCGGTGAGGTGGGGCATCAGGCCCGAGGACTCGGCGATGGCGATGAACTCGTCCGGGGGGACCCGGCCGCGCTCCGGGTGCACCCAGCGCACCAGGGCCTCCAGGCCGGCGACCTGCCCGTCGAAGCGGACCTTGGGCTGGTAGTGGAGCTCGACCTCGCCGGCGTCCAGGGCGCGGCGGAGGTCGCCGAGGAGGCCGAGCCGGTCGGGGGTGTTGGAGTCGCGCTTCGACTCGTACACCTCGACGCCCGTACGGTCCCGCTTGGCCTGGTACATCGCGACGTCGGCCCGGCGCAGCAGCCCCTCGGCGTCGAGCGCGTGGTCGGGGAAGACCGCGACGCCCGCGCTGGCCTCCAGGACGAGGGTGAGGCCGTCCAGGTCGAGCGGCGAGGAGAGCTCGGCGACCAGGTGGCGGGCGACCCGCTGGGCGCTGGTGGTGGAGTCCGCGGTGGGGAGCAGGACGGCGAACTCGTCGCCGCCGAGCCGCGCCGCCTCCGCGCCGCGCGGCAGGGCGAGCTTGAGCCGCTCGGCGATCTGGAGCAGCAGCCGGTCCCCGGCGAGATGGCCGAGGGTGTCGTTGACCGAGCGGAAACGGTCGAGGTCGATCAGGACGAGCGCGGAGCGGGCGCCCTCTCCCTCGGCCTCCTCCAGGGCGGTCCAGGCCCGCTCCAGGAGCCACTGCCGGTTCGGCAGGCCGGTGAGCGGGTCGCGCAGCTGCTCCTCGGCACGGGCGCGGGCGATCCAGAGCGTGGAGTCGAGGGCGATGAGCGGGACCGCGAAGAGCGGCAGCAGCAGTGGCTGCGCGACGGCGACGACGCAGATCAGCGGGGCGATGCCGAGCAGGGCGACGGCGACGAGACCCTGGCGGAGCAGGGCGGTGCGCGCGACGGTCGGCAGGCCGCCGCCGCGGGGCGAGAGGGCGTACCACAGGAGGAGCCTGGTCACCACGAGGTAGGTCCCGGCGGCGAGCACGACTTCCGGTACGTCGGCGATCCCCCAGTCGGGGGGCTGCCAGGGGTGCTCGACGGTCGGTACGTCTCCGAACGCGGCGAGGACCAGGGCCGCCGCGCCGACGCCGAGGACGTCCACGGCGCCGTGCAGCAGGCCCTGGCGCCAGCGGTGCCGGCGGGCCGCGCCGACGAGGAGCACGACGGCCATGGAGACGAGTCCGGCGGGCACCCAGCCGTAGAGGAGCAGGACGGCGAGGGTGAGGGCGGCGCCCGAGCCGGTCCCGCCCCACCAGCGGTCGCGGCCGAGGGCGACCAGGTGTCCGACGATGAGTCCGGTGAGGACGGCGAGGGACCAGCCCTCGGCACCGCCGGGGAACAGACCGTGCCCGGCGCTCAGCACGTGGTAGAGCCCGGTGACGAGCGCCCCGGCGGCGAGCCCCACCACGGCTCCGGGAAGCCCGGAGGTGATGCCCACGAAGGCCGCGCGTGCACGCGGCCGTGAGACCGGGGCGGCGGCACTCTCGGTCGGTTTCATTCCGTCCCTCTCACAGCCGGCGGTGCCGTTGCAACGCGATGGGCCGTTGTCATGCCGCCACGACCGGCAGAGCCCTCACTCGGCCGTGTGCGACAGACGCACGGTCTCAACACTAGGCCGCGGAGGGCTCCGACGGGCAGCGCTCTCCATCTCTTGCCCGAATGCGACCTGGCCACCCGTAACGATCTGGTATGCGCCGAACGGGTGATGTTCGCGCGCTGGTCTCCCCGGCTCCCTCGCGGGCTCCCCCGGCCCCCGCCGGCTATCCCTCGACCGGAACCGCCGCCTCCCGAGCGGCCTCGGGCCCTTGTTCGAGCAGCACGGCGAAGCCGGCCTCGTCGAGGACCGGAACCTTCAGCTGCATCGCCTTGTCGTACTTGGAACCGGGGTTCTCGCCCACCACCACGAAGTCGGTCTTCTTCGAAACGGAACCGGTCACCTTCGCTCCGCGGCTCTGCAGCGACTCTTTTGCGCCATCCCTGGTGAAGTTCTGCAGCGTGCCGGTGACGACGACGGTCAGCCCCTCCAGCGGGCGCGGCCCCTGGTCCTCGCCGGCGCCCTCGTCCTCGAACGCCACCCCCGCCGCACGCCACTTGCGCACGATCTCGCGGTGCCAGTCCTCGGAGAACCAGTCCTTCACCGCCGTGGCGATGATCCCGCCGACCCCGTCGACCGCCGCCAGCTCCTCCTGGCTCGCCTGCTCGATGCGGTCGAGGGAGCGGAACTCGCGGGCCAGCGCCTGGGCGGCCACGGGCCCCACGTGCCGGATGGAGAGGCCGTTGATGAACCGGGCGAGCGGGCGGCTCTTGGCGGCCTCGATGTTGGCCAGCATGGCAAGCGCGTTCTTCTTCGGCTCGCCCTTCTGGTTGGCGAAGACCGTGACGACCTTCTCCTCCCCGGTCTTCGGGTCCCGCTTCGGCAGCCCGCTGTCCGGGTCGAGGACGTACGCCTTGATCGGCAGGAGCCGCTCGATGGTGAGGTCGAAGAGATCGCCCTCGTCGACCACCGGGGGCTCGGTCGGCTCCAGGGGCCGGGTCAGCGCGGCCGCGGCCACCGCGCCGAAGTTCTCGATGTCCAGGCACTCACGGCCCGCCAGATAGAAGAGACGTTCACGCAGTTGGGCGGGGCAGGTCCGCGCGTTGGGGCAGCGCAGATCGATGTCGCCCTCCTTCATGGCCCGCAGCGGCGTGCCGCACTCGGGGCACTCGGCGGGCATCACGAACTCCCGCTCGCTGCCGTCCCGGAGGTCGGCGACGGGGCCGAGGATCTCCGGGATCACGTCACCGGCCTTGCGCAGCACGACCGTGTCACCGATCAGCACACCCTTGGCCTTCACCACCTCCTGGTTGTGGAGGGTGGCGAACTCGACCTCGGAACCGGCGACCGTGACCGGCTCCACCTGGGCGTACGGAGTGACCCGGCCCGTCCGGCCGACACCGACCTTGATGTCGACCAGCTTGGTGTTGACCTCCTCGGGCGCGTACTTCCACGCGATCGCCCAGCGCGGGGCGCGCGCGGTGGAGCCCAGCCGGCCCTGGAGCGGGATCTCGTCCAGCTTGACGACGACCCCGTCGATCTCGTGCTCCACGGAGTGACGGTTCTCGCCGAAGTACGCGATGAACTCCCGTACCTCGTCGAGCGAGGCGACGACCCGGTTGTGCCGGGCGGTCGGCATGCCCCACTCGCGCAGCAGCTCGTACGCCTGGCTGAGGCGGTCGATGTCGAAGCCCTCACGGGCGCCGATGCCGTGGACGACCATGCGGAGCGGGCGGGTCGCGGTGACCTTCGGATCCTTCTGCCGGAGCGAACCGGCCGCCGCGTTGCGCGGGTTGGCGAAGGGCTTGTCGCCGGCCTCCACGAGACGCGCGTTCAGCCCTTCGAAGGCCTCCATCGGGAAGTAGACCTCGCCCCGGATCTCCACGAGGGCCGGGACGCGGTCCCCGTGCAGACGCTCCGGGATGTCGGCGATCGTACGGACGTTGGGCGTGATGTCCTCACCGGCCCGGCCGTCGCCGCGGGTGGCGGCCCGGGTCAGCCTGCCGCGCTCGTACGTCAGGTTGACCGCGAGGCCGTCGACCTTCAGCTCGCACAGCAGGTGGTAGTCGGGCGTGCCGACGTCACGGGCGGTGCGCTCGGCCCAGGCGGCGAGCTCCAGGTCGTCGAAGGCGTTGTCCAGGGAGAGCATGCGCTCCCGGTGCTCGACGGAGGTGAACTCCGTCTCGTACTGCCCCGCGACCTTCTGGGTCGGCGAGTCCGGCGTGCGCAGCTCGGGGTACTCCTCCTCCAGCGCCTCCAGGGAGCGGAGGAGCTTGTCGAACTCGCCGTCGCTGATGACCGGCTGGTCCTTCACGTAGTACCGGAAGCGGTGCTGCTCGACCTGCTCGGCCAGGTCGGCGTGCTTCTCCCGTGCCTCGGCGGGCAGGGCCCCCTGTTCGACTGCCACCGTTACTCGTCCTCCCGTTTGCCTCTGACCGAAGTCACTCAGGGTTGTCCGCGAGCGATCTCGCCGCCCGGACGCAGTGGGCGAGCGCCGCGCGGGCGTACGCGGGCGAAGCACCCGCGAGACCGCACGTCGGGGTGACCACCACGGACTCGGCGAGAGTCCCCGGATTCAGCCCCAGCCTGCGCCACAGCGTCCTGACACCCATGACGCTACCGCCCGGGTCGGACAATGCCGTGTCGGTGGACGGCACCACGCCCACGAAGAGCTTGGTACCGGCCTCGACGGCCTCACCGATGGGCTCCTCGTCACGTTCGGTGAGGAGACCGAAGTCGAACGAGACCCCGGCGACACCGGCCCGTCGCAGCAGCCCGAACGGCACCTCGGGGGCACAGGAGTGGACGACGACCGGACCGTCGTGGACCGCCACCACGTCGCGCAGGGCGCTCTCGACGACCTGCCGGTCGACCGCGCGGTACGTGCGGTAGCCGGAGGCGGTACGGACCCGGCCGCGCAGGACGGCCGTGAGGGAGGGCTCGTCGAGCTGGAGGACGAGCCGGGCGCCGGGGATCCGCTTGCGGAGCTCGGCGAGGTGGGCGCGCAGGCCCTCGGCGAGGGAGCCGGTGAGGTCCCGGCAGGCGCCCGGGTCGCCGAGGGCGGCCTCGCCGCCGCGCAGTTCGAGCGCCGCGGCCAGCGTCCAGGGCCCCACGGCCTGGACCTTGAGCGGGCCCTCGTACCCCTGGGTGAACTCCTCCAGGGCGTCCAGGTCCTCCCCCAGCCAGGAGCGGGCCCGCCGGGTGTCGCGGCCCGGCCGGTCGCTGACCCGCCAGCCGCTCGGCTCCACGTGCGCGTACATCTCGACGAGCAGCCCGATGGTCCGCCCGATCATGTCGGCGCCGGGGCCGCGCGCGGGCAGTTCGGCGAGGAGGGGGAAGTCCTCGAAGGAACCGGTGACGGTCCTGGCGGCCTCGCGGGCGTCACCGCCGGGCAGGGAGCCGACGCCGGTGGCGGGCCCCCAGGTGAACACTTGCTGCTCGCTCGTGTCGCTCACTCTTCTGCTTCCTACCGTCCCGGACGGACTGTCAGGTCGTTGATCTCGGCGTCGCGCGGCAGGTCGACGGCCGTGAGGATCGTGGTCGCGACCGACTCGGGGTCGATCCACTTCGAGGGGTCGTACTCCTTGCCCTCCTGGGAGTGCACCTTCGCCTGCATGGGGCTGGCGGTGCGGCCGGGGTAGACCGAGGTGACCCGCACCCCGTTGCCGTGCTCCTCGTGGCGGAGCGAGTCGGCGAGCGCCTTCAGGCCGTGCTTGGAGGCCGCGTAGGCGCTCCAGTCGGCGTGGGCGCTGAGCCCGGCACCGGAGTTGACGAAGACCACGTGGCCCTGGGAGACGCGGAGCTGGGGCAGGAAGTGCCGGGTCAGCTCGGCGGGGGCGACGAGGTTGACGTTGAGCTGGTGGCGCCAGGTCTTGGGGGTGAGGTCGCCCACCGGGCCGAGGTCGACCACGCCCGCGATGTGGAGGAGGGTGTCGACCCGCTCGGGCAGGCTCTGGTGCGAGAACGCCCAGGAGAGCCGGTCGGGGTCGGCGAGATCGCCGACGAGCGTCCTGGCGCCGGGGAACTCGGCGGCGAGCTCCTTGGCCCGGCCGGCGTCGCGCGCGTGGAGCACGAGTTCGTCCCCGCGCGCGTGGAGCCGTCGCGCGACCGCCGCGCCGATGCCGGAACCTGCCCCGGTGATCACATGAGTAGCCATGGGGACCATGGTCCCATCACCGTGCGGCGATCGACTCCTCCAGGTAGGCGAGAGCGGATGGGCCGTCCTCGGCGAAGAACACCAGGTCGGCGAGAGGGAGGGGCAGGAAGCCCTCCGCCTCCATGCGCTGGAACTGCGCCTTCAGGCCGTCGTAGAACCCGGCCGTGTTCAGCAGGACCACCGGCTTGGTGTGCTTGCCGTGCTTCCTCAGCTCCAGGACCTCGGTGGCCTCGTCGAGGGTGCCGGTGCCGCCCACCATGATCACGATCGCGTCGGACTTGGCCAGGAGCAGCGCCTTCCGCTCGGCGAGGTCCTTGGCCACGATCATCTGGTCGGCTCCGGGCCGGGCCTTGGCGGCGAGGAAGTCGACCGAGACGCCGACGAGCCGGCCGCCCGTCCTCTCCACCCCGTCCGCGACGACCTTCATCAGGCCGACGTCGGACCCGCCCCACACCAGGGTGTGGCCCGCCTTGCCGAGCCGTTCGGCGAAGTCGCGGGCGGGGGCGGTGTAGCGCTCGTCGAGCTCGGCGGCCGAGAGGAAGACGCAGATGTTCATGGCCCCCACCGTATCCCTGACCTCGGCTTTCAAGATTCTTCGGGGAATTTCCGTCCCGCGGCGATGAGTTCTACGCCCCCGTCCGGTCAGCACTGCCATGGACGAGATGAGCGGGACTCTGCACAGGTTCCGGGGGCGGGTCAGGTCCGCGGACGGGACGCGGATCGCGTACGAGCGGCGCGGGGAAGGGGCCCCGGTGATCCTCGTGGGCGGGGCCCTGTCGACGGCGGGGACGGAACGGCCGCTGGCCGATCTGCTGGCGCCGCACTACTCGGTGGTGACGTACGACCGGCGGGGGCGCGGCCGGAGTGGTGACACCGGTCCGTACGGGGTGCGGCGGGAGTTCGACGACCTGGCCGCGCTGATCGACGCGGTGGGCGGCCGGGCGTTCGTGCACGGCGTCTCGACGGGCGGGGCGCTGGCCCTCGCGGCGGCGGGCGGCGGGGTGCCGATCGAGCGGCTGTCCGTCTACGAACCGCCGTTCTCGACGGAGGCCGGTGCCGGTGACGCCTTCGCGTGGCGGCGGCGCCGGCTGGCCGGGCTGCTCGACCGCGGGCAGCACGGCGCCGCCGTCGAGATGTTCCTGAGGGACGAGGCGGTGCCGGTGCAGGACGGGCCACGGCTGGAGGCCGTCGCGCACACCCTGGCGTACGACCACGAGGTACTGGGCGACGGGACGGTGCCGGCGGCGCGGCTGGGGCGGGTCCACACGCGCGCGCTCGTCGTCGACGGCGGTTCGAGCCCGGCTCGGACGCGTCGCGCGGCCTTGGCGGTCGCGAGGGCCCTCCCCCGGGGCCGTCACCGCACCCTGACGGGCCAGACACACCAGGTGGCGCCGCACGTCCTCGCGCCGGTCCTCGAGGACTTCTTCGAGGAGGAGTGACCCGGGGCGTGACGCCTCGGGTGACGGTGGCGCGTCTGCCTCAGACCGTCGCCGTCGCCGTCGCCCCGCGCCGTACCGTCGTCGCGATCGTCGCCGAGCCCACCACGCGTGTGTCGTCGTACAGCACGATCGCCTGGCCGGGGGCCACGCCGCGGACCGGCTCGTCGAAGGTGACCGTCAGCCCGCCGTCCACCAGCGCCGCCGTCACCGCCGTCTCAC
The DNA here is from genome assembly GCF_055563155.1 of Streptomyces sp. NPDC013317. Classification (NCBI taxonomy): domain Bacteria; kingdom Bacillati; phylum Actinomycetota; class Actinomycetes; order Kitasatosporales; family Streptomycetaceae; genus Streptomyces; species Streptomyces sp. NPDC013317. The sequence goes on from NZ_JBVHDX010000002.1 coordinate 245,227, forward strand.
CGCCGTGGGCGCGCAGCTGCGCGGTGTAGCGGCCGGAGCCCTCCGGAGCCGTGCCGCACCAGCGGGGCTTGATCGCCGTGAGGCCCGTGACGTCGAGCGCCTCGACGGGACCCACGGTGACCGTGTTGTTCACGGGCGAGATGTCCAGGACGTAGCGCGGCTTGCCGTCCGGCGCCGGGTGCCCGATCCGCAGGCCCTTGCGCTGGCCGATCGTGAAGCCGTACGCGCCCTCGTGGGTGCCCACCTTCTCCCCCGACTCGTCGACGATGTCGCCCTCCGCCCGGCCGAGCCTGGAGGCCAGGAAGCCCTGGGTGTCGCCGTCGGCGATGAAGCAGATGTCGTGGCTGTCGGGCTTCTTCGCCACCGCGAGCCCACGACGCTCCGCCTCCGCCCGGATCTCGTCCTTGGTGGTGAGGGTGTCGCCCAGCGGGAACATCGCGTGGGCGAGCTGCTTCTCGTCCAGGACTCCGAGGACGTACGACTGGTCCTTGGCCATGTCGGAGGCGCGGTGCAGCTCGCGCGAGCCGTCCTCGTTGAGCACGACCGTGGCGTAGTGGCCGGTGCAGACCGCGTCGAAGCCGAGCGCGAGGGCCTTGTCGAGCAGCGCCGCGAACTTGATCTTCTCGTTGCAGCGCAGGCAGGGGTTGGGGGTGCGGCCCGCCTCGTACTCCGCGACGAAGTCGTCGACGACGTCCTCGCGGAAGCGCTCGGCGAGGTCCCAGACGTAGAAGGGGATGCCGATGACGTCGGCCGCGCGGCGGGCGTCGCGGGAGTCCTCGATGGTGCAGCAGCCGCGCGCACCGGTACGGAAGGACTGCGGGTTCGCGGAGAGCGCCAGGTGGACGCCGGTGACGTCGTGCCCGGCTTCGGCGGCCCGGGCGGCGGCGACGGCGGAGTCCACGCCGCCGGACATGGCGGCGAGGACACGGAGGGGGCGCTGCGGCGGAGTCTGAGTCATAGCCCTACCAGGGTACGGGGCTCCGGGAACCGCGGTCGCGTGAGTAAGCGTTGTCCTGCACATGGGGAGCGAGAAGAAGCGGGGGGTGGGACGGCGGGCCGTCCTGCTCGGCGGCGGCGCGGCCGTCCTCGGTACGGCGGCGCTGGCGCGTGACGAGCTGGCGCGCGCGTGGTGGCGGCTGCCGGGCACGGAGAAGGACCGGGTGGAGGGTGAGCTCGACCACAAGGGCGCGGACTGGTCGGCGGCGTCCCGGGCGAACTGGCGGCGGGCGGACCGCCCGGCCGACTACACGATCGACCGAGTGGTGATCCATGTCGTCCAGGGCAGCTACGCGAGTGCCCTGAAGGTCTTCAAGAACCCGGGGCACGGTGCCGCCACGCATTACGTCGTCCGCAAGGACGGGCACGTGGCGCAGATGATCCGTGAGCTCGACGTGGCGTTCCACGCGGGGAACCGGGACATGAACGAGCGGAGTATCGGGATCGAGCACGAGGGGTTCGTGGACCGTCCGCAGGACTTCACGGCGGCGATGTACGCCTCCTCGGCGCGGCTGACGGCGGGGATCTGCGGCCGGTACGGCATACCCGTGGACCGGGAGCACGTCATCGGGCACGTCGAGGTGCCCGGGACCGACCACACGGACCCCGGGCCGCACTGGGACTGGGACCGCTACATGAAGCTCGTACGGGAGGCTTCGAAGAGGGTCACGTGAGCCCGGCGGTGCGGGCGCGCTCGACGGCGGGGCCGATGGCGGCGGCGACCGCCGCGACGTCCTCCTTGGTGGAGGTGTGGCCGAGGGTGAAGCGCAGGGTGCCGCGGGCGAGGTCCGGGTCGGTGCCGGTGGCGAGCAGCACGTGGCTCGGCTGGGCGACGCCGGCGGTGCAGGCGGAGCCGGTCGAGCACTCGATGCCCTGGGCGTCGAGGAGCAGGAGGAGGGAGTCGCCCTCGCAGCCGGGGAAGGTGAAGTGGGCGTTGGCGGGGAGCCGGTCGACCGGGTCCCCGCCGAGGATCGCGTCGGGGACGGCGGCGAGGACGGCCGCGACGAGGTCGTCGCGCAGGGCGCCGATCTCGCGGGCGAACTCCTCGCGCCGCTCGGCGGCGAGCCGCCCGGCGACGGCGAAGGCGGCGATGGCGGGCGCGTCCAGGGTACCGGAGCGGACATGGCGCTCCTGGCCGCCGCCGTGGAGGACGGGCACGGGGCTGTACTCGCGGCCGAGGAGCAGCGCGCCGATGCCGTAGGGGCCGCCGATCTTGTGGCCGGAGACGGTCAGGGCGGCGAGGCCGGAGGCGCCGAAGTCGACCGGGAGCTGACCGAAGGCCTGGACGGCGTCGGCGTGCAGCGGGACGTCGAACTCGTCGGCGACGGCGGCGAGTTCGCGCACCGGCATGACGGTGCCGATCTCGTTGTTCGCCCACATGACGGTGGCGAGCGCGACGGTCTCGGGCTCGCGGGCGATCGCCTCGCGCAGGGCGCCGGGGTGCACGCGGCCGTACCGGTCGACGGGCAGGTACTCGACGGTGGCGCCCTCGTGCGTGGCGAGCCAGTCCACGGCGTCGAGCACGGCGTGGTGCTCGACGGGGCTGGCGAGGACGCGGGTGCGGGCGGGGTCGGCGTCACGGCGGGCCCAGTACAGGCCCTTGACGGCGAGGTTGTCGGCCTCGGTGCCGCCGGAGGTGAAGACGACCTCGCTGGGCCGCGCGCCCAGGGCGGCCGCGAGGGTCTCGCGCGCCTCCTCGACGACCCGCCGGGCGCGCCGCCCGGCCGCGTGCAGGGAGGATGCGTTGCCCGTGACGGCGAGCTGGGCGTTCATCGCCTCGATCGCCTCGGGGAGCATGGGCGTGGTCGCGGCGTGGTCGAGGTAAGCCATGGTGCCTCGATTCTACGAGGGCGGTGTCCCCCGCTGGGCCACGCCCCCGCGGCTCCCGCGTCGCCCGCGGGGCCGGCCCGCGGGCGGCGCCGCCGCACCGGCCCACCCCGCACCCTGACGCCGAGAAACCCCGAGGCTCAGTCGCGCGGCGCGCGGGCCAGTTGGCGGGACTGCGCGACGAGCCGGTCCGCGCTGTCCCAGACCTCCGCGTCCTCCTCCAGGAAGCCGCCGGCGAGGTTCCGCGTGGTGATGGAGACCCGCAGCGGTCCGGGGGCCGGGCGGCAGCGCACGTGCGTGGTGAGCTCGACGGTCGGGGTCCACCCCTTGAGGCCGAGCTCGAAGGAGGTCGGCGGCAGCGCGTCGACGGTGAGGAGCAGGGAGAGCGCGTCGGGCTCGCGGCCGTCGGCGAGCGCGAACCAGCCGCGCATCTCGCCCTTCCCCGACGGCGCGCCGATCGCCCAGCCGACGGTGGCCGGGTCGAGCTTGAGGTCGAGGCGGTCGGTGATGGCGTTGGAGCCGGGGATCGGCGGCCTGGGGCCGTCGGAGGGGCCGAAGCACTGGTCGAGGGGGGCGACGGCCGGGGGCGTGGCGGAGGTGCGGACGTCGTCGCTGAGCGCGTCGAGATCACCGTACGAGGCGAGGACGCGGATGCGCTCTACCTCGGTGCCGTCCTCGGCGTACTGGAAGAGGGACGCCTGGCCGGTCGAGAGCGTACGGCCGGTGCGGACGGTCTCCGTGCGGATCACGGCGGGGCCGGGCACGGACGGCGTGAGGTAGTGCGCCGAGATCGTGAACGGGTCCGGGTGCGGCAGGTGGTCGCCGAGGGCCCGGCCGAGCAGGGCGAGGAGGTAGCCGCCGTTGACGGCGTTGATGATCGTCCAGCCTGCGGAGAGGTCGGCGTCGTAGACACCGGGGGCGCGGAGGGTGACGGTGGTGTCGCGGTCGAACTCGCTGACCGCTTCGCTCGTCGTCGTCTCGATGCTCGTGCTCATGTCCCGACGGTACAACACGATGCTACTGAGCGGTAGCTTTTTCGGGTTCCTCGCGGGCGGAGGAACGGCGGTTCCACGCGCGGGGCGCGCGCCAGTGGTAGCGCATGGCGAGCAGGCGCAGCGCGAAGGCCAGGAGGACGGCGGCGCCGCTCGTGAACGCGTTGAGCACGTCGAACCGGATGCAGACGACGACCGTCGTGGCGCCGACGATCGCCGGCACGGCGTAGAGGTCGCGGTCCCAGCGGAGCAGGGAGGGGATCTCGTTGGCGAGCACGTCGCGCAGGACACCGCCGCCGACGGCGGTCGCGAGACCGAGGGCCGCGGAGGAGGTCAGACCGAGACCGTACTCGTACGCCTTGATGGTGCCGGTGACGGCGAAGAGCCCGAGCCCGGCGGCGTCGAAGACGTTGACGGCGGTCTGGGTGCGTTCCACCTCGGGGTGCAGGAAGAAGACGAACGCCGTGGCGACGAGCGGCATCAGGAAGTAGCCGAGGTCGGTGAAGGCGGCCGGGGGCACGGCGCCGATGATCAGGTCGCGCAGGAGCCCGCCGCCGAGGGCGGTGACCTCGGCGAGGACGGCGATGCCGAAGACGTCGAAGTTCTTCCGGACGGCCAGCAGGGCGCCGGAGATGGCGAAGACGAAGATGCCGATCAGGTCGAGGGCATGTTGTACGGAGGGACTGAACAGATCGTGGAACACGGCGCCCATTGTGACGGGTGCGAAGGGTGCCGCCGGCGGGCGCGGGCGGGGACGGGAGGTTTCCCCCCGCCCCGCCCCTCCCGGAAACCCTGACGGGCCCTGGGGCCGTCCCCACGAACCCCCGCGAGGCGGCGGCTTCGCGCCGCTCGCGCCGCAGGCCCGCCGGGCATGCGCGCGGCCCCCGCTGCCTTGTGGCAGCGGGGGCCGCGTCGCGTAGCCACACCTTCGGGCCTCACCCTCGGACGAAGCGCCGTGCTACTCCTTGGCCGTACCGCCCTCGGACGGCGCGTCACCCTCGGACGGAGCGTCCGCCTTCGACGGCGCGTCGTCCTGGGCCGGAGCGTCCACCTCCGCGGACGCGTCGTCTCCGGACGGAGCGTCCGCCTCCGCCGCGGCGACGGCCGCGGTCGAGGTGGCCGCCCCGACCGCGGTGGCCGCCTCCGTGGCCGGCGGCTTCGTGATCGACACCTCCACCGACTCCCGCGCCGACGGCACCGTCACGCCCTCCGCGTTCTCCGGGTGGTGGCACGCGACCCGCTGGCCCGGACGGAGTTCGAGCAGCGGGGGCTCCACCGTCCGGCAGACCTCCGTCGCCTTCCAGCAGCGCGTGTGGAAACGGCAGCCCGGCGGCGGGGCGATCGGGGACGGGACGTCGCCCTTCAGCAGGATGCGCTCGCTCTTCGCGCCCTTGCGGCGGGGGTCCGGGATCGGGACCGCCGACATCAGCGCCCGGGTGTACGGGTGCATCGGCGACTCGTAGAGGGACTTGCGGTCCGCGAGCTCCACGATCTTGCCGAGGTACATGACCGCGATCCGGTCCGAGACGTGCCGGATCACCGACAGGTCGTGGGCGATGATCACGTACGTCAGGCCCAGCTCGTCCTGGAGGTCGTCCAGGAGGTTCACCACCTGCGCCTGGATCGAGACGTCGAGCGCCGACACCGGCTCGTCCGCCACGACCAGCTTCGGCTTCAGGGCGAGCGCCCGCGCGATGCCGATGCGCTGGCGCTGGCCGCCCGAGAACTCGTGCGGGTAGCGGTTGTAGTGCTCCGGGTTCAGGCCGACCAGGCCGAGGAGGCGCTGGACCTCCTTCTTGACCCCGCCCTCGGGCTCCACGCCCTGGAGCTTGAACGGCGCCGAGACGATCGTGCCGACCGTGTGCCGGGGGTTCAGCGAGCCGTACGGGTCCTGGAAGATCATCTGGATGTCACGGCGCAGCGGACGCATCTTGGCCACACCGAGGTGCGAGACGTCCACACCCTCGAACTCGACCGTGCCGCCCGTCGGTTCGAGCAGCCGCGTGATCAGCCGGCCCATCGTCGACTTGCCGCAGCCCGACTCGCCGACGACGCCGAGGGTCTCCCCCGGGTACACCTCGAAGTCGATGCCGTCGACCGCCTTGACCGCCCCGACCTGGCGCTGCAGCAGCCCCTTCTTGATCGGGAAGTGCTTCACCAGGCCGTTGACCTTGAGCAGGGGCTCAGTGCTCTTGTTGTCGCTCACAGCTTCGGCGCAATCTCTTCGGTCCAGATCCGGGTCCGCTCCTCCGTCGACATGTGGCAGGCGGAGTAGTGACGGTCGGCGTGCTCGCCGCCCGTCGGCGCGAGCCGCAGCTCGGGGCGCTCGGTGCGCGTGATGCCGCCCTTGGGCACATCCGCGTACGGGCATCGCGGGTTGAAGGCACAGCCGCTGGGCACGTTGATCAGGCTGGGCGGGTTGCCCTTCACCGGGATGAGCCGCTCGGTCTGGTCGCGGTCGATCCGCGGCATCGAGCCGAGCAGGCCCCAGGTGTAGGGGTGCTGAGGCTCGTAGAAGACCGCCTCGGCCGGCCCGCGCTCCACGCACCGGCCGCCGTACATCACCAGGATGTCGTCGGCGACCTCGGCGACGACGCCCAGGTCGTGCGTGATGATGACGACCGCGGAGCCGAACTCCTTCTGCAGGTCCCGGATCAGGTCGAGGATCTGCGCCTGGACCGTCACGTCGAGCGCGGTGGTCGGCTCGTCCGCGATGAGCAGTTCGGGGTTGTTGACCAGCGCCATCGCGATCATCGCGCGCTGGCGCATACCGCCGGAGAACTCGTGCGGGTAGTTCGAGAAGCGCTTGGCCGGCTCGGGGATGCCGACCCGGTCGAGGAGTTCGACGGCCCGCTTCTTCGCGGTCTTCTTGTCGACCGGGTGGTGGACCCGGTACGCCTCCACGATCTGCGCGCCGACGGTGTAGTACGGGTGCATCGCGGAGAGCGGGTCCTGGAAGATCATCGCCATGTCGCGGCCGCGCAGCCGGCGCACGTCCTCCGGGTCGGCCGAGAGCAGCTCCCGGCCGTTGAGCCAGATCTCTCCGGAGATCCGCGCCTTCTGACGGCCGTACTGGCCGACGGTGTGCAGACCCATGATGCCGAGCGAGGTCACCGACTTGCCGGAGCCGGACTCGCCCACGATGCCGAGGGTCTTGCCCTTCTCCAGCTGGAAGGAGAGCCCGTCGACGGACTTGACCAGACCGTCGTCGGTCGGGAAGTGGATCTTCAGGTCGCGGACGTCGAGGAAGGCGTCGGACGGGGCGTTCCCGGACGCGACCGGTTCTCCCAGGGCCGCGCCGGTCTTGGTCAGCTTGTCCGTCATGCGAGCCTCACTCGGGGGTCGATCACCGCGTACAGAAGGTCCACCACGAGGTTGGCGATGACGACGGCGGCCGCGGTGATGAGCGTGACCGCCAGGATCAGCGGCAGGTCGCGGTCGCTGACCGCCTTGAAGGCCGCGTTTCCGAGGCCCGGCAGGTTGAACGCGGTCTCGGTCAGGACGGCGCCGCCCATGAGGGCGCCGAGGTCCATGCCGAAGATGGTCAGGATGGGGGTCATCGTGGAGCGCATGGCGTGCTTGCCGAGCACGACCCGCTCCTGGAGACCCTTGGCCCGTGCCGTACGGATGTAGTCCTCGCCGAGGACCTCCAGCATGGTGGCGCGGGTGAGCCGCGCGTACATCGCCGCGTACAGGAAGGCGAGCGTGATCCACGGCAGAAGCAGGCCGCCGAACCAGCTGCCGAACGAGTCGCTGATCGGCACGTACTTCGCGTCCAGCCAGCCCAGCTGGGTGCGGAAGAGGAACATCACCAGCATGGCGGTGAAGTAGATCGGGAGCGAGACACCGGCCAGGGCGGTGATCATGGCCGCGCGGTCGACGGCCGTGCCGCGCTTGAGCGCGGAGAGCACGCCGGTGGCCACGCCCATCACGAGCCACAGCAGGGCCGCGCCGATGACCATGGAGATCGTGACCGGGATCCGGTCGACGAGCAGGGTCCAGACGTCCTGTTCCGTACGGAACGAGTAGCCGAAGCAGGGCGCCGCGCAGTGGATGGTGTCGCCGCCGCCGGTGTAGTCCCGGCCGACGAAGATTCCGGAGACGAAGTGCCAGAACTGCACCAGGATCGGCTCGTCCAGGCCCAGCTTCTGGCGGACGCCCTCGATGGAAGCCGGATCCGCCTGCTTGCCGACGAACATCGCGGCAGGGTCGCTGCCGGTCAGCTTGGGGATGAGGAAGAAGATGCTGAGCGTCACCAGGGTGACGACCATCAGCATCACTGCGACGGCGAAGAGCCGTCGAACGAGATATGCAAGCATGCGGTCGGCCGTCCGGTGGCCGGGGATCCCGGTCGGGATCCCCGGCCACCGTGAGCGGCCATCACCTGCCCTTCGGACCTAGCGGCGGGTGGTGCGCCGTTGGAGCGGGTGGATTGACTCTGGACTTACTTCATGACGCCGAGCGACGCGTAGTCGTAGCGGCCGTTGTAGGCGTCGGCCGTGTAGACGTTGGTCAGTCGCGAGGAGCGCCAGATGATGTTCTTCTCGTGCGTGAAGGGCAGGTAGACCGCGGCCTCGGAGACCTTGGTGTTGATCTGCTTGTAGAGCTCGCCGGCCTTGGCCGGGTCGGTCTCCTTCAGCGCCTGGTCGAACAGGCCGTTGACGGCCGGGTCGTTCAGCTCCGAGAAGTTGTTGTTACCGCTCTGCAGGATGAAGCGGCCGTCGACCAGCGGCTGCAGGAAGCCCTGGCCCGACGGGAAGTCGGCGCCCCAGCCCATGATGATGATGCCGTAGCCCTTCTCCTTGACCACCTTCGGCGAACCGATGATGCCGGAGGTCTGGGCGCCGTCGAACTGGTCGATCTGGGCGTCGATGCCGACGGCCTTCAGCGACTGCTGGAGGGACTCGGCGGTGGCGATCTCGATCGGCTTGTTGTTGCGGACCGCGATGGTGGTCTTGAAGCCGTTCGGCTTACCGCACTTCTGCAGCGCCTCCTTGGCCTTCGCGACGTCCGCCTTGCCGGCCAGCTTGCCGTACGGGTCGGCCTTCGGGTCGGCACCCTTGATCGCCGGCGGCAGCATGTTGGCGGCGATGTCGCCACCGGCCTGCGGGCCGCCACGGGCGGTCTGGAGGGACTTGGAGTCGGCCGCGTAGATGATCGCCTTGCGGCACTCGACGTTGTCGATGACCGTCTGCGGGAAGACCGCGTAGCGGATGAAGCCGGTCTGCGGGTTGTCCGCGTTCTCCTTGTGCTGCTGGAGCACCTTGGCACGGGCCGCCGCGCCGACGCCGGTGGCGTTGAGGTCGAGGTCGTACTCGCCCTCGATGAGACGGTTGTCCATGTCGTCGGCGTTCGTGGTGAACGTGACGCTGATCTTGTCCGGCAGGGCCTTGCGGACGGTGTCCGTCTTGGCGTCCCACTTGTCGTTGCGGACGAGCAGCATCGACTTGTTGGGGGTGTACTCCTGCCACTTGTACGGGCCGGAGGAGAAGGGCTTCAGGCCGTACTTGGCCTTGGTGTCCTTGTCCTGGCGGACCGGGGAGGCGGCGGGCATGGCCAGCATCTGCAGGAAGTCACCGTTGGCGACCGGCAGCTTGAAGATGATGGTCTTGTCGTCCGGCGTCTCGATCGCCTTCAGGCCGAGCTTGTCCGCGGAGGTGTCCTTGTAGGGACCCTTGTACTCGCCCTTGGGGTCGAGGACCTGCTGGAGGTAGATCGGACCGCCGGAGATGACGTCCTGGGCCCAGATGCGCTCGATGCCGTACTTGATGTCCTTGGAGGTGATCGGCTTGCCGTCCTCCCAGGTCACCCCGTCCTTCAGCGTGAAGGTGTAGGTGAGGCCGTCGGGCGAGACCTTGCCGGCGTCGGTGGCGAGGTCGGGGACCAGCTCGGTGGAGGCGGCGCCCGGCTCGGCCTTGAAGGTGACCAGCTGACGCGTGTAGTAGCGCGCGAAGTCCCACACGAAGCCGTAGTAGCCGCGCTGCGGGTCCCACGAGTCGGCCTCCTGCGAGCCGATGAACTTCAGCTCGCCGCCCTTCTTGTCGGAGGCGTTGGCGACCTTGTTCACGGCGGCGTTGAAGCCGGCCGCGCCGGCCTTGCCCTTGTCGCCGTCGCCGCTGCCGCCGCCACAGGCGGTGGTGACGACCATCGTGGCCGCGGCGAGCAGCGCACCGGCGGCGATTCTGCGCCGCGAAGAGCTGTTCAGAGTCATGGTCTCGCAACCTCCGGAATAGTGGCGGCCGTCGAAGCGGTCCGCCGGTCTTGACTGCCTCCTGTCACCAGCGGCAGGGGCGGGGTCGTACGGGCGTGCGGGCGGTCTGGTGGGTGCCGAGCGGGTGCTCAGCGGGCACCCTTCGGGTCGAGCGCGTCACGCACGCCGTCGCCGAAGAGGTTGAACGCCAGAACGGTGATGAAGATCGCGAGGCCGGGGAACACCATGAACAGCGGATCCGCCTCATAGGTGTTGACGGCCTTCGACAGCATCTGCCCCCAGGAAGCGGTGGGAGGCTTCACTCCCGCGCCGAGGAAGCTGAGCGCGGCCTCGGTGAGGATGTTGGTGGGGATCATGAGGGTCGCGTAGACCGTGATCGGGGCGATCAGGTTGGGGAGCAGCTCCCGGCGCAGGATGTAGAGCCGGCCGGCGCCCAGGCTGCGGGCGGCCTCCACGTACTCGCGCTCACGCAGCGAGAGGGTCTGGCCGCGGACGATCCGGCCGACGTACGGCCAGCCGAAGAAGCCGATCACGATCACCAGGGCACCGATGCGGACGCCCGAACCCTCGATCCCGAAGAGCTCGTTGGGGAGCACGGAGACCAGGGCGATGGTGAAGAGCAGCTGGGGGAAGGCGAGCATGACGTCCATGACACGGCTGAGCGCCGCGTCGACCCAGCCGCCGAAGTAGCCCGCGACGATGCCGAGGATCGTGCCGAGGACGACGGCGAAGACCGCCGCGAGGAAGGCGACGAGCAGGGAGATGCGGGCGCCGTAGACGATGCGGCTGAAGACGTCACGGCCGTTGACCGGCTCGACTCCGAGCAGGAAGTCGGAGGTGATCCCGCCGTAGGAGCCGATCGGGGTGCCGAAGAGCGGGTCGATCTGGTCCTCGTGGAACTCGTCCGGCGGGTGGCCGAGGAGACCCACGATGAGCGGTGCGCAGACGGCGACCAGGATCAGGAACAGCACGATCGCGCCGCCCGCGAGGGCGATCTTGTCCCGCTTCAGCCGCATCCAGGCGATCTGCCAGGGGGAGCGCCCCTCGATCGTCTTGCCCGGCGGCGCGTCGGGCACGGCGTCGACGGCGGTGGTCGCGTCGACCACGCTCGTCTCGTGCAGTGGTGCCGTCATCGTGGTCAGGACCCCTCTCGGCCGCCGGTAGCCGGCCCTTGCCCGCCGCGGGTAGCGGCTTGGTGGAACAACTGCGGGACAGCGGCCAGGAGGCCGAACGCCCGGTGTTCCGGGGAGTCTTCAATGGGTTCGCGATCACCCGCCAGACCTCACGATGAATGTTTGCTCAACCGTGATGCGGTTCGTTGCCTTCCGTTATCCGGACGCTGAGATCACGTCAGCGGACCATCTCGCCCGCTATTCGGTCAGAACGGACATGTAGCCCAACCCCTGGGATACATGCGCCGATTGGGGTGACGGAAGGGGCGTATCAGTACGCGCGGGGTGCGGCCGGAGGGTAGCCGTAGCCGGGCGTGTGCGGCGCGGGGGCGGCGTGCGCGTCACGGTCGTAGAACGGCCGCGCGTTGGCCCGCAGCCACATCGCGACGGGGTCGTACGCATCGGACATCGCGACCGTCGAGACGGGCAGCCCGTCGGGTACGCCGGAGATCGACTGGCGCATCATCGCCCGTACCGACTCGACGGAGGCGGCGGAGGTGTCGTACAGGTCGAGACCGATGGCGAGGTACGGAGATCCCACCGAGGGCTGCACCCAGGCACGGCGCAGCGCCCTGACGGCAGGGGTGCGATGGGCGTTCTGGGTCAGAAGGGCATAGAACTGGGGGATTTCCAGCGCGGGTTCCGAGAGCCGCAGCGGTCCGGCGGGCATCCGGTCGAGACCGGTGGCGATCCGGCGGAGGTCGGTCCAGGGGATGCCGACGCCTCCGCCCGTCTCGTGCGGATTGAGCCAGATCCCCCAGCGGTCGGGGTAGAGAGCGCGGGCGATCTCCCGGCCGGTGACGACCTCGTGCGCGCGGTTCCAGCCGGAGGCGGCGAGCTCCTGGGCGGAGGTGACGCACGGGGCGTACCCGAAGCCGTCGACCTCCATGTTCCCGTACTGGGCCTCGGGCGCGCCGGGGGTGCCCTGCCACAGCAGCATCCAGACGCTGCCGTCGGCGAGGGCGTGCAGCAGCTGCTCGTACGCGTCGTAGCGTCCGGGTGCCACCTGGCGCAGCATGTGCTCGACCTGTCCGGCCGCAGCGGTGCCTGACGCGCTCACCCTGGTTCCCGCCCCTCTTCCGTCCACCGCACCAGCTTAATTACAGGGAGGCCCGCTGATAGAAGGGGCGCACCCGCTCCAGCATCCAGTCGCCCACCGGGTCCTGCGCGACGTCGAGCAGGATCAGGTTGACGGGCCAGGCGACCTCGACCCGGCCGAGCGCGCGGCCGAGGGCGTCGAGCGGGGCGTTCCGGTCGACGCCGTCCCAGGCGACGAGCTCCACGCCGACGAAGAGGGCCGGCTCGGTGCCCTCCACGCTGGCCAGGGCGCGGCGGGCGGAGACCACGACACCGGTGGCCTCGAACTCGGCGGCCGCGGCGGAGAGGAAGTCGACGGGGTCGTCCTGCCAGTCGGGCTCGAACAGCCGGACCCGGCCACCGCTCGCGGGGCCGTCCAGCGGGGTGCGTCCGACACGGCAGAGCTCGGCGACGGCGGGCGGCGGCAGCGGGGCGCCGACGGTGCCTCCGGGGTTCACGGCGATACCGAGCTGCGGTGGCAGACCGCGGGCGAATTCACGGGCGGGCGCGACGGTGAAGGACATGTGGCTGCCGACGCAGGCGAGGAACTGCTGCTCGGAGCTGAAGACGGGGACGTACGGGAGTCCGTCGATCTCCAGCGTGGGCAGGTCGAGGTCCCGGCTCTCGGGGCTGCCGCCGTTGGGCAGCGGCACCCAGACGGGGCTCCGGCCGAGCACCTCCACGAGCCGGCCTCCGGCGGAGGCGTTGCCGAGCGAGGCCGCGAGGACCTCTTCGAGCTCGTTGCCCGGCCACGTAACGTCCACGGTTCCCGTATCCCCTTCTCGCGCGCCCTGGTCACGACGCCCTCGGGGCAGAACCCTAACGCCGCCCTGATGTCGTCGTGGCCAAAAGTACTCAGTGGGCGGCGCGGAAGGCGATCGTGCGCAGAGCGCCCGCGGCGTCCCGGTCGAGCAGGGTCGCCGAGGCGCAGCCGCGGGGCAGGCGGCCCGACTCGACGGAGCCGATCATCCGGCCGACGGCCCGGCGGTGGCGGGCGAAGGCGTACCCGGAGACCCCGCGGCCGCGCTCGCGCTGTCCCTCGCGGGCGGTGTCGGGGGTGACGTCGAGCAGGATCAGGTGCAGGGCGCGGCCGCGGCGGCGGGCCTCGCGGGCCAGCCAGTTCCGCACCCAGGACTGGGTGCCGCAGTCGTGGACGACGACGCTCCGTCCGGAGCGCAGCGCCCGCCACAGCCCGGCGTAGTGGGCGATCCGGGCCAGGGGGCGGTAGACCGCGTACGGCAGGAAACCGGGCAGCCGGGCCTCCCAGCGCTCGCGGGCGTCCTGGGAGTCGATGCCCAGACCCTGGGCCGCGCGCCGCATCAGGGTCGACTTGCCGCTTCCGGGCAGCCCGGAGACGACCACGAGGTCGCCCGCGGCGAAGGCGAGCGTCCGGGGACCCCGGCCGCCGCGCTCGCGCAGGTCCCGCAGCAGGGGCGCGGCGAAGCGGCGCCTTCGCGTCCTGGCGCGGGCGCGCTGGGCCGGTATGCCCGTGCCCGTCGCGTATGCGCCGCTGTGCTGGAACGTCATCTTTTCTCCCCCTGTCGGGTCCCGGAGACCCCTGCCCACAAAGTGTAAAGAAGGGGTAATGAGGCACAAGCGATTTGCCGATCGGACACCGCATGCAATGATGTGCGCGCCAAGCGCACACAACCGCATACCGGCCGCTCGAATCCGCGCGGGAGAGTCCCGGAACCACCACGGTGGGCCCCGGGCGCCGAAGGAGCAAGACCCTCCCTTGAATCTCTCAGGCCCCGTACCGCGTGGATGAGGCAGATCTGAAAAGCGGGACGCCCCAGGCGTTCCCACCCAAGGTGCAAGCCGAACTCTCGGAGACGAGATGCCCTCGGTGAACCTCTCAGGTTCCATGACAGATGGGGAGGACGTCCTCGCCCGTCATGTTTTCCGCCCTTGGGACCCGGGAGCCACCCATGAGCACGTCTGCCCCCCGTCTGACCGCCCTCGATGCCCTGCATCGGTCCCTGGGCGCGACCATGACCGACTTCGCCGGCTGGGACATGCCGCTGCGCTACGGCAGCGAGCGTGACGAGCACAACGCCGTCCGCACCAAGGCGGGCCTCTTCGACCTCTCCCACATGGGCGAGATCACGGTCACCGGCCCGCAGGCCGTCGAGCTCCTCGACTTCGCCCTCGTCGGCAACATCTCCACCGTCGGCGTGGGCCGCGCCCGCTACACGATGATCTGCCAGGAGGACGGCGGCATCCTCGACGACCTGATCGTGTACCGCCTCGGCGAGACGGAGTACATGGTCGTCGCCAACGCCTCCAACGCGCAGATCGTCCTCGACGCGCTGACCGGGCGCGCGGCCGGCTTCGACGCCGAGGTGCGCGACGACCGGGACGCGTACGCCCTGCTCGCCGTCCAGGGCCCGGAGTCCCCCGGCATCCTGAAGTCGCTCACCGACGCCGACCTGGACGGTCTGAAGTACTACGCCGGCCTCCCGGGCACGGTCGCCGGGGTCCCCGCGCTGATCGCCCGCACCGGCTACACCGGCGAGGACGGCTTCGAGCTGTTCCTGAAGCCGGAGCACGCCGAGGGCGTCTGGAAGGCGCTGACCGAGGCCGGAGCCCCGGTCGGCCTGATCCCGTGCGGCCTCTCCTGCCGTGACACGCTCCGCCTGGAGGCGGGCATGCCGCTGTACGGGCACGAGCTGACGACCTCGCTCACTCCGTTCGACGCGGGCCTGGGGCGGGTCGTGAAGTTCGAGAAGACGACCAACGAGGGTCGCTTCGTCGGCCGTGAGGCGCTGGAGAAGGCCGCCGAGCGCGCCGAGACCGCGCCGCCGCGCAAGCTGGTCGGCCTGATCGCCGAGGGCCGCCGCGTCCCGCGGGCCGGCTTCTCCGTCGTCGCGGACGGCCAGGTCGTGGGCGAGGTCACCTCCGGTGCCCCGTCGCCCACCCTCGGTAAGCCGATCGCCATGGCGTACGTGGACGCGGCGCACGCCGAGCCCGGCACGCAGGGTGTAGGTGTGGACATCCGCGGCACCCACGAGCCGTACGAGGTCGTGGCGCTGCCCTTCTACAAGCGCCAGAAGTGACGCATCCGTCTCGTCCGGCGTCTCACCCCGCAAGACCCACGTTCATCAGCACTCGTCCGATCCAGGAGAATCAGGTCATGAGCAACCCCCAGCAGCTGCGCTACACCAAGGAGCACGAGTGGCTGTCGGCCGCCGAGGACGGCGTCGCGACGGTCGGCATCACGGAGTTCGCGGCCAACGCGCTCGGTGACGTCGTCTACGCCCAGCTCCCGGAGGTCGGCGACACGGTGACCGCGGGCGAGACCTGCGGCGAGCTGGAGTCGACCAAGTCCGTCAGCGACCTGTACTCCCCGGTCACCGGTGAGGTCGTGGCGGCCAACCAGGACGTGGTGGACGACCCGTCGCTGGTGAACACCGCTCCGTTCGAGGGTGGCTGGCTGTTCAAGGTGCGCGTCACCGGAGAGCCGGACGACCTGCTGACCGCCGACGCGTACGCCGAGTTCTCCGCCGGGAACTGAGACCCCTTAGGGATCGATTCATGTCTGTGCTGAACACCCCTCTCCACGAGCTGGACCCGGAAGTCGCCGCCACGGTCGACGCCGAGCTCCACCGCCAGCAGTCCACCCTCGAGATGATCGCCTCGGAGAACTTCGCTCCGCTGTCGGTCATGGAGGCCCAGGGTTCGGTCCTCACCAACAAGTACGCCGAGGGCTACCCGGGCCGCCGCTACTACGGCGGCTGTGAGCACGTCGACGTGGCCGAGCAGATCGCCATCGACCGGATCAAGGACCTGTTCGGCGCCGAGTACGCGAACGTCCAGCCGCACTCCGGCGCGTCCGCGAACCAGGCCGCGCTCTTCGCGATGGCCCAGCCCGGCGACACGATCCTCGGTCTGGACCTGGCCCACGGCGGTCACCTGACCCACGGCATGCGCCTGAACTTCTCCGGCAAGCAGTTCAACGTGGTCGCTTACCACGTCGACGACGCCGGCCTGGTCGACATGGCCGAGGTCGAGCGGCTGGCCAAGGAGCACCGCCCCAAGGTGATCATCGCGGGCTGGTCCGCCTACCCGCGTCAGCTGGACTTCGCCGAGTTCCGCCGGATCGCCGACGAGGTCGAGGCGTTCCTCTGGGTCGACATGGCCCACTTCGCGGGTCTGGTCGCGGCCGGCCTGCACCCGAACCCGGTCGAGTACGCGGACGTGGTGACCTCCACCACGCACAAGACCCTCGGCGGCCCGCGCGGCGGTGTCATCCTGGCGAAGCAGGCGTTCGCCAAGAAGATGAACTCCTCGGTCTTCCCCGGCTTCCAGGGCGGCCCGCTGGAGCACGTGATCGCGGCCAAGGCCGTCTCCTTCAAGATCGCGGCCTCGGAGGAGTTCAAGGAGCGCCAGCAGCGCACGCTGGACGGCGCCCGGATCCTCGCCGAGCGCCTGGTCCAGGAGGACGTCACCGCGCACGGCGTCTCGGTCCTGTCCGGCGGTACGGACGTGCACCTGGTCCTGGTGGACCTGCGCAACTCCGAGCTGGACGGCCAGGCGGCCGAGGACCGGCTGCACGAGCTCGGCATCACCGTCAACCGGAACGCGATCCCGAACGACCCGCGTCCGCCGATGGTGACCTCGGGTCTGCGCATCGGTACGCCGGCGCTCGCGACCCGCGGCTTCGACGCCGAGGACTTCCGTGAGGTGGCCGACATCATCGCGGAGGCCCTGAAGCCCGGCTTCGACGCCGACGCGCTGAAGGCCCGGGTGACCGCACTCGCGCAGAAGCACCCGCTGTACCCCGGCCTGAAGTAATTTCGTACGCTTTAGTTCCAGAGCTCGTCCGTACGAAACTTCCGGGGCACCGCGCACACTGGACAGTGAGCGCGGTGCCCCACCCCCTTTTTCCTGCTGTTCTGCACCACCCCGGCAGACAACGGCGTCTAGCCCCCCACAAGGAGTTCCCCGTGGCCATCTCGGTCTTCGACCTGTTCTCGATCGGCATCGGCCCGTCCAGCTCCCACACGGTGGGGCCTATGCGGGCGGCCAGGATGTTCGCCCGCCGGCTGAAGAACGAGGGCCTCCTCGCCCACACCGCGTCGATACGGGCCGAGCTGTACGGCTCGCTGGGCGCGACCGGCCACGGCCACGGCACGCCGAAGGCGGTCCTGCTGGGCCTGGAGGGCAACTCTCCGCGCACGGTCGACGTCGAGTCGGCGGACGACGAGGTCGAGCGGATCAAGTCGAGCGGCCGGATCAACCTGCTCGGGGCGCACGAGATCCCCTTCGACTTCGACGAGGACCTGATCCTGCACCGCCGCAAGGCGCTGCCGTACCACGCCAACGGCATGACGATCTTCGCGTACGACGCGGAGGGCGCGCTCGTCCTGGAGAAGACGTACTACTCGGTCGGCGGCGGCTTCGTCGTGGACGAGGACGCGGTCGAGGGGGAGAGCCCGATCGTCCCGGACGACACGGTCCTGAAGTACCCCTTCCGCACCGGTGACGAGCTGCTGCGCCTGGCGAAGGAGACCGGCCTGTCGATCTCCGCGCTCATGCTGGAGAACGAGAAGGCCTGGCGCACCGAGGACGAGATCCGGGCGGGCCTGCTGGAGATCTGGCGGGTCATGCAGGCCTGCGTCTCGCGCGGCATGTCCCGCGAGGGCATCCTGCCCGGCGGTCTGAAGGTCCGCCGCCGCGCCGCGAACACGGCCCGCAAGCTGCGCTCCGAGGGCGACCCGGCGTCGCTGGCGATGGAGTGGATCACGCTCTACGCGATGGCCGTGAACGAGGAGAACGCGGCGGGCGGCCGCGTGGTCACCGCCCCGACGAACGGCGCGGCGGGCATCATCCCGGCGGTCCTGCACTACTACATGAACTTCGTGCCCGGAGCGGACGAGGACGGCGTGGTCCGCTTCCTCCTCGCGGCCGGCGCGGTCGGCATGCTCTTCAAGGAGAACGCCTCGATCTCCGGCGCCGAGGTGGGCTGCCAGGGCGAGGTCGGCTCGGCCTGCTCGATGGCGGCGGGCGCGCTCGCCGAGGTCATGGGCGGCAGCCCGGAGCAGGTCGAGAACGCGGCCGAGATCGGCATGGAGCACAACCTCGGCCTCACCTGCGACCCGGTCGGCGGCCTGGTCCAGATCCCGTGCATCGAGCGCAACGGCATGGCGGCGGTGAAGGCGGTCACGGCGGCGAAGATGGCCCTGCGGGGCGACGGCAGCCACATGGTCTCGCTCGACAAGGTCATCAAGACGATGAAGGAGACCGGCGCGGACATGTCGGTCAAGTACAAGGAGACCGCCCGCGGCGGTCTGGCGGTGAACATCATCGAGTGCTGAGCCCTCGGGCCGCCGGCGTGATCGGGAGTCTCGGAGCCGGCCGCGGCGTCGGCCCGGGCCCTCGCCGGACGCCCGCGTCGGCAAGGGCAGGCATGGGGCGGAGCATCGTGGGCACTCGCTGGGGGACTCACTACCACGGAGGTGTCGCCATGGTCCCGCTGCTCATCGTGTTGGCCCTGATCCTGATTCTCTTCGGAGCAGGGTTCGCGGCCGACGTGCTCTGGTTCATCGCCATCGCCGTGCTGGTGCTGTGGGTGCTCGGGTTCTTCATGCGCAGCAGCGGGGCGCGTTGGTATCGCTGGTGAGGTTCACCGGCGGACCGGACGGGCGGCGAGTCGTTCGCCGCCCGTCCCGCTTCCGGTGGGTCAGGCCTTGTTGAGGTGCGCCCAGAACTCGTCCCAGGACAGCTTGCCGTCGCCGTTGTCGTCACGCTGCTTGATGAGCGCCTCGGCGACCGTCTCGGTGACGTTGAAGTCACCCAGCTGAGCCATGACGCTCTTGTACTCGGCGGCCGTGATGAGACCGTCCCCGTCCACGTCGAACCGCTCGAACGCCGTGCGTGCCGACTCGATGTCCGCCACTGATTCCGCCCCTTCTCGATGCTTCGATGTCGGGGGAAAGATTATCGGGCGGTCCGCCGGGTCCGGCCGCCGGGCCATGGCGGAACGTGGGAGATCATGGGGGTATGAGCGACGAGGTGGCACGGATCCTGGCGGCTGCGGCGCGGGGGCAGTTCCCGCCGCCGGACGGTACGACGACCGTCGTCCCGCCGCCGAACGACCGGGACGCCGGCGTCCTCGCCTTCACCGCGCACTCGGTCGTCTTCACGGACGCGGATCCCGCCTGGGTACGGGCCGAGCTGGCGGCCACCTCCAGTGACCCGCTGGCCGCCTCGATGAACCCGGGCTTCCTGCTCGCCCTGATGCGGCACACGGGCCGGCGGATGAACACCATCGACCTGCTGACGGTCGCCCCGGCGCTGCCCGGGGAGCCGGAGCTGGCGCTGCGGGAGATCGAGGACCCGGAGCACCCCCGGGTGGCGCGGGCGCTGAAGTTCCGCGACGACGTGCGGGTGTGGGCCGCAGACGGCGGGGTGGTGATCCTGGGGCGCGGCGTGGCCGGCCGCTGGGAGGCGGCCATCGAGGTCGACGAGGGCGTCAGGCACCGCGGGATCGGCCGGGCGCTGGCCCTCGCCGCCCGGCATCTGACGCCGGGCGACGTGGTGTGGGCGCAGCAGTCCCCCGGCAACGCCCGCAGTGTCCGCGTCTTCCAGGCGGCGGGGTACCGCCCGGTGGCCTCCGAGGCCCTTCTGACGGCGGACTGATCACCACCGGGCCCCCTCCGGCGCGCGGGGATCAGCGGAAGACGCCCGTGTGGCCGAGGGAGTAGCGGCCGGGCTGGGGGTAGACGGCGAGGCCGTGGGGGCCGCCGCCGACCGGGATGCGGGCCAGCTGCTCGCCGGTCGTGGTGTCGATCGCGTACACCTCGGAGTGGTAACGGCCGGACAGCCACAGCACCTTGCCGTCGGCGGAGACCCCGCCCATGTCCGGTGAGCCGCCGTTCGGCAGGCGCCACTTCTTGGTCAGCTTGTTCTGGCCGAAGTCGAAGACCGAGACGGATCCCTCACCGCGGTTGGGGATGTACATCTCCTTGGAGTCGCGGGAGATGTAGAGGCCGTGGGCGCCCTTGCCGGTCGGCATCAGCTGTGGCGTGGTGAACTTCTCGCCGTCCAGGACCCACATGCCGTGGGCCATCATGTCGGCGATGTAGAAGGTCTTGCCGTCCGGGGAGATCTTCACGTCCTGCGGCATGGCGCCCTGGAGGGGCAGCTTCTGCTGGCCGATGACCTCCATCTTCGCCGTGTCGACCTTCAGGAGCTCGCCGGAGAACTCGCAGGAGACGACGAAGTACCGGCCGTCCGCGGAGAAGTCGGCGTGGTTGACGCCGTAGCAGGAGACCGGGACGGACTTCTTCCGCTCCATGGTGTGCGGGTCGCGGAAGACCAGCTCGCGGTCGAGGGAGGCCATGACGACGGCGTACTTCCCGTCGGGCGTGAAGTACAGGTTGTACGGGTCGTGGACCTCGACCGGCTTGCCCGCGACGCCGGTGGCCGGGTCGATCGGGGTGAGCGTGTGGCCGCGGTTGTTGTTGACCCAGAGGGTCTTCAGGTCCCAGGACGGGACGACGTGCTGGGGCTGGATGCCGACCGGGATGGTCTCGATGACCTTGTACGTCGCCGGGTCGATGACCGAGACCGTGTTGGAGTTGGTGTTGGGCACGTAGACCCGGGACGGGAAGTCCTTGACGACGGGCGAGAGCCTGCCGGGCCGGTCCGCCGCGTAGATGTCGTCCGGGTCGAGGACCGGCGGCATGCCGGGCAGTCCGGCCGGGGCGGCCTTCTTCGGCGGGGCGGGAACGGCGGCGGCCTCCTTCTTGGCACCGCCCCGGGGTTCGGGCGCCTCGTCGGCGATGCCGCATCCGGCGAGCGCGGTGAGCAGGGCGGCGGCGAGGAGGCTCTTCGTACGCGTGGTGAGTGGCGGCATCAGGTCAGCAGCTCCGTGGTCGTCACCGCGCGCAGGCCGCGGCGGTCGAGGTCGGCGAGGAGAGGCGGCAGCGCGGCGAGGGTGTCCGCGTAGCCGAGGTGCAGGCTCACCACGGATCCGCCCCGGATCTGTCCGGTGACGGTGCGGACGACGGCCGGTCCGCCGGGCGAGGTGTGGTCGAGGGAGTCGACGTCGTACGAGAGGACGTGCGGGTAGCCGGCGCGGGCGGCCGCGCGCAGGACGGTCTCCGAGGCGCGGCGGGTCCTGGAGGGCCGGAACCAGGTGCCGATGGAGCCGGTGAGGCGCCGCAGCCGGGTGGCACAGGCCGCGATCTCGGCGTACGCCTCCGCCTCGGCCATCGCGTTGACGTCGATGTGGCGCTGGGTGTGGTTGCCGAGGTCGTGGCCGCCGTCGAGGATCCGGCGGGCGATCTCGGGGTACCGGTCGAGCCACTCGCCGACGGCGAGGACGGTGACCCGGGCACCGCCCTTCTCGGCCTCGGCGAGCACGGCACGGGCGAGGGCGGGGTCGCCCGCGCCGTGGAAGGTGAGGGCGACCCGGGGGTGGTCGCGCGGGCCGCTCTCGATCTCGGCGGGGAGGCCGGCGAACCGGCGGGGAGCCGGTGCGGCGGGCTTCGCGGCGGGGTCGGGACCGCGCGGCGCGGGGCGTCGCGGCGGCGGGCCGGTCTCCGTGCCGCAGGCGGTGGTGAGGGCCCCCGCGAGGGCGGCCGCCGCACCGGCCCGCAGTGCGGCACGACGGTCGGTGAGGGTCACGCGCCCATTAAAAGGGTGAGATGCCCGAAAAATAACGATTAAGCCAATTCAGGACGTTTGCAGACCCCTGCCGGGTGTCCGACATGCGGACGCGGCGAGGAAACACCCGATGAACACCATACCTATTCAGCATTTATAAGGGTGGTGCTCCATGTCACCAACGATTCATTGGTGAACTATGCAGTTTTGACCGATATTGACCCTATAAGGACTTTTGGCGACAAGGCCGCCCGTCTGCCATAGTCGAAGCCACGACCCCCATTGACCCGGGCCAGGTCGTCTTCACGGCCGTGGATTACACCCCCCCGATCCACGGCCGTCTCACGGAAGCCCCCAGGCGCCCCACAGCGGCGGACGGGGGCTTCTGTGCATGCAGGGGGCGGGGGTCAGCGGTCGGAGACCCTCATCTCGAACCAGGTGGTCTTGCCGCGCGGCTGCAGATCCACACCCCAGCGGTCGGAGAGCTTGTCGACGAGGAAGAGCCCGCGGCCACTGATGTCCATCTCCTGGACCGGCATCAGACAGGGCAGACCGCGCGAGGGGTCACGGACCTCGACGCGGATCCAGCCGCGGCGGCGCAGCAGCCGCAGCGCGAAGACGCGCGCACCGGTGTGGCGCACGGCGTTGCCGACGAGTTCCGAGACGAGTAAAACCGCGTGTTCCGCGATCTGCGGGGTCAGCGCCCACTGGCGCAGCACGACGCACTGGGTGAGTCGGCGGGCCACCGCGGCGGACTCGGGGCGGGACGGCAGCCGGACGTCGTCCTCGGCCGGATTGCCGTACAACTCCAAGGCTTTGAGGGCCTGTTCGTCTTCGACGGTCGGTACCCACCGCGCGGCGGTCGCACCGCCGTGCTGCCGCGGTTGTTCCACACCCTCCAGGCCCGCCATGCCCCCATCATGGCCGGACGGACAGGGCCGTGTGGGCGTTCCGGAGGAATAGGTACCACCGGAATCAACAATTCCGCGAGATTCCTCCGGCATATGCCAGAGGCGGGCGGCGGTACTCGCGAGTACGTACGGAGCGCACCCGGGAAACCGCCGCTCGCCACACCGGTCAGACGAACTTGGCCTTGCCCGGGCCCTCCTCGACGAAGCTCCGCATCCCGCGCTCCCGGTCCTCGGTCGCGAACAGGCCCGCGAACCAGGTGCGCTCGATCGCGAGGCCGGTGTCGATGTCGGCCTCCAGACCCTGGTCGATCGCCTCCTTCGCGGCGCGCAGGGCGATGGCGGGACCCTGGGCGAGCTTCGCGGCCCAGGCGTGCGCCTGCTCGTACACCTCGGCCGCGGGGACGACCCGGTCGACCAGACCGAGCGACAGCGCCTCGTCGGCCCTGACCATCCGGCCGGTGAAGATGAGGTCCTTGGCCCTGGAGGGGCCGATCAGCCGGGAGAGCCGCTGGGTGCCGCCGGCGCCCGGGATCAGGCCGAGCAGGATCTCGGGCTGACCGAGCTTGGCGTTGTCGGCGGCGATCCGGTAGTCGGCGCAGAGCGTCAGTTCACAGCCGCCGCCCAGGGCGTAGCCGGTGATCGCGGCGACGACGGGCTTGGGGATCCGGGCGATCGCGGTGAAGGAGTCCTGGAGCGCGCGCGACCGCTTGACCATGGCCGCGTGGTCCATGACCTGCATCTCCTTGATGTCCGCGCCGGCCGCGAACACCTTCTCGCCGCCGTACAGGATCACGGCCCGTACGTCGTCGCGGTCGGTCACCTCCTGGGCCAGCTCGCGCAGCCGGTCCTGGACGGCGATGTCGAGGGCGTTCATCGGAGGGCGGTCGAGGCGGATCGTGCCGACGCCTTCGGCGACTTCGAGGTTCACAGTCATGGAAGGCAGGTTAGCCGCGGGGGGCCTGCGGGGAATCCCCCCAGAGAGCACAGCACGGCGAGGGGCCCGGTGCTGTTGCTCACAGCACCGGGCCCCTCGCGCGACAGCCTCAGTGGCCTACTTGGTCCACTCCGACCAGGACATGTTCCAGCCGTTCAGGCCGTTGTCCGGGGCGATCTGCTTGTCCTTCGAGTTCTTCACGACCACCACGTCGCCGATGATCGAGCGGTCGTAGAACCAGGCCGCCGGCATGGTGCTGTCGCCCGCGCCGCGCGCGTCGCGCAGACCGACGCAGCCGTGGCTGACGTTGGCGGAGCCGAAGGTGCCCGAGGAGGCCCAGTAGTTGCCGTGGACGAACGTGCCCGAGGTGGACAGACGCATCGCGTGCGGCACGTCCTTGATGTCGTACTCGCCGCCGAAGCCGACGGTGGCGCCGTTCATCCGGGTCACCTTGTACTTCTCGCTGATGACCATCTGACCGTTGTACGTGGTCGTGGACGGCGCGCCCGCGGTGATCGGGATCGTCTTGATGATCTTGCCGTCACGCTCGACCTTCATGGTCTTGGCACTGGCGTCGACCGTGGAGACCTGGCGGCGGCCGATGGTGAAGGAGACCTTCTTCTTCTGCTTGCCGTAGACGCCGGGGCGGCCCTCGACGCCGTCGAGGTTGAGCTCGACGGTCACCTTGGTGCCGGCGGCCCAGTAGTTCTCCGGACGGAAGTCGAGACGGTCGTTGCCGAACCAGTGGCCCTCGACCTGCACGGCGGGCGTCGCGGTGACCTTGATGGCCTTCTCCACGGCCTCCGGGTCGGTGATGCCCCGGGTGAAGCGGATGGAGACCGGCATGCCCACGCCGACGGTCGAGCCGTCCTCGGGCGTGTAGTGGCCGATGAAGGTGTTCTTCGGGACCAGCGTGGTGAAGGTGGTGTCCTTCGCCGACTCACGGCCGTCGCTGTCCTGCGCGACCGCGTGGACCTTGTACTCGGTACCGGCGGCGAGGTGGCCGACGGGCTGCCAGCTGGCGCCGTCCGCCGCCATCTTGCCCTCGACCTCGGCACCCTTGCTGTCGGCGACCGTGACGGTCGTCAGCTTGCCCTGCTCGGCCGTCACCTTCAGCACCCCGCTGGTGGCGACCGAGTCGGCGCCGTCCTTCGGAGCGATCGTGACGACCGCCTTCGACGCGGCGATCTCCTGCTTGCCGCCCTGCGCCGGATCCTGTCCGCCCTTGCCCCCGTCGGCCGGGTCCCCGCCCCCGCACGCCGTCAGGACCAGGAGCAACGCCCCCGCAGCCAGAGCCTGCAGACGCGCGCCCCCGCGTCGCCGTCCGCGCCCCACCCCGGCCGATATCGGCTGCCCGTTCAAAATGGTCGTCTCCCCTCGCACGGCCTGGTCTCACCACGGCCTGCACCCCCGCGCGCATCCATCGCACGCACGGCGATAGATAATCACACCGCAGGACACGAAAGTTCCACGTGAATGTCACCGTTCAGTCCCAGTTGCACCAGGAACCGTGCACGTGGGACGGGTCGGCGAGGGCCTGAGGGGCTCAGCGCAGGGCGGAACCCTCCGTCCACTCGTCCCACTCCATGTTCCAGCCTCCGAGGCCGTTGTCGGGAGCGACCTTTCGGTCACGGGAGTTGACGACCTCGACGACGTCGCCGATGAGCGTACGGTCGAAGAACCAGCCCGCAGGGGAGTCCGGGCTGCCGCCCTTGTCGTCCCGCAGGCCGACGCAGCCGTGGCTCACGTTGGCCGAGCCGAACGTGGAGGGGTCGGCCCAGTAGTTGCCGTGCAGGAACGTTCCGGAGCTGGTGAGCCGCATCGCGTGCGGCACGTCCTTGATGTCGTACTCGCCGCCGAAGCCGACCGTCCTGCCGTCCATGCGCGTCACGTCGAAGAGCTCCGTGACGACCATCTTCCCGTTGTACGTCGTCGTCTTGGGCGCCCCGGCCGTGATGGGCACGGTGGCGAGCAGCTCGCCGTCCCGGTGGACCTTCATCGTGTGCTCGGCCGCGTCGACCACCGAGACCTGGGAACGCCCGACCGTGAACCCGACGGTCTTGCTCTGGATGCCGTACACGCCCGGCGCGCCCTCGATGTCGCGCAGCGCCAGCTCGACGGTCACCTTGGTGCCGGGCCGCCAGTACTCCTTCGGGCGGAAGTCGAGCCGCTCCTTGCCGAACCAGTGGCCGATCACCTCGACCGGCGGGTCGGAGGTGACCTTGATGGCCCGTTCGACGGCCGCACGGTTCTCGACGGCCCGGTTGAAACCGAACGAGACGATCATGCCGGTGCCGACCGTGGAGCGGTTCTCCGGCTTGAAGTAGCCGATGAAACGGCGCTCGGGGACGACGGTGGTGAACGTCGAGTGCCGGGCGGAGCGCCGCCCGTGCGCGTCGAGCGCCACGGCGTCCACGCTGTACTTGGCGGCCAGCGCGAGCCGGGAGTCCGCCGTGGGCCGCCAGCGCAGCCCGTCCTCGCTGATCTCGCCGGGCACCCGGGTCCGCTGCGCGTCCTCGACCCGGACGACGGTGACCCGCTCCAGACGGCCGCTGTCGACCTTCACCTCGATGGGCCCCTCGGCCGGTACGCCCCTGCTGCCGTCCTCCGGACTGATCCGGATGACGTCGCCCGGTGCCCGCGCCTTCCCGGGCAGCGGCAGGTCGATGCCTCCCCCACCGCCGCCGCCACCACCGCCGCCGTCGCCCGTACCGGTGCAGCCGGTCAGGCCCGCCATCAGTGCCGCCACCGCGAGGGCGTAACCCGCCCGCTTCCATACAAGTGTCACGCTCAGCCCAACGACGGCCACCCTCCAGGGGAAACGTGCGTGCGGGTCATGTTGGGAGTACGGCCGTACGGGCAGAACAGGTGGGAGGCCCCGTGCGTGGAGCCGCGGCCGGGACGCCGCGGTACCCGTGCCGCGCGAGGCCCGACGAGCCGCGGGAGGCCGACAGGTGTCGAGCGCAGCCGAGCAGGAGGCGGTACGGGACGGAGTGGGGCTCCCGCCTGCCCCGGAGCAGGCCCGGCCGGTGGTGTGGCCGGGCGCACCCACACCGTTGGGTGCGCGCTGCCGGGTCGGACCGGACGGCGTGGCGGGGACGAACTTCGCTCTGTGGGCCGGCGGGGCGGAGGCCGTCGAGCTCTGCCTCTTCGACGCCTCCGGGGCGGAGAGCCGGCTCCCGCTGGCCGAACTGACCCATGAGATCTGGCACGGATTCGTGCCCGGGGTGGGTGCCGGACAGCGGTACGGGTTCCGGGTGCACGGCCGCTGGGACCCGTGGACGGGCGCCCGCTGGAATCCGGCGAAGCTGCTCCTCGACCCGTACGCACGGGCCGTGGACGGATCCTTCGCACTGCCGCCCGAGGTGTACGGGCACGTGCGGGACTGGCCGCAGCAGCACGTGGCCGACACGGTGCGGGACGACCGGGACTCCGCTCCGCACGTACCGAAGGGTGTCGTCGTCCTGGACGACGACGACTGGTCGGACGACCGCAGACCGAAGACGCCCTGGCCGGACTCGGTCATCTACGAGCTGCACGTGAAGGGCTTCACCCGGCTCCACCCGGGCATCCCCGAGGAGCTGCGCGGCACCTACGCGGGCCTCGCGCACCCGGCGGCCCTCGACCATCTCGTACAGCTCGGCGTGACGGCCGTGGAGCTGCTCCCCGTACACCAGTTCGCGCACGAGGACCATCTGCTGCGGCGGGGACTGCGGAACTACTGGGGCTACAACTCCATCGGCTACTTCGCGCCGCACGCCGGCTACTCCTCCTCGGGGACCACCGGGCAGCAGGTCGGCGAGTTCAAGCGGATGGTGCGGGCGCTCCACGCGGCCGGGATCGAGGTCATCCTCGACGTCGTCTACAACCACACGGCGGAGGCGGGCGAGCTCGGGCCGACGCTGTCGCTGAAGGGCATCGACAACCGGGGCTACTACCGCCTCCAGTCCGACGCCCGCCGGTACGCCGACTACACGGGCTGCGGCAACACCCTGCACGTCGTGCAGCCCCAGGTGCTGCGGCTGATCACCGACTCGCTGCGGTACTGGGTGACGGAGATGGGCGTCGACGGCTTCCGCTTCGACCTGGCGGCGGCGCTCGCGCGCTCCATGCACGACGTCGACATGCTCTCCCCCTTTCTGGCGGTCATCGCCCAGGACCCGGTGCTCCGGCGGGTCAAGCTCATCGCCGAGCCGTGGGACGTCGGCAACGGCGGCTACCAGGTCGGCGCGTTCCCACCGCTGTGGACGGAGTGGAACGACCGCTACCGCGACGCGGTGCGGGACTTCTGGCGCGGCGCGCTGCCGGACGTACGGGATCTGGGCTACCGGCTCTCGGGCTCCAGCGACCTGTACGCGTGGGGCGGGCGGCGGCCGTACGCCTCGGTCAACTTCGTCACCGCCCACGACGGCTTCACGCTGCGGGACCTCGTCACGTACGAACGGAAGCACAACGAGGCCAACGGGGAGGGCAACCGGGACGGCACGAACGACAACCGGGCCTGGAACTGCGGGGCGGAGGGCGAGAGCGACGACCCGGAGGTGGGCGCGCTGCGGCTGCGGCAGCTGCGCAACCTGCTGACGACGCTGCTGCTGTCGACCGGGGTGCCGATGCTCGTGGCGGGCGACGAGATGGGGCGCACACAGGGCGGCAACAACAACGCGTACTGCCAGGACAACGAAACGAGCTGGCTGGACTGGTCGCTGCCCGAGGACCCGGGGCGGGCCGGGCTTCTGGCGCTGACCCGGCGGCTGCTCGCGCTGCGCCACCACCATCCGGTGCTGCGCCGTCGCGCGTTCTTCTCGGGACGGCCGCAGGGCGCGGACGGGCTGCGGGACCTGGCGTGGTTCACGGCGGACGGCGCGGAGATGACGGAGGCCGACTGGTACGCGCCGGCGGCGACCCTGGGCCTCTATCTCTCGGGCCGCGACATCCCGGGCCGTGACGAGCGCGGCGCCCAGGTCACCGACGACAGCTTCCTGGCGATCCTGCACGCGGGGTCCCGTCCGGTGGAGTACCGGCTGCCGGGTCCGCCGTGGGCGGAGTCGTACGAACTGGTCCTGGACACCGCCCTGGAGGACCAGTCGCGGCCCCCGGGGACGGTCCACGCGGGCGGGTCGACGGTGACGGTCGGGGCGCGGTCGGTGTGGCTGCTGAGGGTCGGGGGGTGAGGGGGCGGGGGTGAAGGGGCCGGGTTGAGGGGGTGGGGCTGAGGGGCGGGGGCGAAGGGCCGGGCGGAGGGGGTGGACGTGAGGGGGCCGGGGCGCCCGCTCAGCCGCGGCCCAGGATGCCCCGGTCGTACCCGACCGCGACGGCGGCCGCCCGGTCCTTGACCCCCAGCTTGCCGTAGATGTGCGTGAGATGGGTCTTCACCGTCGCCTCGCTGATGAAGAGCTCGGCGGCGACGGCACGGTTGGAGGTCCCCTTGGCGACGAGTTCGAGGACTTCGCGCTCGCGGGCGGAGAGCGTCTCGTCGGCGGGCGCCGCGGGGGTGCGGACGCGCGAGACGAGCCGCGAGGCGACGGCCGGGGAGAGGACGGTACGGCCCTCGGCGGCGGCCTGGACCGCGGCGAACAGCTCCTCGCGGGGAGCGTCCTTGAGGAGGTAGCCGGTGGCGCCCGCCTCGATCGCGGGAAGCGTGTCCGTGTCGGTGTCGTAGGTGGTGAGGACGAGGACCCGGGAGCGGGCGCCGCACCGGGTCAGCTCGGCGATGGCGTCGACGCCGTCGCCGCCGGGCATCCGCAGGTCCATGAGGATGACGTCCGGGTCCAGGCGCAGGGCGAGTTCGACGGCCTCGACGCCGTCGGCCGCCTCGCCCAGGACGGTGAAGCCGGGCCGGCCGGCGGCGGGCGCGGTGAACATCCCGCGCAGGCCGTCGCGTACGACGGGATGGTCGTCGACGATCAGCAGGGAGATGCTCGTGCGGTCAGCCATGGTGCACCAACGGTACGCGGGCGGAGATCGCCGTGCCCTCACCGGGCGCCGCCTCCACGGTGACACAGCCGGCGAGGCGTTCGGCCCGGGAGCGCATGCCGTCGAGACCGAACCCGCCGCCGCCGTCCGCGGTGGTGGAGCGGGAGGGGACGCGCGAGGGGTCGAAGCCGTGCCCGTCGTCCCGTACGTCGAGGGTGATCTCGTCACCCATGTACGAGAGGGTGACGCCGGCCCGTGAGGCGCCGGAGTGGCGCTCGGCGTTGGCCAGGGCCTCCTGGGCGATCCGCAGCAGGGTGGCGGCGACCTCGTCGTGGAGGGGCTCGTGCGTACCGGTGACGGTGAACCGGGTGGTGATGCCCGTGCGTTCGGACCAGGCGGCGACGGTCTTCTCCAGCGCCTCGGGGAGCCTGTCGTGCTCCAGGGCGACCGGGCTCAGGTTCTGCACGGAGCGGCGGGCCTCGCCGAGGCTGTGCCGGGCGAGGTCGGCGGCGCGCTGGATGTGGACGCGTGCGACGTCGGGGTCGGGGGTGACGGTGACGACCTGGAGCTGGGCGATGATCCCGGTCAGGCCCTGGGCGATGGTGTCGTGGATCTCGGCGGCGAGGCGCCGCCGTTCGTCGGCGACCCCCGCCTCGCGGGCCTGGAGCAGGAGTTGGGCCTGCAGGGCGGCGTTCTCGGAGAGCGCGTCCTTCAGCCGGGCGTTGGTGCGGGCGAGTTCGGTGATGGTGGCGGCGCGCTCGGCGGCCTTCTCGGCCTCCTTCGTGCCGAGGTGGGAGAAGACCATGGCGAGGCAGGCGTTGAGGGCGAAGAGGCCGGCGAAGGCGAACCAGTTGACGAGCGAGGCGGGCGGCAGCCCGCCGGACTGGGCGCCCGCCATGATGACGGCGGTGCACAGGAGTCCGGCGCGGGCGAGGCGGCGGGGCAGAAGCTGCGGGGCGTCGAAGAAGCCGATGCAGGCGTAGACGGAGAAGAACGGGTTGAGCCAGGTGAGCGTGAACGCGAGGACGGTACGCAGGGCGAAGTAGCAGAGGGACACGGTGCCGGGGGCGCCGGGGATGAGCTGGGGGGTGGAGTCGTCGGCGGGCGGAGGGGTGGTCGCGTGCGCGACCGCACGGCGTCGGAGAAGTTCCCAGCCCGCCTGGAGGGCGAGCGCGGCGGCGACCAGGACGGCGGCGACGACCGGCTCCGAACCGTCCATGATCAGGTCGGCGGCCCCGGCGGCGAGGACGGTGGCGAGGGCGAGCAGTCCGTACGGACCCCAGCGGAAGAACTGCTGCCAGCGTTCCTCGACCGTCGTCGTCGCCGTCATCGTCTCCCCCATGCCGTCACTCCCAGCGGAACCAGCGGGCCGCCGTCGCGGTCAGCAGGACCGTCCAGAGAGCCATGGTCCCGAGCGCCGCCCACTCGGGCCACCCGCCGGACGTCGCGGCGTCGAGGGCCTGCGAGGCCGCTCCGTACGGCGTGAACCCGACGATGCTCTGCAGCGTATCCGGCATGGCCTGGACCGGGACCCAGACGCCGGCCGTGAACATCGTCGGGAAGAACACGGCCGATCCGATCGCGGTGGCGATCTTCTGGGTGCGGGAGACCGCGCAGACGGCGGCGCCCAGGGCGAGGCCGCCGGCGATCGAGAGCAGCAGCGCGAGGACGTAGCCGGCGAGGTTCTGCGGCAGCCGGACACCGAAGGCCAGCCGGCCGACCGCGACGACGAGGGCGGAGGAGACGAGGGCCGCGGCGCCGTGCAGGGCGAGCTGGGCGGTGAGGAGCGAGGCGGGGCGGACCGGGGTGGTCGACATCCGGCGCAGGATGCCGCGTTCGCGGTAGCCGGCGAGGACGGGCGGCATGGCCTGGAGCCCGGCCATGATCATGGCGAAGAGGACGGTGACAGGGACGTAGAGGTCGATGACGCGGCGGCCGCCGAGGTCGTCGGACGCCTCCCGGAAGGACGGGATCAGGCCGAGGATCACCAGGAGGACGGTCGGCGAGACCATCACCCAGAACAGCGCGCCGGGTTCGCGGGTGAAGAGGCGGGCCTCGGTCTTCAGGACCATGGTGGTGGCGGCGCTCATCGGTGGTCGGCTCCTGTCAGGTCGAGGAAGGCGTCGTCGAGGGTGGCGTCCGTGACCCGGAGCTGTTCGGCGGTGACGGCGCGCCGGGCGAGGAGTCGGACGAAGGCGTTGACGGTCGTGTCCGTGCCGGTGACGACGGTCCGTCCGTCCTTGGTCTCCACGGACGCGGCCTGCGGCAGGGCGCGGAGTTCGGCCGGGTCGAGGGCGGTCTCGGCGGCGAAGGAGATCACCTTGGAGGCGGCGGCCCGGCCGATCAGCCCCTCGGGGGTGTCGAGCGCGGCGATCCGGCCCTGGTCGACGAGGGCGATCCGGTCGCAGAGGCGCTGGGCCTCCTCCATGAAGTGGGTGACGAGCAGGACGGTCACACCGCCGGCCCTGATGTCCTCGATGAGGGCCCAGGTGTCGCGCCGGGCGCGCGGGTCGAGCCCGGTGGTGAGCTCGTCGAGGACGACGGCCCGCGGATTGCCGACCAGGGCGAGGGCGATGAAGAGCCGCTGCTTCTGCCCGCCGGAGAGCTTCCCGAACCGGGCCTTCAGATGGGCGTCGAGTCCGAGCCGCTCGGCGAGCGTCCGCCAGTCGGCGGGCCGCTCGTAGAAGGAGGCGTACAGCTCCAGGGCCTCCCGCACGGTCAGCTTCGCCTGGAGCTCGCTCTCCTGGAGCTGCACCCCGAGGATCCGGGTGACGTCGGCGTGCCGGTCGACGGGGTCGTACCCGCCGACCCGCACGGTCCCGGCGTCCGGGCTCCGCAACCCCTCGACGCACTCCACGGTGGTGGTCTTGCCGGCGCCGTTGGGCCCGAGGATCCCGAAGATCTCCCCCTCGTCGACCGCGAACGACACCCCGTCGACGACCGTCCGGCCGCCGTAGGCCTTGCGCAGGCCCTGCACCTCGATCATTGGCATGCCCCGAGAATGGCGCCGGCGCCGCTCCCGGAACATCGGCCATCACGCTCGAAGCGCGATCAACCGATCGGTTGATGGTCGCTACGACCCGGGGGCCGTACGGGAGAAAAACAGGATGAGGGATGTCAGTGGTGAACCCTAGGCTCGGACCTGATGCCCGGAGAACATGTAGTTGACAAGGATTTCCCCGACCACCGCCGCTCCGCCGTCCGTTCGCTGGCGCGGCTGTGGCCCTATGTGCGGCCCGTGCGCGGGCGGCTGGCGTGGGCCGCCGTCGTCGCGATAGTCGCCTCCTGTCTGTCGCTCGTCATCCCGCTCGTCCTGAAGTGGATGGTGGACGGGCCCGTCGCCGCGGGTGATCCGGGCGGGGTGTGGCTCGGCGCCCTGTACCTGCTGCTGCTCGGGATCGCGGAGGCCGTGCTCTTCGGGTTCCGGCGGTGGCTGGTGGCCCGGCCGCTCGCCGGGGTCGAGGCGGGCATGCGGGCCGCCCTGTACCGGCGGCTGCAGCGGCTGCCGATCGCCTTCCACGACCGGTGGGCCTCGGGCCAGCTGCTCTCGCGGGCCACGACCGACCTGATGCTGCTGCGGATGTTCCTCGCCTTTCCGCTGACGTTCCTTCTGGTCAACGGCGTGACGATCCTCGCCGGTTACGTCCTGCTGCTCGCCCAGGACTGGACGCTCGGGCTCGTGCTGCTCACGCCCGTCGTGCCGCTGGTGATCCTCTGCTCGCTGTTCGAGACGAAGTACTCCGTGGTCGCGCGGCGGGCCCAGGACCAGGTCGGCGATCTGACGACCGTGGTCGAGGAGAGCGTCCTCGGCATCCGGATCGTCAAGGGCTTCGGGCGACACCGCAGCCAGGCCCTCGCATTCCGCGCGCTGGCCGAGCGGCTGCGCGGCACGGAGCTGGTCAAGGCGCGGCTGCTCGCCGGGATCTGGGCGCTCATCACGATCATCCCCGAGCTGGCGATCGGCGCGGCGCTGGTGCTCGGCACCGTGCAGGTCGCCGACGGGGAGCTGTCGGCGGGCACGCTCGTCGCGTTCCTGTCGACGGCGCTCGCGCTGCGCTGGCCGGTGGAGTCGATCGGCTTCCTGCTCGCGATGAGCCAGGAGGCGGCGACGGCGACGGAACGCTACTTCGAGGTGATGGACGCGGAGGAGGAGACCGCGGGTCCCGCTTCGGCCTCGGCCGACGGGGTCTCCGAGGCCGGCGACGACTCCGCGGCCGACGGGGCGCGGTTCGAGGTGGACGGCGTGCGGTTCGAGCACGTGTCGTTCCGCTACCCGGACGCCGCCCCCGACGCCCCTCCCGTGCTCGACCGCGTCGATCTGCACATCCGGCCCGGCGAGACCCTCGCCCTCGTCGGCGGGACCGGTTCCGGCAAGACGACGCTCACCGCCCTCGTACCGCGGCTCCACGAGCCGACCGGCGGGCGGATCCTGCTGGACGGCGAGGACATCACGCTCATGGAGCGCGAACGGCTCCGCACCCTCGTGTCGACCGCCTTCGAGGAGCCGACGCTCTTCTCGGCGAGCGTCGGCGAGAACGTCCTGATGGGCGGTACGGCGGAGGCCGGCGAGCCCGAGCTGTGGCGCGCGCTCGGTGTCGCCCAGGCGGACGGCTTCGTCGCGGCGCTGCCCGAGGGGGCGGGCACCCAGGTGGGCGAACAGGGGCTGAGCCTCTCCGGCGGTCAGCGCCAGCGCCTCGCCCTGGCCCGCGCGGTCGTCGGCCGGCCCCGCTTCCTGGTCCTCGACGACCCGCTCTCCGCGCTGGACGTGCACACGGAGGCCCTGGTCGAGGCGGCCCTGCGCGAGGTCCTGCGCGACACGACCGCCCTGGTGGTCGCCCACCGCCCGTCGACGGTGCTGCTCGCCGACCGGGTGGCGCTGCTGTCGGAGGGCCGCATCGCCGCGGTGGGCACGCACCAGGAACTGCTGCGCGACAACGCCGAGTACGCCTGGCTCATGAGCGGCGAAGGGGCTGACGAACGATGACGGATCCGATGACGAGGACGACGTCGACGAGCGAGGCGACGACCGAGGGAACGG
Source organism: Streptomyces sp. NPDC013317 (assembly GCF_055563155.1). NCBI lineage: Bacteria > Bacillati > Actinomycetota > Actinomycetes > Kitasatosporales > Streptomycetaceae > Streptomyces > Streptomyces sp. NPDC013317. The sequence continues at coordinate 279,910 of NZ_JBVHDX010000002.1, forward strand.
CGACGAGCCCGGACCGGGCGGACCTCGCCGACGGGACCGGCCGGGCGGAGCCGACGGACCGGCGGCCGGACCGGGCGACCCGGGCGGACGACGCCGCGCGCGGGCCCGAGGCCGACGCCGAGGCCGCCGGGCGCTCCGGCGGCGGAGACCCGTTCGACCGGGACGACCTGCCCACCGCGCCCGGCGCCACCGGCGCCCTGCTGCGGTCGCTGCTCGCCTCCCATCGCGCCCGCGTGACCGTCGCCGCGCTCGTCCTCCTCCTCCAGCAGGCGGCCGTACAGGCCGGCCCGCTGCTCGTGGCGTACGCGATCGACCGTGGCGTGCCCGCCTTCCGGGCCGGCGACCACGGCCCCCTGGTGGCCGTCGCCGCCGGGTACCTGCTCTGCTCCGTGGCCGGCGGCCTCCTCCAGTACGCCTTCGTGCGCGTCGCCGCCCGCGTCAACCAGGACGTGCTGCTCGATCTGCGCGGGCGGATCTTCCGGCACGCGCAGGTGCTGAGCGTCGACTTCCACGAGCGGTACACCTCCGGCCGGCTCATCTCCCGGTCCACGACCGATGTGGAGTCCCTCCGCGAGCTGCTCGCCGAGGGGCTCCAGGAGCTGATCGGCGTCGTTCTCGCGTTCGTCTACATCTCGGCGATGCTGCTCTGGCTCGACCTGGGCATCGGCGCGGTCGCCGTCGCCTCCTTCGTACCGCTGTATCTGCTGGTACGGATCTACCGGCGGCGCGCGGGCGTCGTCTTCGACGAGCGGTCCACGGCCATCGCGGGCGTGATCGTGAAGTTCGCCGAGACGATGAACGGGATCCGGCCCGTGCGGGCGTTCCGCCGCGAGCGGGCCAACGACGCCGAGTTCGCCGTGCTCAACCGGCGGCACGAGCGGTCCAACGGCGACGCGCTCCTGGAGATGGCGCGCTACGTCGTCGGCTCGCGGCTCGTCGCGAACACGGCCGTGGCCGGCATGTGCCTGTGGGGCGCGTACCGGGTGGCCGGCGGGACGCTGGCGCTCGGCGTGCTGGCGGCGGCGGTGCTGTACATGCGACGGCTCTACGACCCGATCGACCGGCTCGGCATGTTCCTCAACTCGTACCAGTCCGCCGCCGCCTCCCTGGGCAAGATCGCCGGCCTTCTGGCGCAGGAGCCCGGCGTCCCGGAGGCCGCGGCGCCGCGCCCGCTGCCGGAGCGCCGGGGCGGGCACCCCGGCCGGGAGGTCGTCTTCGAGGGTGTGCGGTTCGCGTACCGGACGGGCGGCGAGGTGCTCCCCCGCTTCGACCTGACGATCCCGGCGGGCCGGACGGTCGCGGTCGTCGGCTCGACGGGCGCGGGCAAGTCGACGCTCGCCAAGCTGCTGGCCCGCTTCTACGACCCGACGGAGGGGCGGGTGCTGCTCGACGGCGTCGACCTCCGCGATCTGGAGACGGCCGAGCTGCGGCGGGGTGTGGTGATGGTGACGCAGGAGGCGTTCCTGTTCTCCGGCACGGTCGCCGAGAACATCGCGATCGGCCGGCCGGACGCGACCCGGGAGGAGATCGAGCAGGCGGCGAAGGCGATCGGTGCGCACGACTTCATCGCGGGTCTGCCGGACGGGTACGACACGGACGTACGGAAGCGGGGCGGCCGGATCTCGGCGGGCCAGCGGCAGTTGGTGGCCTTCGCCCGCGCCCTGCTCGCGGACCCGGCGGTGCTGATCCTGGACGAGGCGACCAGCTCGCTGGACGTGCCGGGGGAACGGGCGGTGCAGCGGGCGATGGACACGGTGCTCGCCGGCCGTACGGCGGTCGTGATCGCCCACCGCCTCTCGACGGTGGAGATCGCGGACCGGGTCCTGGTGATGGAGGGCGGCCGGATCGTGGAGGACGGCACCCCGTCGGCCCTGGTGCGCGGCGAGGGCCGCTTCGCGACCCTCCACCGGGCGTGGCGGGACAGCCTGGTGGGGTGAGACGAGGTGCGTCCGACGGGCGTCAGGCGTTCCCCGGACGGGCGTCGCGTACGGCGCCCTCGTCCTCCACGGCGTAGGCCACGGCCGCCTTCGTCGTGCGGCCGCGGCCGAGCGCGCAGACGCAGAGCGCCGTCGCTCCGAGCATGACCAGGGCGGCTCCGCCCGCCGCCCGGTTCAGGGCGTCGGTGAAGGCGGTGCGGGCCGCGTCGAGGACGGGGCCGGGGGTGGTGAGCGCGCCGCCGAGGGTCTCGCGGGCCGCCGCCGGGGCGGAGGCCGGCATGGCGTCGGTGTAGACGGCGGCGCCGATCGAGCCGAGGAGCGCCATGCCGAGCGAGCCGCCGAGTTCGGTGCCCGATTCGAGGACGGCGGCCGCGGCGCCCGCCCGCTCGGGAGGGGCCGCGCCCAGGGCGCTCTCGTTGGCGAGCGTCATGGCGGAGACGAGCCCGGAGGCGTAGACGGTGGCGGCCGTGAGCAGCGCCCAGAGCGGGGTGTCGGTCCCGAGGAGGGTCAGCGAGGCGAAGCCGCCCGCGGAGAGCAGGAATCCGCCCGCCATCACGTACGCCCGGTCGAACCGCCGGGCGAGCGCGGCGCCGAGCGGGGCGGCGACCATGACGCCCGCCGACGGGACGAGGCTCAGCAGCGCCGCCTCGAACGGGCTCCGGCCGAGGACGGACTGGAGGTACTGGGTGACGAAGACGGCGAAGCCGACCGTGGCCAGCATCGCGAGCAGGTTGGCGAGGACCGAGCCTCCGAACGCCCGTGTACGCAGCAGCGCCAGGTCCACCATCGGCTCCGCGAGCCGGGCCTGACGGCGCAGGAAGACCACGGCGACGAGCAGGCCCGCCGTGACGGTGAGGAGCGGGAGCGGCCGGGCGCCCTCCTCGGCGATCTCCTTGATGCCGTGGATCAGGGGCAGCAGCGCGGCCAGGGAGAGGAGCGCGCTCGGCCAGTCGAACCGGCCGGGCGCCCGGGGGCCCCTGGACTCCGGCAGGAGGGCCGGGCCGAGGAGCAGGAGCTTGAGCATCGCGGGCAGGTTGAGGAGGAACACCGAGCCCCACCAGAAGTGTTCGACGAGGGCTCCGCTGACGACCGGGCCGAGCGAGATCCCGCCGGCCATGACGGCGGTCCAGGTGGTGACGGCCTTGGCCCGCTGGGCCTCGTCGCGGAAGAGCGTGCGGATCAGGGCCAGGGTGGACGGCATCAGGCACGCCCCCGCGACGCCGAGCAGTGCGCGAGCGGCGATCAGTGCGCCGGGGCTGTGGGCGTAGGCGGCGGCGAGGGAGGCGGCGCCGAAGAGGCCCGCTCCGAAGAGGAGCAGTCGGCGGCGGCCGATCCGGTCGCCCAACGCCCCCATGGTGATGAGGAGTCCGGCGAGCACGAAGCCGTACATGTCGAGGATCCAGAGCTGTTCGGTGGCCCCGGGGCGCAGGTCGGCACTGATGGACGGGATGGCGAAGTAGAGGACGGAGACGTCCATGGAGACGAGGAGCAGCGGCAGCATCAGCACGCCGAGCGCGGTCCATTCGCGGCGGCCGGCAAGAGCCTCTTCCGGTGGTGTCGTGAGCGTCATGCGGGGAGCGAAACAGCCCTGTGCGTACGGTGCCACCCTCGCCCTAGTGCGCCCCGCCTTCGAGAGGCGAACCCCAAGGTCGTTCGCGTGTACGGGGCGTCAGGTGCACTAGTACACTGCCCGCCGTGACGACGCCGCCGCCCTACCTCGCCATCGCCGCCGAGATCCGTCGCCGGATCCGTGCGGGGGAGCTGTCCCCGGGCGACCGCGTCCCCTCCACCCGTGCCATCACCCGCGAGTGGGGCGTGGCGATGGCGACGGCCACGAAGGCCCTCGCGGCGCTGCGCCAGGAGGGCCTCGTCCGGGTCGAGCCGGGTGTCGGAACGGTGGTGGTCATGGCCGGATCGTCGAGCGGTCCGGCCGCGAAGGACCTGACGCGTGAGCGGATCGTCCGGGTCGCCCTCGAACTCGCCGACGCCGAGGGGCTGTCGGCGCTGTCCATGCGCCGGATCGCGACGCGGCTGGGAACATCGACGATGGCGCTCTACCGGCATGTACCGGGCAAGGGCGAGCTGGTGCGGCTGATGACGGACGCGGCCTGCGGAGAGGTGCCGTTGGGGCCGGTGCCGGCGGACTGGCGTACGGGGATGGAGCAGGCGGCCCGCTGGCTGCGCGGGGTCTACGCGCGGCACCGCTGGATGGCGCACGCGATGGCGTCGTTCACGCGGCCGATCGCCTCACCGAACGCGATGGCGTACACGGAGTGGGTGCTCGGCGTGCTGAGGGGAACGCCCCTGACGCCGTTCGAGAAGATCCACACGCATCTGGTGATCTTCGCCTATGTCCAAGGAGTGGCCATGGCCGACGACCTGGAGGAGCAGGCGCGGCAGGACTCGGGGATCTCGGACGGCGAGTGGATGGAGCGGAACGAGCCACGCTATGACGCCATCTCGGGCGGTGGCGCGTACCCGCTGCTCAACGGTCTGAGCGAGGGCGAGGACTTCGCGCTCGACCTGGAGACGCTCTTCGAGTTCGGGCTGCGGAGAACGCTGGACGGCGTCGCGGCCATGATCGACGAAACGTCCGGTTAACGAACACGACCATTCGGGCACCGGACGATTTCCGGCCAACTTGTTGACGCGCTCCTGACAGATACGTGTCACCCCTGCCACTCTCTCCCCGACTCGTCAGTGAGTTCGTGCTCCACAGCTCTGCTTGCTCCGCCCGGGCGACCCACCCAGCCGTCCGGTACCCCCCTCGCAAAAGGAGTCTGCGTGAGATCCACGCCCAGCCGTCGCGCCACCGCGACCGGCGCCCTGATCGCTGCCGCCGCCATGATCGCCGTCACCGTCCAGACGGGTTCCGCCACCGCGGCGGACACCGCCGGACCGGCCGCGGTCGCCCCGAAGGCCCTGGCCGCGAACCCCGGCAAGCTGCCCGCCGATCTGTCCCCCGCCCAGCGCACCGCGCTGATACGCGCGGCGGACGCCGACAAGGCGGCGACCGCCAAGTCCCTCGGCCTCGGCGCTCAGGAGAAGCTCGTCGTCCGGGACGTCGTCCAGGACCGCGACGGCACCACGCACACGCGCTACGAGCGCACCTACGCCGGCCTCCCGGTCCTCGGCGGCGACCTGGTCGTCCAGGAGACCAAGGCCGGTGTGACGCAGGGCGTCACCAAGGCCTCCCGCGCGGAGCTGAAGAACGTCGACATGACCGCCGACGTCGCCCCGGCCGCCGCCGAGCGGCAGGCGCTCGGTGCCGCTGCCGCGGAGGGCTCGAAGAAGACCTCAGCCGAGCGCGCCCCGCGCAAGGTCGTCTGGATGGCGCAGGGTTCGCCCGTCCTCGCGTACGAGACCGTCGTCGGCGGCCTCCAGCACGACGGCACCCCGAACGAGCTGCACGTCGTCACCGACGCCACCAGCGGCGCGAAGCTGTACGAGTGGCAGGCCGTCCACACCGGTACCGGCAACACGCAGTACAGCGGCCAGGTGACGCTGGGCACCGCGCCGTCGTACACGCTGACCGACACCGGCCGCGGCAACCACAAGACGTACAACCTCAACCGCGGTACGTCCGGCACCGGAACGCTCTTCTCCGGCTCCGACGACGTCTGGGGCGACGGCACCGCCACCAACCCCGAGACCGCGGGCGCGGACGCGCACTTCGGCGCCGCTGTCACCTGGGACTACTACAAGAACGTGCACGGCCGCTCCGGCATCCGCGGTGACGGCGTCGGCGCGTACTCCCGGGTCCACTACGGCAACGCGTACGTCAACGCCTTCTGGCAGGACTCCTGCTTCTGCATGACGTACGGCGACGGCTCGGGCAACACCAAGCCGCTCACCTCGATCGACGTCGCCGCGCACGAGATGACGCACGGCGTCACCTCCAACACGGCCGGCCTGGTCTACAGCGGTGAGTCCGGCGGTCTGAACGAGGCCACCTCCGACATCTTCGCGGCGGCCGTCGAGTTCTACGCCAACAACGCCCAGGACAAGGGCGACTACCTCGTCGGCGAGAAGATCGACATCCGCGGCAACGGCACCCCGCTGCGCTACATGGACAAGCCGAGCAAGGACGGCTCGTCCAAGGACGCCTGGTACTCGGGCATCGGCGGCATCGACGTCCACTACTCCTCGGGCCCGGCGAACCACTGGTTCTACCTGCTCTCCGAGGGCAGCGGCGCCAAGACCGTCAACGGCGTCAACTACGACTCGCCGACCTCCGACGGCCTGCCCGTCACCGGCATCGGCCGCGACAAGGCCGCGCTGATCTGGTTCAAGGCGCTCACCACCAAGTTCAGCTCGAACACCAACTACGCCGGTGCGCGCACCGGTACGGTCGCGGTGGCCACCGAGCTGTACGGCGCCGGCAGCCCCGAGGTCCTGGCCGTCGAGCACGCCTGGGCCGGCATCAACGTGGGCTCGCGCCCCGGCGGCGGCAACCCGAACCCGGGCAAGGTCTTCGAGAACACGGCCGACGTGTCCATCCCGGACAACGGCGCCGCGGTGACCTCGACGGTCAACGTCACCGGACTCACCGGCAACGCGCCCTCGAACCTCGCGGTGGACGTGAACATCGTCCACACCTACCGCGGTGACCTCGTCGTCGACCTCGTCGCCCCCGACGGCTCGGTCTACAACCTGCACAACCGGTCCGGCGGCAGCGCCGACAACATCGTGCAGACCTACACCGTGAACGCCTCCTCGGAGGTCGCCAACGGCGCCTGGAAGCTCCGTGTCCAGGACCGGGCCGCGATCGACACCGGCTACATCAACAGCTTCAAGCTGACGTTCCCGTAACACCGGGTGAGTGAGTGACGGACGCCCGGGGGGCTCGTGCCCTCCGGGCGTCCGCCTGTTCGGGCGGCGATGACGGCCTCCGTCCCGTCTGCCGCCCGTGTCTCGTCGACGGGTGGCCGGCCGCGAGGGCGGTCGTCGGATGAGCCGCCGTCAGTTCGGGTTGCCGGCGTGGGTCAAGGTCTCCCAGGAGACGAAGTAGTCGTCCGTGCCGGAGGGCCGGCGTGCCTCGGTGTAGATCCCGGTGTTCGTCATGCCGATCCCCATCCGGCCGTTGAGGGCGTTGTAGCCCATCTCGGTCACGTTCCCGAAGCCCTTCTTCACCGTGCCGCCGCAGAGCCAGGACGGGACCGCCGTGCCGTTCTCGTACCTGGTGTGGAAGCCGAGCGCGTGCCGCAGCCGCTCGGAGACCTGGGGGTAGAGGTCCGCGCCCTGGATCCGGCTGGTCTCGGCGGTGTGGACGGCCGCGGCGAGGCCCCAGCCGGTGTGGCCGAAGTCCCGGCAGGTCTCCTGGGAGAGGCCGTCGGCGAAGGTGGACTGGCCCTGCCAGTACTTCACGATCTCGTCGCGGGTGTCGATGCCGCTGTTCGGCGGCGGCTTGGGCGTGGCGCCGTCGGCGGTCAGGTAGATGTACGCGGGGACCCGGCCGAGATAGGTCTTCACGGCCTTGTCGTAGGCCGCGCGGTCCTCCAGGTGGACGGCGATGCCGAGCGCGGCCTCGGTCATGATGAGTTCCCAGTTGCCGTTCTTCGTCGCGGCCCCGTTGATGATCTCGGGGAGGTAGACGGTGCGCAGCATGGTCGCGAAGCGGCCGGAGTTCGCCCAGCCGCCGGTGTAGGTGTGCTTGATGATCTCGGCCGCCCGGGGCCATGAGGAGCCGGCCCAGCCGGTCTGGAGCGGGGCGTTGGAGTTGGTGTGGTCCGTGATCACGGCCGACCACGCGTCCATGATCTCGATCGCCTTCCGCGCGTGGCGGGCGTCCCGGGTGATGTACCAGGCCAGCGCCTGGGTGTAGGCGGCGACGGCGTCCTGCCGCTCGTCGGTGCAGCCGTGGTTGGGATTGGAGGAGGAGCCGCACTCGACGATCGCGCGCGGCTCGGGGGCGCGCGTGAGGGAGGCGTAGGAGCTCGCCATCATGTGGTCGTAGGCGCCCTTCCAGGGCTGCGCCCCGGCCTGCACCTTCGACCGTACGAAGTCGAGTTGCGGCCGGGACACGACGACCCCGGGGTGGGTGAAGGCCGCCGGGGCGGCGGCCGATGCGGGGGCGGCGGCCCGGGCCGGGGACGCCGCCGCCTGTTCGGGGCCTGCGGAGGCCGTCGGGGCGAGCGTGACGGCGAGGGCCGCGGCGAGACTCGCCGCGAGGGCGGGGACCAGGGTAGTGAGGCGCATGTGGGGGGTGCCTTCCGTTCCTGTATGTGGACGACGCACGGGTGAATGAACTCCGCGGCGAGCGTGGAACGTAAAGGCAACTCATGGACACGTCAAGACCCTGGTCCATACCTGTGTCGTCAGCGCATCAGGACCCCCGCCCCCTCGCGCGTCGCCTCCGTCGGCAGGGTCACCAGACCCAGCTCCGCCGCGGAGGCCAGCAGCCGGTGGGCGGGCAGCACCCGCACCGTGCAACCGAAGGAGCCCGTTCGGTCCAGGACGAGGGAGCCCTCGTAGGGCACCCTGCCCTCCAGGTCCGGGCCTCCTCCGGCGGGCTTCAGCACGCACACCCGGGTGTCCACCAGAGCGTCGTCCGGAGTGACGCGGCCGGCCACCGCCTGCACCTCGATGTCGTCCGGCAGGAGGTCGCCGAGCGCCACGCTGACCCGCACCGCCGTGGTCGCGCCGAGCTCCGCGTCGGCCAGGTCCTCGCCGATCTCGCCCACCTCGATGTGGTCGACCGCCACCTTCGACCAGCCGCCCCGCACCCGGGACTTCCACTCCGCGAGCTCCCGCGCGGCCGCCGGGGCCAGAGCCCGGTGGGCCCGCGCCGCCGGGGCGTACAGCCGCTCCACGTACTCACGCACCATCCGGTCGGCGAGCACCTTCGGGCCGAGGTCGCTCAGCGTCCTGCGGACCATCTCGGTCCAGCGGACCGGCACGCCGTCCGGGCCCCGGTCGTAGAAGCGGGGCGCGACCCGGCGCTCGATCAGCTCGTAGAGCGCGGCGGCCTCCAGGTCGTCGCGGCGCTCCTCGTCCGTCGCCGACGCCCCGTCGGCCGTGGGGATGGCCCAGCCGAAGTCGGACTCGTACCACTCGTCCCACCAGCCGTCCAGGACCGAGAGGTTGAGACAGCCGTTCAGGGCCGCCTTCATCCCGCTCGTCCCACAGGCCTCCAGCGGGCGCAGCGGATTGTTCAACCAGACGTCACAGCCCGGGTAGAGCCTGCGCGCCATGGCCATGCCGTAGTCGGGCAGGAAGACGATCCGGTGCCGCACCCGCGGGTCGTCGGCGAACCGCACCAGCTCCTGCACGAGCCGCTTCCCTCCGTGGTCGGCCGGGTGCGCCTTGCCCGCCACGACGAGCTGCACGGGCCGCTCGGGGTGGAGCAGCAGCGCCCGCAGCCGGTCGGGATCGCGCAGCATCAGCGTGAGCCGCTTGTACGAGGGGACCCTGCGCGCGAACCCGATGGTGAGCACGTCCGGGTCCAGGACGGTGTCGGTCCAGCCGAGTTCGGCCGCCCCCGCGCCCCGCTGCCGCCAGGAGCGCCGCACCCGCTCCCGTACCTCGGTCACCAGCTGTTCACGCAGGGTGCGGCGCAGCTCCCACAGCTCCCGGTCGTCGGCCCCCTCGGAGCGGCGGCCGACCTCGGGCGCGGTCCAGGTCGGCGCGTGGACACCGTTGGTGATCGAGCCGATGGGCACCTCCTCCGGATCGAAGCCCGGCCAGAGACCGGCGAACATCTCGCGGCTGACCGAGCCGTGGAGGGTGGAGACGCCGTTGGCACGCTGGGCGAGCCGCAGACCCATGGCGGCCATGTTGAAGAGACCGGGCTCGCCGCCGAGGGGGGTCTCGTCGCCGAGGGCCAGGATCCGGCCGACGTCGACGCCGGCGAGCTCACCGTCCTCGCCGAGATGACGGGCGACGACGCTCCGCTCGAAGCGGTCGATGCCGGCGGGGACGGGGGTGTGGGTGGTGAAGACCGTCCCGGCCCGGACGGTCTCCAGGGCCGCGTCGAAGTCGAGGCCCCGCTCAGCCAGTTCCCTGATGCGTTCGAGGCCCAGGAAGCCGGCGTGGCCCTCGTTGGTGTGGAAGACCTCGGGCGCGGGGGTGCCGGTGAGCCGGCAGTACGTGCGGACGGCGCGGACGCCGCCGATGCCGAGCAGCATCTCCTGGAGAAGCCGGTGCTCGCTGCCGCCGCCGTACAGCCGGTCGGTGACCTCGCGTTCGGCCGGGGCGTTCCCCTCGACGTCGGAGTCGAGCATCAGCAGCGGTACGCGTCCCACCTGGGCGGTCCAGATGTGGGCGTCCAGTGAGCGGCCGCCGGGCAGCGCGAGGGTGACCCGGGCGGGGCTGCCGTCGCTCTCCCGGAGGAGGGTCACGGGCAGCTCGCCGGGGTCGAGGACGGGGTACTGCTCCTGCTGCCAGCCCTCGCGGGAGAGCGACTGGCGGAAGTAGCCGTGCCGGTAGAGCAGGCCGACGCCGATGAGCGGTACGCCCAGGTCGCTGGCGGCTTTCAGATGGTCGCCGGCCAGGATGCCGAGGCCGCCGGAGTACTGGGGCAGGGCCGCGGCGACCCCGAACTCGGGTGAGAAGTAGGCGATGCAGGCGGGCAGGTCGCCGTGGCGCTCCCGCTCCTCCTGGTACCAGCGGGGGGCGTGCAGATAGTGGTCGAGGTCCTCGGCCGCGGCGCGCAGCCGGGCCTGGAAGTCCTCGTCGCCGGCGAGGGCGGCGAGGCGGGCGGCGGAGACGGAGCCCAGCAGACGGACCGGGTCGAGGTCGTCGGCACGGCGGTCCGCGGCGCGGCCGGCGCGGTCGGGGTCGACGGAGTCGAAGAGCTCACGGGTCGGGTCGTGCCAGGACCAGCGCAGGTTCCGCGCGAGGTCGGTGAGGGGTCGAAGGGTGTCGGGGAGGACGGGACGCACGGTGAATCGACGGATTGCCTTCACGTGTTCCACCTTCGCAGGGGATGACGGAGCGGAGCCGACGCACCACGCTGTGCAGCCGGTCGTGCATCCACCGAAGGTAGGCCAACCCGCGCTCCCGGGCCACGGCGCGCGGGGGTGGTGCCGTGGCCCGGGAGGGGCGTCAGCGCGGCGCGCGCACGGGTGGGGCGCCGACGTACGGCGCGCTGTGCGGCTCGTGGCCGCTTCGCACCTCGTAGGGCGAGCCTTCGTTCACGGTGGCGGGGTCGGCCGCGCCGCTGACGGCGTAGCGTGCGGCGACGGCGGCCAGCTCGGCGGCGGGGATCACCTGGTGGATGTCGGTGAAGCCGTGCGGCGCCCGCTCGTGCGCCATGCTGATGACGACCTCGGGGCCGAGCCTGCGGTTGGCGCGCTGCAGTTCGGTGGTGACGGGCCTGCGGGCCGCTTCGTAGGCGGCGAGGGCCTCGGCCGGGTCGTGGTGGAGCGCGAGGGAGTGGGCGAGGGCGCGCGCGTCGAGGATGGACTGCGAGGCGCCGTTGGAGCCCACCGGGTACATGGCGTGGGCCGCGTCGCCGATGAGGGTGGTCCGGCCGTGGCTCCACCGGGTCAGCGGCTCGCGGTCGACCATCGGGTACTCGTGGGCGGTGTCGGCGGCCCTGAGGACGTCGGTGACGCTGACGCCGTCGAACTCCCAGCCCTCGTAGTGGTGCAGGAAGGACTCCACGGAGACGGGACGGTTCCAGTCGCCGAGGTAGCGCTCGTCCGCCGTGTCGGCCGGCCTTGCGAGGGCCCAGTTCACCAGGACCTCGCGGGAGGGGCCGGAAGGCTCGCTCATCGGGTAGACCACGGCCTTCTGGCGGTCGTCGCCCGCGATGAGCATGAAGGTGCCGACGGACCGGGCAGGCATCCGGGACACGCCACGCCACACCAGGGTCCCGTTCCACGGCGGTGCGCCTTCGCCGGGGTTGAGCGCCGCCCGGACGGCCGAGCGGATGCCGTCGGCGCCGACGAGCACGTCCGGTTCGAGGGAGGCCCGGCCCCGGACCGCACCGTCCCGGTGGACCAGCTGGATCCGGGGGCGGCCGTCGGGGAGCGGTTCGACGCCGGTCACCCGGACGCCGGTCACGAGGGCTGCGGCGCCGAGCCGTTCCCGTACCGCCTCGGCCAGGACCTGCTGGAGGTGGGCGCGGTGGATGGAGAGCTGGGGCCACCGGTAGCCGGCGCCCAGGCCCCGGGGTTCCCGGGCGATCAGGCCGCCGGAACGGTGGTAGTAACGCAGCTCGCGGGTGCGCAGGGCCCCGGCTTCGAGGCGGGACAGGAGGCCCAGCGCGTCCAGTTCGCGGACCGCGTGGGGCATCAGGTTGAGTCCGGCGCCGACGGGGCGGTTCTCCCGGACGGACTCGACGACCGTGACGCGGTCGAATCCCGCGGCGTGCAGGGAGAGGGCGGCGGTGAGGCCCGCGATGCCGCCGCCGGCCACGACGACGTGGAGCAGTCCGCCGTCCGGTGCGGGCGGGGTGTGCGGAGCGGGATGCCTCATCGGAGCCCCCCTGGGCGGCCGGCGGCGTACGCCCGAGGGGCGTACGCAGGGGCGGCGGAGGACACGGCGGCCGAGGAGACGGGGGAAGGGGCCGCGGCGGCCGGAGCTGTCCGGGGAGCGGCGTGGGCCGCCTGGGACCGGGCCGTCGTGGAGCGGGCGGTCGTGGAGCGGGCGGTCGCCCGGGACGGGGCCGCCCCCGACACGCCCTGGGAGGCGCGGCGTACCAGCGTCTCGTTGTCCCTGGTCAGGTCGAGTATCGAGCGCAGCAGGGCGACGGGAGCGCCGCCGCTGCCCTCGTCGTACAGCCGCACGTCGTCCGCGTACGCCTTGCGGGCGATGCCGATGTGCCGGGCGCGGAAGGTCTTGAGGATCTTCAGGACCCGGCCGAGCGCGTGGGCGGAGGCGGCCAGTTGCGGGGGCAGCCGGTCGCCGCTCTCCCAGCTGACGGCGGCCGAGAGCTTGCTGACGGCGGAGATCCCGCCGGCGTACCGGGCGTGGAACTCCCGCCAGGACGGCAGGCTGTACTCGACGGAGTCGGTGAGGAAGGCGTCGTACGCCGGGTCGGAGCGGTCGCACTGCCAGAGCGTCAGGTCGATCAGCCAGAGGGGCACCTGGGCGGCGGCGGGGCCGAGGTAGTCGCGCCCGTCGACGTCGATCTCCTCGAAGTACGGGCGCAGGGTGAGCGCGAAGTACTCCGGGCTGACATGGGCGACCGTGTAGTCGATGGCGTCGACGATGGACTGGACGTGGTGGGCGGTGCGGTCGAGCGCGACCGCGAAGCCGGGGTCGTACGGCTCCAGCGTGGCGAGCCGCGCGCAGGTGTCGAGGGCGGCGACCAGGCCGGGGAACGTCATCCGGACGGCCTCCTGGAGCCGGCCCTCCATGGGGTCTCCGGTGTACATGCGCTGGCGCGGGCCGAGCGGGTTCCAGGTCGTGTAGTGGTGGACGGTGTCCCGCGGCACCATGTCGGTGCGGCGGCCGAGGAGTTCCAGGATCGGGACGACCTCGGGGACGGCGGCCGCGGGCTGCGTGCCGTGACGTTTCAGCGAACCGAGCAGGATGCCGAGGTCGCGCATCGCGGCGAGCGCGTCCACGACGCTCCACTCGGCGGCGAGTTCGCGTTCCGGGAGGAGGGCCCGCAGCGCGACGGTGAGCGCGGGCACATCGGCGTGTTCGTTCATCGCGGGCACCGCGGCGAGCAGGGCGTCGGCGCCGAGTGGATCGGCGTCGCGTATGTCGGCTATGCGATAGCGCGGGTCGCCGCGTTCCTCGAGTCGGGGTGCGACAAGGTCGTACAGGGCCAACGGAAATGCCCCCTCCATTTGGGGCTCGTTCACCTCCGGGCGCCTCGCGCGCGCGTCGACGGTCGGTCGCGCTTCGGTCCCGCGTTCCTCGGGACCTGCGCGCGAACTCCCCTCTCGACACCCGCGACGCCCTTCGGCTCACTCGCCGGGTCTACGTGGTCACCGCGGTCACCGAAGTCATCGCGGCCATCGCGATCATCGCGGTCGCCGAGGTGATCGCGTCATCGCGTTCACCGAGGCCGTCGCGGTCATCGCGGTTCGGCCACGCGCCCCTGACGTGGCGGCGCCGGGGTGGGCGTGGGCAGGCGCAAGCGTAAGGAGGTCACGGCGGCGACGGCGGCAAAGGCCCCGCCGACGAGCAGAGCGGCCCTGAATCCATCGGTCCGCGCGGCCGCGTTGGCCGATTCGCCATGGGTGGCGGCGACGGCCACGAGGACGGCGAGACCGAGCACCGAACCGAACTGCTGGGCGGTGTTGACGAGTCCGGAGGCGAGACCGGTCTCCGCGGGGGCGGCGTCGGCGGTGGCGGCCACGTTGGTGGCGACCATGACCAGCGGCAGGGCGGCGCCGAGCAGCAGGCTCGGCGCGAGGACGGTGGTGAGGAACGTGCCGTCGGGCCGGAGCGCGAGGGCGAGCCAGACGGTGCCGGCGCACAGCAGCGTGAAGCCGAGCGTCATGGTCCGCGTCAGGCCGAGGCGGAATATGAGCCGGCCGGTCTGCGGGGCGACCGCGACGACGACGAGGGAGAGCGGCAGGAGTCCGAGCCCGCCGCCGAGTGGGGCGTACCCGACGACGCTCTGCAGATAGAGGCTGACCAGGAAGAACATCGGGAACAGCGTCATCTGGGCGAGGGCGCTGAGCAGGTTGGCGAGCCGAAGCGCGGGGCGGGCGAGGACGGCGGGCGGGACGAGGGGCCGGGCGGTACGGGTCTCGACGACGGCGAACACGGCGAGCAGGACGAGGCCGGCGCCGCCCGCTCCGAGGGTCGGCGCGGAGAGCCATCCGTGCGCGGCGGACCCGACGAGCGCGTACGCGACGAGGGCGAGCCCGGCGGTGACGCTGAGCGCGCCGGCGAGGTCGAAGCCGGGCGCCTGGGCGGACTTGGGGGTTCCGCGCAGGACGGCGGACCCCCACAGGGCCAGGACGGCGGCGGCGAGGACGTTGAGCCAGAAGGTGGAGCGCCAGCTCAGGAGGTCGGTGAGCACCCCGCCGAGTACGGTGCCGAGGACGCCGCCCAGACCACCCATCGCGGCGAACGCGCCGAGCGCCTTGTGCCGGGCGGGCCCGTCGGGGAAGAGGACGAGCAGCAGGGCGAACGCCGCGGCCGCGGCGAACGCGGCTCCGACGCCCTGCGCGGCCCGGGCGGCGACCAGGACACCCGCGCTCGGCGCGAGCCCGCCGAGCGCGGAGGCGGCGGCGAGCAGCACGAGTCCGGCCCGGAACACACGCCGGTGTCCGAGCAGGTCGGCGGCGCGCCCGCCGAGCAGCAACAGCCCGCCGAAGGCGATGAGATACGCGTTGGCCACCCAGGACAGGCCGGCGGAGCCCGCCCCGAGGTCCTCCCCGACGGAGGGCAGGGCGACGTTGACGATCGCGGTGTCGAGGATCAGCAGGAGCTGGGTGGCGGCGAGCAGCGGGAGGGCGCCACGGGGGACGCGGCCGGCCGTCACGGGGAGGCCTCCGCGCGGAGAGCGCACGTGGCCGCCGGCCGTCGCCCCCAACCGGGATCCGGCTCGCTCACCCCGCGCCGGCCCCAGCCGGGATCCCCTTCCCTCCGGGGCGCGCTCACTTCGTCGTACCCAGGTCGTAGCCGTCCAGGCAGGTCTGGGCCAGGCTCTCGCAGGCGTCCGCGGCCCCGGCCCACGTCTGCATGGTGAGGTAGACGTGCGGGGCGCCCTGGTAGAAGCGCTCGTACTGCTCGTGGCGGCCGGCGAACTCCGAACCGAGGGCGTCCCAGGCGAGCTTGAGGAGCTTGAGCCGGCTCTCGGCGGGGTCGCCGGGGGTACGGACGTAACGCTGGACGAGCGGCCCGAGCTCGGGGTGGAGCAGATCTCGTCCACTGGCCGGGGTCTGGATGATCGCCCCGCCGGCGAGCAGCTTGATGTCCGCCACGGCACGCGGGTACAGCTCGCCGGCCATGATGCGCTGGGCGAAGGAGATCTCCTGCCCGGGCCGTACACCGCCCCGCCCGCCGTCGACGGGCTCGTGGGACGCCTCGGCGCCGAGGACGAACGCCTTGGCCTGGGCGACCATCCCGAGGAGCCGCCCGATGGCCTGGGTGACCTGCGGAATGCTCTCCGTGCCGTTGGACCGGGCGAGCAGGATCGCGAGTCCGGTGAGGAACTCCAGCTTGGTCCAGAACCGGGTGGCGGACTGGTGGACGAAGTTCACGTACGCCGGGGTCTCCCACCACATGGCGGCGGTCGCGGCGACGTCGCGGTAGGTCAGCACGCGGTCCCAGGGGACGAAGACGTCGTCGCAGACCAGCAGCGCGTCGTTCTCGTCGTAACGGGAGGAGAGGGGCTGGTCGAAGACGGACCGGGCGTTGCCCTCGTACGAGGTCCGCGAGACGAGCTTGAGCCCAGGCGTGTCGACCCGTACGGCGAAGGTGACGGCCCGATCGACCTCCCCTTCCGGAAGCGGCTCGATCGTGCCCACGAGTATCTCGTCGGCGAAGACGGCCCCGGTGCCGATGGTCTTGGCCCCGCGCACGACGATCCCGCCGTCGCGCTCCTCGACGACCCGGACGCCCTCGCAGGCGGGGTCGGTGATGGTGAAGGCGCAGTGCAGCCCGCCCTCGGCGAGCCGACGGTGATAGGCGAGCGCGTTCTCACTCCCCGCGAAGTCCCCCCTGTCGAACACCCCGGGAGCGGCGGCGAACCCGGCGGCGCCCGAGGCCATGTAGTCCGGCGTACGCCCCAGGAACCCGTAACTCGCCTCGGCCCACACCTTGTACGCCCGGCGCCGCGCGACGAGGTCCTCGTACGACCGCGGCACGGCGTACGCCCGGTGCACGCCGCCGGACACGAGATCGGGCGCGTGCGGGGAGTCCCGGGCGAGGTCGAAGAGCCCGGCGAAGGAACCCGCGGTGGCCCGGAAGGCGGGGTGCGCGGTGACGTCCTTGACCCGCTCCCCGTCGAGCCAGACCTCACGCCCGTCGCGCAGCGCCTCCAGATACTCCTGCCCGGACCTCGTCACGGTGATATCGCCTCTCCTCGTGTGTCACGCCATGTACCGGAGTCGAGCCTTCCCGTCACGGGACACACGAGGCAATGAACGACCGTCCACCGGTCCTTAAGAACCGGCCAGTCGCGTGGGGATGATGGGGCTTTTGTGACGATCGGGCACCTCAAGGGTTCGACTGTCGCTCTAAGACGACGCCGAAGGCCTCCCCAGCAGCGTGTGCTTGCGCGTCTCCTCGCGGGGCGGTTTTCCGGATCGTCGAGAACCCCCGCGGCCCGGTACCCGTCGGTGCTGCCGCGTGCGGACGCGGATCACGCCGCGCTGCACACCCCCGCCCGGTACTCACCGGGGGTCATGCCGAACCACTTGCGGAACGCCAGGTGGAAGCCGACCGCGCTCTGGTAGCCGACCCTCGACGGGACCGCCGACTGGGGGAGGGTGGTTTCGGAGAGGAGGCGGGCCGCCTCCTGCATGCGGCGGGAGGTGAGGTGGCGGGCCGGGGATTCGCCCACCAGGGCGCGGAAGGCCGCCGTGAACGCCGAGCGGGACATGCCGACCTCGCGGGCCAGGGAGTCGATCGTCCAGGGCTGGGCGAATCGGGTCGCGATCATCACCATCGCCTGGCTGATGCCCGGGTGGCGCAGCAGGGGCAGCGACGTCGGGTTGTCGGCCAGGTCCCGCAGCAGGGGGCGCAGTGCGAGGACCAGGGCCATCTCGAAGGCGCGCAGGGTGATGAGACGGTCGCCC
Organism: Streptomyces sp. NPDC013317; assembly: GCF_055563155.1. NCBI lineage: Bacteria > Bacillati > Actinomycetota > Actinomycetes > Kitasatosporales > Streptomycetaceae > Streptomyces > Streptomyces sp. NPDC013317. The sequence continues at coordinate 297,503 of NZ_JBVHDX010000002.1, forward strand.
GGGCCCACGGGGCGGTCCGGGGAGGCGAGCAGGCGGAGGGTGTCGCGGAGCAGCGGCTCGCGGTCGACCTGGGCGCCGTCCAGGACCAGGGCCCAGGGCAGCGAGGTGTAGAGCGTGCTCGCCGCGCTGGCGTCGTAGTGGAGTCCGGCGCACAGCAGCCGGCTCACCGCTCCGGTGCCGTCGATGCGGATCTCCCCCGACGTGCCGGGCCGCCGCTCGGGCAGTACGGCCTTGAGCGGGACGCCCTGGCGGTCCGGGCGGTCGGAGAGCCGGTGGGCGGTGCCGGTCGGGAAGACGATCAGGTCGCCGGCGCTGAGCTCCAGCGGGGCCTGGCCGTCGCCCGTGATCCAGCAGCCGCCCTCCACGATGTAGTGGAGCACGGCACAGCTCTGCTCCGCGTCGCCCTCGATGGCCCAGGGAGCGCGGACATGCCACCGGCTGTCGAAGACGCCGGTCAGGCGGAGCGGTTTGAGCAGCTCGCTCAGGAGGTCCTCGGCCTCGTCATCCTCACGCCGGTCGTCACGGTCGGTTGCCACGGTGTCCATGGACGATCCTTCAACTTCCGCCCCGGTTTGTTAATTGAACGGTGTGAGCCGCCGCCGCCAGCCTGAGAAAGACGTCATGGCAGCAGCCATACCTTATCGAAGGGCCTCAACGACACATGTCCAGTCAGATTCCGATGCGGGTCGCGGTCGTCGGAGCGACCGGTTTCCAGGGCGGCGCGATCGCGCGTCTGCTGGTCGAGCGCCACCACCGGGTCCGGACGCTCACCCGGCGCCCCGCGGGGGACCGCCCCCCGCTGCCCGGCGCCTTCTTCGTCGCGGGCGACCTGGCGCGCCCCGCCGACGCGCGGCGGCTCTTCGAGGGGACCACGCACGCCGTGGTGACGATGCCGCTCGTGTACGACGTGGAGCGGATACGCCGCTACGCGCGGAACGTGGCGCACGCCGCGCTGGCCGCCGGGACCGTGCGCCTGGTCTTCAACGCCAACACCCGTCTCCCGCAAGGACCGAACGCGGTCGCCGCGTTCGAGACGCGGCGGGTCGCCGAGGAGGAGCTGCGGTCCAGCGGCGTCCCGCTGGTCGTCGTACGGCCGCCGGTGTACCTGGACAACCTGTTCTCGCCCTGGAACGGGCCGGCGCTGGTGAACGAGGGAATTCTGGCCTATCCGCTGCCCGCCTCCACGCCGACGGCCTGGCTGTCGCACCGGGACCTCGCGGAGGCGGTGCACGCGGCACTGACCGTCGAGGGTCTCGAGGGCCGGACCTTCGACATCGGCGGGGCCGGGTCGCTGACGGGCGACGAACTGGCGGCCGCGTTCAGCCGGGGGCTCGGGCGTACGGTCCGGTATCTGCAGCTCCCTCCGGAGGTCTTCGAGCGCGGGCTGGGCCAGCTGCTCGGTCCGGAGACGGCGGCCGGGGTCGCCGGGATCTACCACTACATGGCGACGGGGGCCGACCCGCTGCTCCTCGCCGCCGACGACGGGGTATCGGCAGAGGCGCTCCGGGTACGGCCCGCGCCGGTGGAGGAGTGGGTGACGCGTCAGCCGTGGCAGATGTGGTCCGGCGACGACGCGGAGGAGCAGTCCCCGTCCCCGCAGGGCTGACGCCGCGGCATACCCGGCGGCATGCGTGCCCGACGGGCGTGAGGCCGCCGCCCACGCGCCCCCGGCCCGCTCCCGCCCCGCCCCCATCCGTCCCCGGCCCGCCTCCACCCGCCGCGCAGATTCGGCCATTCGGCCCCGTCCCACAAGGACGGGGCCGGATTGTTGTGGGCACCGTGTCCTTGCACGCGCCACTACGCCCGAGTAGGTAACAAAGCGCCGGATTGCCCACCCCGAGTGGGTGGAAGGCTCCCCCGGTACACCCCCGAACACCCCCGAACACCCCGGCACACACCCGTACGTACATCCCGTAGACCCGCCATCCGAGTGAACGCGGACAGGAGCGGCCATGCCCGCAACCCGCAAGCCGTCGACGGAGCTACAAAGAGCGCACCACCACCCGCACCCCCGTACCCCCTCAGGTGATGCTGTGAATCCGCTCATGGGACGCATTCCCGTTCTGGACGTCCGCCCGCTGGTCGACTGCGGCCGCCGGCCCGCGAAGGCGGTGGCCGGCGAGACCTTCGAGGTGTCGGCCACCGTCTTCCGCGAGGGCCACGACGCCGTCGCCGCCAATGTCGTGCTGCGCGGCCCGTCCGGCCGGCCCGGGCCCTGGATCCCGATGCGCGAACTCGCCCCCGGCACCGACCGGTGGGGCGCCGAGGTCACGCCGGACACCGAGGGCCGGTGGACCTACACGGTCGAGGCGTGGAGCGACCCGCTGGCGACCTGGCGGCACGCCGCGAAGATCAAGATCCCGGCCGGCATCGACTCCGAGCTGGTGCTCGCCGAGGGCGCCGAGCTGCACGAGCGCGCCGCGAAGGGCGTTCCGAAGAAGGGCGGCGGCCGTGAGGCGGTGCTGGCCGCGGCGGACGCCATGCGGGACGAGTCCCGCTCTGCCGCGGCGCGGCTCGCGGCGGCGCTCGCCCCGCGGGTGACCGAGACGCTGGACCGGCATCCGCTGCGCGAACTGGTCAGCTCCTCCCCCGCGTTGCCGCTCCAGGTGGAGCGGGAGCGGGCGCTGTACGGCTCCTGGTACGAGTTCTTCCCGCGCTCGGAGGGCGTGAAGAAGGTCCGGGGCCGTACGAAGCCGGGCACGTTCCGTACCGCGGCCGAGCGTCTTCCGGCCATCGCGGCGATGGGTTTCGACGTCGTCTATCTCCCGCCCATCCACCCCATCGGCACCACTCACCGCAAGGGCCCCAACAACGCGCTCTCCGCGAGCCCGAACGACGTCGGCGTGCCGTGGGCGATCGGCTCCCCCGAGGGCGGCCACGACGCGGTCCACCCGGACCTGGGCACCCTCGAGGACTTCGACGCCTTCGTCGCCCGCGCCCGCGAGCTGCGCCTGGAGATCGCGCTCGACTTCGCGCTCCAGTGCTCGCCGGACCACCCGTGGGTGGAGAAGCACCCGGAGTGGTTCCACCACCGCCCGGACGGCTCGATCGCGTACGCCGAGAACCCGCCGAAGAAGTACCAGGACATCTATCCGGTGGCGTTCGACCGGGACATGGACGGGATCGTCGCCGAGACCGTCCGGGTGCTGCGGCACTGGATGGACCACGGTGTACGGATCTTCCGCGTAGACAACCCGCACACCAAGCCCGTCGTGTTCTGGGAGCGGGTGATCGGCGAGATCAACGGTGCCGATCCGGACGTGATCTTCCTGGCGGAGGCCTTCACCCGGCCCGCCATGATGCACACCCTCGGCGCGATCGGCTTCCAGCAGTCGTACACGTACTTCACCTGGCGCAACACCAAGGCCGAGCTCACGGAGTACCTGACGGAGCTGTCCGGGGACGCGGCGGCGCACATGCGGCCGAACCTCTTCGTGAACACCCCCGACATCCTGCACGCGTACCTCCAGACGGGCGGCCGGCCGGCCTTCGAGGTACGGGCGGTGCTCGCGGCCACCCTCTCGCCGACCTGGGGCATGTACGCGGGGTACGAGCTGTGCGAGGGCACCGCGCTGCGGGAGGGCAGCGAGGAGTACCTGGACTCGGAGAAGTACCAACTCCGCCCCCGCGACTGGGAGTCGGCCGAGCGCACCGGCGCCTCGATCGCGCCTCTGATCACCACGCTCAACCGGGTCAGGCGGCGCCATCCGGCTCTGCGCCGACTGCGGAACCTGCACTTCCATGCCACGGACAACGACGCGGTGATCGCGTACAGCAAGCGATCGGGTTCGAACACCGTTCTGGTGGTCGCCAACCTCGATCCTCACCACACCCAGGAGGCCACGGTCTCGTTGGACATGCCGGAGCTCGGCCTCGACTGGCACGAGACCGTACCGGTGCGCGACGAGCTCACCGGAGAGACCTATCACTGGGGCAGGGCCAACTATGTGCGCCTCGAGCCGGGCGTCACGCCCGCGCACGTCTTCGCCCTGCGACCGTCCCCGTCGACCGGAGGGTCACCCACACCATGACAGTCAACGAACCCGTCCCTGACACCTTCGAGGACACGCCTGCCAAGGACCGTGACCCGGACTGGTTCAAGCGGGCCGTCTTCTACGAAGTGCTCGTGCGGTCCTTCCAGGACAGCAACGGGGACGGCGTAGGCGACCTCAAGGGCATCACGTCCAGGCTGGACTACCTGCAGTGGCTGGGCGTCGACTGCCTCTGGCTGCCGCCGTTCTTCAAGTCCCCCCTGCGGGACGGCGGATACGACGTCGCGGACTACACGTCCGTGCTGCCGGAGTTCGGCGATCTCGCCGACTTCGTGGAGTTCGTGGACGCGGCGCACCAGCGCGGCATGCGCGTGATCATCGACTTCGTCATGAACCACACGAGTGACGCGCACCCGTGGTTCCAGGAGTCGCGCGCCAACCCCGACGGCCCGTACGGGGACTACTACGTCTGGGCGGACGACGACAAGCAGTTCCAGGACGCGCGGATCATCTTCGTCGACACGGAGACGTCGAACTGGACCTTCGACCCGGTGCGCAAGCAGTACTACTGGCACCGGTTCTTCTCGCACCAGCCGGATCTCAACTACGAGAACCCGGCGGTGCAGGAGGAGATCCTCTCGGCGCTGAAGTTCTGGCTGGACCTCGGCATCGACGGCTTCCGGCTGGACGCCGTGCCCTACCTGTACCAGCAGGAGGGGACCAACTGCGAGAACCTGCCGGCCACCCACGGCTTCCTGAAGCGGGTCCGCAAGGAGATCGACGACCACTACCCGGACACGGTGCTGCTCGCCGAGGCGAACCAGTGGCCGGAGGACGTGGTCGACTACTTCGGGGACTTCTCCTCGGGCGGCGACGAGTGCCACATGGCGTTCCACTTCCCGGTGATGCCGCGGATCTTCATGGCGGTACGGCGGGAGTCACGCACCCCGGTCTCCGAGATCCTGGCCAAGACCCCGGCGATCCCGGACGGCTGCCAGTGGGGCATCTTCCTGCGCAACCACGACGAGCTGACGCTCGAGATGGTCACGGACGAAGAGCGCGACTACATGTACGCGGAGTACGCCAAGGATCCCCGGATGCGGGCGAACATCGGCATCCGGAGGCGGCTCGCCCCGCTGCTCGACAACGACCGCAAGCAGATGGAGCTGTTCACCGCGCTGCTCTTCTCGCTGCCCGGTTCGCCGGTGCTGTACTACGGCGACGAGATCGGGATGGGCGACAACATCTGGCTCGGCGACCGGGACGGGGTACGGACCCCGATGCAGTGGACGCCCGACCGGAACGCGGGCTTCTCGTCCTGCGATCCGGGCCGGCTGACGCTTCCGGCCATCATGGACCCGGTCCACGGCTATCAGGTCACCAACGTGGAATCGGGGATGGCCTCGCCGTCGTCGCTGCTCCACTGGACGAAGCGGATGATCGAGATCCGTAAGCAGAACCGGGCCTTCGGGCTCGGCTCGTACACGGAGCTGCCGTCGTCGAATCCGGCGGTGCTCGCCTTCCTCCGGGAGTCCGGCGACGATCTCGTGCTCTGCGTGAACAACTTCTCGCGCTTCGCGCAGCCGACGGAGCTCGACCTGCGGCAGTTCGACGGGATGAGCCCCGTGGAGCTGATCGGGCAGGTGCGGTTCCCGGCGATCGGACAGTGGCCGTACCTGCTGACGCTGGCGGGCCACGGCTTCTACTGGTTCCGGCTGAAGAAGGCCCGTTCGGCCAAGAGCTGACCGAAAATCGCCCAACTGCCCGGGGTGGGGCGGGTTTCCCCCGCGTCACCCTGGGCACTGTGTCCCACACACGGTCGATTCAGGTCCATACGGGCCTTCTTGTCGGGCCCATATGGATCTTCCCCTCCCGACACGTCCCGCACTTCCGGACAGTCGATGCTGCCATCCGGGACACTCTGCGCATTTGAACTCGATTCACGCGAACTCGATTCTGCGCCCCCCGGGGAAAGGACGCGATGCCATGCCGGAGACCGCATCCACCACCCGGGCCCCGGCCGCCCTCCTCCCGTCACTCGCTCCCCTGCTCCATGAATGGCTGCCCCGGCAGCGCTGGTTCTCGGGCAAGGGCCGCCGGGTCACCGGATTCACGCTGGAAGCGGCCACCGAGCTGCTGCCGCTGGACGGCACGGGACCCGGGCTGCTGCACCTGCTCGTACGGGTCGAACAGCCGGCACGCCCGGCCGGGACGCCCGCCGACTGCTACCAACTGCTCCTGGGCGTACGGACCCAGCTGCCGCCGCGCCTCGCCCCCGCCCTGATCGGGCGGATCCGGCAGGGGCCGTTGGCCGGCCGGGCGGTCTACGAAGGGCTGCGGGACCCGCGGCTCGCCGGGCTGCTCTACGAGCGGCTGCGCACACCGGGCCGTATCGGCCCTCTGACGTTCCACGGCTCGGCGCCGCTGCCCGCGTCGCTCGCACCGAGGGTCCTGGACGCCGAGCAGTCCAACTCCTCGCTCGTGTACGGCGATGCGTACATCCTGAAGATCTTCCGACGGGTCAGCCCCGGGGTGAACCCGGACCTGGAGCTGCCACTCGCGCTGGCCCGGGCCGGCTGCGCGCGGGTGCCGGCACCGGTGGCCTGGTTCGAGTCGGGCGCGAACACGCTCGGCGTCCTCCAGCCCTATCTGCGGGACTCGCGCGACGGGTGGCGGCTCGCCCTCGACGCGCTGGCGGACGGGCGGGAGTTCACCGACGAGGCGCGGGCGCTCGGCCGGGCGACGGCCGAGGTGCACCTCGCGCTGGCGACGGCGCTGCCGACCGAGCGGCTGCGGCGGACGCAGGCGGAGCAGCTGGCCGGGGAGATGGACCAGCGGCTGCACGCGGCGGCGCAGGCGGTGCCGGCGCTGCTGCCGTACGTGCCCGGGCTCCGGGCGGTCTTCGCGGCCGCCGGGGACACGGTGGGCGCGGGGCGGCTGCAGCGGGTGCACGGCGATCTGCACCTGGGGCAGACGCTGCGGGCGACGGACGGCGGCTGGGCGGTGATCGACTTCGAGGGAGAGCCCGCGAAGCCGCTCGCCGAGCGGTGCCGTCCGCAGCCGGCGGTCCGCGACGTCGCGGGGATGCTCCGCTCCTTCGACTACGCGGCGCGCACGCACCGCCCGTGGAAGCCCGACTGGGCGGCGCGCTGCCGGGCGGCGTACTGCGCGGGGTACGCGGAGGCCTCGGGCACGGACCCGCGCACGGACCCGGCTCTGCTGCGCGCGTACGAGACGGACAAGGCGGTCTACGAGGTCCTCTACGAGGCCCGTCACCGCCCGGACTGGCTCCCGGTCCCCATGGCCGCGATCGAACGCCTCGCGGGAGCGGAGTGAACCCGGACCCCCGCCGCGGGCGTGCGCAGCCCGTTCGGCGGAGTGTCCTGTGCGGGACCCGCGCCGTTGCGGTTGCGTGGGAACCGCCGCATCTTCCTCGGCCCATCCTTCCGACACCTTCGCAGGAGGCATCCCCGTGACCGCCCGATCCGCTCGTAAGACGGCAGCGCCCCCGGCCAAGACGCCCGCACCCCGGGCCGCCCAGGAGGTAAAGAAGGCGCCGCCGCTCGATCCCGGGGACCGGGCGAGGCTGCTCGCCGGCGAGCACCACGACCCGCACGCCCTCCTCGGCGCGCACCCCGTCCGCGGTGGCGTCGCGATCCGGGTGCTGCGCCCGTACGCCCGTGAGGTCGCGGTCCTCGCCAAGGGCAAGCGCGTCGTCCTGCACGACGACGGCGACGGCCTCTTCTCGGGGCTCCTGCCGCTGCTGCGCAAGATCCCCCCGTACGAGCTCCGGGTCCGCTACGACGGCGACGAGCTGCCCGTGGAGGACCCGTACCGCTTCCTGCCCGCGCTCGGCGACCTCGACCTCCATCTGATCGGGGAGGGCCGGCACGAGGAGCTGTGGAAGGCGCTCGGAGCGCGGCCCATGGTCCACCAGGGCGTCACCGGCACCCGGTTCACGGTCTGGGCCCCGAACGCCCGCGGCGTCCGTGTCACCGGCGACTTCACCCACTGGGACGGCACCGCGCTGCCGATGCGCTCGCTGGGCGCGACCGGTGTCTGGGAGCTGTTCGTGCCCGGGATCGGCGAGGGCGCGGTGTACAAGTTCGACATCACCCGGCCCGACGGCTCCCACACGCTGCGCGCCGATCCGATGGCCCGGCACACCGAGTGCCCCCCGAACACCGCCTCGATCGTCACCGACTCGTACCACGAGTGGAGCGACGCGCAGTGGATGGCGGGCCGCGGCGCGCGCCCGCACCACGAGGCGCCGTTCTCCGTCTACGAGCTCCACCTGCCGTCCTGGCGGCCGGGTCTGACGTACCGGCAGCTCGCCGAGCAGCTGCCGGCCTACGTCCGCGACCTCGGCTTCACGCACGTGGAGTTCATGGCCGTCGCCGAGCACCCCTTCAGCGGCTCCTGGGGCTACCAGGTCACCGGTTTCTACGCGCCGACGGCCCGTATGGGCACGCCCGACGACTTCAAGTACCTCGTCGACGCGCTGCACCGGGCCGGGATCGGCGTCCTGATGGACTGGGTGCCCGCGCACTTCCCGCGCGACGACTGGGCGCTCGCGGAGTTCGACGGCCGGCCGCTGTACGAGCACGAGGACCCGCGCCGCTCCGCGCACCCGGACTGGGGGACGCTGGAGTTCGACTACGGCCGCAAGGAGGTGCGGAACTTCCTGGTCGCCAACGCGGTCTACTGGTGCGAGGAATTCCACCTCGACGGTCTGCGCGTGGACGCGGTCGCCTCGATGCTCTACCTCGACTACTCGCGTGAGAACGGCGAGTGGCTGCCGAACGAGTTCGGCGGGCGGGAGAACCTGGACGCGGTCGCGTTCCTCCAGGAGATGAACGCGACGGTCTACCGCCGCTGCCCCGGTGTCATCACCTTCGCCGAGGAGTCGACGGCCTGGGACGGCGTGACGAGGGCGACCGACCAGGTCGGTCCCGGCGGCTTCGGCGGTCTCGGCTTCGGCATGAAGTGGAACATGGGCTGGATGCACGACTCCCTGGGCTACGTCTCCAAGGAGCCGGTGCACCGCAAGTACCACCACAACGAGATGACGTTCTCGATGGTGTACGCGTACAGCGAGAACTACATCCTGCCGATCTCCCACGACGAGGTCGTGCACGGCAAGCAGTCCCTCGTGTCGAAGATGCCCGGCGACTGGTGGCAGCAGCGTGCCAACCACCGCGCGTACCTGGGCTTCATGTGGGCCCACCCGGGCAAGCAACTGCTCTTCATGGGGCAGGAGTTCGCCCAAGGCGCGGAGTGGTCGGCCGAACACGGGCCGGACTGGTGGCTGCTCGACCCGTCGTACGGCGCGGAGGCGGACCACCGGGGCGTACGGGACCTCGTGCGGGACCTGAACACGGTGTACGGCGACACCCCGGCGCTGTGGGAGCGGGACACCGCCCCCGCGGGCTTCCAGTGGGTGGTCGGCGACGCGGCCGAGGACAACGTCTTCGCCTTCCTCCGCTACGACGCCAGCGGCTCGCCGCTGCTCGCGGTCTGCAACTTCTCCCCCGTGGTACGGCACGACTTCCGGCTCGGGGTCCCGGACACGTGCGCCGCATGGGTGGAGGTCCTGAACACGGACGAGACGCGCTACGGCGGCGGTGGCGTGGTGAGCACCGACCCGGTGAAGACCGAGTCGACGCCCTCCCACGGCCGTTCGGCGAGCGTGCGGATGACGCTGCCGCCGCTGGCGACGGTCTGGCTCAGGCCCGCCTGACGATCCCCAGCCGCTGGGTGGCCCGGGTCAGCGCCACGTACAGGTCGTTGATGCCGTGCGTGGCGCCGGCCCGGATGCCGTCCGGGTCGACGACGAGGACCGTGTCGAACTCCAGGCCCTTGGCCTGACGGGGGTCGAGCAGGACCACGGGGCGGGTCAGGTCGGGCGCCGCCCCGTGCGAGGCCTCCGGCAGGGCCGCGATCAGCTCCGGGTGGAGCTCCGGCGGGGCGATCACCGCGAGGCGGCCCTCTTCGCGGGTCTCGGCGGCGACGGCGTCGGCCGTCTCCTTCACCGGGTCCTCGACGGTCCGCTCCCAAGGCTCGACGCCGGTGGTGCGCACCGAGCGGGGCGGCTCGAAGTCCGGGTCGGCCTCGCGCCTGACGTCGGCGGCGACGGCCATGATCTCGGCGGGGGTGCGGTAGTTGACGCCGAGCCGTACGAGCTCCCAGCGGTCGTCCACGTACGGCGCGAGGATCCGCTCCCACGCCCCGACGCCCGCCGCGTCGCCGGTCTGCGCCGGGTCGCCGACGAGGGTCATCGAGCGGTTGGGGCTGCGGCGCATCAGCAGCCGCCAGGCCATCGCGGAGAGCTCCTGCGCCTCGTCGACGATGATGTGGCCGAAGGCCCAGGTGCGGTCGGCGGCGGCGCGTTCGGCGGCGCTGCGGTGGTCGGCCTCCTCGTGGCGCTCGGCGAACCGCTCGGCGTCGATGATGTCGTGCGCGGCGAGGACCTCGGCGGCGTCCTTGTCCTGCTCCTCCTTGTCCTCGAACTCGTAGGTGCGGGAGGCGTAGCTGACGTCGAGCACGCCCTGCGCGTACCGGATCTGCTTCTCCCGCTCGGCCTCGGCGGCCGCGCGGGCGGCGGAGTCGTCCACGCCGAGGAGTTCGGCGGCCTCGTCGAGCAGGGGTACGTCGGCGGGGGTCCAGGGCCCTTCCTCGCGCCGGATCGCAGCCGCGTCCTCCTCGGTGAGGTGGGTGGGCTCGGCGAGGTAGTCGGCGAGGAAGGACTCGGGGGTGAGGTGTGGCCACAGGGTGTCGAGGGCCGCGTGGACCTCGGCGCTCGCGGCGATGCCCTTGGCGAGCAGGGCGATGTCGTCGGGGCCGAGGAAGTTGGGGCCGCCGTAGGGGTCGGCGCCGATCCGGTCGGCGAGCTGTTCGGCGAGGGCGTCGAGGATGTTGAAGACGAAGTAGGGGCGGGCGAGGTTGTGCGGCAGGGCGGTCTCGCGGGCCTTGTGACGGGCTTCCAGGGCCATGTCCCAGTCGATGACGAGGTCGCCGTCGTCGTGCGGGACGACGAGCGGCTCGCCGCGGTCGGGGACCTGCTGCCGGTCTCGTACCGCGTGGGCGAGGGCCTCGGCCATCGTGGCGGCGCCCTTGACGGCGGCGGCGCGCGGGGCGTCCGTACCGGTGGCGCGGACGCCGGGGAAGAGCTCGGCGGGGGTGGCGAGCAGGACGCCGGTCTCGCCGAGGGAGGGCAGGACGTTGCCGATGTAGCCGAGAAAGGCGGGGTTGGGCCCGACGATGAGGACGGCGCGCTTGGCGAGCTGCTCGCGGTGCGCGTAGAGGAGGTACGCGGCACGGTGCAGGGCCACGGCGGTCTTGCCGGTGCCGGGGCCGCCCTCGACGACGAGGACGCCGCGGTGCGGGGAGCGGATGATGCGGTCCTGCTCGGCCTGGATGGTCTGCACGATGTCGTGCATGCGTCCGGTGCGGGCCGCGTCGAGCGAGGCGAGCAGCACCTCGTCGGCGTCCCGGTTCTCGTGCCCGGTCCGGGTCCGGTCGGCGAGGTCGAGGACCTCGTCGTGGAGGGCGGTCACCTCGCGGCCCCGGGTGGTGATGTGCCGGCGGCGGCTGAGGCCCATCGGCTCGTACCCGGTGGCGAGGTAGAACGGCCGGGCGACGTCGGCGCGCCAGTCGACGACGAGGGGGGTGCGGTTCGGGTCGTCCTTCCGGACGCCGATGCGGCCGATGTGGTGGTCGCGCCCGTCCTGGAAGACGAGCCGCCCGAAGCAGAGGCCGCTCTCCCCCGCGTTGAGGGCGCCGAGCACGCCGGACTGTTCGGCGACCAGCACGTCACGTTCGAGGCGTCCCTGGTTGCCGACCCAGGGCGTCTTCAGGGCCTGCCCGACGGCCGCCTCGGCCTGGTCCCTCAGGTGGTCGAGTCGTGCGTAGAGCTCTGTGATGAATTGCTGCTCTTTCCGAAATTCCTCGGTTGACAATTCGACTCCCGGCGCGATACAGTGCGTTTATTGAACTTCTCCGTGTCTTCTGTTGTGCCTTGTTGTGCGTAGACACGGAATCCATGAATATACGCGAGTTCCGACCCCGACTGCAATTCTAGTCGGGGTATTTTCATGTCTCATGGGGAGAGACACGGGTAAGGACGCGGCACGCGATCTGCTGATCGCGCGGGGAGCGGACACGCTGCGGCATCCGGGGGGCACGCTGCTCGGTCATCTGGACCGGGTCGAGGCCCGACTGGCCTCCTGGGGCGCGCGGGACGCCCTTCGGCTCGCCGGACTGTGCCACGCCTTCTACGGCACGGACGGCTTTCCCGAGCACCTGCTGCCGCTGGAGAAGCGCGAGGTCCTGGCGTCGGCGATCGGGGCGGAGGCCGAGGAGCTCGTGTACTTCTACGCGAGCTGCGACCGGGAATTCTCGTACGCGCGCCTCGGGAGCGAGGACGGTACCTTCCGGGACCGGTTCACCGGCGGGACCTTCCTTCCGACGGCGCGGCAGCGGGCCGATTTCGCGGAGCTGACGGCCGCGAACGAGGTCGACGTGCTGCGGGAGAACCGGGAGCTCTTCTCGCGGCACGGCGGAGCGCTGCTGAGGCTTTTCACACGGTGGCGGTCGCTGCTGAGCGAGTCGGCGTTCGCGGCTGCCCGGGAGCTGCTGACGCTGACGGGACCGGAGCGGGAGGCGTTCCTGAGGGGCCTGGAGCGGGGCGAGGTCCGCACGGGTGTGGTCTCGCGGATCGAACGGTACGGCGCCTTCGTCGAGCTGGGCGGCCTGGACGGCATGATCAATGTGGCCGAGCTGTCCTGGCGGCACGTCGACGCCGTCTCGGACGTGGTGCGGGAAGGCCAGGAGGTGACCGTCGAGGTCCTGGACATCGACATGGAGCGGGAAAGGATCGCGCTCTCGCTCAAGGCCCTGGAGCCCGATCCGCTGACCGCCTTCGCCCGCGGAGGGTTCGCCGGGGCCAGGGCCGGGAGGGTCACCGAGGTCGTGCCCTTCGGGGTCTTCGTCAGGGTGGCACCGGACGTCGAGGGGCTGCTCCACGAGGACGACCTCGGCGCACTCACCCCGCGCGCGGGGGACGAGGTGTCCGTCGAGGTCACCTCGGTGAACCTCGTGACGCGCCGCGTGGGGCTCAGGCTCCCCGCATAACCCGGTGCGCGCCGGGGGCGGACCCGCTACGGTCGACCGTATGAAGCGTGCCGCGGTCATCACGACGACGCCGGAGAGTGTCCCGGCGCGCTGACCACTGTCCACGTCACGAAGCCCCGGGGCCGAGCGCCCCGGGGCTTCGTCGTTCCTCCGGCCGCTCGCCCCCGGGCGGCCACCCCCAGGAGGGCGACATGCACCACGACCACCGCAGGCTCGGACGCGAGCTGGACCTGTTCGACACCGACCCGCTGATCGGGGCCGGCCTGCCGTACTGGCTGCCCGACGGAGCTGCCGTACGGCACGCGTTGGAGGAGTACGTACGGGAGGTCGAGCGGCGCGCCGGATACCGGCACGTGTACTCGCCCGTCCTCGGGAAGCGGGAGCTCTACGAGATCTCAGGGCACTGGGCGCACTACAGCGACGACATGTTCCCGCCCATGGAGCTCGGCGGAGAGCAGGTCGTCATGCGCCCCAGCCTCTGCCCCCACCACGCGGTGATCTACCGCTCCCGCCCCCACAGTCATCGCGACCTGCCCCTGCGCATGGCCGAACTCGGGCCCATGTACCGCTCCGAACTCTCCGGCGTCCTCGGCGGGTTGACCCGGGTCCGGGCCATCCAGCTCAACGACGCGCACATCTTCTGCGCCCTGGACCAGGTCCGGGAGGAGGCCGCGGGCGCGCTGGAGCTGATCCGGAGGGCGTACGAGGCGATGGGCATCGTCCCCGCGCGCTACCGGCTCTCGCTGCCCGGGCCGGGCGGGAAGTACGTCGACGCCCCCGAGCTGTGGCAGCGCTCCGTGGCCCTGCTCCGGGAGGTGCTCGACGACTCGGGGCTGCCGTACGAGTCCGCCGAGGGCGAGGCCGCGTTCTACGGTCCGAAGATCGATGTGCAGGTCGCCGACCGGGCCGGCCGTGAGTCCACCCTGTCGACCGTGCAGATCGACTTCCACCAGCCGGAGCGGTTCGACCTGCGCTACATCGGCGCGGACGGCGCGCGGCACCGGCCGGTCATGATCCACCGCAGTGTCGTCGGCAGTGTGGAGCGTGCCGTCGCCCACCTCCTCGAACAGCACGGCGGCGCGTTCCCCGGCTGGCTGGCCCCCGTCCAGCTGGTCGTCCTGCCGGTCTCGGAGTCCGAGCGGTCCGTCGCCGAGGCGCTCGCCGCACGGTGTGTGGAGCGCGGTCTGAGGGCGGAGGTGGCGGGCCCCGACCGCGGCAGCCTGGGCGCCCGCGTCCGGGAGGCCCGCCTCGTGCCGTACCAGGCGGTGGTCGGCGCGAGGGAGGCGGCGGACGGTCTGGTGGCCCTGCGGCTGCGCGACGGCCGCCGACTCGCCCCCCTGCCGGCCGACGAGGCCCTGCGCCGGATCGAACACCTCATCGGCGCGCACAGCACCGCACTGTGGGAGGAGGAGCCTCTGGTCGGGTCGGGGTCGGGGCCTGAGTCCCGGTCGTGATCCGGGTCCAGGCCCCGACCCCGGTCCTGCGCCGTCAGCGGTCGACGCCCGTGCCGCGCGCCGGTCCCGGCGTGGGCGGCGGGGGTGTCGTCGGGGTGACGGGACCCCGGGAGGCCGGGGGGCGCGTCGGGGTCACCGTCACGCCAGGCATGAACGCGGCGCCCCTGCCCACCCCTACCGTGGTGTCACCCTGCTGGAAGGCCTGCGCGGGGGGCCGGGTCGGGACGGGCGGGGCGGCCGCCGGGAGCGGAGGGGCAGCGGGCTTGGCGCGGAAGTCCCCCCGGTCGGTGGTGATGAGCCCGGTGGCCAGGCCCTGCTCCGCGAGGTGCTCGGCGTTCTCCCGGCCGACGGAGTAGCCCCGGCCCGTCTCGCTCGCCTCGTACAGGCTCCGGATGAACCCCTCGGGCGCCATCCGGCCGCCGTACCAGTCCTGCCCGGCGTCGAACCGTTCACGGCCGGTCATCCAGCGGTCGGCGTTCTGCTGCAGACACTGCTCCTCGGGGACCTCGACGGACAGCACGACACGCTTGTCGTAGCCCTCGTTCTGAAGGTCGTTGAGAAGGTTCGCGGTCCAGCCGAGGGCGCGCAGGGACTGGTCGTAGAGCAGGTTGTAACCCTCGCTACGGGCCCACTGCTCGATCATGTTCTGGACATGGCCCGACTCGCGGTGGACCAGAGAGGCCTTCTCCGACGGGGACAACGCGCGGCCGTCGTGCAGTCGGTCGCGGGAGGCGGGAAGCTCCGGCGCGCCACCGTGCTCGAAGAGCTTCACCTTGAACTCGTCCGGATCGAGGACGACGTAGTCGTCGAGGTCCACACCGTGCAGGCGGCGCAGTTCCTCACCGAGCGCGGTGTCCTGCGACTCCCACAGCGCCATGTTCTTCTGCGCCCTGCCCTTGCCGGAGCCGGGTGCCCCGCCCGTGAAGAGCACGGCGTGGCCGTCGCGGGGCTTGCCCTTGCACTGTTCCTTGAACTGCTCGAGAAGCTCGACGTGCAGACCCTTGCGCTGGAGAGTCCAGATTCCAGCTTCCATATGCCGGTTCTGGGTGTCGAAGTCCCCTCCCATCGCCAGGTCCCCGCCGGTACTCATCCGCCGCTGGAGCTCTCGGTAGACCGGCTCGTACTCCCCCGTCACTGACACGCGCGCTTCCTTCCTCTGCCCGGCACGGACGATCTCAGGTCAGAACCCACGTCGCTTGAGGGCAGAACGGATGACCTCGATGTCCTCGTCCCGCAGCTTCCCGAGGCCCCATGCCTGGTTGACCACGGCCAGGGTGTTGTCCTGGTGCGTCGGGGCCGTGTGGGTGGGGTCGAACCACTCCTCCTCGAAGTCCCAGGCGGCGATGGCGGCCAGCGCCTCGTCGCGCGGGATCTCACCCGCCGCGTAGCGGTCGATGTACGCGCGCAGCGATGGCTTGTCGGTCATGCCTGTGGCTCTCTCTTCTCCCGTTGCGACGTCTGCCGTCGTCGTATCAGGCGATCCTGCCAGAGGACTACCGGGCCGCCGGGGTCAAGGCGTCCTCCAGCTCGTGGAGGAGGCGGCGCTTCGGGCGGGCGCCGACGAGGGACTTCACGGGTTCGCCGGCGCGGAACACCATGAGCGTGGGCGTGGCCAGGACGCCGAAGCGGACCGTCGTCTCCGGGTTGCGGTCCACGTCGATCCGGACGATCTTCAGCCGGCCGTGCTCCTCCTGCGCGATCGCGGCGAGCACCGGCTCGAGTTGGCGGCACGGGCCGCACCAGTCCGCGGTGAACTTCACCAGGACCGGGAGGTCCGCCTGGAGTACCTCGTGGTCGAACACCGCGTCCGTCACGTCGGTTACGTCGGTCATGGCTCATCCTCCGAGTTCGCAGGTGGGTTCGGGGCCGCCCGGCAGTTCCGCCTCGGCCCTCAGCAGTTGCGCGGCGACCTGCGCGCGTACCGCCTGGAGCTGCTCGACGAGGCCGTCCAGCTCCGCGAGCTTGCGGCGGTACACGTCGAGCGAGGCGGGGCAGGCGTCCCCCGCGGGGTGGCCCGCCCGCAGGCACTCGACGAACGGCCGGGTCTCCTCCAGTTCGAACCCGAAGTCCTGCAGGCCCCTGATCTGCCGGAGGAGACGCAGGTCGTCCTCGTCGTACGTGCGGTAGCCGTTCTCCGTGCGCCGGGCTGCCAGAAGGCCACGGGACTCGTAGTAGCGCAGAGTCCGCGTGGTCGTTCCGGCCCGCTCGGCCAGCTCGCCGATTCGCATGTCCCCGAACGTACGCCTTGACGCCGACGTCAAGGCAAAGGCCCTGTGGAGCGACTGTCCGAACGGACGCGTAGAGTCCGCCTGTTCACAGGGGAGGAACAGGAGTTCGATGGAGATCAGCAGAACGGTACGCGTGGCCATCACGGTAGGTCTCATAGGCGCCTTCGTGGGATGCACGCCGCTCGGCCACCGGGCCGGAGAAGCCGGGCCGGAGAACGGAGAAGAGCCCGGGGGTTCCCACCCGGCCGTACGGACCGGGACGGCCCGCTACGCGTCCGCCGAGCGGCTGCCGGAGGAGCGGGATCAGGACGGCACGACGATCGTGGTCGGGAATCCCGCGGCTCGTTCGACGGTGCGCGTGTACGAGGATCCGCGGTGCCCGGTCGTAGAGGAGTACGAGCGCACGGGCGCCGAAGGTCTCCAGAAGCTACTGCTCACGGGAGAGATCAGGGCCGAGTACACCTTCGCCTCCTTCAAGGACGAGCGTCTCGGAGGCGACGGATCGAAGCGCACGGTGAACGCACTGCGTGCCGCTCTGGAGAAACAGAAGTTCGTCGAGTACCACGCGGTGATCTTCGAGAACCAGGCCGCCGTGGAAAGCAGCGGCGGGTTCACCACCGAACGCCTTCTGGAGCTGGCCGACGAGGTTCCGGGGCTTCGCGATGAGACCTTCGACCTGGCGGTCAGGACGATGAAGTACCGCTCGTTCGTCACCGCCTCCCAGCAGGCCTACGAGAAGACCGGAGACGATCCCATCGGCCCGGGCACACCCACGGTCGTCGTCAACGGCAACAACATCGACGGCGGTCTGTACGGGGTCAATTTCGACGCGAACCTGTTCACGCTCCTGGTTGGGGACCTCCACAGGCGCCCCGGTGCGTGGGACGCGGTCTACAAGCCTCTGAAGGAGAAGGCGGAGGCCGAGGCCGCCCAGTCCTGACAGGAGGGAGCCGACACCCTCCGCGTCGTGCGCCGCGGCCGGCCGGGGGGGGCGGCCGGCGGGGGGAGCGGCCGGCGGGGGGAGCGGCCGGCGGGATGTCAGGACTCGTTCACGGCGCCGGCGGCAGGAGCGGTTTGCGTTCCACCGGGGACGACAGGACGATCGACGTGGTCGTCCGGCCGAGCGCCGAGGTCTGTTCCAGGACGTCCTCGAGGTGGAGGGTGTCGGTGACGGCGACCTTGAGGATCCAGCAGTCCTCGCCGACGACGGTGGTGGGCCTCCAGGACCTCCGGGCGGCCGGTCAGCTCCAGTGTTCTGGGGTGTCTGAGGGTGTAGCCGCCGTGCGGGTCGACGCGGATGAAGGCCCGGATGCCGTAGCCAAGGCGGGCCGGGGAGACATGGGCGCCGTAGCCCGTGATCGCTCCGCAGGCCTCCAGCCTGCGGACCCGCTCGGTGACGGCCGCGGGGCTCAGCCGGACGCGGCGGCCGAGTTCGCTGAGCTTGATCCGGCCGTCCTCCTGGAGGAGTTCCAGGATCTGCCGGTCGATGGGGTCGAAGGCCCCCGCCGAGGTTTCGTCGGCGACAGGGCGCGAATGCCGTGGTTCCTTCGGTGCGGCGGCCTGGACTCCCATGTTTCCCCCTTCAGTCAACGAGCGCTCAACGTAACACTTGTCGCATGAACGCATTGATCATCGGCGGCAACCGTTATTTCGGAAAGCGCCTGACGTCCCGTCTACTGGAATCCGGACATGGCGTGACGATTCTCAACCGGGGTTCTTCGGGTGTTCCGAAGGGCGTGGACCATCTGATCGCCGACCGGAACGACGAGGCCGCTCTGGAAAGCGCGTTGGGCGACCGGGAATTCGATGTCGTCGTCGACCAGGTCTGTTACACCCCGCGCCAGGCGGCGATCGCACGGCGGGTTCTCGGGCCGCGCACACGGCGCTATGTGATGACGTCGACGGTCGAGGTGTACGCGTACGAGAACGCGGCCGAACCCGTGCGGGAGGAGGCGGTCGACCCGCGCACCGTCGTCGTCGATCCCGATCTCCCCTGGGACGACCCGGAGTTCCTCGCCACGCACTACGGAGAGGGGAAGCGGCAGGCGGAGGCGGTCTTCGCGGCCGGGCCCGCATTCCCTTACGTGGCCGTAAGGGTCGCCCACGTGCTGGGTGGCGAGGACGACTTCACCGGCCGGGTCGGCCATTACGCGGATCGTATCCGGGCCGGCGAACCGATCTCCGTCCCCGCGGAGAATCATCCTGCCACCTACGTGTACGTGGAGGAGATCGCGGAATTCCTGGCCTGGGCGGCCGAGGCCTCGTTCACCGGGCCGGTCAACGCGCATTCCCACGGCCCGCTCACCACCGCCGACATCTGCGCCGAGATCGAGCGCCGGATCGGGGGCCGGACCGTTTTCCGGGAGGTCGAGGTCGGCGAGGTGTCGCCCTTCTCGTTCGCCCGCTCGTACGGAATGGACAACTCCAGGGCGACGGCGCTCGGTTTCTCCTTCCGCCGTTCCACGGAGTGGCTGGGGCAGGCTCTCTCCGAGACGCTGGGGGTGCGCTGATGCGGTACCGCGTGCTCGGTGACGTACGGGTCGGCGAGATCGGGCTCGGGGCCATGCCGCTCTCCATCGAGGGGCACCCCGACGAGGCCCGCGCCCTGGCCACGGTCCACGCGGCGCTGGACGCGGGCGTGACGCTGCTCGACACGGCGGACTCCTACCACCCGCCGGGTGGTGAGCCGGGCGCCGGCGAGCTGCTGCTGGCGCGGGCGCTGGCCGCGTACGGGGGTCGCGGCCGGACCGGGGACGTGCTGGTGGCGACGAAGGGCGGGCGCGGGCGGACCGCCGACGGCGGCTGGACGGTCGACGGGCGGACGGAGCATCTGCGGCGGGCGGCCGAGGCGTCGGCGCGGCGGCTCGGCGTCGAGGCGATCGGGCTGTACCAGCTCCACAAGCCGGACCCGGCCGTGCCGTACGCCGAATCGCTGGGCTCGATGAGGGAGTTGCTGGACGCGGGCACGATCCGGCTGGCCGGGATCTCGAACGTGGACGTCGAGGGGATCCGGCTCGCCCGGGAGATCCTGGGTGAGCGGCTCGTCTCCGTGCAGAACCGGTACTCACCGGCGGTCCGGTCCTCCGAGCCGGAGCTGCGGCTCTGCGCGGAACTCGGTCTCGCGTTCATGCCCTGGAGCCCGCTGGGCGGGATCTCGCGCAGCTCGCTGGACGGGACGTCCGCCCTGGAGGCGAACCCGGAGTCCTGGGCGTTCCACCGGGTGGCGCGGGAGCGCGGGGTAAGCCCGCAGCGGGTGGCGCTCGCCTGGCTGCTGGCCCGTTCGGAGACGGTGCTGCCGATCCCGGGGGCGAGCCGGCCGGAGACCGTGCGGGATTCGGCCGCGGCCTCCGAACTCGTGCTCACTACACGGGAGTTGGCCGAGCTGGACGTTCGGTGGTCGTTCGGTAGTCGAAGGCACCGAACCCATTGACGGGCTGGGTGTCTCCATCTACAAAAGCTTCCTGAGAGCGCTCTCACGCCCTCAACCCCCACCGGAGGTGTTCTCCTTGAGCCGCGTCCGACGCACCCCTCTTCTCGCATCGCTCCTCGCCGGTACCCTCGCCGCGGGCGCCCTGCTCGGCCTCGGCGGGGCCGGCACCGCCAGCGGCGCCGTACCCCCGGCGCCCGGCTGGTCGCTCCAGTGGAGCGACGACTTCGACGGCCCCGACCGCTCCCTGCCCAACGGCGCCGACTGGCAGATCGACACCGGCCACGGCTATCCGGGCGGCCCCGGGAACTGGGGCACCGGAGAGATACAGAACTACACGTCGAGCCCCGACAACGTGCGCCTCGACGGCACCGGGAACCTCCGCATCACCCCGCTGAAGGACGGCGCGGGCAACTGGACCTCGGGCCGGATCGAGACGAAGCGGGCCGACTTCAAGGCTCCGGCCGGCGGGACCCTCCGCATCGAGGGCCGGATTCAGATGCCGAACGTGACGGGTGACGCCGCCAAGGGCTACTGGCCCGCGTTCTGGGCGCTCGGCGCGCCCTACCGCGGCAACTACTGGAACTGGCCCGCCATCGGCGAGTTCGACATCATGGAGAACGTCAACGGCATCAACTCGGTCTGGGGAGTGCTGCACTGCGGCGTCAACCCCGGCGGGCCGTGCGGCGAGACCACCGGCATCGGTGCCAGCCGCGTCTGCCCGGGCGCGAGCTGCCAGTCGGCGTTCCACACGTACCGCTTCGAGTGGGACCGTTCGGTCTCCCCCAACGCGCTGCGCTGGTACGTGGACGACCAGCTCTTCCACAGCGTCGACGAGAACCGGGTGGGCGCCCAGGCGTGGGCCGACATGACCAGCCACGCGGGCTACTTCCTGCTGCTCAACGTGGCGATGGGCGGCGCCTTCCCGGACGCCCTGGGCGGTCCGACGCCGACGGCCGCGACGGTGTCGGGGCGGCCGATGCTGGTCGACTACGTGGCGGTGTGGACGAAGGGCGGCGGAACGACGACCCCGCCGACGACGCCGCCGACCACTCCGCCGCCCTCGGGCTCCTCGCAGCTGTACCTGCGGACGGGTTCGGACGCCGGGGACGCCCAGGCGGCCGCCTCGACCGTCTCCCTCGCCTCGGCGGGCGGTGGGAACCACGACGGCGCGCCGGCCAACCCGCAGGTCTTCACCTCCGGTCCGATCACGCGGACGTACAACGGCGGTGCGACCCAGTTCGACCTGTTCGTGGACGCGGGGGCGGTGGTCGCCAACGGACAGCAGGTGCGGGTCAGTTACGACCGCACGGGCGACGGGAGCTGGGAGCGGGTGGAGACGTACCAGTACTTCGCGACCGATCCGGTGCCGGGGTACGAGCACTACACCCAGGCGAGCGGCCTGAAGTCGGCGACCGGCAGCCACGGGAACCTGTCGAACGGACGGGTCCGGGTCGAGGTGTGGAACGCGATCGGGAACGGGCCGAGCACGGTCGGAGTGGGGAACCAGTCGGTGGTGCGGATCCCGTTCTCCTGAGCGGTGACCGACGCGGATCGGCGGGGCGGGACGGCCCTGCGGACCCGTGAGGCGGATCGGTGACCTACGGGAAAGGCGCCCCCGGCCGCGTGAGCGGCCGGGGGCGTCCCGTACCCCGGAGCCCGGATCCGGCTCAAGGCCCGGGAGCCGGGGTGGTCTCCGGATCCATGTGGTGGATCCAATGTCCAGGATCCGGTGTCCGGAATCATGGATTTCGGACATTGGATCCTGGATCCGATATCGCTCAGACGCCCGCGCGGGCCTTCTCGTCGCCCTTGCCGAGGCGCTGGTCCGGTACGTCCGACTCCTCCTCCGGCTCCGGCAGGACCGCGTGGTCGTCGACGAGGGTCTTCTCGTCGAACGGAACCCGCCCCGCGAGCACCTCCACCACCCGCTCCTTGTCGATCTCCTTGGTCCAGGTGCCGACGAGGACGGTCGCGACCGCGTTGCCGGCGAAGTTCGTCAGGGCCCGGGCCTCGCTCATGAAGCGGTCGATGCCGACGATCAGGCCGACGCCGTCGACGAGCTCGGGGCGGTGCGACTGCAGACCGCCGGCGAGGGTCGCCAGGCCCGCGCCGGTGACACCGGCGGCGCCCTTCGAGGCGATGATCATGAAGACCAGCAGGCTGATCTGCTCGGCGACGGAGAGCGGGTTGCCCATCGCCTCGGCGACGAAGAGCGAGGCCATCGTCAGGTAGATCGCCGTGCCGTCCAGGTTGAAGGAGTAGCCGGTCGGGACGGTGATGCCGACGACGGGCTTGCTGACACCCAGGTGCTCCATCTTCGCGATGAGCCGCGGCAGCGCGGACTCGGAGGACGAGGTGGAGAGGATCAGCAGGAACTCACGGCCCAGGTACTTCAGGAGCGTGAGGATGTTGACGCCCGCGACGATCCGGAGGATCGCGCCGAGCACCACGAAGACGAACAGGGCGCAGGTGACGTAGAAGCCGATCATGATGACCGCGAGCGACTTCAGCGCGTCGACGCCGGTCGCGCCGACGACCGCGGCCATGGCACCGAACGCGCCGATCGGCGCGACCCACATGATCATGGCGAGGATACGGAAGACCAGCCGCTGGATGTGCCCGATGCCGCGCAGCACGGGCTCTCCGGCCCGTCCCATCGCCTGGAGGGCGAAGCCCGCGAGGAGCGCGACGAGCAGGGTCTGCAGGACCTCGCCCTCGGTGAAGGCGGAGACCAGCGTCTTGGGAATGATCCCGAGCAGGAAGTCAGCCGTCGATTCGCTCGCCCCGTCGGCCTGCTGGGCGCCCGCCTCGGCGACCTCCTTGGTCAGGTGGAGGCTGGAGCCCGGCTCCAGGACGTTGCCGACGACCAGGCCGATGGCGAGGGCGACCGTCGACATGACGAGGAAGTACCCGAGCGCGAGCCCGCCGACGGCTCCGACCTTCGCGGCCTTGCGGACCGAGCCGACGCCGAGAACGATCGTGCAGAAGATGATCGGGGAGATCATCATCTTGATCAGGTTCACGAAGCCGGTGCCCAGCGGCTTGAGCTCGACGGCGAAGTCCGGCGCCACGAAGCCGACGGTGACGCCGAGAATCACGGCTCCGATGACGGCGAGATACAGATAATGGGTGCGGTCCCGGCGTGCGGCCACGGGGTCCTCCTCGTGCTGATGGATGTCCACGTCCCGGTGGATCCCCGCGACTATCCATCAGCCTGTGACCCGGGTCACGCTTGCGTTCGTTTCGTTCACGGCCGGACTGTCACACTGTCCGGCATGCGCATACCCGTCCCCCGTCCACGGAGCCTCGCCGGCCAGCTCTTCGCGATGCAGGTCGTGCTGGTGGCGGCGATCGTGGCGGGGTGCGCGGTCTTCGCCTACCTCACCGACCGGGACCAGGCCGAGGAGACCGCGCGCCGCCAGGTCACCGCGCTCGCGACGGCCGTCGCCGAGTCCCCCTCCGTGGTGGAGGCGGCGGGCTCCCCCGACCCGAGCGCGCGGCTCCAGCCGTACGCGGAGTCGCTGCGGCTCCACTCCGGCGTGGCCTTCGTCGTGATCATGGCGCCCGACGGCACGCGGTGGACACATCCCGAGCCGGACCAGATCGGCCGCACGTACCTCGGCCACATCGAGCCGGCCCTGCGGGGGACGACCTTCTCCGAGACGCACCTGGGCACGCTCGGCCGCTCGGTCCGCGCGGTCGCGCCGGTGCTCGACGACGGACGGGTCGTGGGCCTGGTCAGCTCGGGCATCACCATCGAGAAGATCAGTGAGCAGGTACGGGAGCAGGTCGTCGCGCTCCTGGGAATGGCGGGCGCGGCGCTCGCGCTCGGCGGCGCCGGTACGTACGTGATCAACGCCCGGCTGCGGCGGCACACGCACGGGATGAACGCGACCGAGCTGAGCCGGATGCACGACTACCACGAGGCGGCGCTGCACGCGGTGAGCGAGGGCCTGGTGATGCTGGACGGGCAGCGGCGGATCGCGCTGATCAACGACGGGGCGCGCGAGCTGCTCGGCCTGGACGCGGAGGTCGTGGGCCGGTCGGCCGCGGATCTGGGCCTTCCGGTCTCGCTCACCAGCGCGCTGCTCGCCTCCGAGCCGCGGGTGGACGAGCTGCACCTGACGGCGGAGCGCGTACTCGTCGTCAACACCCGCCCGGTGGTGGGCGGGGAGCGTCGCGGAACGGTGGTGACGCTCCGGGATCGCACCGAACTCCAGGCTTTGTCAGGCGAGTTGACGTCCGAGCGGGGGTTCACGCAGGCGCTGCGCTCGCAGGCCCACGAGGCCGCGAACCGGCTCCACACGGTCGTCTCGCTGATCGAACTCGGCCGGGTGGACGAGGCGGTGGGCTTCGCCACGGCGGAGCTGGAGCTGGCCCAGGCGCTCACCGACCGGGTGGTCGACGCGGTCGGTGAGCCGGTCCTCGCGGCGCTGCTCCTGGGCAAGGCGGCGCAGGCCAACGAGCGGGGTGTGGAGCTGGTCCTGACCGACGACAGTCGGATAGACGACGGGCTCCTGCCGCCGGAGATCCCGTCGCGGGACCTGGTGACGATCCTCGGAAACCTGATCGACAACGCGGTGGACGCGACGAGCGGCACCCCGCACGCGCGCGTGACGGTCACCGCCCGTACCCGCGACGGCGAACTCCTCCTCCGGGTCCGCGACACCGGGCCGGGGATCGCCGAGGCCGACCGCGAGACGGCTTTCGACCGCGGCTGGTCCACCCACGGTCCCGGGCGGGGTCTCGGCCTCGCCCTGGTCCGCCAGGCGGCCACCCGCGCCTCGGGCACGGTGGTCCTGACCGACCCTCCGGAGGGCGGCGCGGAGTTCACCGTACGACTGCCGCTGGTACGGGAGCCGGCCGGTGGCGGGCCGCCGGGGCCGAGGCACCATGACGGGGGCGGGACGAGCAGGGAGGTTCCCGTATGAGCCAGGACATCCGCGTACTGGTGGTCGAGGACGACCCCGTCGCCGCCGACGCGCACGCGCTCTACGCCGGGCGGGTGCGGGGGTTCACGGTCGTCGGAATCGCGCACTCCCGGGCCGCCGCCGTGCGCGTCCTCGACCGCGCACCTGTCGACCTCATCCTGCTCGACCTCTACCTCCCCGACGGCCACGGCCTCCAGCTGCTCCGCTCGCTGCGGGCGGGCGGGCACTCCGCGGACGTGATCGCGGTGACATCGGCCCGCGATCTGGCGATCGTGCGCGAGGGGGTGTCCCTGGGGGTCGTCCAGTACGTCCTGAAGCCGTTCACCTTCGCGACGCTGCGGGACCGGCTCACCCGGTACGCCGAGTTCCGCGCCACCGCCGGCGAGGCGGCCGGGCAGGACGAGGTGGACCGCGCCCTGGCCACGCTGCGGGCGCCGCAGCCGGCCTCGCTCCCCAAAGGTCTGAGCGCTCCCACCCTGGAGGCCGTCACCCGCACCCTCCGGGACGCCGCGGACGGCCTGACCGCCACGGAGGCCGCGGCGGCCGTCGGGATCTCCCGGATCACCGCCCGCCGCTATCTGGAACACCTGGTCACGGACGGGCGCGCCGCCCGGGCTCCGCAGTACGGTCAGATCGGCCGACCGGAGCTCCAGTACCGGTGGATCACGACGATCGTCCGCTGACCGGACGGCGATCTTCGGTCACCGAACGCATAGGTGATCACTACGGATGGTTACCGTCGGGTTCCCACGTTTCTACGACTTCTGGCCTTGGGTGAACGCACCGTAGCCCACGGTCACGTTCCGCACCTACGGTGTGGGGCGTGCACCACACCCCTCCCTCCCCTCCCTTCAACGCGCTCGCCGCACGTCAACTGCGCGAAGGCCTCGGCATGGCTCCCGGCCATGTCGCCTACGGTCTCCGCGCGCAGTACGGCCTCGCCACCACCCCCGACATCGTCGTCGCCTGGGAACGCGGGCGCCTCGCCCCCACGGCACACGAGCTCACCGCACTCGCGGGAGTCCTCTGGTGCGCCCCCGGCGAGCTGATCGCCGCCGCCACCACCCTTCGCGAACACCGGATCGCCCGCGGCATCGGCCTCGACGAGCTGGCCCGGCACGTGGGCCTCGACGCGGCCGCCTACACGCGTATGGAGGAGTCGGGCCGCTGGCGCGGCAACGAACGCCAGACCGGCGCCCTCGCCGAGGCTCTCGGCCTCGGACCGAAGGAACTGCTGCAGGCGACCGGCCGCGACGAGGAGCTGGCGGGGCTGCTGCGGGACGCGACCACGACGCGCTGGCAGGCGTACGTCCGCCCTGTGGCGAAGCTGCTGCCGCTGACGAAGCGGGTCCTGGAGCCCGCGCTCCAGCGTCTGCACACGGACTACCACGCCAGGATGGCGGCCACCAGCAGCTGGGGCGCGTCGGGTGGCAGCGGGGAGTCCGGCCGGGAGTACCTGGACGGGATCGTCCAGCACTTCTGGGACGCCGTCGGCCCGTAGAACGCCCGCCGGGAACGGTGTTCCCGTCGGTAGGGTCGGGCCATGGACATGATCACTTCAGCCGCGAACCGCCTTGACGACACGGATGTCGCGGTGGCCGCGGTGGGCGCCGGCTCGGACGTCGTACGCACCCTGTACGGCCGGCGGCTCGCCCGTATCGACAAGGGCGACGGGGACTTCGCCACCGCCGCCGACGTGGCGGCGGAGAAGGCGATCCTCGACGTCATCCGGGCGGCTCGGCCCGACGACGCGGTGCTCGGCGAGGAGAGCGGTCGGCAGGGTGCCGCCGACGCCGCGCGCCGGTGGCTGGTGGATCCGCTCTGCGGCACCCTGAACTACGCCGTCGGCAACATGCTCGTGGCCGTCAACGTGGCGCTGCTCGGCGGGGCCGCGGCGGTGGCCGACCCGTTCAGCGGCGAGGTCTTCTTCACGGACGGCGAGGCCGCCTGGGTGCGGCGCGAGAGCGACGGAGACGGAAACGGAGACGGCGAGGGGTCCGTCATGCCGCTGGCGCCGACGCCCGCCACCAGCCTGGTGGACGTCAACCTCGATCCGCCGTTTCCGAGCGCACCGGGGTTCCGGGCGGTGGACCTGCTGGCCCACCCCCGCTTCGTCGGGCGGTTCCGGCCGCGGGTCGTGTCGTCCACGCTGGCGCTGGCCTGGGTCGCGGCCGGCAGGCGGGCCGCGTACGTCACCGACGGCGGCGACCTGTCGGGCAGCGTGCACTTCGCCGCGGGCATCGCCCTGTGCCGGGCGGCCGGCTGCGTCGTCACCGGGATCGACGGCGGTCCGGTCGGCGCCGGCGGCCGTGGGCTCGTGGCGGCGGCCGACGCCGGGACACACGACCGGCTGATGTCGATGATCCGGGGCTGATCGGGTCGATCGGGTCGGTCGGGGTCGACCGGCGTCGATCGGGCCCGGTCCTGCCGCGTGGCATCAGCGGCGGTCGAAGCTGAAGAGCTGGCCCCGGGCGTCCGTACGACACGGGGCCTGCGCCAGCTTCGCCCAGGCGGCGGCCCGGTCGCCGACGACGGTGACGCAGGAGTTCGCGGTCGCCGAGCCCCTCGGGACGATGCGGTAGCCGGTCACCGGAGTGCCGAAGGGTTCCAGGCGGAACGTTTCCACGCGCGACGGGTCCCCGCACTCGGAGTCCTCGAACCCGGCGTCGGGGATCCGGCCCCCGGAGGGGATGCCGGAGCAGCCGGGGCCGTAGTCGGGGTGGTCGGAGACGATCCGCCACTCCCCGGAGCCGAGGACCTTGAGGGAGTACCGGGGGACGTCGGCGCCCTCGCACTCCCGCTGATGGATCTGGCCGCTGCGGCCGCCTCGCCGCTCGTTCAGGCAGAGGTCCGAACCGATCACCCGTATGCGTACGTCCCCGGCGGCCGGCGCGGTGAGGGCCGTGGCCGCGGTCCTCGGGCGGTCGCCGTCCTCGTCCCGCACCAGGGCGGCGACCACGCTGACGGTGGCGAGGACGAGGCCGGTGACGGCGACGACGGTGACGAGCGTCCGCGGTATCCGGGGGCCGGGGTCGGCGTCGCGGTCGGGAGCGGGTGGCGAAGGCTCGGGGCCGTGGACGGAGTCGGAGACGAGGACGGGGTCCTGCGCCGACCCCGTCGGCCACTCGGTCCCTGACTCCTCGGCATCCTGCTCCCCGGGCTCCTCCTCCAGTCCCTCGGGGCCGCCCCCGTACACCCCTCGTACCGCGAGTTCCTTGCGGACCGACTGCCAGTCCTCAAGCGCTTCGGGCGCCACTCCGCACGCGCGGACGAAGGACGTCAGGAGTTCCTCACGGGGGACGGTCGAGCGCGCGAGCATGTTGGCCACGGTCGAGCGGGGCAGGACGTCGCCGAGCGCCTCCGCCCGGGCCGACAGCTCTCGGTAGGTCAGTCCGGACCAGTCCTTGAGTGCCTGGAGCCGCGCGATGAACGAGGCGGCGTCGGTGGCCCCGCGCGGGTCGGGGGCGCCGTCCGCGCCGGCGTGTCCCTCGGTCATGCGTGCTCGCCGCCCCTCCCCCGGACAGGGTTGGGACATGTCCGGGACAGCCCCAAGCCTTGTTGATCCGGCTGTTCAACTCAAGAGTGGAAATCGGCAATTCCGGCCCCGGGCCGGAACCGCCACGGGGGGAGGCACGGGGGAACGGAAGGGCCCCGATCGTCCACGGGGGACGATCGGGGCCCTTCGGTGTCGGGACGGCTCGGGACCGAGGCCCCGGGCTGGTGGGGCCAGAAGACCCGGCTCGGCCGGATGGGGTCAGAAGACCGACTCCGCCTCGGACATCCGGCTCGACGGGACGGTCTTCAGCTGCGTGACGGCCTCGGCCAGCGGGACCATGTGGATGTCGGTGCCGCGCAGCGCCGTCATCCTGCCGAAGTCGCCCCGGTGCGCGGCCTCCACGGCGTGCCAGCCGAAGCGGGTCGCGAGCACCCGGTCGTACGGGGTCGGCGTGCCGCCGCGCTGGACGTGACCGAGGATGACCGGCCGGGCCTCCTTGCCGAGGCGTCGCTCCAGCTCGATGGCGAGCCGCGTGCCGATGCCCTGGAAGCGCTCGTGACCGTACTGGTCGATCTCGCCCTTCTTGTACTCCATGGAGCCCTCGGCCGGGTGCGCGCCCTCGGCCACGCAGATGACGGCGAACTTCTTGCCGCGCGCGAAGCGCTCCTCGACCATCTTGACGAGGTCGTCGACCTGGAAGGGGCGCTCGGGCAGGCAGATGCCGTGGGCGCCGCCGGCCATGCCGGACTCCAGCGCGATCCAGCCGGCGTGCCGGCCCATCACCTCGACGACCATCACGCGCTGGTGGGACTCGGCGGTGGTCTTGAGACGGTCTATGGCCTCGGTCGCCACGCCCACGGCGGTGTCGAAGCCGAAGGTGCGGTCGGTGGAGGAGATGTCGTTGTCGATCGTCTTGGGGACACCGACGACGGGCATGCCGGCGTCCGCGAGCATCCGGGCGGCCGTGAGCGTGCCCTCGCCGCCGATCGGAATGAGCACGTCGATGCCGTACTCCCTGGCCAACTCCGGGGCCGACGCGGCGGCTTCGGACAGCCGGTTGCGCTCCAGGCGGGCGGAGCCGAGGATGGTTCCGCCGCGGGCGAGGATGCCGCTGACCGCGTTGAGGTCGAGGGGGCGGAAGTGCCCGTCGAGGAGACCCTTGAACCCGTCCTCGAAGCCGATGACTTCGTCGCCGTGGCCGGTGAGCGCCCGGTGTACGACCGACCGGATCACTGCGTTCAGGCCAGGGCAGTCGCCGCCTGCGGTGAGAACTCCGATGCGCATCGTGCCGTGTCTCCTGCTCGGTAGTGGTACGTGTGAGCTCCGTCGATTCTCCCACGTCCGACGCGGCGCTCGCGCTCCCGGCGGCTCCGCGCACCCGCCCAGGAGGGCCTTTCGTCCCCTTTTATGGGCCCTTCGCCCGGCGGGCGTCCTATCCACCCCCAGAGGTATTGTCAAGAGGGCTATGCCACCCTATCGGGGTTTTTTGAACACACTCGGTTGACGCGATCGGGTGGACGGAAACGGGACAGGAGACCACGGCGTGACGCGCAGCGTGTACGTGACCGGGATCGACCGCGGGGACGGCCGGCAGGTCGTCGAGCTGGGAGTCATGGAGCTCCTGACCCGCCAGGTGGACCGGGTGGGGGTGTTCCGGCCCCTGGTGCACGACGGCCCCGACCGGCTCTTCGACCTGCTGCGCGCCCGGTACCGGCTCTCCCAGGACGCGGCGAGCGTCTACGGCATGGACTACCACGAGGCGTCCGCTCTCCAGGCCGAACAGGGTACCGACGAACTGGTCTCCCGGCTCGTCGACCGCTTCCACGCGGTGGCCCGGGAGTACGAGGTCGTCCTCGTCCTCGGTACGGACTTCGCCGCCACCCAGCTCCCCGACGAGCTGGCGCTCAACGCGCGCCTCGCCAACGAGTTCGGCGCCTCGGTGATACCCGTGGTGGGAGGCAAGGGCCAGCAGGCCGAGTCCGTACGGGCCGAGGCGCGCAACGCCTTCCGGGCGTACGACGGGCTGGGCTGCGACGTGCTCGCGATGGCCGTCAACCGGGTCGCCGCCGACGACCGGGCCGCCATCGCTGAACGGCTCGCGGCCCGGCTGCCGGTGCCCTGTTACGTCCTCCCCGACGAGCCCGCGCTCTCGGCCCCCACGGTCGCCCAGATCACCCACCACCTGGGCGCCTCGGTCGTGCTCGGCGACGACGCGGGCCTGGCGCGCGACGCGCTGGACTTCGTCTTCGGCGGCGCGATGCTGCCGAACTTCCTGAACGCGCTGACCCCCGGCTGCCTGGTGGTCACCCCCGGGGACCGCGCCGACCTCGTCGTCGGGGCGCTCGCGGCGCACTCGGCCGGCACCCCGCCGATCGCCGGTGTCCTGCTCACCCTCAACGAGCGCCCCAGCGACGAGATCCTGACCCTCGCCGCCCGGCTCGCGCCCGGCACCCCGGTCATCTCCGTCCCCGGCAACAGCTTCCCCACGGCCGCGGAACTCTTCTCCCTCGAAGGGAAGTTGAACGCCGCCACGCCCCGCAAGGCGGAGACCGCGCTCGGTCTCTTCGAGCGGCACGTGGACACCGCCGATCTGCTGAAGCGGATCTCGGTGGCCCGCAGCGGCCGGGTCACGCCGATGATGTTCGAGCACGAACTCCTGGAGCAGGCCCGCGCCGACCGCCGTCGCGTGGTCCTGCCGGAGGGCACCGAGGAGCGCGTGCTGCGCGCGGCGGACGTGCTGCTGCGCCGGGGCGTCTGCGACCTGACGCTCCTCGGCGACGTCGAGGTCATCCGCAAGAAGGCCGCCGACCTCGGCATCGACCTGTCGTCGCCGTCGACCCAGCTGATCGACCCTCAGACCTCCGAGCTGCGGGACGCGTTCGCCACCAAGTACGCCGAGCTGCGCGCCCACAAGGGCGTGACGGTGGAGCTGGCGTACGACGTCGTCTCGGACGTCAACTACTTCGGGACGCTGATGGTCGAGGAGGGTCTCGCCGACGGCATGGTCTCCGGCTCGGTGCACTCGACGGCGGCCACCATCCGTCCGGCGTTCGAGATCATCAAGACGAAGCCCGAGGCGTCGATCGTCTCGTCCGTGTTCTTCATGTGCCTGGCCGACAAGGTGCTGGTGTACGGGGACTGCGCGGTGAACCCGGACCCGAACGCGGTGCAGCTCGCGGACATCGCCGTGCAGTCGGCGGCCACCGCGGCCCGGTTCGGTGTCGAGCCGCGGATCGCGATGCTGTCGTACTCCACCGGCACCTCGGGCTCCGGCGCCGACGTCGACAAGGTCCGCGAGGCGACGAAGCTGGTACGGGAGTCCCAGCCGGACCTGCGGATCGAGGGTCCCATCCAGTACGACGCGGCCGTCGAGCCGTCCGTGGCGGCGACCAAGCTGCCGGGGTCGGAGGTGGCCGGTCAGGCGACCGTGCTGATCTTCCCGGACCTCAACACCGGCAACAACACGTACAAGGCCGTGCAGCGTTCGGCCGGCGCCGTGGCCGTCGGCCCGGTCCTTCAGGGTCTGCGCAAGCCGGTGAACGACCTCTCGCGCGGCGCGCTCGTCAGCGACATCGTCAACACGGTCGCCATCACGGCGATCCAGTCCCAGACCCCCCAGGCCCCCGAGGGCCAGTCCCAGGAGCTCCCCGCATGACCGGCAACGCGACCCGCGTCCTCGTCCTCAACTCCGGCTCCTCGTCGGTGAAGTACCAGCTGCTCGACATGCGTGACCGGAGCCGGCTCGCGGTCGGCCTGGTGGAGCGGATCGGCGAGGAGACCTCGCGTCTGGTCCACACCCCGCTGCAGGGCGGCGGAGGTGCCCAGCGGGAGCGGACCGGCGCCATCGCCGACCACGCGGCCGCCCTGAAGGCGGTGGCGGAGGAACTGTCGGCGGACGGCCTCGGCCTCGACTCCCCCGAACTGGCCGCGATCGGACACCGGGTGGTGCACGGCGGACTGCGGTTCACGGCGCCGACCGTGATCGACGAGGAGGTGCTCGCCGAGAT
This sequence comes from Streptomyces sp. NPDC013317, assembly GCF_055563155.1. Taxonomy (NCBI): domain Bacteria; kingdom Bacillati; phylum Actinomycetota; class Actinomycetes; order Kitasatosporales; family Streptomycetaceae; genus Streptomyces; species Streptomyces sp. NPDC013317. The sequence goes on from NZ_JBVHDX010000002.1 coordinate 330,173, forward strand.
CGAGCGGCTCGTCCCGGTCGCGCCGCTGCACAACCCGGCGAACCTGACCGGGATCCGTACGGCGATGGCGCTCCGCCCCGACCTGCCGCAGGTCGCGGTCTTCGACACCGCCTTCCACACGACGATGCCGGAGCCCGCGGCCCGGTACGCGATCGACGTGGAGACGGCCGACGCGCACCGCATCCGGCGGTACGGCTTCCACGGCACCTCGCACGCCTATGTGTCCCGTGAGACGGCGAAGCTGCTGGGAAAGGCGCCGGAGGAGGTGAACGTGATCGTGCTGCACCTGGGCAACGGCGCCTCGGCCTCGGCCGTCAGGGGCGGGCGGTGCGTGGACACCTCGATGGGCCTCACCCCGCTGGAGGGCCTGGTCATGGGCACGCGCTCGGGTGACGTCGACCCGGCGGTGACCTTCCACCTCAAGCGGGTCGCGGGGATGACGGACGACGACGTGGACACCCTCCTGAACAAGAGGTCCGGGCTCGTCGGGCTCTGTGGCGACAACGACATGCGGGAGATCCGCCGCCGGATCGACGAGGGCGACGAGCGGGCGGCGCTCGCCTTCGACATCTACATCCACCGGCTGAAGAAGTACATCGGGGCGTACTACGCGGTACTCGGGCGGGTGGACGCGGTCGCGTTCACGGCGGGTGTCGGCGAGAACGCGGCTCCGGTGCGGGAAGCTGCCATCGTGGGCCTGGAGGAGCTGGGCCTGGCGGTGGACGCCGATCTCAACGCCGTGCGGTCCGGCGAGGCACGGATCATCTCGCCGGCGTACGCGCGGGTGGCGGTCGCCGTGGTGCCGACGGACGAGGAGCTGGAGATCGCGCGCCAGAGCTACGACCTGGTGGCCCCGGCCGCTCCGGAAGTGAACGCCTGAGCGACCCCGCGCCCATTTGTACTTTCCACCAGACGGAATATTCCGCAGTGAAACAAACCGATAGGATCCGCCTCATGCGCCGTTCCAAAATCGTCTGCACGCTGGGCCCCGCCGTCGACTCGTACGAGCAGCTGAAAGCGCTCATCGAGGCCGGTATGAACGTGGCCCGATTCAACATGAGCCACGGGACCCAGGCAGAGCACCAGGAGCGGTACGACCGTCTCCGCAGGGCGGTGGCGGACACCGGCCGCGCCGTCGGTGTGCTCGCCGACCTCCAGGGCCCCAAGATCCGTCTGGAGACCTTCGCGGAGGGTCCCGTCGAGCTGGTGCGCGGTGACGAGTTCACCATCACCACGGAAGACGTCGCGGGTGACAAGTCCATCTGCGGCACCACGTACAAGGGCCTGCCCGGAGACGTCTCCAAGGGCGACCAGGTCCTGATCAACGACGGCAACGTCGAGCTGCGGGTCGTCGAGGTCGAGGGCCCTCGGGTCAAGACCGTGGTCATCGAGGGCGGTGTCATCTCGGACCACAAGGGCATCAACCTGCCGGGTGCCGCCGTCAACGTCCCGGCCCTCTCCGAGAAGGACGTCGAGGACCTCCGCTTCGCGCTCCGTATGGGCTGCGACATGGTCGCCCTCTCCTTCGTCCGCGACGCCAACGACGTCAAGGACGTCCACAAGGTGATGGACGAGGAGGGCCGCCGGGTCCCCGTCATCGCCAAGGTGGAGAAGCCGCAGGCGGTGGAGAACATGGCCGCCGTCGTCGCGGCCTTCGACGCCGTCATGGTGGCCCGTGGCGACCTCGCCGTGGAGTATCCGCTGGAGAAGGTCCCGATGGTGCAGAAGCGCCTCGTGGAGATGTGCCGCCGCAACGCCAAGCCGGTCATCGTCGCCACCCAGATGATGGAGTCGATGATCACCAACTCCCGCCCCACGCGCGCCGAGGCCTCCGACGTGGCCAACGCGATCCTGGACGGCGCGGACGCGGTCATGCTCTCGGCGGAGTCCTCCGTCGGCGCCTACCCGATCGAGACCGTGAAGACGATGTCGAAGATCGTCGCCGCGGCCGAGGAGGAGCTGCTCTCCAAGGGCCTCCAGCCGCTCGTGCCCGGCAAGAAGCCGCGCACGCAGGGCGGTTCGGTCGCCCGCGCGGCCTGCGAGATCGCGGACTTCCTGGACGGCAAGGCGCTGATCGCCTTCACCCAGTCCGGCGACACCGCCCGCCGCCTCTCGCGCTACCGCACGATCCAGCCGATCCTGGCCTTCACCACCGACGAGGCCACCCGCAACCAGCTCACGCTGAGCTGGGGCGTGGAGTCCTTCCTCGTGCCGTTCGTGGAGACCACGGACGCGATGGTCGACATCGTCGACGCGGAGCTGCTGAAGCTCCAGCGCTACAACGAGGGCGACACCATGGTCATCACGGCCGGCTCGCCCCCCGGCGTCCCCGGCACCACGAACATGGTCCGGGTGCACCACCTGGGCGGCGACGGCCGCGACTGACGCGCCGAGCCGGCCTCCGGGCCATGACGAGGGCCCCCGTCCGGATCGGACGGGGGCCCTCGTCATGTCGGGCTGCGGTCAGCCGGGCTCGACCGTGTTGCGCAGGCCGGGGACCGTGAGCGTGCCGCCGAACTGGCCGGCCTGGGTCACCTCGACGTCCGTGAAGATCGCGAACGGCACGTCGAGCGGCGGCGGGGTCTCCGGGCTGAAGGTGACCGGGATGATGCCGAAGAGGTTGCCCTTCAGCTTCTCCGTGTACATGGTCACGGTGCCGTTGCTCATGGTCGACGTCGAGCCCTTGTCGGAGCGGACGTGTCCCGTGTAGCCCTCGGAGTGGACGGTGCGCTGGTGCAGGTCCTTGATGTCCACACCGTCCTTCGCGGTGAACTTCAGGACCTTCTTGATCTTTCCGCTGCCCGTCTTCACCTCGACGATGCCGTGGTACTTGAGGCCCTTGAGCGTGAGCCTCGTGCTGTTGAGGATCCACGGCTCGTCCGGGAGCAGCGGGATGCCGGGCTCCAGCTCCGCGGCCGCCAGCGCCTCGGGGTCGGCCTCGGGGCACGGGAAGCGCGGCTTGGCGCCCTCCGGTATGTCCTCGTCCTTCTTGGCGTCGAGGCCCTTGGCGTCCTCCGGCAGCTCCTCGACCTTGGCGCCGGCCTTCTCGGCGGCGTCCTTGATCGCTTCCTTGGCGGTGTCGACCGGGTCGTCGGCGGTGGCCCCGCCCGGCTTGGGCGCCGCGGTCGACGGCTTGTCGTCGGGCTCGGCCGTCGGCTTCCCGGCCGGCTCCTCGGTCGGCGGCTGCGTCGCGGTGGCGGTCGGCGCCGGCGTGGCCGTCGGGGTGGCGTCCGGCCCGTCGAAGAGGTCCTTGATCTTGTCGCCGAGGCCCAGCGGGTCGAGCGGGTTGACGCTCTTCGTCGGGGTCGGCGTCGGGGCCGGGGCCTGCTGCTCCTCGGCGTCCGGCTTCGTCGTGGCCGTGGCCGAGGGGGTGGCGGTCGGCTTGGGCGCCTCCGGTTCCTCCGTCGTGCCGGGCTTCGGCGATCCGGTCGGGTCCGGGCTCTCGCTCGCGTCGGCCGTGGGCACGGGCTTCGGCGTCTCGGCGGGCTTCGTCGTCTCCTCGGCCACCGGCTCGTCCGAGCGGGTCACGCACGGACCGGGCGCGAAGGGGATGTCCTTCTCGTCGGCGAGGGCGAGCTTGGGCGCCATGCCCATACCCATCAGGACCGCGGTCGGCATGGCGGCCAGGGCCATCGCCTTGCCCGCGGGTCCCTGGATCTTGTTCAGCAGCGACTTGCGCGGTGCCGCGTGCCGCGGACCCCTGCGAGCCAGAGTGGCGTCGTCCGCAGCCGTCGCCGACTGCGCCGACTGTGTTTCGTCACCCCGCACTGTTCCTCCCGCCGTTGGCGTCGATCGTCGATTCGGTCGCCTGCGCACCGGGACCCGCCTGCGGGTCCGGCTCCTCACCGGCGCGCTGCTCCGGGACCGCGGCCTTCCCGAAGTCGACCGGCTGGGTCTCCTCCGGCGCCTCGGATCCCTGCGGCTGACCGTCGTACTCGTGCTCGCCCGCGTCGGCGCCCGTCGGCTCGCCGGCCGGCTTCGCGGTCTCCTGCACCGGAGCACCCGGGGCCCACGCGACGGAGAGTCCGCCGCCGATCAGGGCCAGCAGGAAGCCCATGAAGAAGCCGCCGAGGTTGGAGACCGGGATGGAGACGAGCGCCAGCACGATCGCCGCGACGCCCGCGAAGACCCGTACGACGGGCTGGAACCACATCGTCAGTCCGAGCGTCACCAGGAGTACGCCGATGATCAGCGCTCCGGCGCCGCCCGTCGTCGCCATGGCGATCGTCATGTTGCCGAGTCGCAGGTCGGCGTACGGGAAGTAGGCGATCGGTACGCCGCCGATCATGGTGAACAGACCCGCCCAGAAGGGCCGGCTGCCCCGCCAGTCGTGGAAACGGCGCTCGCGCTGGTTCGGGACTCCGCGGGAAGCAGTGGACTCGGCGCTCATGGAAAACAGCTCCCTGGAAGCGGTGTTGCTGAGAAATGTGGAGAAGATGGCGCTATGGCCGGGAACGGGCGGGGCCGTACGGAACGAACGACGGCCCTCGCCCGCCGGGCGGTTGTGCCAGATGCCGCACCGAGTGACTACTCGGTGAAGCACTCCTTGGTGCCCTTGTGCAGCTTCAGGCTCAGGTTGCTGAGCTTGAACGTTCCGGCGGTGGTCGCCCACGCCTTCTGCTCCACGTTGGTGAGCTTCGCCGTCTCGGCGCGCTGCGAGAAGCCGTAGGGGTTGGCCTTCGTACCGGGCTGGATGCCCGGCTTGCCCTCGGACTTCGGGAGCGAGCCCGCGGCCACACCGATGTCGATGTTGCCGAACTCGGCGTCCGCCTTCAGCGAGGAGACATCGAGGTAGATGTCCTTCGCGTAGACCGGCTTGTTCTTCTCCGTACCGGCGCGCAGCTCGAGCGACACGTTGCCGATGAACGGCACGTTCGGCGTCACCACGGACTGGCACATGTTGGTGATCCAGGCCTCGGAGAAGCCCGAGACACCGACCGGCTCCGCGAAGGGCTTGCCTTCGAGGTCCTTGCCGGACGCCACGCTGCCGTACTGGACGAAGTCATTGCCGACAAGGCTGTCGGCCTTCACCTTGAACTCCTGGCCGGAGATGCTGAAGGACGCTGCGAGCGCGCCCTGAGCCAGGCCGACACCGATCGCGGCCGTCGCGGCCACACTCGGCACCATGACGACGGCGAACCGCTTCCATCTGGTCCCGCCACGAACCTGGGACTTCATGAGAATCCTCCTTCTCGGACGTACATCTCCGGATGGGCCCAGGGGCCCGTCCTGGGATGGGAGAAGTGCTACGTCCTCGGGAAGGAGCGCCGAACACCGGGCGCGAGGAGCGTCCGACTTCACCGGCGATCACCCCCGAGCGACAACCACTGGCCACGCCTTGCGCGCAACCTCTTGGACAGGCCCTGCCGGTGAGAGCAGGAACCCCCCTGTCCACGGCCGGCGCCACTGTCGCCGACCCGCTCGGTGGGGACCCTCGCCGCCGCCCCGGTTGGGTGCCGGGGTGCGGTACAGGACCGAGCGTCGCCGATCGTGGTCCATTACGGGCCGGGGCACAAGGGGGTTCGTTACTGACTAGTAACGGCTGGATAACCGCGCCACGACGGGGCGATGTCGCCCGGCCACACAGGGTGCAGTCAACTGAGGTGACATAGGAGGAGGATGGCGGTGAAACCCGGACAGAAATCGAGGTTCGATTTACTGCAAGTAACAGCGGCCGCGATTACCAAGTTTTGGTAAAGCGCGGCCGCGTTTTGTCACTGTGTCGCCAAATCGGTGCTGTCCCGGGCGGGATGGAACGGGTCAGAACAGCACGCGTGCGAGGGCCTGACGGGCCGTCGTGACCCGCGGGTCGTCCGGACCGATGACCTCGAAGAGCTCCAGGAGCCGCAGCCGTGCCGCGTCCCGGTCCTCACCGGCCGTGCGCCGCACGGCGTCCACGAGACGGCTGAAAGCGTCCTCGACATGACCGCCCACCAGATCGAGGTCGGCGGCGGCGATCTGCGCGGTGACGTCGGCCGGATCGTCGGCCGCGTTCTTCCGTACCTGCTGCGGGTCCATGTCCTGCACCCGGGCGAGCAGTTCCGCCTGGGCGAGGCCCAGCTTGGCCTCCGGGTGGGCCGGGTCGTCGGCGAGCACGTTCTTGTACGCCTGGACGGCACCGCCCAGATCACCGGCGTCCAGCGCGGACATGGCCGCTTCGAGCAGCGCGTCGTACGGACCGGCCGGCGCGGGGGCGGCGGCCGACGCACCGTCGGCCGCGGCGTCCGGGTCCACGGCGATACCGGTGAGGCCGAAGCGCTCCTCGCCGACCTGGATCAGCTGGTCCAGGGTCTCGCGGATCTGGGCCTCGGGCGCGGCGCCCTGGAAGAGCGGCAGCGCCTGGCCGGCGACCACCGCGAAAACGGCCGGAATCCCCTGGATGCCGAACTGCTGCATCAGCATCTGGTTGGCGTCGACGTCGATCTTCGCCAGGAGGAAGCGGCCGTTGTACTCGACGGCGAGCCGCTCCAGGAGGGGGCCGAGCTGCTTGCAGGGCTCGCACCACTCGGCCCAGAAGTCGATGACGACCGGAACCTCGGCGGAGCGCTGGAGGACATCGCGCTCGAAGCCGGCCTCGTCGACATCGATCACCAGGGCGGAGGGGGCGACGGCCGTGGGCCCGCCCTGCCGGGCGGCCTGCGCGCGAGCCTGCTCCGCCTTGGCCTTGGCCTCTCCGGCCGCCTTCACCGCGGCGAGGTCGACGACGCCGCTCATGGACATGTTTCTGGGCTGCATGAGTACATCCTCCCCCCTCCGCGCGCGTAACCGGTAAGTCATGGCTGAACCGCACACCAAGGTGCGCGGTTCCCTTCGGTCGCGCCGGGTCCCCACCCGGCGCATGTGGTTGTCGCTCAGGCCGGTCGAGGCCTTTCGCTACGGGTCGTAGCGTAACTGTCCCGGTCGGCTCGCGGGAAGGACTGCCCGGTGAACTGGCTCACATCGCACACCTCTGGCGCAATACCTACCGGCGGGTATGGTCGACCTCCATGTGCAGCCGTACCAGTTCCCGCAGCTCCCGGAGCCGTACCGGACGCCCGCGCAGTGTCGAGGCCGATGCCGCGATCCTCGAGGCGACCCGGGCGGCGCTGGTCGAACTGGGCTGGTCCAAGCTGACGATGGGCGACGTGGCCGGCCGCGCGGGGGTGGCCAAGACGACCCTCTACCGGCGCTGGGCGAGCAAGAACGAACTGGTCGTGGACGCCGTCGCCGTCCTCTTCGACGAACTCGAACTCCCCGACCTGGGTTCCCTCCAGGCCGACATCGAGCATGTGGTCCTCCAGTTCGCCGCGCTGCTCCAGCGGCCGGAGACCAAGACCGCGCTGATGGCCGTCGTGGCGGAGTCCACCCGGGACGAACCGCTGCGCGAGCGCATCCGCACCTCCATCGTGGACCGGCAGAAGCGGCTCGTCCTCGAGGGCCGCCAGCGCGCCCAGGAGCGCGGCGAACTCCCCTCCGACCGGGATCCGACGTCCGTCGACAGCACCGACGACCTGATCTTCGACGTGATCGCCGGTGCGGTGGTCCACCGCGCCCTGGTGAGCGCCGAGCCGGTCGACGCGGCATGGGTCCAGCGCTTCACGGCGCTGCTCATCGGAGGTCTGGGCGCGGCGGCGGCCACACCCTAGGGTGATCGCCGTGACGATCACCCTGAACAGCACTGTGCGCACGCTTCTGGACGACCCCAACCCGGCGATCCTGGGCACGGTCCTCCCCGACGGCTCTCCGCAGAACTCCGTGGTCTGGGTGGCCAGGGACGGCGACGACCTGCTGATCTCCAGCCAGGACGGCCGCCGCAAGGTGCGGAACATCCAGGCCGACCCCCGGGTCAGCCTGCTCGTGTACGACGTGAAGGACCCGCAGCTGTACGCCGAGATACGGGGCACGGCCACGGTCACCGAGGACGTCGGGCGGGCGTTCGCCGTCGCGGTCGAGGAGCAGTACGAGGGGCCCGGATCCGGCCAGGGCTACCTCGAACTGCCGCCGGAGGTGGTGCGGGTGGTCATCCGGATCACGCCGGTGAAGGTGGCGGGCACGGCCGCCGAGTAGCCCGGGGGAAGAGGAAGGGGCGGTACGGGAGGTCCCGTACCGCCCCCTCTCGTCCGGGGTGTGCGGCTAGAAGCCCGGGGGCTCGGTGTAGATGCCCCACTCCTCGCGGAGCACGTCGCAGATCTCGCCGAGCGTGGCCTCCGCCCGTACCGCGTCCAGCATCGGGCCGATCATGTTCGAGCCGTCGCGGGCCGACGCCAGCATCGCGTCCAGCGCGGCGCGGACCCGGGCGTCGTCGCGGCGGCCCTTGCGCTCGCCGAGAACCCGGACCTGCTCCCACTCGACCTCGTGGCTGACGCGGAGGATCTCCAGGTCGCCGGTGACGGAGCCGTGGTGGACGTTGACGCCGACGACTCGCTTGTCGCCCTTCTCCAGGGACTGCTGGTACTGGAAGGCGGACTCGGCGATCTCTCCGGTGAACCAGCCGTCCTCGATCCCGCGCAGGATGCCGGAGGTGATCGGGCCGATGGGGTGCTGACCGTCCGGGTGGGCGCGGCGGCCGCGCTCCTTGATCTGGTCGAAGATCTTCTCGGCGTCGGCCTCGATCCGGTCGGTGAGCTGCTCGACGTACCAGGAACCGCCCAGCGGGTCGGCCACGTTGGCCACGCCCGTCTCCTCCATGAGCACCTGCTGCGTGCGGAGCGCGATCTCGGCGGCCTGCTCGCTGGGGAGCGCCAGGGTCTCGTCGAGGGCGTTGGTGTGCAGGGAGTTGGTTCCGCCGAGGACCGCGGAGAGCGCCTCGACCGCGGTCCGTACGACGTTGTTGTACGGCTGCTGGGCGGTGAGCGAGACACCGGCGGTCTGGGTGTGGAAGCGGAGCCACTGCGCCTTGTCGGTCTTGGCGCCGTAGACCTCCTTCATCCAGCGGGCCCAGATCCGGCGGGCGGCGCGGAACTTGGCGATCTCCTCGAAGAAGTCGAGGTGCGCGTCGAAGAAGAAGGAGAGGCCGGGCGCGAAGACGTCGACGTCCAGGCCGCGGGAGAGGCCGAGCTCCACGTAGCCGAAGCCGTCGGCGAGGGTGTACGCGAGCTCCTGCGCGGCCGTCGCTCCGGCCTCGCGGATGTGGTAGCCGGAGACGGAGAGCGGCTTGTACGCGGGGATGCCCTGCGCGCAGTGCTCCATCAGGTCGCCGATGAGACGCAGGTGCGGCTCGGGCTGGAAGAGCCACTCCTTCTGCGCGATGTACTCCTTGAAGATGTCGGTCTGGAGCGTGCCGTTGAGCACGCCCGGGTCGACACCCTGGCGCTCGGCGGCGACCAGGTACATGCAGAAGACGGGCACGGCGGGCCCGGAGATGGTCATCGAGGTGGTGACGTCGCCGAGCGGGATGTCCTTGAAGAGGACCTCCATGTCGGCGGCGGAGTCGATGGCGACACCGCAGTGGCCGACCTCGCCGAGCGAGCGGGGGTCGTCGGAGTCGCGGCCCATGAGGGTGGGCATGTCGAAGGCGACCGAGAGCCCGCCGCCGCCGGCGGCCAGGATCATCTTGTACCGCTCGTTGGTCTGCTCGGCGTTGCCGAAGCCGGCGAACTGGCGGATGGTCCAGGTCCGGCCGCGGTAGCCGGTCGGGTGCAGACCCCGGGTGAAGGGGTACTCGCCGGGCCAGCCGATGCGCTCGAAGCCCTCGTAGGTGTCCCCGGGCCGGGGGCCGTAGACGGGCTCGACCGGATCACCGGAGAGCGTGGTGAAGTCTGCGTCCCGCTTGCGGGCCTTGTCGTACCGGGCCTGCCAGCGTCGGCGGCCTTCCTCGATCGCGTCTGCGTCCATGCTTCGAATTTACTAGGACGTCCTAGTAAATGTCGATGGCAAACCCCCGCACATCCGTGCGGGGGGTGTGGCGCCGGGCCGGGTCAGGCCTTGGCGGGAGCCGGCTGCGCGCCGCTGACCAGCGGAAGCGTCTCGCGGACGACCTTGCGCTCGACGAAGAAGGCGGCGAAGGGAATCGTCCCGGACAGCAGCACCCACAGGAGCTTGCCGAACGGCCACTTCGCCTTGGAGCCGAGGTCGAAGGCGAAGATCAGGTAGATGATGTAGAGGACGCCGTGGGCCTGGGAGACCGCGAAGGTCACGTCCTCGCCCATGTCGAACCCGTACTTGAAGACCATGCACGTGCAGAGCACGAGCAGCATGACGGCGGTGATGTACGCCATCACGCGGTAACGGGTCAGCACGCTGGATTTCATGCCGTCGAGCGTAACGGCACGTTCCGGGCGATCTTCGGGCGGGCCCGGTTCCGGTCAGCTCTCGTCGAAGTCGTGCGCGTCCACCCGGAGCGGGCGCAGCATCGCGAAGATCTCGCCGCACTCCTCGGCGTCGTACACCCCGAGCCCGAAGTCCATCGCCATCAGGTCGCGGGTGGCGGCCTCGACCACCTCGCGCCCCTTCTCGGTGATCGAGGCGAGGGTGCCACGGCCGTCGTTGGGGTTGGGTCGCTTGTCGACGAGACCGGACTTCACGAGCCGGTCGACGGTGTTGGTGACCGAGGTCGGGTGGACCATCAGCCGCTCGCCGATCTTGGACATCGGCAGCTCACCGGCCTTGGAGAAGGTGAGCAGCACCAGCGCCTCGTACCGCGCGAACGTCAGTCCGTACGGCTTGACGACGGCGTCGACCTCCGCGAGGAGGATCTGGTGGGCGCGCATGATCGAGGTGATCGCGGCCATCGAGGGGACCGGCCCCCAGCGCTTCTGCCAGAGTTCGTCGGCGCGGGCGATGGGGTCGAAGGGGAGACTGAGCGGCTTCGGCACGCGTCGACCTTACCCACTGGTCACATGGTGGTCAGCCCCGTCTCGTACTTCGGTCGCACGGACATGGAGGACGGCGGCGAGGACGCAGAGGGTGCCGACCACTCCCGTGCCGGCGACCACGAGGTGGACGGGGAGGAACTCGGCGGCGAGGCCCGCACCCGCCATGCCGACGCCCTGCGCGGTCATCATGCCCGCGGTCATCAGGGTCATGGCCCTCCCCCGCTGCCCCTCGGGGACCGCGGCGACGAACCAGGCGTCGAGGCCGAGCGTGTACGCGCCGGTGGCGCCGGCCAGGACGAGGGCGAGGCCCGCGAGCGCGGCGCGGGGCTCCACGGCGTAGAGGAGATAGGGGACGACGCCGGCCAGGGCCAGCGGGTACACGATCCGGGAGCGGGTGGCCGCGCTCAGCCTGGACCCGGCGAACAGCTCGCCCGCGACGGTGCCGACGGGCAGGGCGCACATCAGCAGCCCGAGCGCGGCGGTGGAGACGCCCGCCTGGTCGGCGTAGGGCGCGGCGAGGGCCTCGGGGACGACGGCGAACAGCGGCGGCAGCCAGAACAGCAGCATGAGCGCGCGGACGCGGCGGTCGCGGAGGACGGCCAGGTTGCCGCGCTCGCGCGGGGCGGTGGCGGTGGGTGCGGCGGCGCGGGCGGGTCGCCTCCGCGTCCCGAGACGGAGGAGGAGGGCGGAGACGAGGAAGGTCGCGGCGGTGACGGCGATGGCGCCGCGCGGTTCGACGACGGTGAGGAGCACTCCGCCGGCGCCGAACCCGACGAGGAGGGCGCTCTGGGACACGATGCGGAGGAGGGAGCGCCCGAGGACGAAGAGGTCGCCCTCGCCGAGGATGTCGGCGAGGGTCGCGGTCCGGGTCCCGTTGAACACGGGCGCGACGGCGGCGACGGCGCACCGCAGCACGAGCAGCCCTGCGACGGGCGTGACGGGCACGACCATGAGCGAGACGCACGCGGCGCAGACGAGGTCGCAGACGACGAGGACCCGCCGGGGCGGGTACCGGTCGGCGACGCCGGCGAGGAGGGTGCCGCCGAGGAGGTAGGGGAGGAAGCCGAGGGCGAAGGTGAGGGAGGAGAGGAGGGGGGAGCGGGTGAGGTCGTAGACGAGGACGGTGAGCGCGATCTCGCTGACGACGACGCCGAGGAGGGAGAGCAGATGGGCGACGAAGACGGTCCGGAACTCCCGCACGGCGAACACGGCGCGGTACCCGGAGCCGCGCGCCCCCGTGCCGCCCGCTCCAGCCGGCCCGGAGCCGTCGGTCGCCTCGGCGGTCGGCGGGTCCGCGGGAGGATGCGCGTCCGCACCACCGGCCACCGGCTCCGCCGCGGCCTGGCCGGGCGCGGCGGGGTGCGCCGAGCCGGACTGCGACGCGGTGCGTGCTGCGGAGACCGCCGACCGGGGCGGGCTGGACGGCGACGCCTCCGTGCTCCCGCCTGCGGGCGGCGCGGGTGCGGAGGGCGGGGGCTCGGGGGCGGTGTCTCGGGTCGGCATGTGCCGCAGCGTGCCCGGGACGTACGCGCGGGCCTAGACTTTCGGACCCAGCCGAATCTTCCGCCCCGAGGTGCCCACCCCGTGCCGTACCACCTCCACTTCGGCGAGGCCGACCCGCTGCGGATCCGGTTCGCGCTGTCGCCGCTCTGGGAGACGCACTCCGCCGTACGCGTGCTGGCGCGCCCCCGCCAGCAGGGCTATCACCTGCCCTGGCTGCGGCGGATCCGGGAAGCCGCCCGAGGGCTCGAACTCGCGCCCCTGCACCTGCTGATGCCGCTGCGCGGGCACAGCCCCGACTTCCTCTACCCGCCGCCCCTGGGGCCAGCCGCCTCCTTCGCGGAGGAGATCGCGGCCGTACGGGAGACCGATCCGGCCCTTGCCCGGGACGACTTCGCCCGGGCGCTCGCCGAGACACCCGGCGCCACGGCGAGCGACGAGGGCCGGCGGATGCTGGACGACCCCGCGGCGACCGTCCGCCGGCTCGCCGATCTGCTCCACGCGGCCTGGGAGGCCCTGATCGCGCCCGAGTGGCCGCGGCTGCGGGCCGTCCTGGAGGCCGACGTGGCGTACCACTCGCGCCGACTGGCCGAGGGCGGCCTGGAGCGGCTCCTCGGCGAGCTCCACCCCGGCTTCGGCTGGGACGCCGACCGCGCCACCCTCACCGTCGCGTACCCCGGCGACCACGTCCGCCCCCTCGACGGCCAGGGGCTCGTCCTGATGCCGTCCGTCTTCACCTGGCCGCACGTCGTGAGCGGCTTCGACCCGCCCTGGCAGCCGACGGTCGTCTACCCCGTGCGCGGGATCGGCGGGCTCTGGACCGAGGCCCCCGACCGGACCCCCGACGCGCTGGCCCGGCTGCTCGGGCGGGCCCGCGCGGACGTGCTGTGCGCGCTGGACGAGCCGACCGGCACGACCGCGCTCGCGCACCGGCTCGGCCTGGCGCCCTCCTCCGTATCGGCCCACCTGTCGGTCCTGCGCGAGGCCGGTCTGCTGACCTCCCGCCGCTACGGCCACCAGGTCCTCTACGAACGCACCCCGATCGGCATCGCCCTGACCGCCCCCGGCGACACACACGACTGAGCCCCCGGCACCCGCTGAGGGGTTCGGGGGCTCGGAGACCCGGGGCGGCGGTCAGGCCTCCAGGTGGCGTTCCACCGTCGCGACCTTCGAGGTGAGACCGTCCGTGACGCCCGGGCGGATGTCGGCCTTCAGGACGACGGAGACCCGGGGCGCCCGTGCCTCCACCGCGGCGACGGCGCGCTTCACCACGTCCATCACCTCGTCCCACTCTCCTTCGACGGAGGTGAACATCGCGTCCGTGCGGTTCGGGAGACCCGACTCCCGCACGACCCGGACGGCGTCGGCGACGTACTCGCCGACCTCCTCCCCCACGCCGAGCGGGGTGACCGAGAAGGCGACGATCATGCCTCCACCGCGCTCTCGCGGCGGGCGCGGGAGGCGATGACCGCGTCCTCGGCCTCGCGCTTGAGCTTGCGCTCCGCGTAGAAGCCGCCGAACGGCAGCACCGAGAGGACGAAGTAGAGGGCAGCCGTCTTGAACTGCCACTTCGTACGGTTCCAGGCGTCCAGCCAGAAGAGCACGTACAGGATGAAGAGGATGCCGTGGACCGCGCCCATCACGGGCACGGCGTTGAAGTCCGTCGTGCGCTTGAGCACGGAGCAGACGAGCAGCAGCAGGAAGGAGACGGCTTCCGGCGCGGAGACGAGCCGGAGGCGGTGGAGGGAGGAGGCGGTCTTGATGTCCACGGGAGGGGGTCACCTTCGTTCGATCTTGTGAACGGATGCACAAGGGTGGGCGGGTCCATTGTGCACGCCGACTTTGCTGTTCCTTTAGCCGGGGGGCCCGTAATCTCCCTCCGTGGCAACGTTCCGACTCCAAGGCAGCAAAGTGCTCGCCGTGTCCATGACCGGCGACGCCGTCAAGGCCAAAAACGGCTCCATGGTCGCCTACGACGGCCAGATGGCCTTCAAGAAGATGTCCGGCGGAGGCGAGGGTCTGCGCGGCATGGTCACGCGCCGGCTCACGGGTGAGCAGATGGAGGTGATGGAGGTGAAGGGCCAGGGGACCTGCTGGTTCGCCGACCGCGCCTCCGAGATCAACCTCGTCTCGCTCCACGGCGACAAGCTCTACGTCGAGGCGAGCAATCTGCTCTGCACCGACGCAGGGCTGCGCACCGGCACGAGCTTCACGGGCCTGCGTGGCGGGGCGACCGGCAACGGCCTCTTCACCACGACCGTCGAGGGCACGGGGCAGGCGGCGATCATGTCCGACGGCCCCGCCGTGGTGCTGCGCGTGACCCCGCAGTACCCCCTCTCCGTCGACCCCGGCGCGTACATCGCCCACCAGGGCAACCTGCAGCAGAGCTTCCAGTCCGGTGTGACGTTCCGCACCTTCCTCGGCGAGGGCGGCGGCGAGGCCTTCCAGATCCGCTTCGAGGGCGACGGCGTCGTGTACGTCCAGCCCAGCGAGCGGAACACGATCGGGGGCGACGTCTGATGCCGTTCCGCGAGATCAACTCGAAGATGGTCGAGGCGACCGTCGTCCCCGGGCAGCGCATGTTCAGCCAACGCGGCGCGATGCTCGCGTACCGCGGCGACGTCACTTTCACGCCGAACATGGCAGGCGGCCAGGGCGGCGTGATGTCGATGATCGGCCGCCGCGTGGCCGGCGAGGCGACGCCGCTGATGACCGTCGAGGGCAACGGCACGGTGATGTTCGGGCACGGCGGTCACCACATCCAGGTGATCCAGCTGACCGGCGACACCCTGTACGTCGAGGCCGACCGGCTGCTCGCCTTCGACGGCACCCTGCAGCAGGGCACGATGTTCATGGGCTCCCAGGGCGGGGTCATGGGCATGGTGCGCGGTCAGGTGACGGGCCAGGGGCTCTTCACGACGACGCTCAAGGGTCACGGCGCGGTCGCCGTCATGGCCCACGGCGGCGTGATCGAGCTGCCGATCGCCCAGGGACGCGCGGTCCACGTGGACCCGCAGGCGTACGTCGCCCACCGCGGCGACGTACGGAACAAGCTCTCCACCGCGCTGGGCTGGCGCGACATGGTGGGGCGGGGCTCCGGCGAGGCGTTCCAGCTGGAGCTGAGCGGCAGCGGTGTGGTGTACGTGCAGGCCTCGGAGGAGAAGCTGTGACCGGTCCCGTCGTCCTCGACCCGCAGTCCCTCCCGTCCGACGACAACGTCAATCCGTACACCTTCTGCGTGGAGCTCAAGGGCTCCCAGTGGTTCCTGCAGAAGGGCAAGATGATCGCCTACTACGGGCGGATCGACTTCAACGGCATCGGCCACGGGCGTCTGGACCGCCTGGTCCGTACGTCGTTCCACTCGCCGCTGCACGCGAGCGACTGGGTGGTGGCGGAGGGCAGCGGCAAGATGCTGCTCGCCGACCGGGCCTTCGACGTGAACTCGTTCGACCTGGACGAGGGCAATCTGACGATCCGTTCGGGCAATCTGCTGGCGTACCAGCCCACGCTGGCGCTGAAGCAGTCGATCGTGCCGGGGTTCGTGACGCTGATCGGCACGGGCAAGTTCGTGGCGGCCTCGAACGGGCCGGTGGTCTTCATGGAGCCGCCCATGCGGGTGGACCCGCAGGCCCTGGTCGGCTGGGCGGACTGCCCGTCCCCCTGCCACCACTACGACCACGGGTACATGACGGGCGTGATGGGCGGCGTCCGCGCACTGACGGGGCTCGGCGGGACCTCGGGCGAGGAGCACCAGTTCGAGTTCGTGGGAGCGGGTACGGTACTCCTCCAGTCGAGCGAGATGCTGATGGCCGACCGGGCGATCGGTGAGGTCGGCGGACAGCCGGGCGTCCCGGGCGGCGGCGTCCCCGGAGCGCATGGTTCCGGCCAAGGGGGGCACGGTTCGGCACCGCGCCTTCCCGGACAGCTCGGGGACCTCCAGCGTCGCTTCGGTCTGTAGCCGGTAGTCTGCGGAGTGTGACGCCCTCGAACGTCTGCGCCCGTCGGGGCCCTGGGTGCCCGGCGTCACACTCCCTGACTTCGTCCAGTTTTCAACTTCTTAGGTAGAATCCACATATGGAGACCGAGACGGCCACCCCCTGGCTCACCGACGCCGAGCAGTGTGCGTGGCGCACCTATCTGGACGTCAACCGGATGCTGACGTATCAGCTGGAGAAGGACCTCCAGCCCTTCGGCCTGACCATGAACGACTACGAGATCCTCGTGAACCTCTCGGAGTCGGCCGACCGGCGTCTGCGCATGAGCGACCTGGCGGCGGCGACGCTGCAGTCCAAGAGCCGGCTCTCGCACCAGATCACCCGCATGGAGAACGCCGGGCTCGTGCAGCGCGCCAACTGCGAGTCGGACCGCCGCGGGCTGTACGCGGTCCTGACGGACCAGGGCATGGAGACCATGCGCAAGGTCGCGCCCCACCACGTGGAGTCGGTGCGCAGGCACTTCATCGACCAGCTGTCGCCCGAGGCCCTCGGCGACCTCCACGAGTCCCTGAAGCCCGTCGCCGAGCAGCTCCGGGGCCGCCGGGGCAAGCCCTAGGGCTCTCCGGGCCGCCCTAGGGGCCCTCCGGCAGCGGCAGAGTCAGTTCGAACAGCGCGCCGCCCGCCGGTCCTTCACGGACCGTGAGGGTGCCGCCGTGCCGTACGGCCACGTCCCGGGCGATCGCGAGGCCGAGCCCCGCGCCGCCCTCGTCGCGGGTGCGGGCCTCGTCGAGCCGGACGAACCGCTCGAAGATCCGCTCGCGGTCGGCCGCGGGCACCCCGGACCCGTCGTCGGCCACGCCGAGCACGGCCCGGTCCCCCGCCCTTCGTAGCGTGACCGTCACCTCCGTACGGGCGTGACGCACCGCGTTGTCGAGGAGATTGCCGAGCACCCGGCCGAGCTGCCCCGGGGAGCCGGTCACCTCGACGGACTCCGCGGCCTCCACCGTGACCCCCCGCCGCCCCGCGGCCGTCGCCGTCGCCAGCGCGGCGAGGTCGACCGGGGCACCGGCGATCCGCTCCCCCGCGTCGAGCCGGGCGAGCAGCAGCAGGTCGGCGGCGAGGTGCTGCAGCCGTACGGTGTCCTCGACCGCGCCCGGCACGTCCAGGAGCTCCGGATGGGCGGCGCCCACCTCCAGCTGGGTGCGCAGGCTCGCGATGGGGCTGCGCAGCTCGTGCGAGGCGTCGGCGACGAACCGGCGCTGCCGCTCCACGGACGACTCCAGGGCCGCGAGCGTCTCGTTGGTGGTCCGGGCGAGCCGGGCCACCTCGTCGTGCGTGGCGGGCTCGGGGACCCGGCGCGACAGATCCTGCGAGGTGGTGATCTCCGCCATCTCGCGGCGGATGGACTCGACGGGCCGCAGCGCCCGCCGGGTCACCAGCCAGGTCACCCCGGCCACCACCCCGAGCAGCAGCGGCAGTCCGACGAGCATGGCGGTGGCGGCGGTGCTCACCGCGTCCCGCTGCGCCCCGAGCGACGCGCCCGCGTAGACCCGGACCGTCTCGTCCCGCCGGTCGGTGACCTCCACCTGGCTGAACCGGTAGTCGTCGCTCTCCCCGTCCACGGTGGCGCTGCCCTCGCCGTGCCAGGTGCTGACCCCGACCTGGCCGGGTTCGGGGTCGTCCGCGTCGTCGTCGGCGTCCCGCCCGGTCCCGGGGCTCGCCTCGGGGGTGACGTCGGGCACCCCGGTCCCGCTGATCGCCGTGAGCCCCTGGCTCACCGCGAGGACCCTGCCGTCGCGGTCGACGACCTGCACCGGGTTCTCCTCGCCGTCCGGCAGGTCGAGCGACCGGTACGGGGTGCCGGCGGCGATGCGGCCCGCGACCTCGCGGGCGACGGAGTCCGCCTCGCCGTCCGCCCGGCTCGTGAGGTTGCCCCGCAGGGTCAGCAGGACGGCGACACCGGCCGCGACGAGGGCGACGGCCACCACCGCGGTCGCGCCGAGGGTGGCCCTGGCGCGGACAGAGGCCAACCACCGGCCGCTCACCGTGCCTCCAGGCGGTATCCGGCACCGCGCACCGTCCGGATCAGGGAGGCGCCCAGCTTGCGCCGGAGGGTGCTGACGTACACCTCGACGATGTTCGGGTCGCCCTCGTAGGCGAAGTCCCAGACGTGCTCCAGGATCTCGGCCTTGGACACCACCTCGCCGGAGCGCAGCGCGAGCTGTTCCAGGACCGCGAACTCCTTGGTGGTGAGCGCGACCTCGTCCTCGCCTCGGTGCACGCGCCGGGCCGCCGTGTCCACGCGCAGGTCGCCGAGATCGAGGACCGGGGAGGGGCCGGCGGGGCGGCGGCGGAGCAGCGCCCGGATCCTGGCCACCAGGACGACGTAGGAGAACGGCTTGGTGAGGTAGTCGTCGGCGCCCGTGTCGAGTCCCTCGGCCTCGTCGTACTCGCCGTCCTTGGCGGTCAGCATCAGGATCGGCACGTCGTCGCCCGCGGCGCGCAGCGAGGAACAGACGCGGTACCCGTTCATGCCGGGCAGCATCACGTCGAGCACGACCAGGTCGTACGGCGTCCCGATCGCCCGGTGCAGCCCCTCCAGGCCGTCGTGGACCACGTCGACGGCGTACCCCTCGGCGGTGAGGCCCCTGGCGAGAGAGAGGGCGAGCCGCTTCTCGTCCTCCACGATGAGCAATCGCATGGGCCAAGAGTCGCAAACCGAAGCTGAAGGGGGCTTCAGGTGGCTTCAGGCTGCCTTCAGGTCGCGTTGCGCACAGTGGGGTCCGTCGGAACGAACCACGCCGGGTTGGAGGACCCTCATGAAGCGCATCATCGTGATCGCCACCGCCGCAGCGGTGGCCGTGGCCGGCGGCGGGACCGCGATCGCCCTCGCGGACGACGCCGGGGAGCGGACCGAACGGGCCGTCGTACGGGACGCGAAGGTGACCGCCGCGCAGGCGATCGAGGCCGCCCTGAAGGCGCAGCCGGGCACGGCCGTCTCGGCCGGCCTGGACGACGACGACCGCGGCTGGGAGGTCGACGTCCTGGGCACGGGCACGACCTCGTACACGGTCCGCGTGGACGCCGGCACGGGCGAGGTCCTCGGCAAGGAGACCGACCGTGACGACGACCGGGACGGTGACGAGCAGGACGACGCCGACGACCGCCGGGCCCTGAAGGGTGCCTCCGTCGACGCCCGGGAGGCGGCCGAGGCGGCTTCCGCGAAGGGGGCCGTCACGTCGGTGAGCCTCGACGACGACGACCGCGCCCCGGCCGCCTGGGAGGTGGACACCGTGAACGGCGACTGGCGGGTCGACCTGAAGACGGCCCAGGTCACCCCGGACGCCGACGACCGGGACGACGGCCGGGACGTCGGCCGGGACGCCCGCGCGGAGGCTGCCGACCACGCGGACGACCACGACGACACCGACGACACCGACGACTGACGGAACGGCCGCGGCGCCGGCGGGGGGGGGGCCGCGGGGGGGGCGGCCGGGGGGGGGGGGGGCGCGGGGGGCCGGGGGGCGGGGGGCGGGGGGGCCCCCCCCCCCCCGCCCCCGCGCCGGGCGGGGGGGGCCCGCCCCCCCCCCCCCCCCCCCCCCCCCCCCCCCCCCCCCCGGCCCGGCCCCCCCCCGGGGGGGGGGGGCGGGGGCCGGGCGCCCCCGCGGCCGTGTCGGCGGCCTTCCGGCCGGCCGGACGTCAGGACTCGGTGAGGCCCGCCACCAGCTCGTCCGCCGCGCGGTACGGGTCGAGCTCGCCCGCCACGATGCGCTCGGCCAGCGCGTCCAGGCGGCGGTCGCCGTGGAGGTCGCCGATGCGGGCGCGCAGCGCCGTGACGGCGATCGTCTCGACCTCGTGCGCCGAGCGCGCCCGGCGGCGCTCGGCCAGGACCCCGTGCTCCTCCATCCACGCGCGGTGCTTCTCCAGGGCCTCGACGACCTCGTCGATGCCCTCGCCCCGCGCCGCTACCGTCTTCACGATCGGCGGCCGCCAGGCCCCCGCACCGCGCGCCTCGCCCAGGCCCAGCATGTGGTTCAGCTCGCGGGCCGTCGCGTCCGCGCCGTCCCGGTCCGCCTTGTTCACGACGTACACGTCGCCGATCTCCAGGATGCCCGCCTTCGCGGCCTGGATCCCGTCGCCCATGCCCGGAGCGAGGAGCACCACGGACGTGTCGGCCTGGGAGGCGATCTCGACCTCCGACTGCCCGACGCCGACGGTCTCGACGAGGACGACGTCGCAGCCGGCCGCGTCCAGGACCCGGATCGCCTGCGGCGCCGCCCAGGCGAGCCCGCCCAGGTGACCGCGGGTCGCCATCGAGCGGATGTAGACGCCCGGGTCGGAGGCGTGCTCCGACATCCGGACCCGGTCGCCGAGCAGCGCTCCCCCGCTGAACGGGGACGACGGGTCGACGGCCAGGACGCCGACCCGCTTGCCCGCCCGCCGGTACGCGGAGACCAGCGCCGACGTCGACGTGGACTTGCCCACGCCGGGCGAGCCCGTCAGGCCCACCACGTACGCGCCGCCGGTCAGCGGCGCGAGCGCCGCCATCACCTCGCGCAGCTGCGGGGACGCCCCCTCCACGAGCGAGATCAGCCGGGCCACGGCGCGCGGCCGGCCCTCCCGTGCCTGGGCGACCAGTTCGGGGACGTCCACCATTGCCGATGCTCCTTGCTTGACGGGAACTACTTGCCGGGTACGCGGACGATCAGAGCGTCGCCCTGACCGCCGCCGCCGCACAGCGCCGCCGCGCCGACGCCGCCGCCGCGCCGCTTGAGCTCCAGGGCGAGGTGCAGCACCACTCGGGCACCGGACATGCCGATGGGGTGGCCCAAGGCGATCGCGCCACCGTTGACGTTCACCTTTTCCGGGGTAACGCCCAGGTCCTTCATTGACTGGTGGGCGACGGCCGCGAACGCCTCGTTGATCTCGATCAGGTCGAGGTCCTCGACGCCGAGGCCCTCCTTCTTCAGGGCGTGCTGGATCGCGTTGGCCGGCTGCGACTGCAGCGAGTTGTCCGGGCCCGCGACGTTGCCGTGGGCGCCGATCTCGGCGATCCACTCCAGGCCCAGCTCCTCGGCCTTCGCCTTGCTCATGACGACGACCGCGGCGGCGCCGTCGGAGATCTGCGAGGAGGTGCCGGCGGTGATGGTGCCGTCCTTGGCGAAGGCCGGGCGCAGCTTGCCGAGCGACTCGACGGTCGTCTCGGCGCGGATGCCCTCGTCCTTCGAGAAGACGACCGGCTCGCCCTTGCGCTGCGGGATCTCGACCGGGGTGATCTCGGCCTCGAAGATGCCGTTCTTCTGCGCGGCGGCGGCGCGCTGGTGCGACAGCGCGGCGATCTCGTCCTGCTCGGGGCGCTTGATGCCGAGGTGGGTGTTGTGCTTCTCCGTGGACTCGCCCATGGCGACGTTCTCGAAGGCGTCGGTCAGACCGTCGTACGCCATCGCGTCGAGCATCTCGATCGCGCCGTACTTGAAGCCCTCGCGGGACTTCGGCAGCAGGTGCGGGGCGTTGGTCATCGACTCCTGGCCGCCGGCGACGACCACGTCGAACTCACCCGCGCGGATCAGCTGGTCGGCCAGGGCGATGGCGTCCAGACCGGACAGGCACACCTTGTTGATGGTGAGGGCCGGGACGTTCATCGGGATGCCGGCCTTGACAGCGGCCTGGCGGGCGGGGATCTGGCCGGCGCCCGCCTGGAGCACCTGCCCCATGATCACGTACTGCACCTGGTCGCCGCCGATCCCGGCCCGGTCGAGCGCGGCCTTGATGGCGAAGCCACCCAGGTCGGCGCCGGAGAAGGACTTGAGGGAGCCGAGCAGACGGCCCATGGGCGTGCGGGCGCCCGCGACGATCACTGAGGTGGTACCGGTCGTTCCAGACATGAGGCACAGCCCCTTGGGATGAGGAGTGAACGAGGGTTTACCGCCAATGTACTGAGCGGTGCCGTACGCGGTCACCGGCCTGCCGGTGTGACGGCGCGCACGTTGCGTAACCATCCCCCTGGCGCTGCACTGGAGGCATGCTGACGCGAATCGACCACATCGGGATCGCCTGTTTCGACCTCGACAAGACTGTCGAGTTCTACCGTGCGACCTACGGTTTCGAGGTGTTCCACTCCGAGGTGAACGAGGAGCAGGGCGTCCGCGAGGCCATGCTCAAGATCAACGAGACCTCCGACGGCGGAGCCTCCTACCTCCAGCTCCTCGAGCCCACCCGCGAGGACTCCGCGGTGGGCAAGTGGCTGGCCAAGAACGGCGAGGGTGTCCACCACATCGCCTTCGGCACGGCGGACGTCGACGGCGACGCCGAGGCCATCCGTTCCAAGGGCGTCCGGGTCCTCTACGACGAGCCGAGGACCGGTTCCATGGGCTCCCGCATCACCTTCCTCCACCCCAAGGACTGCCACGGCGTACTGACCGAACTGGTCACGTCCGCTGACCCCTCCTCAGCGGAGCACTGACCTCCGGATTCCTGGCCCGGTAGAGTGGGCGACTCCGGGCCGGGGCCGGTCGGTGCCGCATGCCATGCGGCGTCGAAGTCGGGGTATCCGATCTGCCACGATTCCCGGGGGGCCGTTCTCCGGGGAACGGTGCTCGTTGGAGTGTTGCGACCAGGGGACGGATGGGACCGCGCAGTGCGGGGCTACGAACGCCAGGAGAGCCACCGAGCTGAAGACGACCATCTTTCGCGGTTCGAAGCCGAGATGGACCGGCTGAAGACCGAGCGGGAGAAGGCCGTCCAGCACGCCGAGGACCTCGGTTACCAGGTCGAGGTGTTGCGTGCCAAGCTCCACGAGGCGCGGCGCACCATCGCGTCCCGTCCCGCCTACGACAGCGCGGACATCGGCTACCAGGCCGAGCAGATGCTGCGCAACGCGCAGGTCCAGGCCGACCAGCTCCGCCAGGACGCCGAGCGCGAGCTGCGTGACGCCCGCGCGCAGACCCAGCGCATCCTCCAGGAGCACGCCGAGCACCAGGCCCGGCTCCAGGCCGAGCTGCACGCCGAGGCCGTCCAGCGCCGGCAGCGCCTCGACCAGGAGCTGTCGGAGCGCCGCCAGACCGTCGAGGCGCACGTCAACGAGAACGTGGCCTGGGCCGAGCAGCTGCGCGCCCGCACGGAGTCGCAGGCCCGCCGTCTGATGGAGGAGTCCCGCGCCGAGGCAGAGCAGGCGCTCGCCGGCGCGCGCGCCGAGGCCACCCGCCTGGCCGAGGAGACCCGTCAGCGGGTCGGTTCGGAGGCGGAGGCGGCCCGTGCCGAGGCCGAAGCGATTCTGCTGCGCGCCCGCAAGGACGCCGAGCGGCTCCTGAACGCCGCCTCCACCCAGGCGCAGGAGGCCACCAGCCACGCCGAGCAGCTGCGCTCCTCCACCAGCGCCGAGACCGAGCAGGCCCGGCAGCAGGCGACCGAGCTCTCCCGCGCCGCCGAGCAGCGGATGCAGGAGGCGGAGCTCCGGCTGCGCGAGGCCCGCGCGGAGGCCGAGAAGACGCTCGCCGAGGCCAAGGAGGCGGCGGCCAAGCAGCTGTCCTCCGCGGAGTCCGTCAACGAGCAGCGCACCCGTACGGCCAAGGCGGAGATCGCCCGGCTCGTCGCCGAGGCGACGAAGGAGGCCGAGACCCTCAAGAGCGAGGCCGAGGAGAAGCTGCGCGAGGCCGGCGCCGAGGCGGAGAAGCTGGTCTCGGAGGCCTCCGACAAGGCGCGTACGGTCGCGGCCGAGGACTCGGCCGCCGCGCTCGCCAAGGCGGCCCGTACCGCCGAGGAGGTCCTCACCAAGGCGTCCGAGGACGCCCAGGCGACCACCCGCAAGGCGTCCGAGGAGGCCGAGCGGATCCGCCGCGAGGCGGAGTCGGAGGCCGACCGGCTGCGCAACCAGGCGGAGGAGCAGGCGGGCGAGCTGCTCGGGTCGGCGAAGGACGACACCAAGGAGTACCGCGCCAAGACCGTCGAGCTGCAGGAGGAGGCGCGCAGGCTGCGCGGCGAGGCCGAGCAGCTGCGGGCCGAGGCGATCGCCGAGGGCGAGAAGATCCGCGGCGAGGCCCGGCGCGAGGCCGTCGGCCAGATCGAGGAGGCGGCCAGCACCGCCGAGGAGCTGCTGACCAAGGCCCGTACCGACGCCGACGAGCTGCGCGCGAGCGCGGGCGCCGAGGGCGAGCGGGTCCGCTCGGAGGCCATGGAGCGCGCCCAGACGCTGCGCACGCAGGCCGAGGAGACCCTGGAGCGCACCCGCGCCGAGGCCGAGCGGATGCGGACCGAGGCCGATGAGCAGGCCGAGTCGGTCAAGGAGGCGGCCGAGCGGACCGCCGCCGAGCTGCGCGAGGAGGCCGAGCGGGCCGCCCGGGCCCGGCACGCGGAGGCGGCCGACGAGCTGTCCCGGCTGCGCGCCGAGGCCGAGACCCGGGTCGAGAGCGCGGAGCAGGCGCTGACCGACGCGCGCGCCGAGAGCGAGCGGCTGCGGCGCGAGGCCGCGGAGGAGACCGAGCGGCTCCGTACGGAGGCCGCCGAGCGGATCCGTACGCTCCAGGCACAGGCCGAGCAGGAGGCCGAGCGCCTCCGCACGGAGGCGGCGTCGGACGCGTCCACGTCGCGCGCCGAGGCGGAGACGGCGGCGGTACGGCTGCGGACGGAGGCGTCGACGGAGGCCGAGCGGCTGAAGTCGGAGGCCCAGGAGACCGCGGACCGGGTCCGCGCCGAGGCCGCGGCCGCCGCCGAGCGGGTGGCCGCCGAGGCCGCCGAGGCGCTGTCCGCCGCGCAGGAGGAGGCCAACCGGCGGCGCCGGGAGGCCGACGAGACGCTGGAGTCGGCCCGTTCCGAGGCCGGCCGGGAGCGCGAGCACGCCCGTGAGCAGTCCGAGGAGCTGCTCGCCTCCGCCCGTAAGCGGGTCGAGGAGGCGCAGACCGAGGCGCAGCGCCTGGTCGAGGAGGCGGACCGGCGGGCCACGGAGATGGTGTCCGCGGCCGAGCAGACGGCCAAGGAGGTCCGGGACTCGGTCGCCGGCCTCCAGGACCAGGCCGAGGAGGAGATCGCCGGGCTGCGCAGCGCGGCCGAGCACGCGGCGGAACGCACCCGCACCGAGGCGCAGGAGGAGGCGGACCGGGTCCGCGCCGACGCGTACGAGGAGCGGGAGCGGGCCACCGAGGACGCCCACCGCGTCCGGGCACGGGCCCAGGAGGAGACCGAGGCCGCGAAGTCGCTGGCCGAGCGGACGGTCGCGGACGCGATCGCCGAGTCGGAGAAGCTGCGCGCGGACACGGCCGAGTACGCCCAGCGGGTACGGACGGAGGCGTCGGACGCGCTGGGGTCGGCCGAGCAGGACGCGGCCCGGACCCGTGCGGACGCCCGCGAGGACGCCAACCGGATCCGTTCCGAGGCGGCGGCGGAGTCCGAGCGGCTGACCGCCGAGGCCGAGGAGCTGGTGACGCTCGCCCGCACCGAGGGCGAGCAGATCCTGGACGAGGCCCGCAAGGCCGCCGACAAGCGGCGCACGGACGCGGCCGAGCAGGCGGACACCCTCATCACGGAGGCCGCCGGCGAGGCGGAGCGGCTGACGGCCGAGGCCGAAGCCCTGCGTGCCGAGGCCGAGCAGCTGAAGACGGACGGCGAGGCGCACGCGCAGGCGCTGCGGGTCGCCGCGCTCGCCGACGGCGAGCGGGTCCTGGACGAGGCCCGCAAGGCCGCCGACAAGCGGCTCACGGACGCGGCCGAGCAGGCCGACGCGATCACCGCCGAGGCGGTGGCACTCCTGGAGTCCACCGAGCAGGACGCGCTGCGGCTCCGGGCCGAGGCCGAGCAGGTCAAGGAGGAGGGCGAGGCGCAGGCCGAGGCGCTGCGGGCCGCCGCGCGGGCGGACGGCGAAGGTGTTCTCGACGAGGCCCGCAAGGCCGCCGACAAGCGGCGCGCGGACGCGGCCGAGCAGGCGGACTCGCTCATCACCGAGGCGAGGAGCGAGGCCGAGCGGATCATGGCCGAGGCGGCCGACGACGCCGAGCGGCTCCGGGCCGAGGGCGCCGAGACCGTGGGGCAGGCCCAGCAGGCCGCCGAGCGGATCCGGTCGGAGGCCGAGCGGATCAAGGCCGACGCCGAGGCGGCGGCGGAGCAGATGCGTGCCGAGGCGCGCGAGGAGGCCGACCGTACGCTCGACGAGGCGCGCGAGGCCGGTGCCAAGCGCCGTTCGGACGCGGCCGAGCAGGCCGACCAGCTGATGGCGAAGGCCCAGGAGGAGGCGCTGCGCGCCACCACCGAGGCCGAGTCGCAGGCCGACACGATGGTCGGCGCGGCCCGTCAGGAGGCCGAGCGGATCGTGGCCGAGGCGACGGTCGAGGGCCACTCGCTCGTGGAGAAGTCGCGTACGGACGCGGACGAGCTCCTGGTGGGCGCGCGGCGCGACGCGACGGCCATAAGGGAGCGGGCGGAGGAGCTGCGGGCCCGCCTCGAGGGCGAGATCGAGGAGCTGCACGAGCGGGCGCGGCGCGAGACGGCCGAGCAGATGAAGACGGCCGGCGAGCGGGTCGACAAGCTGGTGAAGGCCGCCGAGGAGCAGCGGGCCGAGGCCGAGGCGAAGTCCAAGGAGATGCTCTCCGACGCGAGTTCGGAGGCGAGCAAGGTCCGCATCGCCGCGGTGAAGAAGGCCGAGGCGCTGCTCAAGGAGGCCGAGCAGAAGAAGGCCTCGCTGGTCGCGGAGGCGGAGAAGGTCAAGGGGGAGGCCGAGCGCGAGGCCGAGGAGATGATCTCCGAGGGCAAGCGCGAGCTGGAGGTCCTGGTGCGCAGGCGCGAGGACATCAATGCGGAGATCTCCCGTGTCCAGGACGTCCTGGAGGCGTTGGAGTCTTTCGAGACGCCGTCCGCGGGAACGAAGGAGGGGGTCAAGGCGGGTGTTCCGGCCGGAGCAACACGTTCGAGTGGCAAGTCCTCCGACGGCTAGCCACTCAAAAGGCTGGACATTCTCCATATCAAACGGGCATCCGCTCGATGACACGCCGCTTCGGCCCCTAGGATTCCCCCTAACACCTCACCGGTCTCATTCGACAGGAACCCCATGAGCGACACTTCCTCCCCCTTCGGCTTCGAGCTCGTGCGGCGTGGTTACGACCGCGGTCAGGTGGACGACCGCATTACCAAGCTCGTCGCCGACCGTGACAGTGCTCTGGCCCGAATCACCTCGCTGGAAAAGCGCATCGAGGAACTCCACCTCGAGACGCAGAACGCCCAGGCCCAGGTCACCGACGCCGAGCCGTCGTACGCCGGCCTCGGCGCCCGCGTCGAGAAGATCCTCCGGCTGGCCGAGGAGGAGGCGAAGGACCTGCGTGAGGAGGCCCGTCGCGCCGCCGAGCAGCACCGCGAGCTGGCCGAGTCGGCCGCCCAGCAGGTGCGCAACGACGCCGAGTCGTTCGCCGCGGAGCGCAAGGCGAAGGCCGAGGACGAGGGCGTCCGGATCGTCGAGAAGGCGCAGGGCGAGGCCAACTCGCTGCGCGCCGAGGCCCAGAAGGACGCGCAGTCCAAGCGCGAGGAGGCGGACGCCCTCTTCGAGGAGACCCGCGCCAAGGCCGCCCAGGCCGCCGCGGACTTCGAGACCAACCTGGCCAAGCGCCGGGAGCAGTCGGAGCGCGACCTGGCCTCGCGTCAGGCCAAGGCCGAGAAGCGCCTCGCCGAGATCGAGCACCGCGCCGAGCAGCTCCGCCTGGAGGCCGAGAAGCTGCGTACGGACGCGGAGCGCCGGGCCCGCCAGACGGTGGAGACCGCGCAGCGCCAGGCCGAGGACATCGTGGCCGACGCGAACGCCAAGGCCGACCGGATCCGCTCCGAATCGGAGCGCGAGCTGGCGGCGCTGACGAACCGCCGCGACTCGATCAACGCGCAGCTGACCAACGTCCGCGAGATGCTGGCGACGCTGACCGGTGCCGCCGTGGCGGCCGCCGGTTCCCCGATCGACGACGAGCCGGCCACCCGTGGTGTCCCGGCCCAGCAGACCCGTTGATCGCTCCGGTTCCCCCGGTCCGGTAACCGGAACGCGAACTCCCACAAAACCCTCCGTCATTCCAGTGGCGGAGGGTTTTTGGCACCCGTAGCGTGGTCGCATGATCGAGCTCGAGGGCCTGACGAAACGGTTCGGAACGAAGACGGCGGTCGACCATCTCTCCTTCCAGGTGCGGCCCGGTGTGGTCACCGGCTTCCTGGGGCCCAACGGCGCGGGCAAGTCGACGACGATGCGCATGATGCTCGATCTGGACAACCCGACGAGCGGTACGGTCCGGATCGACGGCAAGCACTACCGCGAGCTCCAGGAGCCGTTGAAGTACATCGGCGCGCTCCTGGACGCCAAGGCGATGCACGGCGGCAGGTCGGCGTACAACAACCTGCTCTGCCTCGCCCAGTCGAACCGCATCCCGGAGAGGCGGGTCGGCGAGGTCCTGGATCTGGTCGGTCTGACGACGGTGGCGCGGAAGAAGTCGAAGGGCTTCTCCCTCGGTATGGGCCAGCGGCTGGGAATCGCCTCGGCGCTGCTCGGCGATCCCGAGATCCTGATGTTCGACGAACCCGTCAATGGTCTGGACCCCGAGGGAATTCACTGGATCCGCAATCTGATGAAGGCGCTGGCGTCCGAGGGGCGGACGATCTTCGTTTCCAGCCATCTGATGAGTGAAATGGCTCTGACGGCGGATCATCTCATCGTGATCGGGCAGGGAAAGCTGCTGGCGGACACGACGATGGCCGATTTCATCCACCAGAATTCGCGGAGCTATGTGCGGCTCCGTTCGCCGCAGCAGGAGCGGCTGCGGGACATCCTCCACGCGAACGGCTTCACTCCCGTGGAGGCGGGCAACGGCACGCTGGAGGTGGACGGCGCCACGACCGAGAAGCTCGGTGAACTGGCCGCCGAGCACGGCCTCGTCCTGCACGAACTGAGCTCCCAGCGCGCCTCCCTGGAGGAGGCGTTCATGCAGATGACCGCGGGCGCGGTGGAGTACCACTCGCACGGCACGGACGTACACGGGGCGGACGCGCCCGGCCCCCGCTGGGGCGACACCACCAAGGGAGCCTGAACGATGGCAGCGGTATCGGCGGTCCTCCAGTCGGAGTGGACCAAGATCCGGACGGTCTCGTCGACGGTCTGGACCCTGGCGAGCGCGCTCCTGGTGACGGTGGCGATGAGCGCGGCTCTCTGCGCCCTCCTGAAGTCGACCTTCGACGACCTCTCGGAGGCCGAGCAGGCGACCTTCGACCCGACCTTCGTCAGCTTCTCCGGGATGGTGCTCGGCCAGCTGGCGATGGTGGTCTTCGGCGTCCTCGTCGTCGGCACCGAGTACAGCTCGGGCATGATCCGTACGTCCCTGGCGGCCGTCCCGCAGCGCGCGACGTTCCTCTTCTCCAAGATCGCCGTGGCCGGGCTGCTCGCCCTGGTGGTGGGCCTGGCGACCAGCTTCCTGTCGTTCTTCCTCGGGCAGGCGCTCCTGGGCGAGCACCGCACCTCCCTCGGTGCGGACAACGTACTGCGGGCGGTCGTCGGCGGCGGGCTCTACATGGGGCTGATCGCGCTGTTCTCGATGGGTGTGGCGGCGATGCTGCGCTCCTCGATGCTCTCCCTCGGCATCCTCGTGCCGTTCTTCTTCCTGGTCTCGCAGATCCTCTCCGCGGTGCCGAAGGCCAAGGAGGTGGCGCTCTACTTCCCCGACCAGGCCGGCTCGAAGATCATGCAGGTCGTACCGGACGCCATGAACACGGAGGAGGCGCCGTACGGTCCGTGGGGCGGTCTCGGGATCATGCTGATCTGGGTGGCGGTGGCGCTGCTCGGCGGCTATCTGGTCATGAAGAAGCGGGACGCGTAGCGCGTACAGGACGATCGAGGCTTCGCCGGAACCGTCAACGGCTGGATAAGCTCCTAGCTCATACGGGGGTTCCGGCCCAGGAGGGCACGACCCCGACGACCTGACCTGTCGATGGGGCTGGAGAATGATCGAGGCAGTCGGCCTGACGAAGCGCTACGGCGCCAAGACGGCCGTGTACAACCTTTCCTTCCACGTGCGGCCGGGCACCGTCACCGGCTTCCTCGGTCCCAACGGTTCCGGCAAGTCGACGACGATGCGCATGATCCTGGGGCTCGACCGTCCGACGTCGGGGCACGTCACGATCGGCGGCCATCCGTTCCGGCAGCTGCCGAACGCGCCCCGCCAGGTGGGTGCGCTGCTCGACGCCAAGGCCGTGCACGGCGGCCGGAGCGCCCGCAGCCATCTGCTGTCGCTCGCCCAGCTCGCCGGGATCCCGGCGCAGCGGGTCGACGAGGTCCTCGGGGTCGTCGGCCTCCAGGACGTCGCCAAGCGCCGCTCCAAGGGCTTCTCGCTGGGCATGGGCCAGCGGCTCGGCATCGCCGCCGCGCTGCTCGGCGACCCGCAGGTGCTGCTCTTCGACGAGCCGGTCAACGGTCTCGACCCCGAGGGCATCCTCTGGGTCCGGAACCTGATGAAGAAGCTCGCCTCCGAGGGCCGGACCGTCTTCGTCTCCAGCCACCTCATGAGCGAGATGGCGCTGACCGCCGACCATCTGATCGTGATCGGCCGCGGCCAGCTCATGGCCGACATGAGCGTCAAGGACTTCATCTCGGCGAACTCGGCGGACTTCGCCCGGGTGCGCACCCCGCAGACGGAGCCGCAGCAGCGCGAGAAGCTGACCGCCGCGCTCACCGAGGCCGGCGGCCGGGTGATGTCCGAGCCGGACGGCGCGCTGCGCGTGACGGGTCTGCCGCTGCCGCGGATCAGCGACCTGGCCCACGACGCGGACGTGCGGCTCTGGGAGCTGTCCCCGCACCAGGCCTCGCTGGAGGAGGCGTACATGCGGCTGACGCAGGGCGCCGTGGACTACCGCTCCACCGACGACCAGTTGGCGCACCTCCAGCAGCCGCAGCCGCACCACTTCCAGCAGCCGCCGGCTCAGCCGGTGGTGCCGGACGTACCGCAGCAGGGCTGGTACGCCCCGCCGCCGCCCGGACAGAACCCGTACGCGACGCAGAGCGAGCCCGCCAGGAACGACAACGAGGACGCCCGATGACCGCCCCCAGCCCCTTCCCGGCCTCGTACGTCTCGCCGATCCCGGTGCGCCGGGCGCACCTCGGGGACGCGCTCGCCTCCGAGTGGACCAAGATCCGTTCGCTGCGCTCCACGGTGTGGACGCTCGGCGTGATGGTGCTGCTGATGCTGGGCATCGGCCTCAGCGTGGCCGCGGTCGTGGCCAGCACCGAGGCGCCTACGGCGAACGAGTCGGCGCTCACCCTCGGCTTCTTCGGCGTGCTGCTCGGCTCGATCTGCGTGATGACGCTCGGCGTGCTGACGATCGCCTCCGAGTACGGCACGGGCATGATCCGCACGACGCTGACCGCCTGCCCGAGCCGCGGCCGGGTGCTGACGGCCAAGGCGATCGTCTTCTTCCTGCTGGTGTTCACCGTCACCACCGTCACGGCGGCGGTGGTGGGGATGGCCCAGGTGGCGATGGTGAGCACCGCCGTCGAGCCCTCCTCCGGCGAGTGGCTGCGGGCCACGGTGGGCGTCGGCCTGTTCCTGGCCCTGCTCGGCCTGCTGTCGCTGGCCGTCGGCGCGATCATCCGGCACTCGGCGGGCTCGATCACGATCATGATCGGTGTGCTGCTGCTGCCGCTGGTCGCGGCGATGTTCATGTTCTCGGAGTCGCTGGCCGCGGTGCAGGAGTGGCTGCTCGACTACGCGATCCCGAGTCAGCTCATCGCGCTGTACGCGGGCCGGGCGACGGTCGGCGAGGGCGGCCCCTCGGGCTGGGACCCGATCTGGATCATGGCGGTCATCGTCGCGGCGGCGATGGGCGGCGCGTACGCGCTGCTGAACAGCCGGGACGTCTGACCCGCGTCCGGGGCCTGGGCGACCGGGGCGAAGAGCCCGGCCTTCCGCCCGGCCTGGACCCGCCTAGTACTTCGGGGCGTTACGGGACCGCTGCACCCTCGTGGTGCGGCGGTCCTTCGCGCTCCAGCAGGCCTTGTGCCAGTGGCGGCGGTCGTCCACTCCCCCGTACTCCGGCCACGCCACCACATGCGGCGCGCCCCCGGGGATCTCCTGGTCGCAGCCGGGGCAGCGGTAGCGCTTGCCGGGAGCGCTCGCGCCGGCCACGTGCCGGACGAGCCACTCCTCGCCCTGCCAGTTCTCGCTGCGCTGCGACCCGCCGTACCGGTCGCCCGGCTCACCCTGACGATCGGGCTTCTCGCCGCCCTGGGGGCGGTTGCGACGGGGGGACACGTAATCACCTCACGGGACCGGGGACGCACGGAACGTTCTCTCCAGCCTACGGGCCGCGACGGAGTGGCCCTTCCACCCCCTGAGGCGAATCAGCGGAAAATCGCAAGAACTTCGGCGCAGGCCGTTGCCTTTGGCACGTGTCAGACGTTGTTGCCGGTACGAGGGGGAGAAACGCGTCGGCCGCAAGGAGGCAGAAGGCGATGCGCGTGGGTACGTTTGTTCTGGCCGCCCAGTTCCCGGGCCAGGGTCAGGGCGAGGCACTGCACCGGGCGGTGCGGACCGCCGAGGTGGTCGAGGAGTCGGGGCTCGACTCCGTGTGGGTCGCCGAGCACCACTTCGTTCCGTACGGCGTCTGTCCGTCGGCCGCGACCCTGGCGGCGCTGCTCCTGGGGCGGACGCGCCGGATCCGGGTCGGTACGGCGGTCAGTGTGCTGCCGACGGTCCATCCGGTCGCCCTGGGCGAGCAGGCGGCCCTGCTCCATCTGACGTCCGGGGGCCGGTTCACGCTCGGCGTGGGCAGAGGCGGTCCGTGGGTCGACCTGGAGGTGTTCGGCGCGGGCCTGCCGGCGTACGAACAGGGATTCCCCGAGTCGCTCGATCTGCTGCTGCGGTGGCTGACGGAGTCCCGGGTCTCGGCCGAGGGAGAACGATTCGCCTTCCGTGAGGTGGCCGTCGTGCCCCGCCCCGGGGAGCTCATCGGCGGGGACGCGGCGCCCGAGGTGGTCGTCGCCTGCACCTCCCCGAAGAGCGTCGAGCTGGCCGCCCGGCGCGGGCTGCCGATGCTCCTCGGGATGCACTGCGGCGACGAGGAGAAGGCCGACATGGTGGCCGCATGGGAACGTTTCTCCCGGGACGCGGGCCGCACCCCCGACGAGATCGCGCGGATCGGCGCCGGCCATGTCTCGGCGGGCGTCGTCCAGCTCGCGGACGGTCCGCGGGACGCGGCCGAGGCGCTGGTGAAGGCGATGCCCGGCTGGCTGAAGCAGGGGCTCGACGCCCATGTCACCGTGGACGGCCGCGTGCGCGCGATGCGGGACCCGGTCGGCTACACGGAGTTGCTCTGCGGGCTGCACCCGGTCGGCACACCCCGGCTCGCGGCGGACCGCCTCGCGGCGACGGCGGAGCGGACGGGCATCACGCGCTTCGCGCTGCTCGCCGAGGGCACGGGCGATCTCGCGGCCACCGAGGAGAACGTCCGGCGGGTGGGGGCCGAGGTGCTCCCCCTGCTGGTCTGAGTCCATGAGTCTGGTGCGGTGTGCTGGTCCGGTGCCGCCGCGCCGGCATCTCTCGCAACGATCGCGTCTCCCGCGATGCGGAGCGGCGGCACCGTGCCTCAGCAGTCGCGCAGTTCCGGCGACTGGTTGAGCAGCTGTCCCCGTACGGAGGTGAAGCGGGCGAGCCGTTCGTCGACCGCGGGGTCGAGCGGGAACACCGCCACACGGTGGCAGTTCTGGAAGGCCAGACGCACCCCGAAGTGCCGCTGCAGCGCACCACGGATGGCGTCACTCGCGAGTGCACGCAACAGCTGACCACGTGCCTGCTCGTTCGGCGGCGGCGTCTGGTTGTCGGCGAACTCGCCGCCGTCGACCTTCAGCTGGGCCACCAGAGAACTGATCATCTCCCATGCGTAGGGCAGGGAGGTCCGGACGCAGTCGACGAAGTCGGCTTCGTCGACCTCGCCTCGCTCGGCCTGTTCCAACAGCGCCGGTGAGACGTCGAGCGACATGGGTTCTCCTCTCGCGACCCCGACGGACGGGGTCTTACGGGCAGGGATGAAGGACCCCCGTGCGACACGCAGCGTGCACGGACGGCGACCTCCTGTCTCCACGGTAAGCGCGGCGTCCGGAGCGCACCAGGAGAATGGGAGCACAACCGGCCAATAAGTGACGGTCGTCCAGCGGGCGTTAAGAGCCGAATCGCGCGGAAGAGCGTGTGTCTTGTAGCGTTGCCGACCATGCGTCTCGTCATCGCCCGCTGCTCCGTGGACTACGCCGGCCGGCTCACCGCCCACCTGCCCTCCGCTCCCCGTCTGATCCTGGTCAAGGCAGACGGCAGCGTCTCCATCCACGCGGACGACCGCGCGTACAAACCGCTCAACTGGATGTCGCCCCCGTGCACCCTCAAGGAAGGTGTCGACGGAGAGGCCGGCATCTGGACCGTGGTGAACAAAGCGGGCGAGAAACTGATCATCACGATGGAGGAGATCCTCCACGACTCCTCGCACGAACTCGGCGTCGACCCGGGCCTCATCAAGGACGGCGTGGAAGCGCACCTCCAGGAGCTGCTGGCCGACCGCATCGAGACGCTGGGCGAGGGCCACACCCTGATCCGCCGTGAGTACCCGACAGCGATCGGCCCGGTGGACATCCTCTGCCGGGACGCCGACGGGGCGACGGTCGCGGTGGAGATCAAGCGCCGGGGCGAGATCGACGGTGTGGAGCAGCTGACCCGCTACCTGGAGCTGCTCAACCGCGACCCGCACCTCGCGCCGGTGAAGGGCGTCTTCGCGGCCCAGGAGATCAAGCCGCAGGCGCGGGTGCTCGCGACGGACCGCGGCATCGACTGTGTGGTGCTCGACTACGACGCGATGCGCGGCATCGAGGACGACAAGCTGCGACTGTTCTAGGACGTCTTCAGGACGTACGGATACGTCGACGGCCCCGGGTGCGGTGAACGCACGCGGGGCCGTCGACGTTCCGCGACGGTCAGGCCGGGTTGCCGGTGGAGTCGCCGGAGGCGGTGTTGCTGGGGCTGCCCTCGCCGTCGGGCGGCGTCGTGGTCGGCGGCGTCGTCGGAGCTGTGGTGGGCGGGGTCGTCGGCGGCGTGGTCGGCGGCGTCGTGGGAGGCGTCGGCTTGGGCGACGTCGACCGTGTCGGACTGACCGTCGGGCGCGGCGAGGTCGCCGTCGGAGCCGGCTTTCCCGTCGTCGTCGCCGTGGCGCTCGGCGTACCGGACGGCGTGGTGGACGCGGCCCCCGAGGGACCGGGCGTGGCCGGGCTCGCCGATCCCGACCGGCTGGGCGAGGCGCTCTCCGAGGGGGCGTCGGCGGCACCCTCGGCCGGCTCCTCGGCGTCGAGGATCTCGTCGCCGTTCTCCTCGTCGGCCGTACGGTCGGAGGTGACCCGCCCGGTGCCCGGGTCCTGGGCTTCGCCCGAGGTGGCCCCGATGGTCACGACCGTGCCGAGCACGGCGGCCAGGAGCACTCCCGTACCGACCGCGACCAGGTTGCGGCGTGCCCCGGCGACGATGCCGAAGCGGCCGCCCCCCTTCGTGCTCTGCTCGCCCGGCCGGGTGTCCGGGCGGGAGATGAGGGTCGGGCCCTCGTCGGCGAAGTCCGGGAAGGCGGGGATCGGAGAGGTCGGGGCCGTGGCCGCGGCACGTGGTACGGCGGGCCGGGGCACGACGGGCGGGGCGATGGCCTTCGGGATGCCGCGCGGCGGGGAGAGGGACTCCTCCTGCCGTACCGCCGACGGCGCGCCCTCGCCGCCCAGCGGCCCGCCGCTGCGGTCGGCGACCAGGGCGAGTGCCCGGCGGCCGGCGACGGTGCCGCGCTTGTCCGCGAGGACGCCGCGCATGCCGACGGACGCCTCGAGTTCGGCGCGGGCCCGCTCCAGGTTGCCGGCGCAGAGCGCGAGGATGCCCAACTCATGGTGGAAGTACGCCTCTTCGGCCACCTCGCCGGCCAGCCGGGCGGCCTCCTGGCCGCCGCGCAGCACCCGCTCCCAGGCGCCCCAGTGCAGCCCCGCGGCGAAGGCGGGGGCGGCGCTGCGGGCGAGCAGGACGGCGGTGGCGGGGTGTTCGGGGTCCGAGCCGGGCACGATCGCGGCCAGGGCGGCGAGGACGGCGTCGGCCTCGGCGGCCGCGCGGGCGGGGGTGACGGAGGGGTGTCCGGCCCACCAGGCGTAGTGCTGGGCGACGGTGTGGGCGCGGCCGGTGGCGTCCTCGTCGTACCCGTGGGCGACGAGCTGGGTGAGTATGCCGGCGGCGAGGCGGTAGCGGGAGCCGACCGGGGTCAGCAGACCGCACGCCATGAGTTCGCCGAGGGCGGCGTCCGCGTGGGTGTCGCCGACGAGGGCGGGCAGGTGTGCCTGGTGCGGCACCTCGCCCCCGAGGGCGACCGCGAACCGCAGGGTGTCCTGGGCGGAGCGGCTGAGCCGGGAGGCGAGCAGGGCGGCCGGAGCCGCGCCCTCGCCGAGGCTGGGCAGGGGTATCTCGCGCAGTTCGATGTCCACGGGGTCCACGGAGTCCTGCGGGGCGCCGGGACCGTCGGAGCCCGGTCCGAAGGCGTCGTCGAGGGCGCCGAAGGCGTCGAACTCCGAGGGGACGGTCTCCTCCTGGGCCCCGAACGCGTCGAACT
The DNA here is from genome assembly GCF_055563155.1 of Streptomyces sp. NPDC013317. Classification (NCBI taxonomy): domain Bacteria; kingdom Bacillati; phylum Actinomycetota; class Actinomycetes; order Kitasatosporales; family Streptomycetaceae; genus Streptomyces; species Streptomyces sp. NPDC013317. The sequence continues at coordinate 367,005 of NZ_JBVHDX010000002.1, forward strand.
CGGCCGGGGTGACCCGGAGCCGGTCGCGCTGCCGGAGCAGGGCACCGGCCTGGACGAAGCGCAGCGGCAGCCCCTCGGACTCGAACCAGAGGTCGCCCGCCCAGTTCGCCTCGTCGTCGGTGAGCGGCCGGTCGACGGCGCGCTCCAGGAGGGCGAGGGAGGCGGCGCGGCCGAGGCCGGCGAGCGCGACCTCTTCGAGGTGGGCGTCGGGCGAGGGGGCCGGGGCGTCGGGGGCCGCGGCGAGCAGGAAGGCGCACTCGGGGGCGGCGTCGAGGACGTCGTCGAGCGCGGCGCCGCCGAGCTCCAGGTCGTCGACGACGACGACGGCGCCGATGTCGTGGACCAGGGCGAGCAGGCCGGAGCGGTCCGGCCGGTGGTCCGGGGCGTGCTGGACCGTGGCGTGGAGTTCGTACAGCAGCTCGGTGGCGGTGCGGTGGTGGCCGGAGAGCCGTACGACGCCGTCCGGGGCGAGGTCGGCGCAGTCGGCGGCGACGGCGTCGAGGAGCGCGGTGCGGCCCGAGCCGGCCGGGCCGGTGACGCGGGCGGAGCGGCCGCGGGAGAGGAGCTGGACGAGCCGCTCGTGCTCCTCCTGCCGTTCGAGCAGCGGCAGCGGCGGGGCGGCGGGACCGGGCGGTACGGGCGGGATGGCCGCGCGGGCGGCCTCGGCGCGCTCCTGGGCGGTGCGGCGGCGGGGCGGCTCGGGCTGCTCTCCGGGCGGGCAGGCCTCGATCTCGCTGCCGTCGACGGGGTTGACGGTCAGCAGCAGGTCGCCCGAGACGACGCGGGCGGTGCGGACGCGGGCGGGTGTGGCCGGACCGCGCTCGGGCAGGAGGCCGCCGCGGACGTCGTCGCCTTCGTGGTCGTAGCCGTGCTCTTCCGGCTCCCGGTTCATCGGGTCCATGGTTCAAGCCCCCCAAAAGCGGTGCGTACGGAAGCCCCTCCGGCCGAGCTGCACGCGCGCTGTCGCTTCTGGTCCGGTGCCCGCCGGGTGGGTTCGTCAATGGGCGGGCGACCGAACCCTAGACGTTCCACGAGTATCCGGGAACAGGCGGGGTGCCACCCCGCCCAAGACGTCACGGTCCGCTAAGGATTGGCCCGGGACGCCGGTTTCTCACAGCAGCTTCACAGCCGGTTACGGCGTCGGCTCGCGCCGTGGTCCCGCCCCGCGACCGGTCCGCCCGGCAGGGGCGCGGGTCAGACGCGGGGCAGCGACTCGGCGGCGAGGCCACCCTCGATGGCGAGGATGCGGTGCAGCCGGGTCGCCACGAGCAGACGCTGCATCTGGGGCGGCACGCCACGCAGCACGAGCCGCCGTCCGCAGCGTCCGGCCCTGCGGTGCGCGCCCATGATGACCCCGAGCCCGGTGGCGTCCCAGGAGTCGAGACCGGTCAGGTCGAGCACGAGGTCGCCGACTCCGTCGTCGACGGCCGAGTGCAGGACCGTACGGGCGTCCGCCGCGCTCCGGACGTCGAGGCGGCCCCCGACGACCAGCTCGACATGGTCGCCCCTGATGTGCATATGCGCTCCCCTAGGGTGCTCCGTCTTTGCATCAACTGACTGTGGTTGGCGCAGAAGCGTTGCGCCTTGTAAGCGAACTGATACCGAATTCACCCGGTGGGGTGAACGCCGAACGATTTCCGACGATCAGTGCTCGTAGAACCCCTGCCCGCTCTTGCGGCCGATGTCACCGGCGTCCACCATCCGGCGCATCAGCTCCGGCGGCGCGAACTTCTCGTCCTGGGACTCCGTGTAGATGTTGCTCGTGGCGTTCACCAGGATGTCGATGCCGGTGAGGTCCGCCGTGGCGAGGGGGCCCATGGCGTGGCCGAAGCCCAGCTTGCAGGCGATGTCGATGTCCTCGGCGGTGGCGACGCCCGACTCGTAGAGCTTGGCGGCCTCGACGACCAGCGCCGAGATGAGGCGGGTCGTGACGAAGCCGGCGACGTCACGGTTCACGACGATGCAGGTCTTGCCGACCGACTCGGCGAACTCCCGCGCCGCGGCGAGGGTGGCGTCGCTGGTCTTGTAGCCGCGGACGAGCTCGCAGAGCTGCATCATCGGCACCGGCGAGAAGAAGTGGGTGCCGACGACGGCCTCCGGGCGCTCCGTCACGGCCGCGATCTTGGTGATCGGGATGGCGGAGGTGTTGGAGGCGAGGATCGCGCCGTCCTTGGCGATCTTGTCGAGGGAGCGGAAGATCTCGTGCTTGACCTCGAGCTTCTCGAAGACGGCCTCGACGACGATGTCGGCGTCGGCGACCGCGTCGAGCTCGGTGGTGGCGGTGATCCGGCCGAGGGCGGCCTCGGCGTCGGCGGCGTCCAGCTTGCCCTTGGCGACGAACCGGTCGTACGACGCCTTGATGCCGTCGGTGCCCCGGGTCAGCGCGGCGTCGGTGACGTCACGCAGGACGACGTCCCAGCCCGCCTGGGCAGAGACCTGCGCGATTCCCGACCCCATGAGTCCGGCTCCGATGACGGCGAGCTTCCTGGCCACGTCTTCCACCCCTCAACACCTGTTCACTTCTGGCTCTTCGGCGGAGATTAGCGGGCGGGAGGCGGGATGTGACCGCGAAGTAACGCGCGTCACGCCCGGTTTGACGGACGTCACACTCGCGACAGGCCGCCTGCCCCCGTACGGCGTACGTCAGAGGGGGCGGCGGCGTTCGCCGTGACGGTCGGCACACGGGCGCTCCGGAGGGCAGGTGCGTCACTACGCTGGGCTCATGGTCAATCTGACGCGCATCTACACCCGTACCGGCGACCAGGGCACCACCGCTCTGGGCGACATGAGCCGGACCGCCAAGACCGATCTGCGGATCTCGGCGTACGCCGACGCCAACGAGGCCAATGCCGTCATCGGTACGGCCATCGCCCTCGGGCAGCTCGACCAGGAGGTCGTGAAGGTCCTGGTCCGCGTCCAGAACGACCTGTTCGACGTGGGCGCGGATCTCTCCACCCCGGTGGTCGAGGACCCGAAGTACCCGCCGCTGCGGGTCGAGCAGAGTTACGTCGACAAGCTCGAGGCGGACTGCGACCGCTTCCTGGAGGAGCTCGAGAAGCTGCGTTCCTTCATCCTGCCGGGCGGCACGCCCGGTGCGGCGCTGCTGCACCAGGCGTGCACGGTGGTCCGCCGCGCGGAGCGCTCGACGTGGGCGGCGCTGGAGGTCCACGGCGAGACGATGAACGCCCTGACGGCGACCTATCTCAACCGCCTCTCGGACCTGCTCTTCATTCTCGCGAGGACGGCCAACAAGGAGGTCGGGGACGTGCTCTGGGTCCCCGGCGGAGAGCGCTAGACGCGATCCCGGTCCCGGTCCCGGTCGGTGAGCGGTGACTCCGCCTCCCCCTCCGGGGCCTTCTTCGGCCAGATCGCGTAGGTGAGCGCGATCAGGCCGTGGATGCCGACCGCTCGCCAGGCGAAGCCGATCCAGCCCTTCAGCGACTGCGTGTCCCCGGCGTCGCCGACGTACCGGACGGCGAGCAGCAGCAGTCCGGTCGCGACCGCCGCCCCCGTCACCGAGCCCAGCCAGACCTTCCCCTCGTGGCGGGCGCGCGCCATGCCGTAGCGCGGCGGCCCGACCGGCGGCGGCGCGCCGCCCAGGCGGTGGGCCGCGTGGCCGTCGAGCCACTTCACGGTGCGGTGGCCGTGGCCGACGGTGTAGCCGATGTACACCGCCGCGAGACCGTGCCGCCAGCTCGGCTCCGCGCCGTTCTTCAGGTCGATCGCGGTCACGACGAGCAGCAGGACCTCCAGGAGCGGCTCGCACAGCAGCAGGGCGAGGCCCGACCGGGGCATCTTCAGCAGGTAGCGGGCGGCGAGGCCGGCGGCCAGCAGCACCCAGAAGCCGACCTCGCAGATCACGATCAGCGTGACGATCACGGCGGAACTCCCCTCTCGGTTCCCCTCCAGCGTCCCCCGGCATTCCGCCCGGATCGTCGTCGCCGATGACGACGTACGCCTACATCCTTCGACGGAGGGGCGGATCGGCCCGCACGGCGAGGCCCGGGGCCGTACCGCCGTGTTGGGATGGGACCGTGACACTCCCCCGACCGCACCGCGTCGATCTCCTCATCGCCCTCGGCGGCCTCGCCGTGGGCCTGCTGATGTGGTCCTTCGGGCTGCACACCCAGACCGACCGGCTGATCACCGCGCGGTGGGCGACCCTGGTCCCGCTCGTCGTCATGGCCGCCATGGCGACCCTGCGACGTTCGCTGCCGCAGACCGCCCTGATCGTCGGCACGGTCGCCCTCGTGGCGGACCAGTTCACCTACGGCACCCTCGTGACCGCGCTGATGTTCACGGACCTGGTCTACGCGGCCGTGGTGTACGGGCCGCCGTCCGCCGCCCGGCGCGTCCCGTACAGCACCGGACTGATCACGATCGGGGTGACGATCGGCTTCCTCGTCTGGTGGCAGAACGCGGCCGCCCTGGTGGTCGGGCTGATCACCGGCATGCTGTCGTTCCTGCCCGCCGTCACCGGAGCAGTCGTGCGCAACCACCGCCAGGCCGCCGACGCCGCCCGCCTCCGCGCGGAGCAGACCGCGCTGCTCGCCGAGATGGACCGCAGTCAGGCCGTCGTGGCCGAGCGCGCCCGGATGGCGCGGGAACTCCATGACATGGTCGCCAACCATCTCTCCGCCATCGCGATCCACTCCACGGCCGCGCTGTCGCTCGACGAGCCGGGGACCACCCGGCAGGCACTGACCGTGATCCGGGAGAACAGCGTGGAGGGGCTCGCGGAGATGCGGCGGCTGATCGGACTGCTCCGGGACAGCAGCGGGGACATGGAGCCGGCGGCCGCGCCCACCCTGGAGGGACTGGACGCGCTGGTGGCCCAGGCGGCGACGAACGGGCGGAGCAGCGGGCTGACGTTCTCGATCGACGACACCCGGGCGGGGAGCGGCGGGGCGCTGCCGGCCCCGGTCGGCCTCGCCGCGTACCGGATCGTGCAGGAGTCGCTGACGAACGCCCTCAAGCACGCCGCGCCGGGTGAGGTACGGGTGGAGCTCGGCCGCCGCGCGGGCGGCGCCCTCACGGTAGGCGTGACCAGTCCGCTCGGCGGGCAGCCCGGGCCGCGCGCCCCCGGCTCGGGAGCGGGTCTGGTGGGGATGCGGGAGCGGGTGGCGCTGCTCGACGGGGAGTTCGAGGCCGGTCCGGTCACCTCGGACGGCGGACGGAAAGAATGGCGGGTGCGGGCTGTCCTGCCCGTCGGGACGAACGACAAGGAGCCGTCGGCATGGTACGGGTGATCGTGGCCGAGGATCAGAGCGCGGTCCGGGCCGGGCTCGTCCTGATCCTGGGCAGCGCGCCGGACATCGAGGTGGTCGGGGAGGCCGCCGACGGCGAGCGCGCGGTGGAGCTGGCCCGGGAGCTGCGCCCGGACCTGGTCCTGATGGACATCCAGATGCCGCGGATGGACGGAGTGACGGCGACCGGCCTCGTCGTGTCGGAGGGGCTGGCCGACGTGCTCGTGCTGACCACCTTCGATCTGGACGAGTACGTGTTCGGGGCGCTGCGGGCCGGGGCGGCGGGCTTCCTGCTGAAGAACGCCGAGGCGAAGGACCTGATCGAGGCGGTACGGACGGTGGCGCGCGGGGAGGGCCTGATCGCCCCGGCCGTGACGCGGCGGCTGATCGCCGAGTTCGCGACCCCGCGCGCACCGGCTCCCACGCGGAGCGCGGTGGACCCTGCCGTACTGGACGCGTTGACACCCCGGGAGCGCGAGGTGCTGGCGGCGCTGGCCAGGGGGCTGTCGAACGCCGAGGTCGCGGAACGGCTGGACATGGCGGAGGCGACGGTGAAGACGCACGTCAGCAAGGTGCTGGGAAAGCTGGGTGTCCGCAGTCGGGCTCAAGCGGCCGTTCTGGCACGGGAGTTGGGTGTCTGAACCACCCTTTTCGACGTTGGTCTGGACCTCTTGACGGTTGGTCCAGACCTTTCTACGCTCGCGGGGCGCGCGCACTTCACGGACCACCCCCATCACTCGTCCGTCCGCAACTTGAGGAGCACCGTTGAGCACTCAAGCACCGACGCGCAGAACAGGGTTCAGACACCGGGCCGCCGCCGGTCTCACCGCCCTGATCCTGCCCCTGGCCGCCATGGTCGGCCTCGCCGCCCCCGCCGAAGCCGCCACGGCGGCCACCGCCACGTACACCAAGGTCTCCGACTGGGGCACCGGCTTCGAGGGCAAGTGGACGGTGAAGAACACCGGCACCACCACCCTCTCCTCCTGGACCGTCGAGTGGGACTACCCCGCCGGCACCGCGGTCACCTCCGCCTGGGACGCCACCGTCACCAGCTCCGGCACCCACTGGACCGCCAAGAACGTCGGCTGGAACGGCACCCTCGCCCCGGGCGCCTCCATCTCCTTCGGCTTCAACGGCTCCGGATCCGGCGCGCCGAGCGGCTGCAAGGTCAACGGCGGCTCCTGCGACGGCGGCACCCAGCCCGGCGACAACGCGCCCTCCGCCCCCGGTACCCCGGTCGCCTCCGACGTCACCAACACCTCGGTCAAGCTGACCTGGACCGCCGCCACGGACGACAAGGGCGTCAAGAACTACGACGTCCGGCGGAACGGCTCCACGATCGCCACGGTCACCGGACTCACGTACACGAACACCGGGCTGACCGCGGGCACCGACTACACCTACACGGTCGTCGCCCGGGACACCATCGACCAGACCGGCCCCGCGAGCGGCGCCGCGAACGTCCGCACCACGGGCGGCGACCCGCCGCCACCGCCCGGTTCCACCGTGAAGCTGGGCTACTTCACCAACTGGGGTGTCTATGGCCGGAACTACCACGTCAAGAACATCGCGACCTCCGGCTCCGCCTCCAAGATCACGCACATCAACTACGCCTTCGGCAACGTGACCGGCGGCAGGTGCACGATCGGCGACTCCTACGCGGACTACGACAAGGCCTACACCGCCGACCAGTCGGTCGACGGCGTCGCCGACACCTGGGACCAGCCGCTGCGCGGCAACTTCAACCAGCTGCGCAAGCTGAAGAAGGCCTACCCGCACATCAAGGTGCTGTGGTCCTTCGGCGGCTGGACCTGGTCCGGCGGCTTCGGCCAGGCCGTGCAGAACCCGACCGCCTTCGCGCAGTCCTGCTACGACCTGGTCGAGGACCCGCGCTGGGCCGACGTGTTCGACGGCATCGACCTGGACTGGGAGTACCCGAACGCCTGCGGTCTGTCCTGCGACACCAGCGGCCCGGCCTCCTTCAAGAACATGATGCAGGCCATGCGCGCCAAGTTCGGCAGCAACGCCCTGGTCACGGCCGCGGTCACGGCCGACGCCTCCTCCGGCGGCAAGATCGACGCCGCCGACTACGCGGGCGCCGCGCCGTACATGAACTGGTTCAACGTGATGACGTACGACTTCTTCGGCGCCTGGGCGGCGCAGGGCCCGACGGCCCCGCACTCCCCGCTCACCTCGTACGCCGGCATCCCGCAGGCGGGCTTCAACTCCGCCGAGGCGATCGCCAAGTTCAAGGCGAAGGGCGTCCCGGCCAACAAGCTGCTCCTCGGCATCGGCTTCTACGGCCGCGGCTGGACCGGCGTCACCCAGTCCGCGCCCGGCGGCACGGCGACGGGCCCGGCCGCCGGCACGTACGAGCAGGGCATCGAGGACTACAAGGTCCTGCGGAACTCCTGCCCGGCCAACGGCACGGTGGCCGGAACGGCGTACGCCCACTGCGGATCCAACTGGTGGAGCTACGACACCCCGGCCACGGTCACGTCCAAGATGAGCTGGGCGAAGAACCAGGGCCTGGGCGGCGCGTTCTTCTGGGAGTTCAGCGGTGACACCGGCAACGGCGAGCTGGTGGGAGCCATCAACAGCGGGCTGAACTAGCCCCGGGAACGACGCGGCGGGGACGGTGCAGCACACCGTCCCCGCCGTCGTCGTCCTCCACGTCGTCGGCCTGCGTCAGGCCACGTTGACGCGCTGGCCGGGAGGCGCGGCCTCCAGCCAGGCGAGAAAGCCGGTGAGAGCGTCCTCGCTCATCGCCAGCTCCAGCCGTGTCCCCCGGTGCATACAGCCCTGGATCACGGCGTCGGAGAGCAGCGCGAGCTCCTCCTCGCCCTCGGGCATCCGGCGCTCCAGGACCTCGATGGCCGAGCGCTCCAGGACCCGGCGCGGGCGGGGCGCGTACGAGAAGACCCGGAACCAAGCGATCTCGTCACCGCTGTAGCGGGCGACGCCGTACACCCAGCCCTTGCCGGAGAGGTCCGGCTCCTCGGGGATGTTCCAGCGCAGGGAGCAGTCGAAGGTGCCCCCGGCGCGCTGGATCAGCCTGCGGCGCAAGCCGAAGACGAAGAGCCCGATCACCACCAGTGCGACGACCAGGCCGCTCAGGAGCAGAGCGAGGAACATCTTCACCGACCTCCTCGCTGCGTCCCGTGACCGGCGTCGCCGGCGTAACCGAATACAACCTGCATCTGCATCGCCTCAGCCGCGACACGGTCTGGATAGTTCCAGCCGTGCCGCGGCTGAGGGCACAACTCTCGGCGCGGTCCGCTAGCGGACCGCTACCGCACGCAACCGGACATCGGCGCGACGCTCGGCGGCGGCGTCCGACTCCGACTTGGCGCGCTCCAGCGCACGCTCCGCGCGCTGGGCGTCGATCTCGTCCGCCAGCTCGACGATCTCCGCAAGCAGAGACAGCTTGTCGTCGGCGAACGAGATGAATCCACCGTGCACAGCGGCGACGACGGTCTCGCCCTCGCTGGTACGGATGGTCACCGGGCCCGACTCCAGCACACCGAGCAGCGGCTGGTGGCCGGGCATGACGCCGATGTCGCCGGAGGTGGTACGTGCGATGACCAGGGTGGCCTCGCCGGACCAGACACTCCGGTCCGCGGCGACCAGCTCGACGTGCAGCTCAGCAGCCAAGGGTGGCTCCTCGGGTCACCACCCGGCGGTCGTGCCGGGTGTTGGGGTCAATTCTAATGGGCGTGACGAGGGGGGCGGGACACACCCGCCCCCCTCACGAGAGCACGGGGCTCAGGAGACGCCGAGCTCCTTGGCGTTCTTCTTGAGGTCCTCGATGCCACCGCACATGAAGAAGGCCTGCTCGGGGAAGTGGTCGTACTCACCGTCGCAGATCGCGTTGAACGCGGAGATCGACTCGTCGAGCGGAACGTCCGAACCGTCCACACCGGTGAACTGCTTCGCCGCGTGGGTGTTCTGGGACAGGAAGCGCTCGACACGGCGGGCACGGTGGACAACGAGCTTGTCCTCCTCGCTCAGCTCGTCGATACCGAGGATCGCGATGATGTCCTGGAGGTCCTTGTACTTCTGCAGGATTCCCTTGACGCGCGTGGCGGCGTCGTAGTGGTCCTGCGCGATGTAGCGCGGGTCCAGGATCCGGGACGTGGAGTCCAGCGGGTCCACGGCCGGGTAGATGCCCTTCTCGGAGATCGGACGGGAGAGAACCGTCGTCGCGTCGAGGTGGGCGAAGGTGGTGGCCGGAGCCGGGTCGGTCAGGTCGTCCGCGGGGACGTAGATCGCCTGCATCGAGGTGATCGAGTGACCACGGGTCGAGGTGATGCGCTCCTGGAGGAGACCCATCTCGTCGGCCAGGTTCGGCTGGTAACCCACGGCGGAGGGCATACGGCCGAGCAGGGTCGAGACCTCGGAGCCGGCCTGCGTGAAGCGGAAGATGTTGTCGATGAAGAACAGCACGTCCTGCTTCTGCACATCGCGGAAGTACTCCGCCATGGTCAGACCGGCGAGGGCCACGCGCAGACGGGTGCCCGGGGGCTCGTCCATCTGGCCGAAGACCAGCGCGGTCTTGTCGAGAACGCCGGCCTCCTCCATCTCGACCATGAGGTCGTTGCCCTCACGGGTGCGCTCGCCGACGCCCGCGAAGACCGACACACCGTCGTGCAGCTTGGCCACACGGACGATCATTTCCTGGATCAGAACGGTCTTGCCGACACCGGCACCACCGAACAGACCGATCTTTCCACCCTTGACGTACGGGGTGAGAAGGTCGACGACCTTCAGGCCGGTCTCGAACATCTCGGTCTTGGACTCGAGCTGGTCGAAGGCCGGGGCCTTGCGGTGGATCGTCCAGCGCGGCGCGTCGGCCACGGTGGAGGCGTCGGCGTTCAGCACCTCACCCAGCGTGTTGAACACGCGGCCCTTGGTGACGTCGCCGACGGGCACGGTGATGCCCTCGCCGGTGTCGGTCACCGGGGCCTGGCGAACCAGGCCGTCGGTCGGCTGCATGGAGATGGTGCGGACGACGCCGTCACCGAGGTGCTGGGCGACCTCGAGGGTCAGCGTCTTGGTCGCGCCCTCCTCGGCCGGGTCCGGAACATCGACGTTCAGCGCGTTGTAGATCTCCGGCATCGCGTCGACGGGGAACTCCACGTCGACGACCGGGCCGATGACCCGGGCGACGCGGCCCGTGGCGGCGGCCGTCTCAACAGTGGTCGTCATTACTTGTCACTCCCCGCGGTCGCGTCGGCCAGGGCTGCGGTGCCACCGACGATCTCGCTGATTTCCTGGGTGATTTCGGCCTGGCGGGCCGCGTTGGCAAGTCGGGAGAGGTTGTTGATCAAGTCTCCCGCGTTGTCGGTCGCCGACTTCATCGCACGGCGCGTGGCGGCGTGCTTGGAGGCAGCCGACTGGAGCAGCGCGTTGTAGATCCGGCTCTCGACGTAGCGCGGCAGAAGGGCGTCGAGGACGTCCTCCGCCGACGGCTCGAAGTCGTACAGCGGACGGAGCGTGTCCTGCTCGCCCGCCTCCTTCGCCACCTCGTCGAGGCTGAGGGGCAGCAGCCGGGCCTCGACCGCCGTCTGCGTCATCATCGAGACGAACTCGGTGTAGACGATGTGGAGCTCGTCCACGCCGCCCTCGGCCGTGTCCTTCTCGATCGCCTCGATCAGCGGAGCCGCGATGTTCTTGGCGTCCGCGTACTCCGGCTGGTCCGTGAAACCGGTCCACGAGTCGGCCAGCTTGCGCTCACGGAAGTTGTAGTGCGCGATGCCACGACGGCCGACGACGTAGATGTCGACCTCGCGCCCCGCGCTCTCCAGCTTCCTCGTCAGCGCTTCCGCCGCCTTGATGGCGTTGGAGTTGAAGGCACCGGCCAGACCACGGTCGCTCGAAAGGAGCAGGACCGCGGCGCGGGTCGGGTTCTCCGTCTCGGTGGTCAGCGGGTGCTTGTCGTTCGCACCCGTGGCCACCGCGGTGACCGCGCGGGTCAGCTCGGTGGCGTACGGGGTCGACGCCTGCACCTTGCGCTGCGCCTTGACGACACGCGAGGCGGCGATCATCTCCATCGCCTTGGTGATCTTCTTCGTCGCGGTGACGGATTTGATGCGACGCTTGTAGACCCGGAGCTGCGCTCCCATGAGTCAGGTCCCTTCCGTCGTCACTTCGAGACGTTGACGGCAGCGGAAGCGTCGTCGCCCAGCAGCTTCCCGTCAGAGGTCTCGAACTGCTTCTTGAACTCCGCGATGGCGTCGGCCACGGACTGCAGGGTGTCGTCCGACATCTTGCCGCCCTCACGGATGGAGGTCATGAGACCGGAGTGGCTCTGGCGCAGGTACGCCAGCATCTCGGCCTCGAAGCGGCGGATGTCGGCCACCGGGACGTCGTCCATCTTGCCGGTGGTGCCGGCCCAGACGGAGACGACCTGGTTCTCGGTGGGCATCGGCTGGTACTGAGCCTGCTTGAGCAGCTCGACCATCCGCTGACCACGCTCCAGCTGCGCCTTCGACGCGGCGTCCAGGTCCGAACCGAAGGCGGCGAACGCCTCCAGCTCACGGAACTGGGCCAGGTCGACACGGAGGCGACCGGAGATCTGCTTCATCGCCTTGTGCTGGGCGGAGCCACCGACACGGGAGACCGAGATACCGACGTTCAGGGCCGGACGCTGGCCGGCGTTGAACAGGTCGGACTCCAGGAAGCACTGGCCGTCGGTGATGGAGATGACGTTGGTCGGGATGAACGCCGAGACGTCGTTGGCCTTCGTCTCGACGATCGGCAGACCGGTCATCGAGCCGGCACCCAGCTCGTCCGAGAGCTTCGCGCAGCGCTCGAGGAGACGCGAGTGCAGGTAGAAGACGTCACCCGGGTAGGCCTCACGGCCCGGCGGGCGGCGCAGCAGCAGCGACACGGCGCGGTAGGCGTCGGCCTGCTTCGACAGGTCGTCGAAGACGATCAGGACGTGCTTGCCCTGGTACATCCAGTGCTGGCCGATGGCGGAACCGGTGTACGGCGCCAGGTACTTGAAGCCGGCCGGGTCGGACGCCGGGGCGGCGACGATCGTCGTGTACTCGAGCGCACCGGCCTCTTCCAGGGCGCCGCGAACGGACGCGATGGTCGAGCCCTTCTGGCCGACGGCGACGTAGATGCAGCGGACCTGCTTGTTCACGTCGCCCGAGCGCCAGTTGTCACGCTGGTTGATGATCGTGTCGACGCACAGCGCGGTCTTGCCGGTCTGACGGTCACCGATGATCAGCTGACGCTGGCCACGGCCGACCGGGGTCATGGCGTCGACAGCCTTGTAACCGGTCTCCATCGGCTCGTGCACCGACTTACGGGCCATGACGCCCGGGGCCTGCAGCTCGAGGGCGCGGCGGCCCTCGGTCGCGATCTCGCCGAGGCCGTCGATCGGGTTGCCGAGCGGGTCGACGACGCGGCCGAGGTAGCCCTCGCCGACACCTACGGAGAGAACCTCACCGGTGCGCTGCACCGGCTGGCTCTCCTCGATACCGCTGAACTCGCCGAGGACGATCGCACCGATCTCGCGCTCCTCGAGGTTGAGGGCGAGACCGAGGGTGCCGTCCTCGAACTTCAGCAGCTCGTTCGCCATGGCCGAGGGAAGACCCTCCACCTTGGCGATGCCGTCGCCGGCCAGGCTGACCGTTCCGACCTCCTCGCGCGAGGCCGCGTCCGGCTGGTACGACTGGACAAAGTTCTCCAGCGCGTCCCGGATCTCCTCCGGCCGGATCGTGAGCTCCGCCATCTGGGTTCCCTGCTCTCCTTGTTGGGCCCGAAGTTTCTTAGGGGGTCTGGGGGCCGACCCCCAGGAATCTTCTGCAATCTCTGCACGGCCCAACCGGGCCGCTGGTGATGCTGTGTTCTGTTGGTGACTGACGTCAGCCGGCCAGTCGCCTGGTCGCCTCGTCGAGGCGCTCGGCGATGGTGCCGTTGATGACCTCGTCGCCGACCTGCACCGTGATCCCGCCGAGGACCGCGGGGTCCACTTCGAGGTTCAGGTGCATCTGGCGGCCGTACAGCTTGGCCAGGACGGCACCGAGGCGCTGCTTCTGCTGATCGGTCAGCGGCACCGCCGACGTCACGACGGCGACCATCCGGTCCCGGCGCGCCGCGGCGAGCTTGGAGAGGGACTCGAGTCCCGCTTCCAGGCTACGTCCACGCGGCTGGGTCACGAGACGGACGACCAGGCGCTCGGTGACCGGGTTGGCCTTGCCGCCGAGCAGGCTGCGCAGCAGCTCGCTCTTGGCGGACGCCGCGGCGGCCTTGTCGGTCAGCGCCGAGCGCAGCTCGGTGCTGGAGGTCACGATCCGGCCGAACCGGAACAGCTCGTCCTCGACGTCGTCCAGCGCGCCGGCCTGCTGCGCCGCGGTGAGGTCGGCGATGTTCGCCAGCTCCTCGGCGGAGTCGACCAGGTCACGCGAGGACGACCAGCGGGCACGCACCATGCCGGACACCAGGTCGGTGGTCTCGCCGCCCACCTGGCCGCCGAGCAGTCGCCCGGCGAGTTCGGCCTTGGCCTCGCCCGCCTGCGCCGGGTCGGTCAGGACCCGACGCAGCGACACCTCGCGGTCGAGCAGCGCGGTGACCGCGGCCAGCTCGCCCGCGAGCTTCGCGGCGTCGACCGAGGTGTTGTCGGTCAGCGCGTCGAGAGACTCGCGTGCGGCGACCAGTGCCTCACGGCTCGCTCCGTTCATCGGACAGCCTCGGCCTTCTCCTCGAGCTCGTCGAGGAAGCGGTCGATCGTGCGGCTCTGGCGGGCGTGGTCCTCGAGGGACTCGCCGACCAGCTTGCCGGCCAGGTCGGTGGCGAGCTTGCCCACGTCCTGACGCAGCGAGGTCGCCGCAGCCTTGCGGTCGGCCTCGATCTGCGTGTGACCGGCCGCGATGATCTCCTCGCGCTGGCGCTGGCCTTCCGCCTTCATCTCCTGGATGATCGCGGTGCCCTGCTCCGTCGCCTCCTGGCGAAGACGCGCGGCCTCATGGCGGGCTTCGGCGAGCTGGGCCTTGTACTGCTCCAGCACACTCTGGGCCTCGATCTGGGCCGACTCGGCCTGCTCGATGCCACCCTCGATGGCCGCCCGACGCTCTTCCAGAACCTTGTTGATGTTCGGGAGGAGCTTCTTGGCGAGGAAGCCGAAGACGATGACGAAGGCGATCAGGCCGATGACGAGCTCGTCAAGATGCGGGATCAGAGGAGGCTGGGGCTCCTCCGCCGCAAGAAGCAGAGCGTTCACATCAGTGCCTTCCGTAAAAAGGTGTGGGCTGTCGGTCCGATTTACTGGTAGACGAAGCCCATGACGATGCCGATGAGGGCGAGCGCCTCACAGAAGGCGAAGCCCATGATCTGGTTGGTGCGGATCAGACCGGCGGCCTCGGGCTGGCGGGCGAGTGCCTGCGTACCGTTACCGAAGATGATGCCGACGCCGACGCCGGGGCCGATCGCGGCGAGGCCGTAGCCGATCGAGGCGACGTTGCCGACGACGTTCTCCTTGGCGGAGGCCGCGAGGTTGACCATGTCGAGAGCAGCGGACATGCCGTTACTTCCTTCTCTTTCAATGACCCGGTGGGGGTTGGCCACCGGACGACTGTTGGATTGGGGGTCTAGCTGGGTCCCTGGGCGGGAGTGGCTCAGTGGTGCTCGGCCAGCGCGCCCTGGACGTAGCTGCAGGCCAGGAGGACGAAGACGTACGCCTGGACGGCCTGGATGAAGAGCTCGAAGGCCGTCATCACGAGGACCATCACGAACGAGGCGCCGGCGTAGACGAAGCCCAGGCCGTTCATGAGGTACCAGGTGGCCAGCGAGAACATCACGATCAGCAGGTGACCGGCGAACATGTTCGCGAACAGTCGGACCGCGTGCGTGAAGGGCCGGATGATGAGGTTCGAGAAGAACTCGAGGACGACGACCATCGGGAGGATCGCACCGAGGGACTTGTCGTAACCGACGATGTTCTTCCAGCCGCCGACGAAGCCGTGCTTCTTGAAGGTCAGCGAGATCCAGAGCACGTACACGATCAGCGCGAGACCGGCCGGGAAGGCGATCAGCGAGGTGACCGGGAACTGGGCGAGCGGAATGATCGACCAGAGGTTCATGATCCAGACGAAGAAGAACAGCGACACCATGAAGGGGACGTACTTCTCGCCGTCCTTCTTGCCGATGATCTCGTAGACGATGCCGCGGCGGACGAAGTCGTAACCGGCCTCGCCGACCATCTGCATCTTGCCGGGGATCAGCTTGGGCTTGTTGAAGGCCGCCCAGAAGAACCCGACGACCACGATGGAGCCCAGCAGAGCGAGCAGCATCGGCTTGGTGATGTCGATGCCTCCCACCGTGGCGATGGGCTCGTACATGAACGTGTGCAGGCCCGGCGCCGGGAAGCCGCATCCACTGAAGATGTGGCAATCCGGGTCGAAGGCAAGCGTCTGGTCAGCACTCACCGCGGGCTCCTTCAGCGTGGCGCATAGGTACGGCAACCTCGTTGTGTCGGCGCGGCACGCAGCCGCGGGTCGGCACTGGACTGGTCTTACGGATAAGGGGGCGGCGGTTCGGCGTCGAGCCTCGCGCTGGGACAGGCGTCAGCTCGGATGCCCGCGCCCGCAATGCCGCAGTTGGCACCGGACGATAGCAGGAAGCCGAACGCGCCTTTATCCCGGCCCTACCCCTCACTGCGACGACCCCGGCTTCTTGGGGTCGTCGACGTACATGATCTTGGCCTTCATGTACGCGCGTGCCTGCGCGGCGATCCAGACGAGGGTCGACGCGAGCAGGGTGAAGGCGAAGGCCTTGAAGTCGAAGAACGTCGTGTTCTTGAGCATCAGCATCAACACGAAGAGCAGCAGCAGCTGGGTCGTGTAGAGCAGCAGACCCATGGCCTGGAACAGGTGCGGGTACGACTTGGCCGTCCGCTGGAGCACCACGAGCCCGATCCCCATGAAGGCGATCACGACGGCGCAGCCGATGACGGCGCCGATCGCGCCCTTGCCGCCGGCAACCACGCCGCTGATGACCGCGGCGATGGCGCCGGTCGCAGCAGCGGGAATGGCAGCTGACAGAAGGATGCGTGCGTCGTTGGACGGCATGGCGGTGTCTCCGCTGTTGCTTGGTGGGGGCGATGGTGTCGTCAGGGACGAGCGTAAGCCCGGTCCGAGGTGTGTCTCGGGGCCAACGGACCGTCGCACTACGGTCTTTCGGCTCTGCCTCCGGGTCTCGTGAACGGTATCACAAACTATTTGAGTAGTTCTTTACCCGGGAAGTGTGCTGACTGTCACACATGAGTGGGACCGTGCGCGTGTGTGCAGCACGCCGAGGAGTTTTGTCTGGTAATGCGGCCCGATATGACATTCGTCAACTCGGCGTTCCGGCCTTCCGCCGGTCGGTGAAGCGCGAACGGTGGCCGATGGCGGTGGCCCCGTTGACCCCCGCGGGCACCGGTACGCGCTCCTCCGCCGGCTCCCCGACGGCCCCGGCGACCGGAACGGCGCCGTCCGGCCGCGTGCCCGGCAGGCCTCCCCGGCGTCCTGCTCCGCGGCGCCGGTAGCGCGGCGGGACGAAGGACTCCGCCCAGCGCGGGGCGCGCGGCGTGAAGCGCGGCAGCAGGAGCAGCACCAGGCCGATGGCGCTCAGGAACACGACCACGAGCACGATCCACATCGACGTCGAGTGCACCGAGTACGCGAGCGTCCCGAAGGCGATGAGCGCCGACCAGAAGTACATGATCAGGACGGCCCGGCTGTGCGAGTGCCCGATCTCGAGCAGCCGGTGGTGCAGATGCCCGCGGTCGGCGGCGAACGGCGACTGGCCGTTCCAGGTGCGGCGCACGATGGCCAGGATCAGGTCGGCCATGGGGATGGCGATGATCGTCAGCGGCAGCACGAGCGGGATGAAGACCGGCAGGGCGGCGTGGGTGGCCTCACGGGTCGAGCCCTCGAAGAGCTTCAGCACGTCCGGGTCGACCTGGCCGGTGATCGAGATCGCCGAGGCGGCCAGGATCAGACCGATCAGCATCGAACCGGAGTCGCCCATGAAGATCCGGGCCGGATGCATGTTGTGCGGCAGGAAGCCCAGGCACATGCCCATGAGGATCGCGGCGAAGAGCGTCGCGGGGGCGGCGGCCTCGATCGTGTAGCCGTACCAGAGGCGGTACCCGTACAGGAAGAAGGCCGCGGCGGCGATGCAGACCATGCCGGCGGCCAGGCCGTCGAGGCCGTCGACGAAGTTCACGGCGTTGATGGTCAGGACGACCAGGGCGACGGTGAGGAGCGTGCCCTGCCCCTTGGTGAGCGCGACCGTGCCGACGCCCGGGATCGGCAGCCACAGGATCGTCAGACCCTGCATCACCATCACGCCGGCGGAGATCATCTGCGCGCCCAGCTTGATCAGCGCGTCCAGCTCGAACTTGTCGTCGAGGACACCGATCAGCCAGATCAGGGCGGCACCGGAGAGCAGCGCGCGGGGCTCGTTGGAGAGCTCGAAGACGCTGTTGAGGTTCTGCAGGTGGTCCGCCACCAGCAGTCCGGTGCACAGGCCGAAGAACATGGCGATGCCACCGAGCCGCGGAGTCGGTTCTCGGTGTACGTCTCGGGCACGGATCTCCGGCATCGCCCCGGTCGCGATGGCGAACTTCCGCACCGGACCGGTGAGCAGATAGGTCACCGCGGCCGTGACACAGAGCGTCAGCAGGTAATCACGCACGGGCTGCCCCACAGGAATCGCTGGCCATCTCAGCCCCACACCCTAGCCGTGCTGTCCATGTGCTTGAGGACATACGTCCCGGCCGGATGGTTGCGCTCCGGGCTTCCTCACCGTCCATACGGGGGAAATCGCCCGGCAAGATCACGTACTTCCGCGCGTACCCGGGCCGTCTCCTGCGGTTCGTCCCGTAGCGCGATCGTGAACAGCGCGGCGATCCGGGCCATCTCCGAAGCGCCCATTCCCTGGGTGGTGACGGCGGCGGTTCCGAGACGAATCCCACGTCCGTCCCCGTACGGCAGGGCGCAGGTGTCGAGGACCAGGCCGGCGGCGGCGAGGCGCGAGCGCGCCGTGCGGCCGTCGACACCGAGGGGGGCGGGATCGGCGGTGATCAGGTGGGTGTCGGTGCCGCCGGTGGTGAGCGCGAAGCCCTCGGCGGAGAGCGCGTCGGCGAGGACCCGGGCGTGGGCGACGACCTGATGGGCGTACGTGGTGAAGGCGGGCGTCGACGCCTCGCCGAAGGCGACGGCCTTGGCGGCGATCGTGTGCATCTGGGCGCCGCCCTGCGTGAACGGGAAGACGGCACGGTCGACACGGTCGGCCAGCTCGCCGCCGCAGAGGATCATCCCGCCGCGCGGGCCGCGCAGGACCTTGTGCGTGGTGGCGCAGACCACGTCGGCGTACGGGACGGGGTTGGGCGCCGCTCCCCCGGCGACGAGCCCGATGGGGTGGGCGGCGTCGGCGATGAGATAGGCCCCGGCCTCGTCGGCGATCTCCCGGAAGATCGCGTAGTCGATGTGGCGCGGGTAGGAGATGGAGCCGCAGACGATCGCCTTGGGGCGGTGGTGACGGGCGAGGGCGGCGACCTGCTCGTAGTCGATCAGCCCGGTCTCGGCGTCGACGCCGTAGGGGACGAAGTCGAACCAGCGGCCGGAGAAGTTGGCGGGCGAACCGTGCGTGAGATGGCCGCCGTACGGAAGCCCCATGGCGAGGACGGTGTCCCCGGGCCTGAGAAGGGCCGCGTACGCCGCCAGGACGGCCGAGGAGCCGGAATGGGACTGGACGTTCGCGTGCTCCGCTCCGAAGAGCGCGGTGACCCGCTCGACGGCGATCCGCTCGGCGGCGTCGGCGAACTCGCAGCCGCCGTGGTGGCGGGCGCCGGGATACCCCTCGGCGTACTTGTTGGCGAGCGGGGAGCCGAGCGCGGCGAGGACGGCGGGCGACGTGAAGTTCTCGGCGGCGATCAGCTGCAGACTGTCGGCCTGCCGGCGCACCTCCCCGAGCAGCACGTCGGCGATCTCCGGGTCCTGACGGCGCAGGACGTCGAGATCCTCTTCGGGTGGAGCGGTGACCGGCATCGTGGGCTCCAGGCGGCGCGGGGGCTGGCCTTCAGCTCCAATGTAGGCGCGTGGGCACGCGTTTGCCCGATGTTCACCCGGACCCTGGGCCGGATGGCTCTGCGTCGCCCGGCGGCTCCCGCCGCCACGCGACACGCCGCACAGCCGCCCCCCTCAGCGCCGTTGCGGGCACCCCGGTCAGGGCCGTCACGACAGGGTCCGGTGCCGTGTCGAGTCCCCGGCGTCGACGCACCCCTCGCACTGCTCGGCCCCTGGGGGCCTTCCCAGGCATCGGGCCGCTGCGCCGGCCTCCGGCCGACGGACGTGGGCAGCACACGTCGGCACGCCTCAGCGGCGCGCCGGCACCCCGGTCAGGGCCGTCACGACAGGGTCCAGTGCCGTGTTGATCTCCTCGCCGATGGAGCGGAAGAAGGTGATCGGAGCACCGTACGGGTCGTTGACCTCGTCGGCCTCCGCGCTCGGGGCCAGGAGCCACCCGCGTAGAGCCGCCGCCGCACGCACCAGCGCACGCGCGCGTTCGACCATGCCCTCGTCCAGCGGATCCGGCAGGGTCGCGGGATCTATGGCGCGGACGAGGCGCGTGAACTCCTTCAGGGTGAAGGTGCGCAGGCCCGCCGAGTGGCCCATCGAGATGACCTGCGCCCGGTGGTCGCGGGTCGCCGTCAGGACCAGGTCCGCGCGGATGACGTGCTCGTCGAGGAGCTCACGTCCGACGAAGCCGCTGTGGTCCGCGCCGAAGTCGGCTAGGACCAGCTCCGCGTTGGCCTCCATCGGGGCCCCCTCGTGGCCCCAGGTGCCCGCGCTCTCCACGATCAGGCCGCCGCCCCGGGGGTCGCCGAGGCGGGAGCTCAGGGCATGGCGGGTCAGCCGCTCGGTGATCGGCGAGCGGCAGACGTTGCCGGTGCTGACGTGGAGGATGCGGAAGGAAGTGCTCTCGTGCCCCGCTATGCCACGCCCCTCAGGGGCGGTCAATTGGCCACCTCGAGGTCGGGTACGACCTTCCGGAGCTCCTCCGGGGAGAGCGCGCCCTGACGCAGCAGGACCGGCACCTTGCCTGTCACGTCGACGATCGACGACGGGACGATCCCCGGCGTCGGACCACCGTCGAGGTAGACGGAGACCGAGTCGCCGAGCATGCCCTGCGCCGCGTCGCAGTCCTCCGGCGACGGGTGCCCGGTGAGGTTCGCCGAGGAGACCGCCATCGGGCCGACCTCGGTGAGCAGCTCGATCGCGACCGGGTGCAGCGGCATCCGGATCGCGACCGTGCCCCGGGTGTCGCCCAGGTCCCACTGCAGCGACGGCTGGTGCTTCGCGACGAGCGTGAGCGCGCCGGGCCAGAAGGCGTCGACGAGCTCCCACGCCTGCTCGGAGAAGTCCGTGACGAGCCCGTGCAGCGTGTTCGGGGAGCCGATGAGGACGGGCGTGGGCATGTTGCGGCCCCGGCCCTTGGCGTCCAGCAGGTCCGCGACCGCCTCCGAACTGAAGGCGTCCGCGCCGATCCCGTACACGGTGTCGGTGGGCAGCACGACCAGCTCGCCACGGCGCACGGCGGACGCGGCCTCGCGCAGCCCGGTCGCACGGTCGGTCGCCTCGTTGCAGTCGTATCGCCGAGCCATTTAGCGGGCCTCCTCATACACAAGCGTGGTCATGGCAGCGCGGATCACGGCGTGGCCTTGCGGGCGGTCGCGAAACGCGGACGGTTGTTCAGGTCCGGGTGGTCGGCGGCATCCGCCCAGCCGGCCTCCTCGTTGAAGATCCACGGCACCTGGCCGCCCTGCGTGTCCGCGTGCTCGATCACGACGAGGCCCCCCGGGCGCAGCAGACGGTGCGCGGTGCGCTCGATGCCGCGGATGGTGTCGAGGCCGTCCTCGCCGGAGAACAACGCCATCTCCGGGTCGTGGTCACGCGCCTCGGGCGCCACGTACTCCCACTCGGTGAGCGGGATGTACGGCGGGTTGGAGATGACCAGGTCGACCTGGCCGTCGAGCTCCGGCAGCGCGCTGAGCGCGTCGCCCTGGTGGACCGTGACACGCGAACCCTCGGCGTTCTTGCGGGTCCACACCAGCGCGTCGTCGGAGAGCTCGACCGCGTGCACGCGCGAGCGCGGCACCTCCTGCGCCATCGCGAGAGCGATCGCGCCCGAACCGGTGCACAGGTCGACGATCAGCGGCTCGACCACGTCCATGGCCCGTACGGCGTCTATGGCCCACCCGACGACCGACTCGGTCTCCGGGCGGGGTACGAAGACGCCCGGCCCCACCTGGAGCTCCAGATAGCGGAAGAACGCCCGGCCGGTGATGTGCTGGAGCGGCTCGCGCGCCTCGCGGCGGGCCACCGCCTCCCAGTAGCGGGCGTCGAAGTCCGCGTCCTTGACGTTGTGCAGCTCCCCCCGCTTGACGCCGTGCACGAACGCGGCGAGCTCCTCGGCGTCGAAACGCGGTGAGGGAACGCCGGCGTCGGCCAGCCGCTGGGTGGCCTGGGCCACCTCGGCAAGCAGCAGGTTCACGCTGGTCCTCCGTGGTGCGGGTGGGGCTGACAAGTCCTACGCTGCTGCGAGCTTGGCGGCGGAGTCGGCGTCGACGCAGGCCTGGATCATCGCGTCCAGGTCGCCGTCGAGCACCTGGTCCAAGTTGTACGCCTTGAAGCCGACGCGGTGGTCCGAGATCCGGTTTTCCGGGAAGTTGTACGTACGGATCTTCTCGGACCGGTCGACGGTACGGACCTGGCTGCGACGGGCGTCGGCGGCCTTGGACTCCGCCTCCTCCTGCGCGGCGGCGAGCAGCCGGGACCGCAGGATACGCATCGCCTGCTCCTTGTTCTGGAGCTGGCTCTTCTCGTTCTGGCAGGAGGCGACGATGCCGGTCGGCAGGTGCGTGATGCGAACCGCGGAGTCGGTGGTGTTGACGGACTGGCCGCCGGGGCCCGACGAGCGGTACACGTCGATGCGGAGATCGTTGGCGTGGATCTCGACGTCGATCTCCTCGGCCTCGGGGGTCACGAGGACACCGGCGGCGGAGGTGTGGATCCGGCCGGCCGACTCGGTGGCGGGCACGCGCTGCACGCGGTGCACCCCGCCCTCGTACTTCAGCCGCGCCCAGACGCCCTGGCCGGGCTCGGTCGCGCCGTTGCCGCCCTTGGTCTTCACGGCGACCTGGACGTCCTTGTAGCCGCCGAGCTCGGACTCGGTGGAGTCGATGATCTCGGTCTTCCAGCCGACGCGCTCGGCGTAGCGCAGGTACATCCGCAGCAGATCGCCGGCGAAGAGGGCGGACTCGTCGCCGCCCGCGCCGGCCTTGATCTCCAGGATGACGTCCTTGTCGTCGCTGGGGTCGCGCGGGACGAGCAGCAGCCGCAGCCTGTCGGTCAGCTCCTCGCGCTGCTTCTCCAGATCCTTGACCTCGGCCGCGAAGTCGGGGTCGTCGTGCATCAGCTCGCGGGCGGTCTCGATGTCGTCACCGTTCTGCTTCCAGGAACGGTAGACGGCGACGATCGGGGTCAGCTCGGCGTAACGCTTGTTCAGCTTGCGCGCGTTGGCCTGGTCCGCGTGGACCGAAGGGTCAGCGAGCTTCGTCTCGAGATCGGCGTGCTCGCCGATCAGTTCCTCGACCGCCTCGAACATCGGGGGCTCCTGGTTTTCGTACGAACGGACTGCGGGGACGGCAAAGCGCCGGTCCGGTACTCCCAGCGGGAGCGACCAAGGACCGGCGCAGTGACGTGCTACTTCTTGGCCGCAGCCTTGCCGAAGCGGGCCTCGAAGCGGGCGACGCGGCCGCCGGTGTCGAGGATCTTCTGCTTGCCCGTGTAGAACGGGTGGCACTCGGAGCAGACCTCGGCACGGATGGTGCCCTCGGTCAGGGTGCTACGGGTGGTGAACGACGCGCCACAGGTGCAGCTGACCTGGGTCTCGACGTACTCGGGGTGGATCTCGCGCTTCAAGGTGTCTCCTAGTTTCGGGAGGGCTCCGGGTCGCCGTGCGGATTGCACCTGCGTGAACCGGGACCGACGTACCAGTCTGCCAGGACCGGCCGTATCTCCCAAAACCGGGTCCCTGGTGAAACTATTCCGAGGCCGTGGCGGGCGTTCCCACGACGCCGTCCGCCTGGCCCGTGGCCGCGTCCTCCGTGGCGGAGGCGGGGATGGGGCGGTCTGCCTTGAGAGCCTGCCAGACCTGTCGCGACGGGGCCTCCAGCGGGATGACGCGGTTCGGGTCGGCGGGGTCGTACTCGACGGGCATGGTGACCATGTGGACGTCCTTGGCGCCGAGCCCGGAGAGGCCCTGGGCGAAGCCCATCAGCTCGTTGACGGAGTCGAGCTCCGAGTCGGGAGTGATGGCCTTGGTGGCGGTGTCGGCGACGTCCAGGAGCTTCTTGGGGTTCGTGAGGACGCCGACGTCCTTGACCTGGTCGATGAAGGCCTTCATGAACGCCTGCTGGAGCTGGATGCGGCCGAGGTCGCTGCCGTCGCCGACGCTCTTGCGGGTGCGGACCAGGCCGAGGGACTGCTCGCCGTCGAGGGTGTGCGTACCCGGTTCGAGGTCGAGGTGGCTCTTGGAGTCCTTGATGGCCTTCGTCGTGGTGATCTCGACGCCGCCGAGCTTGTCGATCAGCTTCTTGAAGCCGGAGAAGTCGACCTCGATGTAGTGGTCCATGCGGATGCCTGACATCGACTCGACGGTCTTCACGGCGCAGGCCGGGCCGCCGACCTCGTACGCGGTGTTGAACATCGCCCGCCGCTCGCGGGGGACGGTCCTCCCCCGCCCGTCGGTGCAGGAGGGACGCTCCACGAGGGTGTCGCGCGGGATCGAGACGACGCTGGCCTTCTTGTGGCCCTCGTAGACGTGGACGACCATCGCGGTGTCGGAGCGGGCGCCGCCCTCGTCCTTGCCGTAGGCGCCGTTGTCGCCGGACCGGGAGTCGGAGCCGAGGACGAGGATGTCCATCGAGCCGTTGTCGACGTTCTTGGGCCGGTCGGTGCCGAGCTGGGCGTTGATGTCCACGCTCTTGAGGTTGCCGTCGAGCTTGAAGTAGACGTATCCGAGCCCGGAACCGCCGATGACGACGAGCGCGGCGGCGCTCCAGGCGGCGACTGTCACCGCGCGGCGGCCCTTCGGGGGCTCCTTGCGGCGGCGGCCGCTGCCTGGGGGTCCCCCCACGCCCCCTGGGCGTAGGGAGAATATTCGGCCGCCCCTGCTCTGCTCGCTCATCTCCCACCTCAGGTCTTCGCTTCACCTTCTGTGACGGCGAAGCACCCGAAAGGGTTGCATAGGAACCTGTGAGGTTTCGCAGAGCGACGGAACGGAACGCACAGCGCCCACCGTGCCGAGGCACGATGGGCGCTGTGTTCATCCAGGTCACGGCAGGGTTACGACCTCAGGGCCGGCCATCCGCCGTGTGACCGAGGTCTCGCCTCAGTCGTTGTTCCCGGCTCCGGGAGTCGTCTTCTGGATCTGGAGCAGGAACTCACCGTTCGACTTCGTCTGCTTCATCTTGTCGAGCAGCAGCTCGATCGCCTGCTGCTGGTCGAGCGCGTGGAGCACGCGGCGCAGCTTCCAGGTGACCGCGAGCTCGTCGGCGCCGAGCAGGATCTCTTCCTTACGCGTACCCGAGGCGTCGACGTCGACGGCCGGGAAGATGCGCTTGTCGGCGAGCTTCCGGTCGAGCTTGAGCTCCATGTTGCCGGTGCCCTTGAACTCCTCGAAGATCACCTCGTCCATGCGCGAGCCGGTGTCGACCAGCGCGGTGGCCAGGATGGTCAGCGAGCCGCCGTCCTCGATGTTGCGCGCCGCACCGAAGAAGCGCTTCGGCGGGTAGAGCGCGGTCGAGTCGACACCACCGGACAGGATGCGACCGGAGGCCGGGGCGGCGAGGTTGTACGCACGGCCCAGGCGGGTGATCGAGTCGAGCAGGACGACCACGTCGTGACCCAGCTCCACGAGACGCTTGGCGCGCTCGATGGCCAGCTCGGCGACCGTGGTGTGGTCCTCGGCCGGACGGTCGAAGGTCGAGGAGATGACCTCGCCCTTCACCGACCGCTGCATGTCGGTGACCTCTTCCGGACGCTCGTCGACGAGGACGACCATCAGGTGGCACTCGGGGTTGTTGTGCGTGATCGCGTTGGCGATCGCCTGCATGATCATGGTCTTGCCGGTCTTCGGCGGGGCCACGATCAGACCACGCTGGCCCTTGCCGATCGGCGACACGAGGTCGATGATCCGCGTGGTCAGCACGCCCGGGTCGGTCTCCAGACGGAGCCGGTCCTGCGGGTAGAGCGGGGTCAGCTTGTTGAACTCCGGGCGGCCGCGGCCGGAGTCGGCGGCCATGCCGTTGGAGGAGTCCAGACGCACCAGCGCGTTGAACTTCTCGCGGCGCTCGCCCTCCTTCGGCTGACGCACGGCTCCGGTGACGTGGTCACCCTTGCGCAGGCCGTTCTTGCGGACCTGGGCGAGGGAGACGTACACGTCGTTCGGGCCGGGCAGGTAGCCGGAGGTCCGGATGAACGCGTAGTTGTCGAGGATGTCCAGGATGCCCGCGACGGGGATCAGGACGTCGTCGTCGGAGACCTGCGGCTCACCGGTCGCGAAGTCGTCACGGCCACGACGGCCACGACGGTCGCGGTAGCGGCCGCGACGGCCACGGCGGCCGCCCTCGTCGTCGAAGTCGTCCTGCGGGCCGCCCTGCTGACCCTGCTGGCCGCCCTGACGCTGCTGGCGCTGACCGCCCTGGCCACCGCCCTGCTGGTCGTCGCCCTTGCCGCCACGGTCGCGGCGGTCGCGCTGACGGTCGCCGCGGTCACGGCGGTCCCCGCGCTCGCCCCGCTCGCCGCGGTCACGGCGGCCGCGGCCCTCGGCGGTGTCGGCGGCGGTCTCGGCCTTGGCGTCGGCGGAGCCGTCCGTACGGGACTCGGTTCGGGAGTCCGTCCGGGTGTCGGCCTTGGCCTCGGTCTTCACGGCCTGGGAGGACTCGGTCTTGACGTCGCCCTCCGGGCTGCCGGCCGGAGCCGTGGCCCGACGGCGGCGGCGCTCGCCGGCCGGCTGGTCGTCGGAGGCCGGCTGGCCGGGGATGTCGATCTGCTGCTGGGCGACGGCCTTCTCGGCCTTGTCCGCCTTCGGGGCAGCGGTCTCGGCGGCGCCCTCGGCCGTACGGGCCTTGGAGGTGGCGCGGCGCTTCGGCTTGGTCTCAGCCGTGTCGGCGGCGGCCTTGGCGGGGGCTCCGCCCCCGGCCTGCGCCTCCTTGATGACCTCGATCAGCTGGCTCTTGCGCATGCGCGCGGTGCCCCTGATGCCGAGGCCGGACGCGACCTGCTGCAGCTCGGCCAGGACCATGCCCTCGAGGCCGGTGCCGGAGCGGCGGCGCCGTGCGGTGGTGCCAGTGGCAGCACCTGCGGCGGGCGCGGAAGTGTCGACGGGGTTGTCGGCAGTCACGCCCATCAGATCGGTGGTGTCGCTCACGAAGGGTCCTTCCCTGGAGCGGACGTCGGCCATCTGGCTCGGCGACCGGTTGTGCTGTCCGACGACGGTCTGGCTTGTGGACCGTGTCGGGGCGGTGGTCCCGCCGGGTACGGCGGAGGAGGAAAAAACGTGCTGTGGGTCCGGCCCGAGGCCCCCTGCTCGGCCCTCACGTGGAAAGAGCGAGGGGTGTCGTGCCGGTTCCGGAGCGTGCTCGAAACTGCTCAGGCGGGCTGCTCAGGCAGTTGGGGAGGCTCCCGGAAGAATGGGTGGTCCCTGATGGGGACACTCCGCACCGCGCCACAAAAACGTCGGGTGCAGACTTGAGGTTAACACTACCGGCTCCAACAAACATTCCCCCTCTCCCTCACCGGCAATCACGCGTCCCTAGGGCGCGAGCGGCAGGACACTCGCTCCGGACACATCGAGGTCGAGCCGGTTCGCGGCCCATCCCTCGCCCGCCAGCAGGGCGACCTTGTCGGCCGACCCCTGTTCGGCCAGCGCGAGCACCGTGGGGCCCGCGCCGGAGATGACCGCGGGGACTCCGTCCGCCCGCAGCCGGTTCACGAGGGCGATGCTCTCGGGCATCGCGGGAGCCCGGTACTCCTGGTGCAGCCGGTCCTCCGTGGCCGCGAGCAGCAGCTCGGGGCGGCGGGTGAGCGCCTCCACGAGGAGCGCGGCGCGTCCGGCGTTGGCCGCGGCGTCGACGTGCGGGACGGTGCGCGGCAGCAGACCGCGGGCGGTCTCGGTCAGTACGGGCTTACCGGGGACGAAGACCACCGGAACGATGGAATCGGAGGGATCCATCCTGATCGCCCGCGCGGCACCGGACTCGGTCCAGGCGAGCGTGAAACCGCCGAGCAGGCAGGCGGCGACGTTGTCGGGGTGTCCCTCGATCTCGGTGGCGAGTTCGAGGAGGGCCGCCTCGTCGAGGCGGGTGTCGCCGCCTATGGTCACGGCGCGGGCGGCGACGATGCCGGCGCAGATGGCGGCGGAGGAGGAGCCCAGGCCCCGGCCGTGCGGGATGCGGTTGGCGCAGACGACCTCGAGGCCGCGCGGCTGGCCGCCCAGCAGGTCGAAGGCGGTACGCAGGGAGCGTACGAGCAGGTGGCTCTCGTCGCGCGGGAGCGTGTCGGCGCCCTCACCGGCGATGTCGATGTGCAGCCCGGAGTCGGCGACCCGGACGACGACGTCGTCGTAGAGACCCAGCGACAGGCCGAAGGCGTCGAAGCCCGGGCCGAGGTTGGCGCTGGTGGCGGGAACGCGCACCCGTACGGCGGCGGCGCGGAACGCGGGACCGGCCATCGCTCGATGACTCTCCTTGACTTGCGACTACGGGATTTCAAGAGAAGTACACGGAAACCCGGGGGCCGTTTCTGCCTCGGGGGCGACAACGGCAACGACACCGCGCATATGCAACGGGGCGGGTTCGGTACAGCCTATCGAAGGAAGGTTCTGTGGCGACATAGGGCGCACAGGAGGCGCACGATGCGTGTCGCATGCCTTCCTGTGCGCCTATGTACGTTCCTGATCGGGTTTGCCTCTCCGGGGCTTCCCGGAGAGGCGAATTCCGACGGCGGCGTGCCTACGGCTTACGTGCCTACGGCTTACGCGAGGCCGAGGCGCTCGGCCGCCGCGGCGGCGTCGACCGGGACGGTGACCGGCTGCGGCGCGCCGGCGACGGCCCAGTCGGGGTCCTTGAGGCCGTTGCCGGTGACCGTGCAGACGATCCGCTGGCCCGGGTCGACCTTGCCCTGCTCGGTGGCCTTCAGCAGGCCGGCGACGGACGCGGCCGAGGCGGGCTCGACGAAGACGCCCTCCTGGGAGGCCAACAGCCGGTAGGCGCGAAGGATCTCACGGTCCGTCACCTCGTCGATGAAGCCACCGGACTCGTCCCGGGCGGCGATCGCGTAGTCCCACGAGGCCGGGTTGCCGATGCGGATCGCGGTGGCGATCGTCGACGGGTCCTTGACGACCTCACCGCGTACGAGCGGAGCGGAGCCGGAGGCCTGGAAGCCCCACATGCGCGGGGTGTGGGTCGCGAGACCATCGGCCGCGTACTCCCGGTACCCCTTCCAGTAGGCCGTGATGTTGCCGGCGTTGCCGACGGGCAGCACGTGGATGTCGGGGGCGTCGCCCAGCATGTCCACGATCTCGAAGGCGGCGGTCTTCTGACCCTCGATACGGACCGGGTTCACCGAATTGACCAGCGCCACCGGGTAGTTCTCGGAGAGACCGCGCGCCAGCGTGAGGCAGTCGTCGAAGTTGCCGTCGACCTGGAGGATCTTCGCGCCGTGCACGAGCGCCTGGCCCATCTTGCCGAGCGCGATCTTGCCCTGCGGCACGAGGACGGCGGAGACCATCCCGGCACGTACCGCGTAAGCCGCCGCGGACGCCGAGGTGTTGCCGGTGGAGGCGCAGATGACGGCCTGCGCGCCCTCCTCCTTGGCCTTCGAGATGGCCATGGTCATGCCGCGGTCCTTGAAGGAACCGGTGGGGTTGGCGCCCTCGACCTTGAGGTGCACCTCGCAGCCCGTGCGCTCGGAGAGGACCTGAGCGGGAACGAGCGGCGTGCCGCCCTCACGGAGCGTGACGACCGGCGTCGTGTCCGTGACCGGAAGACGGTCCCGGTACTCCTCGATGATGCCGCGCCACTGGTGGGTGCCCTTGCTGGTCATGGGTCCTTACTCCCCTTCAACACGCATGATGCTGGCGACACCGCGCACGGTGTCGAGCTTGCGCAGCGCCTCGACGGTCCCGGAGAGGGCTGCGTCGGGCGCGCGGTGGGTGACGACGACGAGGGAGGCCTCGCCGTCCTTGCCCTGCTGGCGGACCGTGTCGATCGATACGCCGTGCTCGGCGAAGACCGTCGCGACCTGGGCGAGGACGCCCGGCTTGTCGGCCACGTCGAGGCTGATGTGGTACCGCGTCACCACGTCGCCCATGGGGCTCACGGGCAGCTGGGTGTACGCGGACTCGCCGGGGCCGGTGGCCTCGTTGAGCTTGTTGCGGCACACGGCGACCAGGTCGCCGAGGACCGCCGACGCCGTCGGGGCGCCGCCGGCGCCGGGGCCGTAGAACATGAGCCGCCCGGCGGCCTCCGCCTCGACGAAGACCGCGTTGTAGGCCTCGCGGACGGAGGCGAGCGGGTGGCTCAGCGGGATCATCGCGGGGTGCACGCGCGCGGTGACGGACTCGCCGTCGGCGGCCCGCTCGCAGATGGCGAGCAGCTTGATGGTGCAGCCCATCTGCCTGGCCGAGGCGAAGTCGGCGGCGGTGACCTCGGTCATGCCCTCGCGGTAGACGTCGTCGAGGCGTACGCGGGTGTGGAAGGCGATTCCGGCGAGGATGGCGGCCTTGGCGGCGGCGTCGAAGCCCTCGACGTCGGCGGTCGGGTCGGCCTCGGCGTACCCGAGGGCGGTGGCCTCGTCGAGCGCCTCGGAGTAGCCGGCGCCGGAGGTGTCCATCTTGTCGAGGATGAAGTTCGTCGTGCCGTTGACGATGCCCATCACCCGGTTGATCTTGTCGCCGGCGAGGGACTCGCGCAGCGGCCGGATGAGCGGGATGGCGCCCGCGACGGCGGCCTCGTAGTAGAGGTCCTGGCCGTGCTGGTCGGCGGCGGCGTAGAGGCTCGTACCGTCCTGGGCGAGGAGCGCCTTGTTGGCCGAGACGACCGACGAGCCGTGCTCGAAGGCGGTGGTGATGAGGGTGCGGGCGGGCTCGACACCGCCGATGACCTCGACGACGACGTCGATGTCGCCGCGTTTCACCAGCGCGGTCGCGTCGGTGGTGATCAGCTCCGCGGGAATGCCCTCACGGACCTTGTCCGGGCGGCGGACCGCCACGCCGGCGAGCTCGACCGGGGCGCCGATGCGCGCGGCGAGGTCGTCGGCGTGCGTCGTCATGATGCGCGCCACCTCTGAGCCGACCACACCACAGCCCAGCAGCGCCACCTTCAGCGGACGCGTACGCATCATCCGACCTCGTCTCTCGTACTGCTTCTCGTACTGCTTCGTATCTCTACGGTTGGACCAGTCTCACTCACCGGACGAGGGTTTCTGCCCCTCGTCCGGATCCTGAGACATCTATTTCATCACCCGACATCGAGACGCAGGAGATCTTCCTCCGTCTCACGCCGGACGATCACGCGCGCCTCGCCGTCGCGGACGGCGACGACGGGCGGGCGGAGTGCGTGGTTGTAGTTGCTGGCCATCGACCGGCAGTACGCGCCGGTGGCGGGCACGGCGACCAGATCGCCGGGCGCGATGTCGGCGGGCAGGAACGCGTCCCGTACGACGATGTCGCCACTCTCGCAGTGCTTGCCGACGACACGGGTCAGCATGGGCTCGGCGTCACTCGTCCGCGACACGAGCGCGACGCTGTACTCGGCGTCGTACAGCGCGGTGCGGATGTTGTCGGACATGCCGCCGTCCACGCTGACGTACGTCCGCAGCCCGTCGAGGGGCTTGACGGTGCCGACCTCGTACAGCGTGAAGGCGGTGGGTCCGACGATGGCGCGGCCCGGCTCCACGGAGATCCGGGGCGTGGCGAGCCCGGCGGCGGCGCACTCCCGGGTGACGATCTCGTGCAGGGCCTTGGCGATGTGGTGGGGCTCGCGCGGGTCGTCGTCGGAGGTGTAGGCGATGCCGAGGCCGCCGCCGAGGTCGATCTCGGGGAGTTCGACGCCGTGTTCGTCGCGCACCTCGGCGAGGAGCTGGACGACGCGGCGGGCGGAGACCTCGAAGCCGGCCATGTCGAAGATCTGCGACCCGATGTGCGAGTGGATGCCGATGAGCTCCAGTCCGTCCAGCTTCAGCACGCGCCGGACGGCCTCTGCGGCCTGTCCGCCGGCGAGCGCGATGCCGAACTTCTGGTCCTCGTGGGCGGTGGCGATGAACTCGTGCGTGTGGGCCTCGACGCCGACGGTCACGCGGATCTGGACGCGCTGCCGCTTGCCGAGGGAGTCGGCGATGTGGGCGACGCGGACGATCTCCTGGAAGGAGTCGAGGACGATGCGCCCGACGCCGACCTCGACGGCCCGCCGGATCTCCGCCTCGGACTTGTTGTTGCCGTGGTAGGCGATGCGCTCCGGCGGCATGCCGGCGGAGAGGGCCGTGCTCAGCTCACCGGCGGAGCAGACGTCGAGGTTGAGCCCCTCTTCCTTGAGCCAGCGCACGACGGCGCGGGAGAGGAAGGCCTTGCCGGCGTAGAAGACGTCGGCGTCGGCGCCGAAGGCGTCGGCCCAGGCACGGCAGCGGACGCGGAAGTCGTCCTCGTCGAGGATGTAGGCGGGCGTGCCGTACTCCTCGCGGAGCTCGTCGACGGTGAGACCGCCGACGGTGACCTGCCCTGCGTCGTCACGACGGACGGTCCGGGCCCAGACCTTGGGGTCGAGCCGGTTGAGGTCGGCGGGCGGGGCGGTGTAGTGCCCCTCGGGGAGGACGTCGGCGTGGCGGGGCCCGGCGGGGTGGGCGGAACGGCTCATGTCTGCATCTTTCAGATCTGGTCGGGTGCGCTGATGCCGAGCAGGGAGAGGCCACCGGCGAGCACCACCCCGGCGGCTTCGGCGAGCGCGAGCCGGGAGCGGTGGGCGGCCGAGGGTTTCTCGTCGCCGAGGGGCAGGACGGTGTGCTGGAAGTCGAGCAGCGCGTCGGCGACGACTTCGAGATGCCGGGCGACCCGGTCGGGGGCGCGGTGGCGTGCGGCGGAGGCGAGAACGGCGGGGTGGTCGCCGAGTGCGCGGGTGAGCGCGGGCGCGTCGACGTGCTCACGGACATCGCTGTGGAACGAGAGCTGTGCCGCGTTCCGGACGAGGGCACGGGCGCGGGAGTGGGCGTACCGGACCCGGAAGAGGGGATTGCCCTCGTCCTGCCGCAGCAGCAGTTCGTCGAGTGGGGCCCGGTCATGGCCGGCGGCGGAGAGGAGCCCCCAGCGGGCGGCGTCGAGCCCGAAGCGGCCGAGGAGCTCGGCGGCGGTGTACGGGACGGGCAGCGGGGCGATGTCGGTGACGAGGCGGCCCCGGGAGTCCTCGGCCTCGGTCCGTACCCCGAGATCGGCCCACGCGGGGTCGGCGGCGTCCTCGCAGGAGGTGCGCACGGCGTACCCCTGGAAGAGAAGGACGCGCCGCACGGCGTCGGCGGTGACGGCGGCCCGGACGTCGGCGCGGTAGGCGGGCTGGACGACCTGACCGGTGGGCTCGACCCGCCCGTACCGCTCGCCGCGCCGGAGGATCTCGCGCACGAGCTCCTGCTGGGCACCGGTCTGCAGGGTGAAGTTCAGGAACCCGGGCCCGGTGATGTCGACGGCGGCGATCCCGGGGCTCGGGTGGAGCCGCTCACGCAGGATCGCGGCGACGTCGAGCGGCGGCCGCTGGGCGGCGCGGGCGAGGGTGAGGGCGACGTTACTGGCGAAGTCCCCGACCCCCCCGGGCCGGGGCCGCTCGACCTTGACGCTCTCGGGCACGTCGACCCGCAGCGCACCGTCATCGACCGCACGGCGCACGGCGTGCAGCACGGTGAGGGAGAGGTCCGCGGGGGTCACGGGACAAGCGTATGGGAGAGGGGGGGTGGAAACGCGAACCGGTTTCGCGATGCGGGCAGGGGGGGTGGGGGCGGGGCGGCGCGGGGCGCGGGGCCCGGGCTCGGCGGACGCTGGGTGTGCGGGGCGGGCGGGGGCGGCGGTACGGGGCGGGCTCGACGGACGCAGGGACGCGGCCTCGACGGGCGAGGCTCTCGCGGTCGCCGAACGTGAGAAAGAAGAACAGGTCTTAGGGGCGGGTACGGGCGTGCCGGACGCTGTGCGGCCGCCCGTCGGGTCTGCCGTCGACGCCCGACGGCCCCTCCTGTCCGCCACGCCGCTGGCCGGGCTCGCGCCCGTCGCGGTGCATGAGCTTGCGCACGACGCGCACGAGCTCGGCGGGTTCGAAGGGCTTGGCGAGGAACGCGTCGACTCCGACGGCGACGCCGCTGTCCAGCTCGTACTGAGTGCAGCCGCTGACGATGGCGACGGGCAGATGACTGGTCCGCGGATCGGCGCGAAGTCTCTCAGCGGTGCTCAGCCCGTCGAGCCGGGGCATGACGACGTCGAGGGTGACGACATCAGGCCGAACCTGATGCACGACATCCAGACACTCGGCACCATCGGCCGCGGTCACGACCTCGAAGCCCTCAAGCTCGAGATTGACCCTGATCAACTGCCGGATCACCCGGTTGTCATCGACAACGAGCACCCGACCGGACATGCCTGACACACGACGAGAGTAGGTCGCCGGAAGTGGCTGCGTCCGGGTTTTGCCCACTTCCGACCCGTGAGGGGGAACGAGGGGTCGGTGACTCGACGGAAATACCTGTTCACAGGCACGGCTCGGATGCTGGTAGGGTTCTACCCGTCGCCGCCGAACGCGGCGCACGCCCCCGTAGCTCAGGGGATAGAGCAACGGCCTCCGGAGCCGTGTGCGCAGGTTCGAATCCTGCCGGGGGCACTTCGCAGGAAGTGCCTAAAGACCCCGCCACCAGCGTAAATGCTGAGGACGGGGTCTTCTTGCGTGTGCAGGCGTATGCCGCTCAGAGTCGCCGTATGACAGGCACCGCGGCCTATTCGCGGCCTGGACCGCGGGGGCATCGCCCCAGGTCGGCAGGGAGAAACGACGAAGGCCCCGGGACGGGTCCCAGGGCCTCACGGAGTAGATCACTCGCCGCTCACTCGTACTCGCGGAGCAGGTCCTCGATGCGCCGATTCGCCACGTCCTGACGGCCGTCGAGGCACTTCGCATACCGACTCAGCAGCACCTCCACGCTGTTGCCGGCGCGCTCGGCGACCTCAGTGGCGTCGACGCCCGCGTTGAGCCACGTGGAGAGCGCCGAGTGCCGCAGGTCGTACGGGCGTCGGGCGAGCGGAGAGGCAACGACGGCCGGTGGGAGAGCCAACATCCGGGCTTCCTGCCACGCCCGGTAGTAGGTCGAGGAGGAGACCACTCCCCCGCTCTCGCTGAAAAACAGCCGGCCGTCGTCTGCGGTGCCGAAGGTCTCGATGTGCTCGCGGAAGATGCTCACGAGCTGGGGAGGGACGGGCACCCGACGGACGTCCTCGTTCGGGCGATTCTTCAGCCCGCGGTCGTCGTGGCTCTCCCCGGAGTCGGTCCACTGCTTGCCTACGCTGGGGCGCGTGCGGTGAAGGAGAGCGGTGCCCCAGCCCGAGGCCGGGAGCGTCAGATCAGGTTCGGCCAGGCCCACCACCTCAGCGGGCCGGAAGCCGCCGAAGTACATCCCGGCGAAGAGCCCGACGAGGCGCCGGCCGCGGGCTCGGCGATAGCCACCGACGTACGAGACCGCGTGGAGGAGAGAGCGGGCCTGCTCCGGGTTGGCCACGACGCGGGGGTCCACCTCGCCGGACACCTTGGGCTTCTGCCAGCGCACCGCGGCGAGCGGGTTCTCCGAGAACTCTCCGAGGTCGACCGCGTAATTCATGGCGTTGACGAGCGTGCGCCGCTTTCGGCGTACTGTCTCGGCAGCCGCAGCGGTGCCGTCCAGCTTCAGTTTCAGCGAGTCGAGGACTGCCCGTCCGACGACCGGATCCGCAAGATCGGCCAGGGGCCGCGAGGCCTTAGCGACCCAATGCAGGGCTTTGCCGACTTCAATGGGGAGTTCCCTCTCCCCCGGTCCGGGAAGGACGAATGCCCACGTTCTGAGGATCTTGCGAAGCTCGTTGTCGGCAGGCCGGCCCGGGCGATCGCTCAGGAACGCCATCGTGACCGAGGTCAGCGACTCGTTGATGCCGTCCCTGGTGTTCGGGGCAGCGTGGGGCCACTTCATGGCGAGGTACTTCAGCGCGAAGTCGTACCAGGTAAGCGTGGCCTTCTTCTCGACCATGGAGTCCGGCAGGCCCGACTCCGTATCGAACTCCTCGCCCTCTCGCGCAGCGCGCAGGAGCTTGGATCGGAAGCTGTCCGCGAGTGCCTTGGTTTTTCGAGTCTGAGAGAACAGCTCCCCAGCGACCTTCCAACGCACTTGGTACGAAGGGCGAACCCCCGGCTTGGTGCGAATCGACCACACGCGCACATCCGTGGACTTCACGCGGCAGCACCTTCCAGCCCACGGAGCCAGGCAGCAAAGTCCGATCGCCAGACCCGCAGCTCGCCATTGGGAAGCTTGAACGCTGCGGGGCCCTGTCCCAGCTCGCGCCACCGGTAGAAGGTCCGCCGGGAAACGCCGCCAAGCTCGGCGAGGATCTGCGGGACGGTCATCAGCTCGTCCTTCACGTCAGCTCTCCTTCCAGCTCGGCGCGGATCTCGCGGGCCTGTTCGCGGTTGTGTTGGATGTCGCGGCGGATGTTTGCGGCGAGCCAGGACTCACCCGGGGTGGAGCCGTGGCCGGCGTACGTCCAATGGGCGACGACGAGGACGGTGGCCTCCGGGTTTTCGTCGGGGTAGGGCAGACCCAACGAGACACGTTGTTGGGTGGCGCGGTAGTCGGCGCGGACCTGGCGTAAGGCGCCGAGGGTGGTGGAGTAGCGACGGGATTTGGTGGAGAAATGGCCGCGGAAGCCGAGCATGTGGGCCCAGGCCCTCAGGCGCCGGTCCGGGTAGGCCGCATCGAGGTCCATGCAGGCTTCCATCAGGCGCCTTGGATGGTCGGGGACGTTGAGGAGGATCAGTGCTTCCTTGTTCCCGACCTGGCGGTCAACGGCCCCGGTGTTCTCGGCCGCTTTGGTGGCGTACTTGGCGACGTAAGCGGCGACGGCCTGTTCGGTGAGGTCTTCGCCCTGGCCGAAGGCGCCGATGGGCTGAACGTCGAACTGACTCCCCCAGTTGAGCTTCACGTCCTGGTCCACGCCGTACTCCGGTGCAGCGGGCACGGTGACACGGGCGCGGGCGGCTGCAGCGCGGATGGCGTCGGTCAGGAGCTCGAGGGTGGCCCAGGCAGGGGGTGGGGTGTGGGGACCGTCGGGGCCGTCGAAGCGGATGACGGCGTGGAAGTGGACGGCTCCGCGCTTCTGGTACTCGGCGACCTTGCCGAAGGAGACGCGGGATTCTTCGCGGGCGGCTGTCTGCGTGAGGCCGGCGCGTGCGGCGATTTCGCGGCGGAGGTAGATCGTGAAGTAGCGCCACAGCTCCGAGGCGTGGTTGTTCCACAGCACCGCGTGCGCGTAGTCGTACGTCTCGGGGTCGAGCGGGGTGCCGAGTTCGGGCGCGTCCTCCTGGTGGCGGATGCCGCAGCGGCACGGCCTGGTGCCGGGCCGGTTGTGGACCGGGCCGAAGGAGGGGGCGGTGAGGGTGGCGAAGACGCGGGGGTGGTCGCGGATCGTATCGGGGGTGCCCTTGTCGGGGTTGCCGACGAGTCCGGCACGGATCAGGTGGTAGGTGTCTCCGGCGTAGGTCCAGGCGCAGGCAGGGCAGCGCGAGGCGCGCCGGTTGCCGCAGGCGATCCGCAGGACGCCGCCGGGTTCGGTGTCGGTGTTGTAGGCGTGGAGGACCATCTTGGTGCTCGGGTCGAGGAGTTTGGTGCCGCCGGTGAGGCGGATGGGTGCGGTGCAGCCTCCGGTGCGGCGGAGTTGGTCGGTGAGGCGGTCGAAGCCGTAGGACCCGGCCAGCCGGAGCAGGTCGCTCAGGGTGGCCGGGTCCAGGCCCGCCGCGGTGGCGGTGTCGGTCAAAGTGGTCACTTCCCGGCGCGGACGAGGACGGCCGGGGCGGTGCGGGTGCCGGCGCCCTTGCAGGCCGGGCAGGAGGCCGGAAGGGTGCGGCGCTGCCCGTCCGGGGTGGTGGTGCCGGTGGTGACGTGGACGACGGGGAAGCCGTCGCAGTGCGAGCAGACGCGCGGGGTCGAGGCCTGGGGCATCATGGGTTTTCCCTTTCGGGTCCGTGGGATCTGAAGTGGGGTGTTGAAGGCGCCCGGGGCGGCGGAAACTTGGCGGTAGAGGCCGCTCCGGGGGCCGCTCAGTGTGTGTTGCGCCTGCCGTGGCCCTTGGCCGCATACATCGACGCGTCGGCTGCCGAGAGGGCGTCGGTGAGCGTCGGGACCGGCAGCTGGTCGGCGGAGCAGTGGCCGACCGAGGCCGAGACCCGCAGGACGTGGCCGTCGTGGGATACCGGGGTGTCCAGTGCGGACCAGAGGTCGAAGAGGTTGGCGTCGCCGAGGTTGATGATGACGGCGGCGAACTCGTCTCCGCCGAGGCGGGCGGCGATGCCGTCCCGTCCGCACCAGTCGCTCAGCCGCTGTGCGGTGGCGGTGAGGACGGCGTCTCCGGCGGCGTGGCCGTGGGTGTCATTGATGGCCTTGAAGTCGTCCAGGTCGACCAGGAGGACGAACGCACCCGGGTGCCGGGTGATGAGGCGTTCGGCGCGGGCGGTCCATCCGGCGCGGGTATGCAGGCCGGTCAGCGGGTCGCGGCGGGCGGTGGCCAGGCGGCGGGCGAGCAGGCTGCCGTGCAGGGCCCAGCCGAAGACGGGTAAGCCGGCGGCGGCGAGTGTGTAGGTGTCCATGGCGGTCACCGGCTCCGGCGCTGGTTGCGGGTGGGCTTGATGGGCGGGATGGCGTCGTAGGCGGCGCGGCCCTGGTCGAAGGAGGCACGGTCGCTGTCGCTCATGGGGTGGGTGTCGAGCTGGCGGTTGATGCGGCCGACGGCCTTGCGGTCTCCGTGGCGCTTGGCGATGGCGTACTCGCGGCCCAGCTCGGCCACCTGCGGGTTGGACGGCGTGCTGTCGGACTTGCGGCGGAAGAGGCCCATGGTCAGTGCTTCCTTTCCTGGCTGGTCAGGGACTTGAGGACGACGGCGCACACGGCGACCGAGACGGCGGTGACGGCGACCGCGAGGAGCATCGAGACCAGAACCGTGCCGACGACCAGGACTACGGCCCCACCGCCGGCCACCAGGGCGAGCGTGCTGCCGGGGGTGAGCTGAACCGTCGGCCGGGCCGGGGCGACCGGCACGGGGGCCGGGGTGGCGGGCTCGATGTCGGCGGTGGGGATGGGCTGGAGGAGCGGGGTGGTGATGCCGGTCGGGAGCGGGTTGACCGGGACGCGCGGTCGGAGCATGACGCTTCTCCCTACTGGTTGATTGCGGTGTCGATGGCGGGGGCGAGGAGGCTGTCGGCGAGGAGGTAGCCGCCGAGGAGGATCACGGCGACGAGCCACCAGGGCGGGCGGATGAGCTTGATGCCGAGGGCGCCGACGACGATCAGGGCGAGCCAGAGCGGAACGTCCATGGCAGGTCTCCTTGACGGCTAGCGGGGCTGGCAGCGGTGGGTGCGGGCGGCGAGCTGGGCGGCGGACTGGTTGGAGTAGTCGGCGGACCAGCCGCAGTCATCGGCGGTGCAGGCGGCTACGTGTTTGGTCCGGCCGTGGCGGTCGCGGTGGGTGCCGATCTGCACGGGGCCGATCCGGATCACGGAGTGGAACTGGTCGCGGGCGGGCATGAGGTCACCTCCTTTCAGGCGAGTTGGGCGGCGATGGCGTCTGCCATCACGGGCGGGACACCGAGACGGGCACGCAGGGTGTCGGCGTCGATCGGCGAGCCGGTCCGGGTGTGGTGCTCGTCGGCGAGCTTCCGGGCGTGGGCAACCAGGGCCGGCGGAACACTCACAGCGGGCGGAGCGGGGATGGGCTCGGGTGCCGGGTCGGGCTCGACGGCGGGCAGCGCGGGCGCGGATTCCGGCTCAGGCTCGGCGGGGATCTCACGCTCGACAACCGGGTCATCGGCGGGCAGTTCAGGTGTGGCCGCTGGCGTCGGGGTGTGGACGAGGAGGGTGCCGCCGAGGAATGCGAGGGCGGGCCATCCGGCGACCAGGATCCGCAGCCAGTCCGGGACATGGCCGAGGTCGAGGAGACCGGCGGTGGCGACGTTGGCACCGAGTGAGGCGGCCAGGGCGACGGTGAACCAGGTCCAGGCCGAGCGGGCGGAGGCGCCGGCGGCCCGCAGGGTGCGAAGGCGGCGCCAAGCGGCGACCAGCAGGAGGTCGACGGAGACGGGGTAGGCCCACGCCTTCCATCCGGTCTGTCCGGCGGCTGCGGCGAGGTCGTGCAGGTGGGCGAAGGACAGGGCACCGGCGATCACGGCCTGTACGAGGACGGCGTCCGGTCGCAGCGTGGGGCGCATCGTGGGTCCTCCTTCCGGTTTCGGGCATGGGTGGGGTAGGGACGTGGCGTGAGGCGGTCACGCCGACCGGTATGCGGGGTGTGTCAGGCGAGCGCCGGAGCCGAATCGGCTGACAGGACCGGGGCCTTGACCAGGCTCGGCAGGACGGGCCGGAAGGCGTCCAGCGCGGGGATCTCCGGGGTGCGATGAGCCTGCGCGTTCGCGATGTTCACGGCCCGGCGGAGCGTGAGGTGCGGGGTGCGGATGCGGACCCAGCCGCCGGAGGAGTCCCCGGCGACCGCGGTGCCGGGCCGGTCGGTACGGATCTGGATCGTGGCCAGGACGGCATCCGGGGAGACATCTCCGAAGGCCATGTTGGCGCTGGTCTCGTCGTTGACGCGGTGGGCTGTGCGGCCGGTGAGCTGGGCGCGGAGCATGGTGATGCCCTTGCCGAGTTCGGAGCCGAAGCGCTGCCCGCAGATCTCCAGATAGATGCCGGCGGCGCGGCCGAGCTGGGCGAGGCGGACCAGGGCGGTGATGATCCGGTCCCGGCGCTTCTCTTCCTCCTTCGTGGCGAACAGGGCGAGCTCGGCCACCTCATCGACCACCAGGACGACCGGGGTGGGGCGCAGGTCGTCGGGCAGGTCCCAGATATCGGCGGTGATCTCCGCGTCCGGGACGTCGGCGCTCAGCCGCTGCTCGCACCGGATGAGCTGATAGACCTCGGCCATGTGGTCGACGAGCACGTCGAGCAGCTCGGCGGCAGTGTCCGGGTTGTCGGCCAGGGCCGTGAACCGGCGAGCAAGCGGCGCGAGTTCCACACCCTGCTTGCAGTCGATACCGACCAGCGCAACATCCTGCGTGGCGAGTCCGGCTACGAGGTTGCGCTGATACACGGACTTGCCGGACTGTGTCGCGCCGACATTCAGCGCGTGCGGGCTCTGCCGGTAGTCGCGGAAGTAGACCTCACCGTCCTCCCGCATCGCGACCGGAACCCGCATCACCCCACCGCCAGCGACAGCGGGCATCTGGACCCTCTTGAGGACGTCATAGCCCGTCATTCGCAGCTCGACCACACCCGAGCGGATCTCACGGGCGGTGACGTTCTGCATCACGAACGAGTGCCGCAACCGGTCCGAGGCGGCAGAGAAGTCGAACGCATCCTGACCCCGCCGCAGCTTCACCCGCACCACCAGCCCGGTTCGTGTCGGGCTGAGCCGGAGGATCCTCGGTGCCCGGGGCTCAGGTGCGGGCCGGTTCGTCATCCGGGCGACCGCGAGGCGCAAGCGAGACGGCGGGACCGTCAGGCCGCACGCGTCCATGACCGAGGAGTACCGGATGAGGACCCGGACTACGGCGAACAGGATGCCGAAGGTCATCCAGTACCAGGCCGGACGCTGCCACCGCAGCAGCAGCGCGACCGTGGCGACCAGCGCCAGCGTGACGGATAAGGCGGTCCCGTTCATGCTCAGGCACCGACCGTGAGGGCGACCGCGCGGAACGAGATGCCATGCCGGGCCTGGCCGTTGAAGTTGTTCTCCCAGTCCCGCGCCTTGAGCCCGATCACCGACACCGGCATGCCCGGCGCGAGACCCTCGGGGAGACCGGTCTCCGGAACGGTCACCTGGTAGAGGTTGCCTTCTCCCTCGTCCGAGATCAGCAGGCCCACCGTAGAGAGGCCGGCACCGGTGTCCCGGTCCATGGCGCGCTCACCGGTCTGCTTGCTCACGAGCTTCGGGACGGGGGCCGTGGCCACGAACACCACGGCGGTCGAAAGGTCGATCTTGAAGGACGGCATGTCCACTCTCCCGGTAAGGGGGGCTTAACAGCCCGAGCGTCGAGACCCACTCCGTTAAGGGGGGGTTACCACCCAAGATGCATGCGACTGTTGCGCGATGTCAACCCCCCCTTAGCATGTGGAGTATGAAGACAGTCCCCCGTCCAGTTCCGCGAGGTGCCCGCCGTGATTGACGAAGTCCGGCGCGTCGCCGCTATGCAAGATCACGCGCTCCGCGTGAAGGCCGCCGTGGACCTGATGGGGGAGCTCCAGGCCGCCGTTGTCGAGACCTCGCGCATGCGCAAGGAGAGCATCGCTTGGCTTCGTGATCACGGGCACTCGATGGCGGACGTAGCGAAGCTGATGGGGGTCAGCCGGGCACGCGTGGCTCAGCTCCGTGACGCTGGCCCGCCGCCGGAGCGAGTGTTTCTCGGCACCGGGCCCGTCCAGGTACTTGTCCCCATGAGGCCGGGCGAGCGGGAGTATGTCGCGCTTGAGGACAGCTCCACCGGTCAGAAGCTGGTGGCGTTGGCTCATCAGCTTCAGCTCGAAGGGGACCTGGGGTACATCTCGACGTCGGGCGAGATCGACTTGAACCGCGAAGACCTCATCGTGGTCTGCGGCCCCAAGACATCGCCGGTGACCGCGGCCGCCCTCCAGTCCGACCCCCGCCTCTCGTTCGAGACGCTGCCGGATGGCCGGTGGGCGCTCATCGAGACGGACACCGGCAGGACGTACACCTCGCCGAGCGATGACCCGGGCAGCCCCACCTCTTCGGATGTGGCGTATTTGGGCCGGCTCCCAAGGCCCGACGGGCAGGGCACCTTCCTGCTGATCGCTGGTGTGCACGCAGTCGGCTCGCTGGGAGTCGCGCAATTCCTCACGGAGCACCTGGCGGACCTCTATCAGCAGGCCGGAACAGCCGAGTTCTCGATGGTCATCGGTTGTGACTACGAGCCGGGCACCAAGGCGATCACAGACAGCCGCGCGATCAGTGGGTTGCTTCTACACGAGGTGAGCTGACGTGGATGTCGCCCTGGCCAGCACCCCCCGACCTGGGGGACCCAACGAGGACTTCGCCATCGGCAGCGCCGAGTGCCTCGTGGTGCTGGACGGTGCCGGAATGCCAAAGGGGCTGCCCACCGGATGCATCCACGGCGTGGCTTGGTTTGTCCAGAGGCTGGGCAACTCGCTGCACGGACAGGCCACCGAAAGCCGAAGAGGCCTGACTCACTGCCTCGCTACCGCCATTGAGCGAACGGCGGATCTGCACCGGGGGACCTGCGATGCGGACAGTCCGTTTTCCCCGTCAGCAATGGTCGCCGTACTTCGAGTCCAGGACGAGCAGGTCGAATGGCTCGTGTTGGGAGACGGCTCACTCGTCCTCGACGCTGGGCAAGACCCCGTAGTCGTCACTGATCAACGCCTGAAAGCGGTGGCAAGCGAGAAGCGAGCCGCCTTGCGCGCGGCCACGCCGGGGTCACAAGAGGAACGGGCAACGCACACATCGTTGGTCGAGGAAGAGCGGGCACTGCGTAACCGGCCGGGTGGCTTTTGGGTAGCCGCTGCGGAGCCCGAAGCTGCGGCCGAGGCTCTGACGGGCACCATGCCGCTCGCACACCTGAGGCGGGCGGCGCTTCTCACTGACGGCTCAGCCCGGTTCGTCGACACCTTCGCTTTTGGCGACTGGTCAGATTGCCTCGATGTCCTGGAGCAGCACGGCCCAGCCTCTCTCATCGGCCGAGTCCGCGACGCCGAGCAGAGCGACCCAGACCGTGAGCGATGGCCACGCTCCAAGGGGCACGACGACGCAACGGTGATCTTCGCTCGCTTCTAGGGCGAGCTGTTACAGGTTTCTCTACCTCATCAAGGCACCCGCCGCGCACGGCGCGGCGCGCGCGGCCCGTCGCCCGGGCCGCCGCTCCTGTCTGCGCCCCGCTCCGGCCCGGCCGCCG
Organism: Streptomyces sp. NPDC013317; assembly: GCF_055563155.1. Lineage (NCBI taxonomy): Bacteria > Bacillati > Actinomycetota > Actinomycetes > Kitasatosporales > Streptomycetaceae > Streptomyces > Streptomyces sp. NPDC013317. Next base: position 410,540 of record NZ_JBVHDX010000002.1, read on the forward strand.
GCCGCACGCCTGATAGCTCGGGTGATGGGCAACCAAAGCCGGGCTCCAAGCACGGCAACCGTCACATGGCACGCGTAGCCACGAGCGCTGCCGACCGCGGCCAGGACGGGCGGCCAAAAGACAGTCAACAGCGAGCGAGGGGGTGACCTCTTGCGCATGGCCGGCCGCCTGCCGGGCTTGAGTAGGGCGGGGCGCCGTACCCCCGCCGTCACGTATGACGGGAGCGTGATGCGACCGCACCACCGGGAATCGGTTGATGGGGAGCAGCTGCTGCCGCGATGTGGCACCGGCCGGTGTTGCCGCTCCGCGTCGGTACCGATATCACGGGGCTGATGAGCGTGTCGTTGGGCACGAGAACTTGTGCCCGTTCTGCAGCTCGTAGGTCGACGGCTGAGGAGCAGAGGAGACGGGGGTTGGGACGCTCCGTTGCGCAACGGAGCTGTGCTGCTGGCCCGTTGTGGCGAGGCCGGTTGTCAGCGTGGACCGGTACGGTCCGATCAACCGTCAGTTGAGATAACGCCGATGCTGGACACGGAGGCAGGGAGTAGCGGTATATTTTCCGGCATGAAATCCTATCCGTCTCCGGAGGATGTCCTGTCCGGCCTGGGCGCCAAGGTCACTGGCGGCCTGGCCCGCGCTGTAGTTAGGACGCGTAGGGATCTTGCTGCCTATCGCGAAACGCATACATCGTGGGTGTCGGACAGTAGCGAGCGAGGTCTGGCGAACTGGATTCACGATCGCCTCTGGGCTCACGTCTGCGCCGAACTGGATGGTGACCCGGGCATCACCCTCAGTGATCGGGAACCGACGCGCGAGATTGCCGTTGGCCTCAATTACCGGCTGCGACTGAAGCGTCACCGCGGAGAGGGCAGGGTCAGCAGCTACGCTACGCAAACTGCACTGGAGTTTTATGCTCAGGGGGTGCAGGAGGTTTTTCCCGGTCTGGAAGAGCTCCGCTTGATTGCGGGCTACGACTGGGATGCCGACACACGTTCCATGGGAGACGCGGTCCTCTCCTTGCGTGACGGCGAAGAGGAAGTGATCTGGCACATTCCGTTGCCGGAGGCGGACGCCGGTTTGGCCGGTGTGCCGGCGCAGCCGATTCGCCCCACCGAGTCCGAGCCCGCGTTGCCCACCATCGAGCTGCCTGACACGAGGTCTGGCGACATTCAAGGAGAAGTGGGTACATGACCGCCCTCGGCGAAGCGATCACTACTGCTCGCCGGGCACAAGGACTGACCCAGGAAGAGTTGGCGACGGCGGCCGGCGTAACGCAGGCCGCCTTGTCCCGCTACGAGAACGGCATGCGTGAGCCAGACAGCGATGTTCTTGCGCGTCTGGCTGCTGCCGTCGGGGTGACCACAGCCTTCATGAAGTCGGCTGGATCGGTCCGAGGAGCCATGGCCGTGGATGCGCACATGCGCCGCCGCGCTACCGCGAAGGCCACTACATGGCGGCAGCTTGAGGCCAAGCTCAACATGTATCGGATGCACGTCCGCCACCTGATGGAAGAGGTCTCCCTCAAGGCTGACCAGCAGATCCCTCGCTTTGATCCCATCGAGACAGATCCGGCTGACGCCGCCCGCATGGTGCGCATGCAGTGGCGCATGCCCATCGGGCCCGTCCGCTCGGTTGCTCGGTGGATGGAGTCTGCAGGCTGCATTGTCTTGGCGGAAGACTTCGGTACCTCTCGGATCGATGGCCTATCTCAGTGGGTGGACGACTATCCGGTCGCCATGATCAACGTCTTGGCTCCCACAGACAGGCTTCGACTCACGCTAGGGCACGAGCTGGGGCACCTATGCCTACATGCGTACGAGATCACCCCAGACATGGAGGACCAGGCAACGCGGTTTGCCGCAGAGTTCCTGATGCCTGAAGAGGTGATTCGTCCGCAGCTGAGAAATCTGAACCTGGGGCGGTTGCACGACCTGAAGCGTGAGTGGGGCACATCGATGCAAGCACTCATCGAGCACGCCTACCGGCTTAATACGATTACTGCGAGCAAGCGCGAGTACCTCTACAAGCAGCTCAGTAGCAAGGGCTGGCGTACGCGTGAGCCGCTGAGCGATGAGCTGGCGCCAGAGACACCTGCCCTCGCGCAGTCGATCGGCCAAGCGATGGCGGACAAGGGGTTGACCCCTGATGAGATCGCGCAGATGGCCGGGTTCTCGGAACCCTCACACAACACCGTATTCGTCTCAACTGCGCGACGACTTAGAGCGGTCTGACTCTTGCCTAGTTGTATCGGCAGCTTCGCGGGCGCTGCGACGGTTGAGGTCGGCCCCCTGGCTCATCCGTCTCCCGCGATCAGCTAATGACCAGTCCTGTGATCCCGAAGATCAGCGTCAACACGAAGCACACCAGGCTTACGAGCGTGGCGACACGAGGTACTTCGGAGCTGCGCCGAAAGTTCGATATGACACCGTTGGCCCCAAATGAACAGATAGCCACGATCACTGCAGGGATGAACAGCGGCGTGTCGCGACAGACGTACGCAGCTCCTGCGGCCAAGCCAATGAGCAGAACCAGGACCATGAATCCCCCTATGCTGCGGGCGGTCATGAACTCCCGCTCGATGAAGCACAGGCTAGAGCAGTGCGGGGAGTTGAGGATCGTCTTTGGCAAACACCGCGAACAGGTGGCCGTGCCACATCGTGCGGGGAGTCACGGGGAACGAGGCCGTCTACGGACGCCTGCACGGTAGATGAGCCAGCACCACAACCGTGCAGGTCAGGTGCGGGTGTGCACCTCTCTTGTAAAGCGGCACTTCTGAAAGCGCCGGCCCTTTTCGGAGTGGCGCTCGCTATCAGGCTTGTCCAGTAATAATCGCGGAACAAGCGCAGAGCTGTCTGATGGGCTGGAGCGAGGGACTCAGCGGGGCCCGTGAAGTGTCCAGGAACCGGGCGAAGCCGGTGCCCGCGCAACGCACGGCTCATTAGGTAAGGGAGGGTATCCCGCCATCAGAGTTGACGCGCACGGTTCAGTATCAGGTGCCGCTTGGAGGGAAACCGTTACGACTCTCGCCTTGAATCTGCGGCAGCCTGCGCTCACGCCTGAGGGGTAGAGACTGAGATGCCCAAGTCGGCGCGCATAGATCGCCGCATTTCGGAAATGTGATTCCAGGTCTGGCCTCGAAGTGCATCGGCCGACGCGGCGGACTCGCCAGCCTCCTGCTCCCCTTTGTCGAGCCGCCGCAGCTTGCCATAGAGATTTCCAAGCGATTTGTCCACCGTTCCGGCGAACTCGAGAACTCCATCGGGCAGGATCATTTGCGCCTCAGCGTGCCTCGCCCGATGCTCAAGACGGGCAGACTCCACCTTCTCGCGGATGACATCTGAGGCCCTCTCGGATTTTAGGGAGTGCAGGTAGTTGGTGAGTTCGGTCAAGAATATTCGAGCTGCCGTATTAAGTGCGACGTAAGTTGCGCGGCGACTCTCTAGGCTATTGAGGTGGTCTTGGTGTGCTCGTTCCGCTTCGCGTTCCTGAGCGGAATGGCTCAATTCCCTTATCTTTCCCTTGTTGGTACTGTGCTGGATGAGTACGGCAGAAGCCAGAGTCCCAGAGATGCCAATGAGTGCCACCATAAGTGAACTCGTTCCTGCATCCATCACCAAGCACCTTTCCGGCTGCGGACCCCTTCAAAGGGGTCAATCTCGGTGTACGTCCGCTCAATCTTGTAGGTGGCGCGCGAGTCTCGATCGAGGACGAGATGTAGCTCGGTGCCCCTCACATCATCTTTGGAGTCGACGCATCTCTCGTGCGGAACGTCCAGAACTATGCACGGTTTTCCCGTGGTGGCTGACGAGTACATCAGGCCGTCGACACCGTCTCCTTCCCGATGATGAATCTTGAGCAAGTACTCGGTGAGCACTTGGGTCGGCACGTAATCGACCTGCTCGTACGACTCACGGATGGGTTGGCTTAGATGATCGACGAATTCATGTAGGAACTGCAGCCCAGGACGCGCGGCTGCATCGGCGCCGAATAGAGATGGCACCGGCGGCAGTTTCTCCTTAGTGAGGTCGATAACGCTGCCCTTCTGGGGCGCCGCGAAAGCTGCGACGGTCACATGAGTGTCCATAGTCCTGACCAGGCTCTCACGAATAGCCGTGTCCATATCGGTGGCACCGTAGAACATAGGGATGCCCGCTGGATTCATGCGATTGGCCTGTTTAGAATGCTCGGAACGGGCAGTGCCGAGATCTGCTGCCCACCATTCATCGTCACGCTGGGAGCGAGTGCGGGCCCGCCAGAACTGTTGGCCAACTTCGATCTCGCTATAGAGATAGTGAAGGTCGATCAAGCGGCCAACTTCAGCAAGCATTTCATCGGGCGTTAGCTCCCGAAAATCCCGATGCTCATCCTTGGGCTTTGGGACCATGAACACGTAGCGTGTGTTGTGCTTCAATGAGTAGCAAAAGGAAGTCCAGCCATTTTGAAGGACCTCTCGAGGTGAGTCACCACCCCACTCGCCTTTCCTCACCCAGCTGGCTTCGTCCATTGCCGCACAGACGGCCTCAGCTAGTTCATGATTCATGAAGATATCGCCGAATACGTCGTGAACTAGATCCCATGTGTCCATTCCGGGAACTATGTAATCGCCATCTTCGCTGTCGTATGGGATAAGCTCGTCTTCTACGGTGGCATATTCCGAGTTAACGCCTGAAATGAACGCATCCATGAAGGTGTCAAAGGGTGCGGCAGGGGCGTGTTCGCAGAAGCTGCAATTTTCTGCGGATTCTGCGGCTTCTTTGACTTTCGCGGCTAGAGGAATGTCATCAATGCACTCCTCGCACACCCATTTTTCGGTGCCACTCCACCCGCGTTCTCGTTCTTCTTCCCAAACCCGCTTCGCAAGGCCCACGGCTGGAGCGTACCGGAGCGCCTTAACGGCTGTCCCGCAATCATCGCGGCTCCGAGTACGTAGTCACCTGAAGATCGACGACGTGCTCAGCCGGTGGTTCGGGGCCCGAAAGGGACCAGGTGAAGTCGGCGAGCGATGGTGGGCGGTCACGTGGGTCTGATCCAGCTCGTTCTGTTCGTCGTCCACCCTGATGGGCGCGCACGGGGGGCTTCCGAGCCTTCGTTGGCAAACAGACTTCGCCATCCACCGGATCGGGGAACGATGAGCGCCATGACGAGTGATGTCTACAGGGAAGCAGCGAAGCGCTTAGCCAATCAGGCTCACGAGGTAGAGCGGGTGTCTGGGCAAGAACGTTGGCGCAAGGTGTTGCAGCGGGTGAGCCGCCGTCGGCTTGGGCGGCGGCGCGGATGGGTGAGCGTTCCAGAGTTAGGCACCCCATGGCAGGACACCATCTCCGCAGAGCGGGGCGACGACTGGCGTCAGCGGGCAGCCAACCTGGACGGCGAGTTCGCGTTCAGCGTCGACTATCAGGTCTGCCTGCACTGTCAGCTCGGGTGGGTCGAGCAGCCTTACACGCTGCCGGAGTATCAGGGATGTGGTCTGGCTTCCGCCGGCCTCGCCGCGCTGCGGATCGAGCACCCTAGCCTGTCGTGGCACACCCTGGGTGGGCACCTCCGCGATTCCAAGGCATTCTGGGCGGCCGTAGGAGCCGATGTGCCCGGCGGGTACCAGCAGCGCAGCCTCTGTGCCCACGTCACCGCGGGATGATGTCAAACAGCGCCTTCCACGAGGCGCGGCCTATTCGTGGACCGACAACGTTCGCTACGTCACTCGTAGGCCGTTGACCTGCGGAGACGCGTGGGACGCACGGGGCCTCCGGAGCCGTGTGCGCAGGTTCGAATCCTGCCGGGGGCACTTCGCAGGAAGTGCCTAAAGACCCCGCCACCAGCAGAGATGCTGAGGACGGGGTCTTGTCGTATCCACTGAGCGTTGCCCGAAACGTCATCAGCTCGCCCGTATGAACCACGCTTGGAGCGCAAGCCTCCGAGAGCGCCGCCGAGCCGGCGGGGAGCGGGTCCTGGCCGGGCGAGCCTTGGGTCGTTGCTACCTGACGACGACGTTGTGTGCCGGGATGATCGTGGGCTGGACTTCGGCATGGCCGAGTTCGGCCAAGATCGGGCCGAAGAGCTTCGCATGGTTTTCGAGGGCCTCCACGCTCTCCCAGACCTCGGTCACCCGGAACCCTCCGTCAGTCGGCCCCGCCGCGTGCGAGACGAGACCGGGGTTCGGCAGGTCTGCGAACTGCGTGAACCCCTGCCCGCCGGTCACCCGTTCGATGACTGCGTCGTAAAGCTCCTGCCCGGCGCCTGGAAGTTCGAAGGTGACGATGACGGCCATGGAGTTCCCACTTTCTCGGTCAGCTGCCGCCTCTGCGGCAACGCCGGGATACTAGCGGCAGGTGACCTGGAGGGCACAGACAGTGACGGATGCGCGGCCGCGGACGGCCCTGCAGCTCCTGAAGCAGCAGGAGCCGAAGTCAGGGGGTGACAGTGCTAGGCCTCCTTTCTTCGTGTGATTGTGGGCAGTTGGGCCGCACGGTACGTTCGCGCGCACGAGCCGTTTCGGTGGGGAGGGGCAGGCACCTTCTGGATCAAGCAGGTGAACGGCCTGTACGAACGTCACGGAGCGGGCGGGTCGTGATCCCCTTCGCCGGAGTGGCGTCCGCAAAGCGTCGGCTCAGGAGACGTGGGTGGTGGTGGTGTTCCAGATGTTGTGGCCGGCGGACCAGTTCTCCACGAAGCGGCGTGCGGGGTAGAGCAGTTGTGGCATCAGAGGCCGGAGCCTGTGGGGATTGCTTCGGGCCTCCACCAGGAGGGTGATCGACAGCGGGCGTCTGAAATGGCCCGGGGACATCTCGTCCAGGATCTCCACGAGGCCCATCGCGAGGTACAGCAGGCCGGTGAGGGCTGGGCTTCCCATGGCGTAGCCGTCTCTGAGCTGCATGTCGTGCAGCGAGCGGAAGGCTCTGTCGCAGCGAGCGGCGCCGGAGGTGTTCCAGTAGTCCAGGAAGCTGTCGTCCAGCCGCGGCATGTCGAGGTTCACCAACGTGTCCATCGGGTCACCGAGGATCCCGGCCAGGCCGGCGAGTGCGTCGTTGGCGTGGTCGTACTGATGCTCGTCGATGTGAGCGCTGCCCATGACGTCGAAGACCCAGGCCGCCGGCGAGAGCGGGCCGAGTGCGTTCGGTGTGCCTGCCATGTCGAGCATGACGGACAGGACGTTGCTGTGTGCCGCGTCGGGCGGGCCGGCGGCGAGTCGCGCTTCCGGTGCGGCCAGCGTCGCGATGCTCGCCGCACCGGTGTACAGACTGACCGCCCACCCGGCGGAGGACTGCTGCGTACAGCTTGCGGCCACGCGTTGCAGGCTTCCCAGCGTGGCCAGGTGGCTCCGGACGGGATCGGCGTAGGGGCCGAGGCTCCGCCGATCGCTCGGATCCCTCTGCAGATGGTGCACGTTCGCGACGAGCCACGTCACCGAGAGGCCGCGGGAGGTCCCGTCGAGGGATCTGTCCGCCAGGAGCTCTTTGGCCACTTCCTGGAACGCCGTCCAGGCGGCTCCCGGGTAGGGGCCCGAGGGAGAGAGGAGCTTTCGCAGCTCGTCCGAGTAGCTGGAGAGGTAGCTTTCGACGGCGATCCTCATGAGAAGCTGCATCGTCGCGACGTTGATCTTCACAAGGTCGAGCCAGCGGGCCATGAATTCGACGAGCGTGCGCAGCGCTTCGCCCTCGGCCGTCCTTCCGCGCTCCAGCAGCCGAGCCACGACGCGGCTGCTTCCGCCGGCCCACTTCTCGTCCGCCAGGTTCATGCAGATCTGGGCGAGGATCTCCCACCTGCCTCCCATGAGCTCGGGGAGGAGGTGGTCCGCCAGCAGCTCGGGCGTACCGCTGTTCCGCGCCAGATAGAGGGCGGCGAAGTACTCCTGCAGGCTCTGGTGGGTGAAGCCGAAGATCCCGGATCCGTCGGCCTCCGTTCCCAGTTCCGTGAAGATCCACGCACGGCCGCGACAGAGATCGACGAGTTCGTCGGCCAGACGGCACGCCTCCTCGTGCGCCGGGACCGACTCGTCGGCCATGGCAGACGAGGCGACCAGCATCACATCCGCCTCCGGCATACCCGCCAGCCATTGAGGGTCGGTGATCGATGTGTACGCCAGTGAGGCGAGCGTGTGCCGCATCGTGTCCAGGTCCATTCCGCTGTCCACCGGCAGGCCTTGGAAGTTGTCCCAGTCGGCCAGGAGCAGTTCCGCGCATTTCCTGTACAGCTGCGCCCGGCTGCGAGGAATGAAGCGGTGCCCCCTGTAGAGCACGCATATATAGGCCAGCAGAAGCGGATTGCAGCGCAGGTCCGGAATACTCGCGCTTTCGCGCATGAAGCCGTCTGTCACTCGCTCGGGCGACTCCGGAAGCCGTGATCCCACCGAGAACCACTTCGATACGTACTCACGGACCTCGCCGTTGTTGCGGACGATCCCGTCGTCGAAGGGGAGGATGCGGAACTCGCGAAAGGTCGCGGGGTTGAGCTTCGCCGAGTTGTAGCCGACGATGCGTGACGTGGCGAGGATCCGTGACAGTGGGTAGAGCCGACTCGCGGTCTCGATGATCTCGGACGACCTTCGCCGCAGGCTCTCCGACTGCACCTCGTCCAAGCCGTCGAACAGCAGCAGGGCGGATCCGTCGAGCAGCATCTCCTCGACGAGCCCTTCCGGGACCTTGATCTGGTACCGGTGTGACAGCTGCCCTTCGATGACTTTGATCAACGAGAAGCCGGAGGCGGTGAAGTCGACTTCGCGCATCACCACGTAGAAGGGAACCGACCGGCGGTTCTGGAACATCAGCGACGCCGACAGGGAGCTACTCGTGGACTTTCCCGCACCGGGATCGCCCAACAGCACGGTCCGGTCGATGGAATCGACGAAACCGTCGTAGGAGACGACTCTCCCTGCCTGCCCGTCCACGAGCCGCGGCTTGACGAAGATCTTGCTGAAATGGATGCGCCGACGATTTCCGAGGTCCGGCAGCGGTATCTCCTCGTGCAGGGCGAACGCTTTGCGGTAGCGCTCGGTCCATTCCTCCCGCTCCTCGGCCTTCAGCCTGCGCGGACGGGCCAAGGCCGAGAGGTAGGAATCGATGGAGCCGACCGTCATCCTCGCCAGGGTGACATTCGGCCAGTCGATCGTGCCTGTGTCGGACTTCTGCGCGGCGCGAAGCGAGCCCACCAGCTCCGCGCACCTGCGATGCAGGTGAGTGAAGACGAGTTCTGCGTAGTTGTTCGCGGCGGCGGGGTCGACGGCCGGGATCTGCTCACGGAAGTGGGTCCGCAGAGCGAGTTTCAGTCTCGTCGTCGCCCGGCGCAGATCCTCGTCCACTATGTCGATGGCCACCAGGTGTTGGGCAATGCCCTGGATCTCCGGGGTTTCGATCCACCTGAGCACGTCCCGTTCGGTCGCTCCGGCCGGAGGGGAGTTGACGAGGGTGGCTGAGGGGACGGAAGAGGGATGGAGGTCGGTGAGGCCGGCCAGCGTGTGGGCGAGGCTTCCCCCCGCTCGTCCACGGCGGGCGAGTTCACGCTCCACCCGGCCCATGAGGCGCCTCACTGCCCCACCGGCCAGCCGGCCCTCGATGGCTGATGTGATGCTCAAGCGTTCCCCCACGCTGATCGCGGCTGCGGCCGCTTCCCCTCGAACGCCGCGGAAACGGCGCTCCTGCCGATGTCCTCGTGCGGTCAGAAACCGATCGGGATGCCGAGGAAGCCGGCGACCGCCTGTGCCGAACCCGTCGCGAGGACGGGGGGCAGGTAGGTCTTCGCGCCCTGCCATACCTTCTGTGTCAGCCGGCGCACACGTCCCGCGTCGGGCTCGGCCAGGGCGAGCTCCGCCTGCAGCGCCTCGGCATCGGCCACCACGTCTGCCCGGTCCGCGGCAGGCAGGTCCGCCGTCCGGGCGGCGGCCAGGACCTCTCGCGCGAAGGTCGCGAGCTGCTGGGGCTCGTAGCCGAACGTGTTGTGCTGAACGTTGCCCTGGCCCATCTGCGGCGCCCCGTTGTTGACGGTGACGTTCCAGGTGTTCTGGATGCCGGGCTGCTGTTGCTGCTGCTCGCTCACGTGGTCCTCACTGTGGTGTGGGGTGGCGGTGTGTGCGGGGTGGGCATGGGCTCAGGTGGGCGGTGGGGGCTGTCCTGCCACCAACCGCCTGTCGCTCCGGCTCACATGAGGCGCTCCACCGCCATCAACGCCATCTGGGCGCCCGATCTCGTAAGGCCCTCGTGGAGGCTTTCCAGGAGGCTTCGGACACGTTCGCGCTGCGGCTTCTCTCGTCCCGCCTCCCGCTCCAGCGCCTCGGCATCCTCGACGATCTGATGCCGGACGGTCTCGGCGACGGGCATCGACCTCTTCGAGACCATCTCATGCAGTTCTCGCGCGAACCGCATGACCTGTTCCAGGTCCGGACCGTGGTTGTGCTGGACGTTTCCATGACCGATCTGAGGGGCGCCGCCATGAACCGCGATGTTCCAGTTCTGGTGGAGTCCGCTGGGGCGGCGACCGGCCAGATAGCCCCTGACATCGGTCTTGTCGGTCCACCCGCACTCCCGCCCGCGAGGTGTGAGCGTGACGGCCGTCGGCATGTCGTCCGTACGCTCGACAGTGATCAACTTCTCCGCCTCCAGGAAGGTGACCGCACTGCGGATCTCGTCGGGGGTCAGCACCGTGTCCAGGACCTGAGCGTGCGGAGAGCCGGCGAAGTCGGTCAACTCCATTCGGTGCTCCGGAAATTGATTGACCGCAGCAGTCACCAGCCCGTTGACCGCCGCGTCGTACCGCACGATCGGACGGTCGCGGTCGTGCAGCAGTTTCTCCGCGCGCACCACACCGGTGGGCGTGACCCGCCAGGCCATCAGGCCCGCGGCGCCCATGGGTTTGACGAGGCCCGCGTGCTGGAGGTGCCCGATCACCACACGGAGCCGAGGGAGGCCCAGCTCCCCCCAGCCGGGTAACCGGTCGATGTGGGTGAAGTCGACCGGATTGACCTCGTTGTTCTGGTACATGGCCACGAGCAGCAGGGCCGAGGCCCGTTCCGTATCCACTCGCCGATCGTAGATTGCCGACCGACCCCCGGTCCTCCGGACGAGGGAATGGGGTCAGGTTTACTCCTGCTCCTCCGGCCGAGTGGGGCCGTCAGCTTCTCTTGAAGAACTCGACCTCCGACAGGGCGACATGACGGCCCTCGGTCAGGCCTGCCGCTTCGGTGAGGATGAGTTGGACCGAGACCACGTCGCTGTGGCCCGTCTGGATCGTCTGAGAGCCCGGTTTGTCCGCGAGGGTGATCGTCTTCCTCTTCGTCGTTCCGTCCGACGCCGTGATCAGCAGGTCCGCCTTGATCGGGCGGGCCTGGTCGCGGTGCGCCTCCGGTTTCTTCGAGACGCCCGTGTGGACCACCACGTCCACCAGGCGGAACGGAGAGCGGAACGTGAAGGTCAGCGCGTCGCCGACCTTCGGCGCGCCCCAGTACGTGTTGGTCAGGCCGTCCGTCGCGAGCGCCGGTCCGTGCTTCGGGACCGACGCCGTCGCCTCGACCGTGGCCGGCGTGATGTGCGTCGCCTTCGCGAGCTTGTCCCGTACGTCCTCGTACAGCCAGCGGCCCGCCGGGATCAGGAAGTAGCCCCCCACCAGGAGGCCCAGCACCACGACCGCTACCACCGTTCGGCGTGCCCACTGGCCCGAGCCCGAGCGGACCCTGCGGCGGAACGGCCACACCGTCCGCCACCACGGCAGCGGTGCCGCCTGCGCCGTCGCCCGCAGCGGGGTCGCACAGCGGCGGCAGAAACGGCGGTCCGAGGCGTTCGGCGTGCCGCACGACGGGCACGGGGGGCCCACCTGCTCCGTCTGTGCCGCCGTCGGGCGTACCTTCGGGCGCTGCGCGATCGGCTTCGCCGGCTTCACCGCCCCTACCTGAGACTCCGCCGTGGGAGTCGGTGGCAGCGTGGGGGTGGGGGTGGGAGTGGGGATGGGGGTGGGAGTGGGGGTCCTCGGGGGGATCGGTGACGGTGTGACGGTGTTCGTGGGGCTGTGCGTCGGCCTTGGCGGGGTGGTCGGAGCGGGGCGGGGCGGGGGTGCCTGGCGCTCCTTGGGGGTTTCCTCCTCCTCTTCCGTCGGAGAATCCGTGCGGGAGTCCGTCCCCGCCTGGAGGGCCGTCGGGAGGTCCGTCGGGAGCTCCGCCTGGAGGTTCGTCGGGAGCTCCACCGGCAGGTCCTGCTGGAGGCCCCTCAGCAGCCCCCTCAGGAATCCTGGCTGAGCCTCCTCCGGGAGTTCCGGTGCGAGTGACGGCGGCAGCGCCGACAGGGGTGCCGACGGGAGGTCCGGGGGCGTCAACGGGAGTCGGGGGGCCTCGGGCTCGGCCCGCTCTTCCTCCCTCCGCTCCTCGTCCCTCCTCTCCTCCCTCCTCTCCTCCTTCTTCTCCTCCTGCGACCAGCCCAGGTATCCCCCGCAGTTGCCGCAGAAGTCGTCCGTCTCGCCGTTCGCCGTTCCGCAGTCCGGGCATGAGCGCATGGAGTCAGCTACCTCCGTCTTCCGGTGGGCCGGTGAGGATCTCCACCCGGCATGTCAGGTGGACCGGGCACGATGCCGCGATCACGTCAAGCACCTGGCGCTCGTTCACCGTCGGGGTGCGGACCGGCCAGACCAGGACCAGGAGTTCGCCCGGTGGTGCCGGAGGCAGTTCCGAGGCGGGCGTCGTCGACCAGGTGGCGCCGCCGCCGTCGACGATCCGTGCCTCAACCCCGAGGCAGAGGCGCAGGCTCTCCACCAGGCCCCGGCGCGTGCCGCGGCGGCGGTGGAGGTCCATCGCCCGGGCCACGACCTGGCGGGAGAGCTCCTCCGGCCACTCCTCGTCCAGCTCCACGCCCAGCCAGGTCGCGAGCCACCGCAGGAAGTCCGGGGGTGTGAGCGCCGGATCGAAGTACGCGGGGAGGTTGTCCAGCGTGGACAGCACCGGGGCCAGGACCGTGTCGAGGCCCGTCGTGAAGCGCTGCGCGAAGTCGTCGTCCGCGTAGAGGGCCGGAAGCAGGCCACCGAGGGGGTGGCGGCTCGGCAGACCGGGGACCGCTGCTCTGGTCATGTCGCGCCGCCCAGGTCCCCGGGGGCCACGACCACCTGGTGCTGGTACGAGAAGACCAGCGCGTTGCGGGCCACGTCGATCCGTTCGACCGGGGCTCCGCGGCGGCCGGTCACCGGGTCGGCGGGGAAGAGGCGGACCTCCTCCACCAGGGCGTTCCCGGCCGCCCGTTGGAGGACGGCGAACACCTCTCCGTACTGGACGGGGCGGCCGAACGGCCAGCCCCTGCCGTCGGCTCCGCCGCGCAGCGGGTTGAAGTGCCGGAACAGCGCGGCGAGCGCGTCCTCCCGTACCCGGTCCACGTCCTGCGGGTCGGCGATCAGGCGCGCCACCACCGTGATCCCCTGGTACGCGGGGGGCTCCACCACCAGGCGCGTGCCGACCAGGCGGCGTTCGTCCAGGCGGGCCGTGACCGCCGACAGGACCTGCTCGGAGGGGATCAGCTGCTCGAACCGGAGCCGGTCGTCCCCCTCGTCGGCGACCGCGTCCGGGACGATCAGTACCCGTACCGCTCCGCCCTCCCCCGCCACGGCCGGCAGACAGCGCACCCGCCGCACCGAGGGCGCCGCCTCGCGGGCGATGAACTCGTAGTCCTGGGCCGTGACCGCCCGGTCCCGGATCCGCAGCACGTGCGGCGCCCGCACCTTGGCGTTGTCGACGGTCTCGCCGTCCACCCCGCCGCGGGCCGCCTCGCGGTTCTCCACCCGGGCGACGTACGGTACGGAGCTGCGCAGGACCGAGATCGCGCCGCGCGCCACGTTGCCGCCCGCGCCCCCTCCCGTGCGGTGACGCGGGACCCGGACCTGGGCTCCCTGGTCGGGGACCGCCCCGTAGGTGCGTATCGTGCCGTCGGGCTCGCGCAGCGCGGGCGGGAAGGTGAACTCGCCGTTCGTGGCGTCCACGACCACGTGCCGGTCGGTGGGCGAGGAGTCGCCGAAGTGGTCCACCGCCGTCCAGGTCTGCCAGCCCTCCGCCGAGGACACCTCGACCACCACCGGTCCGCCGTCGAGCAGCAGCGGCGGCCGGGGCAGCCGGAACCGCTGGCCCGCCACGCCGTCGGAGGTGCCGAGCATGGTGTCGTACACGGCCTCCGCGTGCTCGACCGTCATCGTGCCGCCCACCGTGAACACCTCCGCCTCGCGGATCGTCGGCGACTCGGAGTAGAAGGGCTGGCCCGCCTCGGGCGCGGTCACGCGGCAGCGCAGCCAGCCGGCGCGCGTGCCCGCGACCACCGACGCGGTGTGCCCCGCCGGTACGAACACGATGACCTCGCCCGGCCTGTTGAGCCCGCCCGTCGTGTCCGAGCCCGTCTCGCAGACCACCCACCGGGCACCGTCCCAGGCCTCCCACACGAGGGGCGGCTGCCGGGGGTCGACGCCGACGCCCTCGACCCGGCTGTCGAGCCTGACGGCGACGATGCAGCGCGGCACGGCCGTCGGCAGGCCGAACAGCAGGGCGTCACCGGGGGCCGGTGCCGCTTGGAAGCACGGGATGTCGCGGCCCTCGCCGAGCGCCGCTGTCCGGTCCGTCTGCTCGCCGCCCGCCGGGGCCGTCACCAGGCGGGTGAGGGAGCTGGGCACGATGGGCAGGTCGGCGACGGTGCCGAACACCACCGCGTCCTCGGTCTCGCTCCGTACGGTCGCCACCTCGACGCCCGCCCGCAGCATGACCGTGTCGGGCTGGGGTGCGGAGAGCCAGAAGTCGACGTCCGCCGTCGCGGCCGTCGGGGGGAACAGCCGTACGCCCAACAGGTCGAGGAACGCGGCGTAGTTCTTCTCCGGCACCCGGTTCAGCCGGTAGAGCAGCTGGTCGACCATGTAGGCGAAGGTCTCGATGAGCGTGACGCCGGGGTCGGACACGTTGTGGTCGGTCCACTCCGGCGCCGCCTGCTGCACGTACCGCTTCGCCTCGTCGACGAGCTGCTGGAAACGCCGGTCGTCCAGGTTCGGTGAGGGCAGAGCCATCAGCGTCCTCCCGCCTCGTCGGAGCCCTCGTGGGAGGGGATGGAGTAGAACGGGAAGACCAGGTTCCGCAGGTCGTTGGTGGAGCGGACCGTGTACCGGACGTCGATGTAGAAGATGCCGTCGTCCACCGCGTCGAAGGCGACCACCACGTCGTCCACCTCGATCCGCGGCTCCCAGCGCTCCAGCGCCGTCCGCACCTCGTGTCCGATCCGGCCCGCTGTCTCGCCGTCCCCGGGCGCGAAGACGTACTCGTGGATCCCGCAGCCGAACTCGGGGCGCATCGGGCGCTCGCCCGGCGCCGTACCGAGGACGAGACGGATCGCCTCCTCGATCTCCCGGTCGCGCTCCACCATGCCGATCCCGCCGGTGGGGCTCACCCTGAGCGGGAAGCCCCAGCCCCGGCCGATGAACCGCTCGCTCACACCGGCCCCCCGATGAGCACGTTGAACGCGCCGGCCACGATCTGCGCCCCGCAGCTCGTCTGGTCCCGTACGCAGGCGGCGGGCAGCCCGCCGATCAGTACGGGGCCGGTCACGGCGGCGCGCGGGTTCGGCATGATCACGTTGCCCGGGCCGAGGTAGGCGTGCGGCACGCACGCGTGCAGGCTTCCTGTCACCGCGGCCGGCTTGCCGCCGATGAGCACGGTGGGGACCAGGACGGCGCCGGGCGGCGGGGTGCCGATGACACCGCCGTGGGCCGTGGGGTCTCCGACGCGGGCTGCGGGAGGCATTCACTTTCTCCTTGCTGATGATGATGAGGGGGGATTGGGGGGTGCAGGGCGGATGGGGTGGGGTGGGGGCATCGGGATGCCTTCGGCTGATGCGCGTCGCGCGTCGGAGCCCGTTCGGCCCTCCGTCAGTTGAGGCGGATCATCCGTGCCTTGATCGTCGCCAGCAGCCCGCCGTCCACCGTCACCCCCGTCTTGCCGTTGATGTTCACCGTCCGGCCGTTCAGGTCGAGCGTCCCCGTCCCCGCGTCGAGCGTGATGCCCTTCGGGGTCAGCGTCACCGAGCTCAGCGCCCGTCTGCCGCCCGGCCCGAACACCGTCAGTTCGAGCCGGTTGCGGCGCTCGTCGAGCTTCACCTCCAGCCGCTTGTTCCCACTGGCCAGGCGCACCCCGGACGTGCCGCGCGGGGTGTCGAGCAGTTCCAGGCGGTGGCCCGAGCGGGACACCAGGGAGCGGCGCTGGACCTTGCCGCTGGTCTTGTCGACCAGCGGGACGTCGTGCGGTGACGGCTTGTCCACGCCGTTGTAGAGGCCGCCGAGCACGTACGGGCTGTCGAGCAGCCCCTGTTCGAAGCCGACGAGCACCTCGTCGTTGACCTCCGGGCTGAAGACCCCTCCCCCGCCCTGGCCGCCCCACTGGACGGTCCGTACCCAGTCCGTCACGTACGTGGCGTCGAGCCAGGGGAACTTCAGCTTCACCCAGCCGCGCTGGCCGCCGCCCGTCTCACGGATGTCGGTGACCACGCCGATCGCCAGACCGGGCATCCGCGAGCCTCGCGCGGGCGCGTTCCCGCCCGTCGCGAGGCCGGTGAGGGAGCGGTCGGGCGAGGAGCTGACGACGATCGTCGTGCGGTAGCCGCCCTGCGGCTCCAGGACGTGGTGGGCGGCGGTGGCCGTGTACCGGCCGGAGAACGCGGGGCCGACGTTGCCGAGGGCGACCGGCTTGCCCGCCCGCAGCTTGGGGTTCCCCTCGGCGACCGCCTCGATCTCGCCGAACCCGGCGCTCACCGACGCGGCCACCGAACCGGCCACGGCCGTCGTCTCGGCCTGCGAACGGTACGGGGTGTCGGTGACGGTGACCTTCGCGGAGGCGCCGAACGCGGACGCCACCGACGGGTTGAGGCCCGGGGTGACGGTGGTGCTGCGGACGGCGGGCCGGGTGGCGACCAGCGGGGTCTTGGTGGTCACGTTCCAGCCGCGCACCTCCACGTTGCCCGCCCCGTCGGCGCCCGTCAGGACCGCCCGCAGGGCCAGCAGGTTGCGGCCGTACTCCAGGACCAGCGGGTTGCGGGTCGCCGGGGTGGACGGGGCCGGCGCGGACGCGGCGGGCGCCGGCTTCACGAACTGGAGCAGGCCCTTCTCGTCGACCCGCACATGGGCACCGCTCTCCCCCGCCAGGTACTGGAGGAAATCCCAGTCGGAGACGTTGGGCTGGGAGAGCTGCTGATGGGTGACCGGAGCCGCCTCGATCTTCCCGCAGGCCAGACCGGCCCCGGCGGCGACCTTGCGGACGATGTCCGCCGTCGTCATGTTGCGGTACGCGACGACCTTGCGGCCGCGCTGGAGGCGGTGCGCCTTGGAGTACGCCCGGATCACCGTGAACGATCCCGTGGTGTCGGTGTCCAGTTCGACGGCCGTCACCTCGCCCGTGAACAGGCGCTCCCTGGCCTGGCCCGTGACGGTCACCACCGAGATCTTCAGCGGCGTGCCGATGGTGATGCCGGTGGCGGTGAGCAGTTCGTGGTTCGGGTCGCGGTAGGTCAGCAGCGCGGTGTCGGGCAGCCCGACGTTCTCGTCGACCACACAGCTGACCAGCTGCGCGACCCAGGCGGGCGGCAGTTCGGCGGGGGCCTCGACGATCGGGTCGGCCGCGAACGACCTGCCGCCCCGCGACTCGCCGGCAGCGCTCATCGGTCCTCCTCGGCTGTTCCGTCGGCGCCGGGCACGACGAGTTCGGTACCGGGCACGAGCACCATCGGGTCGTCGATGGCGTTGGCCTCGGCGATGACGCGCCAGGCGGTGGCGTCCCCGTACTCGCGCCAGGCCAGCAGCGGCAGGCTGTCGCCCGCGACGACCCGGTGCGTACGGCGTGCCTCGCGCGAGCCCGACGTCGGGTTCTGGCCCGGCGGGTCGACGCTCGCCTCCTCGATCGACAGCGAGCAGGTGGCGCGCAGCGGCTTCCCGTCGACGTCGAACAGGGTGTAGTCGACGGAGAAGTTGGACAGCACGCCGTCGAACGAGGTGGTCTTCGAGGTTCCCCATTCGAACCGGACCCAGGGGCTGGCCGGTGTCTTGCGGGCCAGGCTGGCCTTGGTGGGCACACAGGCCGTCATCATCTGCTGCACGGCCTGTTCGACGGAGTTGTCGTGCTTGGCCGTCGCGTCGAGGAAGACCTCCAGGGAGAGCGAACGCGGTCCGCTGCCGACGAATTCGGGCAGGGCCGACTGGCCCGCCATCCGGGACGGGGTGCGCCGCCACTCGGTGGACTTGCTCATGCTCAGCGTCGACGGGTTGAACTGGAGCTTCACGCGGGCCAGGGTGCCGCCGGGCTTGGCGCCGACCTTCGCGGGCGGCTCCATGATCGTCAGCTGGGCCCGTGCGCGGCTCGATCGGGCGGGTGCCATCGCGTACGTACCTCCTCTCCGTGGTTGTGGCCGGGGCGGCCGGGTCTCAGGACGGGCGCAGGCCCTCGTGGGCGATCTCCAGGGTCTCGATCGCGGCCTGGGAGTTCGCCGGGTCGAACGACGGGCCCTGCCAGCGCACCGGGACGATGCCGAGCACCTGCCAGCTGACGATGCGGCTGAGATCGGGCCTGAGCGCGACGATCTCCCCGTCCTTGGGCTCGACCCGCTCGATGATCTCGTCGAGCCAGCGGGCGATCTTGGCGGTGTCCGAGGTGACGGGCCGGGTCAGGGTGATGTTGGACCAGGTGATGCGGCCGGGGAGCTGCCAGGCGAACCCGTTGTTGCCGCCCTCCGCGTACTGGTGCATCTCCACCTCCGCGCCGAGGCCGGAGCAGGTGTGGAAGGCACCGAGGTCGTTGCCGCCGATCGCGAGCCGGAAGAACACGCTCGTCGCGACGATGCTGTCCGTCATCTCTCTCCTTGGCCCGGGGGCCCGTTCTGTGTGCCGGTCTGTGTGCCGGTTGCTTGCCGGTCTGTGTGCCGGTCCGTGTCTGGGTGGTGGCGGGGGGAGCGGCCGGGGTCAGCGGCGGCTGTCGTACGGACGTCCCGTGCGCTCCCGCCCTCGGCGCATCTCGGCCCGGAGCAGCCGGGCCACCGGATCGATCAGCTGCCTGGCCAGCTCCTCGATCTCGGGCCCTCGCGGACTGGAGGCCGGAGTGGACTTGGCCGCGGCGGCCGGGGGCGGCGGTTCGGTGGCCGACGAGGGCGTGGCGGGCGTGGCGCGGGTCACCGGGGTCACCGGGACGCCGCCGAGCCCTTCCTGCGCCATGCGCTGGACGGCCCTGGCCTGAAGCCGGTTGGCGGCAGGCGCCGTCACGACGGGGGGCGGGGACGGCTCGGCCCCGAGTCCCGGTCCGGCGCCCCTCGTGAACGGCATCGGCAGCGGGGAGGCGGTCCGCTGCACGGAGGCGGGGGCGGAGTGGGCGGGCGTCGGGTCGAGACGTACGCGCGGGACGACATGGGGAGCGTCGGCGGGGCCCGCGGGGGCGGGAGCGGGAGCGGGGGCGGGAGCGGGGGCGGGGGCGCGTTGGACCGGGGCGGTGGTGGTGGCGTCGGTACGGAGTACGGGCGCGGCTCCGCCGGACCCGCCCTGGCCGGCGGGGTGGGCGGGGTGGGCGGCCCGTGGCCTCCGATCCGCTGCCCGCTGCCCGGACGCAAGGGCGGGCGCGGGCTCGCGGCGCCACGTGGCGGCCACCACCGGGCGGGGGGCGGCACCGGCCGCCGTAGCGGGGGCGGGCTGCGCCGAGAACCCCTCGGGCACGCCCGTACTGACGACGAGAGGGCGCTCGGGGAGCAGTCGGCGCGCGCGCTGGACGGGGGTGGCGGCGGCGGAGGTCAGCCCGGCCGCCGGTCGGGTGGGTGCGTCCCCGGAGGGCGGGGTGGGCCCCGCCGGGCCCGCCGCCCTCTCGACGGCGCGGGCCACCGGGACCAGCGGGACCAGCGGGAGCGGAGGGCGCGGCTGAGCCGAAGGTTTCCGTGACGTGCCGGAGGCGACCGCCGGGGCACCGCCCGGGTTCACCGCGTCACGCTGTACGGAAGTGCGGCCCGTGGGCGTGGCCGGTCGCCGCTCGCGGCCGCCGAGCAGGGGCGCCGCAGGCGTGGCCGTCGGCGGGAGTTCCCGCAGGGGGGCGCCGAGACCGGAGCGCGTCGTGGGCCGGGGACCGGTCGTCGCGTCGGCCTCGGTCATGCGTCGCATGACGGGCAGCGGCGGCGCCTCGCTCGTCGGTGCGGGGGCCGGGGTCGTCGTGTTCGTGGGGTCCGTACGCCGTGCCGTGGCCGGGAGTTCGGAGAGCGGTGCGCCCAGGCCGGGTCGGGCGGCGGGCGTACGGGGGCTCCGCTCCGCCCTCGCGGGCGGTGCCGACTCCGGCTCGGGCGCCCGGTCGGCGGTCGTGGCCGGGGCCGGGGCGCGCGGCGGTACCGCGGCGAGTACGCGCGGTGCGACCGCCGGGCGCCTGGCCACGACCAACGACGCGCCGACCGGACGTGGCCGAACCGGTGCCGGCCGGGTCCGCCGGGGGGTGGTGGCGGACGGCCGGCCCGTTGGGGTGCCCGCGGGGTCGCCGGACGCGTCCGGGCGTGACCCGACGACGGGCAGGGTGGTGGGTCCGTTCGCATCGGGCGTGCCCGGCGCGGTGGGCGTGCCCGGCGCGGTGGGCGCCGTACGCCGGAGGATCGTGGGCATGCCGCTGCCGGTGCCGAGGGTGCGGGCCGTGGTCGAGGTGTGGGGAGCAGCCACGTCTCGGCCAGGCCCGGCCGGACTGGTGGGCGTGGCCGAGTCGCCGCGCGTGGCCGACCCGCTGGGCGCGGTCGATTCGTTGTGCGTACCCGACCTGCTGGACACGGACGAGTGGCCGCGGTCGCCCGAACCGCTGGGCGCAGTCGGGTTCTTCGACGTCGCCGAAGCACGCGGAGTGACGAGTCCGGCGTTCTTGTGCGCCCCGGACGTCGTCTCGGGGGTGGTGGGGGCCGCTCCCGTGGCGGGCTCGGCGCCCGTGCGCCGGGAGACGACCAGCGGGTCGGTCGACGCCGTCGTCGAACCCGCTCCGGTCGCATCCGGCGTCCGGCGGGACACCATCAGCGCATCGGAGGCACCGGGGTCCGCGCCCAGCACCGGCGCGGTGCCGGCGGTCCCGCCCTCCGAGACCGGCGTCGCCCGCCGGGGGGCGGCGGACGACGCCGGGGTACCGGGCGCCGCGTCGGCGGCCGGGTCGGCCTCCGTACGCCGGGACGCCGGCAGGGCGTCGGAGGCTCCGGGGTCCGCACCCGGCACAGGCGCGCTGCGCGCGGGCCCGCCTTGCGGTCCTCCGTCGGGGACCGACGCCGTCCGCCCGGGGGTGGCGGACGACGTCGGGGTTCCGGGTGCCGCGCCCGTGCTCCGGGACACGACCAGCGGGTCGGTCGACGCCGTCGTCGAACCGCTTCCGGGGGCTTCCGGCGTCCGGCGCGACACCGTCAGCGCCTCGGAGGTGCCGGAGTCCGCGCCCAGTACAGGCGCGGTGGCCGGCGGTCCGCTCTCCGCCGCACGCGCGGAAGCCGAGGCCCCGGCCGTGGCTGACGTGCTGCCCGTGCGCCGGGACACCACCGACGGGTCGGTACCCACCGTGGTCGCACCGCTTCCGGCCGCGTCCGTCGTACGGCGGGACGCCGTCGGCGCATCCGGAGCGCCCGAGTCCGCATCCCGCACCGGCGTGGTGGCCGGGGACCCGCCCTCGGGGACCGACGCCGTCCGCCGGGGGGAGGCGGACGACGTCGGGGTTCCAGGTGCCGCGCCCGTCCCCGTACGCCGGGACACGACCAACGGGTCGGTCGCCGCCGCCGTCTTCGCGGCGGAATCCGCACCCCGTTCGGGAGCCGACCGCGTCGGCCCTCCGGGCGCCGCGTTCGTCCCCGTGCTCCGTGGTGTCGCGGTTCGCCGCTGGACCGGGTGCTCGGGTCCCTGGGCCGACACCGCCGGCCCCGGCTCTCCCTGAGTCTCGGCCTCCGGGTCCCGCACCGCGCGCAGCAGCAGCGGGCCGCCGCCCTCGGCCGTCGGCGTACGCGGCCCCCGGGCGGGGCGGGCGACGCCGTGGATCAGACCGGCGGGCGCGGACGGCATGAGGCCGTGGCCGAGCCCCGAGGTGAGTGTGGGGTTCTGCCAGGCGGCGAGGCCCGAGCGGAAGCGCAGGCCGTCGCTGACGGCCGGCGTCGAGCGCGCGATGGTGACCGACGGCGGGGCGACCTCGCGCCAGCCCCCGTCCCAGTCCGGGCGCCCGGCCGGACCCTCGGGCACGGCAGCCGTGGCAGCCGATGCGGATGCGGCCGTCGACGCGACCGTCGACGCGACCACGGCGCCCGGCGGCCCCGCCGCGGTGGCCGATGCGGGCGTGGCCGGCGGCAGTGCGCCGTCCCGTCGGAACCTGTCCCAGAACCCCATGCCCTCACCTCACCCGCCTTCGTTCACCCGTGTGTTGATCCGCGCTATCTCCCTCACCCACTGCTGACGCTCGGCGTGGGTGAGGTCGAGGATGTCCTCGCGCTGCCAGTGGAAGTGGTAGGCGACGTACGCGATCTCCTCCCGCAGCCGGGGAAGGGCGTACGTCACGATTCCCCCAGGCGCCCGCCCGAGAGGTCCACCTCGAAGTCGCCCTGGCAGTGGGGGCAGGTCACCGCGGCGTGCGTGTGCCCCTCGCTGTTGATGCGCCGGTAGAAGTCCTGGAGGAAGGCGACGTCGGTCGCGTACATCCGCTCGACGACTCCGGCGTGGACGTCGGTGATCGCGCCGAGCGTGGTGATCACCTGGCTGAGCAGGACCACGCTCAGGTACGCCGGGTTCTCCTTCACCCGCAGGTCGATCTGCGGGCGCAGCTCGTCCCGGGCGGTCGCGAGCCGCATGGTGCCGGTGCGGTGGACCGTGCCCTCGTCGTCGACGTACCCGCGCGGAAGCTCGAAGGTGAACTCGGTCTGCAGCTGTTCGCGTTGCCGCGCCGCCGGCGGGGGCGGGGCCGCCGCCGGGGCCGGGGCGGCCGCCGGGGTGGCGGCCGCCGCACGCTCGGCGGACGAGGCGGCTTCGAGGAGTTCTTCGAGGCCGCCCGAGGTGACCGTCCTGCGCCTCATTCGATCACGATCTCCTCGAAGGTGATGGTCACCGTCTCGGTGGCGGCGCTGGACTCGCCGGCCTTGAGCGAGGGCCCTTCCCACTTGCTCGCCCAGCCCTGCATGAGCTGGATGCGGCGGACGGTCTCGCCGGCGGCGTCCTTGACCTCGATCGTGAGGTTCTGCCGGGCCGAGTCGACCGCGCCGTTCTCCAGCGTCTCCTTGACCCACTTGGTGAACTCGGTGCTCTTGTCCATGCCGCGGGTGATCGTCACCTCGCCGGCCTGGCGCGCGCCCGGCTGCTTGCGGATGAGCAGCTTGCCGTCGGGGGTCACCTGACGGACCTCGACCACGTCCTCCTCGTAGGACAGGCCGCTGATCTCCTGGATCGACTCGACCATGTAGCCGCCCAGCTGCACGCCGAATACATGAGTGGAAAGAGCGTCGCCCTCTGCCATGACTGCTTTCACCTTTTCTTGTTACTCGTTGACGAGGCTGGTGCTGTCGGAGAACTGCGAGAGCCGGAAGATCACGAACTCGGCGGGCTTGACGGGCGCGACGCCGATCTCGCACACCACCTGGCCGAGGTCGACGGACTCCTGCGGGTTGTTCTCGCGGTCGCACTTGACGTAGAACGCCTCGGCCGCCGTGCGTCCGAAGAGCGCGCCGCGGCGCCATTCCTCGGTGAGGAAGGCGGTGACGTTCCGCCGGATGCTCGCCCACAGCCGGTCGTCGTTCGGCTCGAAGACCACCCACTGGGTGCCCAGGAGGATGGACTCCTCCAGGTAGTTGAAGAGCCGGCGGACGTTGAGGTAGCGCCAGGCCGGGTCCGAGGAGAGGGTGCGGGCGCCCCAGATGCGGATGCCCCGGCCCGGGAAGGCGCGGACGCAGTTGACGCCGATCGGGTTGAGCAGGTCCTGCTCGCCCTTGGTGAGCCGGACGTCCAGGTCGACGGCGCCGCGGATGACCTCGTTCGCCGGGGCCTTGTGCACCCCGCGCTCGCCGTCGCTGCGTGCCCAGACGCCGGCGACGTGGCCGCTCGGCGGCACGGTCGTGTTGCGGCCCGTGGCCGGGTCGAAGACCGAGATCCAGGGGTAGTACAGGGTGGCGTAACGGGAGTCGTAGCCCGCCTCGTCCTGGCGCCAGGTACGGATCTGCTGCGCGTTCATGCTCGGCGGGGAGTCCAGGACCGCGACGCGGTCGCCCATCTGCTCGCAGTGGGAGATGACCGCGAGCTGGACGGTCCTGACGCCCTCGGCGTCGATCTCGCCGCGCTGGTGGGCGCCCATGAGGTCCGGTACGGCGACCATGGTGATCTCGTCGATGGCCTCGAGGCCGGCGAAGCCGGTGCGGGCGGAGGAGTCGCCGACGTACTCGGTGGGGTCGATCCGCGCGACGCCGCCCGGGGCCGAGGCCGCCGGGGTGGCGGCGGGGGCGGCCGCCAGGGTGACGGTCTGCTTCTCGGGCCGGGTCTGCGCCGTGCCGGGCTGCTCGGCGACCTCGATGAGCTTCGACTCGCGTACCTGGTTGAGCAGGTAGCCCTTGACGTTCTTGCGGACGGAGGCGTCGTACGTCTCCACCACCTTGCCGCCCTGGCGGACCAGCAGCTTGAACTTGTCCTCCGGCGGGTTCTCGCCGTCGGCGTCGGCGATCTCGACGGAGACGTCGGCTCCGGCGCCGGGGCGGGTCGAGAGCAGGAAGCCGCCGAGCGCGGTGGGCCGGGGCGCCTGGAGGGCGGCGGGGCGGCCGTCGTCGGCCTGGTCGGCCGCCGGGCCGCCGACGCGGACGATGTACGCCGTGCCGCCGCCGTTGGCGAAGTAGCCGTAGACGGCGTGGGCGAGGTAGGTGCCGGTCGTGAAGCCGCCGAACGTCTGCACGTACTGGTCCCAGTTGGTCACCAGCGTCGGCCGGTGGAAGGGCCCCTGCTCAGCGAAACCGACGAAGGCGGCAACCGCGGTGCCCACTCCCTCGATCGGCCGCGCACCGGACTGCACCTCCTCCACATACACGCCCGGGGTGAGGTACGACGGCATACTCGCTCCTTGAAGTGGCCACTGGGTCACCACCGAGTCTCACCGCCAGGACGTGCCCGGTCCTAGGCCTCCAGGTCCCCGGCGGAGGGCAACGCCTCTGCCTGAACGGGCAGGTGGGAGGGGTCGAACCGGCAGGTCGGGAGGGGTCGAACCGGCAGGTCGGGGGCGCGTCGGCCGCCGGTCAGCCCGCCGTCTGCGTCTGTTCGCTCCGCAGCCAGGGACCGAACTCGCTCTCCAGGACCAGACGGCCGAGCTTGCGGTACTCCTGCAGGACGGCGGAGGCGAGCTGGGGCATGCCGAGCGGTCGGCCCGCCTCGGCCGCGAGGTAGGCCGCCGTCACCGCGCAGGCGCGGATCGAGCCGCCGGCGAGTTCGAACCGGTCGGCGCAGAACCGCAGGTCGAGGTCGTCGCCCCGGGGCATCTCGGGGCCCAGACAGCGGTCCCACAGCGCCAGCCGCTGCCGCGCGTCGGGCATGGGGAAGTCGGCGATCACGTCGATGCGCCGGGTGAAGGCCTCGTCCAGATTGGCCCGGAGGTTGGTGGTGAGGATCGCGATGCCGTCGAAGGACTCCATGCGCTGGAGCAGGTACGCCGACTCGACGTTGGCATGGCGGTCGTGCGCGTCCTTCACCTCGGAGCGCTTGCCGAAGATCGCGTCCGCCTCGTCGAAGAGCAGGACTCCGTTGACCTCCGAGGCCTCGACGAAGATCCGCTCCAGATTCTTCTCGGTCTCGCCGACGTACTTGTCGACGACCGTGGAGAGGTCCACCACGTAGAGCTCCATGCCCAGTTCGGCGGCCACGACCTCGGCGGACATCGTCTTTCCCGTACCGGACTCGCCGGCGAACAGGGCGATCACGCCTCGTCCGCGCCCGCCGCCGGGACGCATCCGCCAGCGGCCGAGCACCTGCTCGCGATGGCGGGCCCGCAGGGCGAGTTCGCCGAGCTGACGGCGGGTGGGCGGCGGCAGGACGAGGTCGTCCCAGCCCACGGCGGGGTCGATGCGACGGGCGAGGCGTTCGAGGCCCGCGCCGTTCTGGGCGCGTACGGCGGTGCGGAGGTCCTGCGGTACGACGGGCCGCCGCTGTGCGACCGCCGTGCGGACGGCGACCGTCGCGGCCTTGCGCACCTGCTCGGCGTCGAGGCGGTACGAGGCGACGGCCGCTTCGAGCGCGTCGTCGTCCGGCAGCGTCACGAGCGGCGGGTGCGGGGGCGCGGCGGAGACGCCGGAGGTCCCGGAGACGCCGGAGGGTTCAGAGGCCACGGAGGCGGCAGCCGCGTCCGTCAGGGCCTGGCGCCACTGGGCCGCCCTGCGTCCGGTGGCGGGCGGGCCGACCGTGAAGGGGACCGGGCTGTGCCGGGACCAGAGCGGGTCCCAGTTCTTCGCACCGTGGGTGATCAGCGGGAGGCCCGTCGCGGCGGCGCACAGGTCGCGCAACCAGAGCGCCCGCTCCGGGCGTTCGGGTTCGAGGGCCTCGAGCGGTCCGACGACGATACCGCCGCCGGAGAGCCGGGCCTCGGTCGCGAGGAGGCCCGGCAGACGGGCGGCCTCGGGGTCCGTGGTGAGTGCGGCGACGTCGAGGACCAGGGGCCGGCGGCCCGCGGCGGTGAGCGCCTCGACGGCGGCCCGGCCGGCGTCACCGCCCCGGGCCCTGAGGTGGACCGGGCCGGTGCCGGGGGCGGCTGCCGCCGCCACGCGCAGCACCGTCTCGTCGTACGGCCCCGGAGCGTACGCCCCCGTGTCGACCAGCCCCGCGAGCCTGCCGTCGGGCTCGTCGTGGCCGAGCAGATGCGCGGCGACCCGGTCCGGCACGCGCAGGGTGCGCGAGAGGAGCGGACGGTCCGGTTCCGTGATCTCCAGAAGGCCGCCGCGCATCAGGGGCGCGGCGGCGGAGAAGCGGAACCGGCCCGGTCCCGCGACGGGTTCCCCGCAGAGTTCGAGGGCGAGGCCGATGGTCGGGCGCCGCCGGGTGAGGTCGTCGTTGAGGTAGCCGTAGAGCGCCTCGAAGCGGGCGTCGACGTCGGGGACGAGGGCCACGAGCAGCAACTCCTCGTCGAGCGGGAGGAGTCCGAAGTCCTCGGCGAGGCGGCGCAGCCGGGACCCGGCGGATGCCGGGGCCGCGTCGGCGGTACGCGCGGCGGAGCCCGGGCCCGGGTGGAAGGCAGCCGGGGCCCGCAGGAGCCGCTCCGCGCCCTCCGGGGTGAGGTACTGGCCCCGGTAGGGGTCGTCCGGATTCGGGTCGGTCGCGTGGCGGGCCGCCACCGCGTCCCGGACCCGCACTTCGACGCGGGCCAGCCGGTTCCAGAGGTGGGCGAGCCCGGCCGGATCCCCGGCCCCGTCCATGGCGGCGCCCGCTTCCAAGTCCGCGTCCACGCCCGGCTCCGCGCCCCGCTCCAAGTCCGCGTCCACGCCCGGCTCCGCGCCCCGCTCCAAGTCCGCGTCCACGCCCGGCTCCGCGCCCCGCTCCAAGTCCATGTCCACGTGCGTCCGTACGTCGTCCTGGATCACCGGACGGGCCCCCGGTGGCGGCGCGTCGGCCGGGGCCTGTCGCGCGGGGCGGCGAAGCCCTGCGGACCGGGGTCGCCGGCGTCGTCGTAGCGCAGGCGCCGTCCGGGGTCCGGCGGTGTGTCGTCGGCCGCGGGGGTGACGCGTACCTCCATCCCCTCGGTGACCGGCGGCGCGGCGTCGATGAGCTCGCCCGCCAGCGGGGCCAGCACCCTGAGGTCGATCGCGGCCTTCAGCTCGCCGCCGAGGGCGGACCACACGTCTCCGGCCGACCGGCCCTGCGTGCCCCCGCCGGCCACCTCGATGGGGACGGCGAGGCCCAGCTCGGCCAGGGTGCCGGTGCGCAGACGTGCGGGCAGCACGTCCGTACGGGCCATGCACCGCAGCACCTCGGAGAGCAGCCGGTGCTCGTCCTGGGGCCGGTTGGTCCAGGCGGTGACCAGGTAGGTGAGGTCGAACCAGCGGGGCGGCGTGCGGTACGCGACGATCCGGCCGGTGTCGTCGTACTCCTCGAGCCTGCCGGTCCGCCGCCGTTCGACGTCCTCCCTGATGTCGTAGAGGAAGACGCTGACGGTCGGGGCGTTGCGGCGCGCCGCCCACTCACGGGTGGGCGGGTCGAAGACCAGGTCGACACCGCTCTCGGTCAGCCCGGCCTGGGTGAGCAGCAGGCGCAGCCCCTCGTCGACTTCGTGGATCACCGGCGCGCCACCTCGTCGGGCGGGGCGACGTTGCCGGTGACGACCAGGAAGGGTGTGGTGACCGGGGAGAACCCCGCGCCCTTGGCGGTGATCGTGCGCGGCCCCGTCTCGTCCTTGGCGAGGATCAGCAGCTGGGCGATGAACGTGCCGTCGGCGCGGGGGACGGTGGGCACGGCCGCGGCGGTGATGCCCGGCTTCCAGCTGAGCGTGACGGGGGTGCCGGGCGGGAAGTCCTTGCCGCGCACGGAGGTCACGAAGCCGGGCTTGCCGATGGCCGGTACGGCCACGATCTTCGGCTGGAGGATCCGGATCCGCTGCCGGTCGGCGTTGTCGGAGGCGTCGGCGTCGGTGCCGGAGGTGGTGATCCGGCCGCTGGCGGTGGCCGTGAGCGCCTTGTCCGGGGAGAGGACGACCGTGACGACGGTGGAGGCGCCGGGGGCGAGGTCGCCGAGGGCGCACACACCGTCGACGCATCCTGCGGGGGCCTTCCCGGCCGGGATGCCGCGGGGCAGGCCGAGCCGCAGGGAGAGGCCGGTGGCCAGCGCCTCCCGGCCGTTGCGGACGGTGTACGTGAGGACCACGCGGCCGCCGACGTACCCCGGTTCGGGCTGGGCGGTGAGGGTCAGCGCGGGGCCGGCCTCGGGCGCGGGCGGCGGCGGGGTGGGCTTCGGCGGGGCCGGCGTGGGCGTCGGCGTCGGCGTGGTCGGCGTCGGCGTCGGGGGCGCGGGGGCGTCGTCGACGGGGACGAGGGTCCGGGTGGCGTTGTCGGCCGGGCTGCGGTCGATCACAGCTCCGGTGACGGACCAGTCGATCACCTGGTCGCCGGGGGTCACGCCGGTCAGCGTCACGAGGACGGTGACGCTCTCGCCCGGGGTGAGGACCCCGAGGTCGCACTGCGGGGACCCGGGCTCGCACCGCCCCTTCGACGGGGTCAGCCGGTCGAGGCGTACGCCGGGGGGCACGGCCGCGGTGAAGGTCGTGCCGGGCGCGGCGGAGGGGCCTTGGTTGGTGACGGTCACGCTCACCGTGCCGGTCTCGCCCTCGGCGACCGGGTCGGCGGCGGGCGGAGCGGTGACCGTCAGGTTCACGGACTGCTGGTACGCGGGCTCCTTCTGGCGGCCCGGGAGGGCACCGGTCAGGGACGTGACGGCGCCGGTGGCGAGCTCGACGGTGGACAGGGCCTCCGGCGAGTTGGGCGCGAGGGCACGGCGGGAGCTGAACACGAGCCGGCTCGCGTCCGGGGACCAGGCCACGTCTCGGGGCTGGAAGGGGCCGGTGGCGGAGGTGTCGGGGACGTCCCGCCGGCACCCGTCGGGGTCGCCGCTCCGGCCCGCCGGCAGGAGCACCCGGCAGCGTCCGTCGGTGAGGTCGGTCATGAGGACGCTGTTGCGTTCGTTGACCCGCCCGCCGCCGTCCTTGCGGTTGAAGGCGAGGCGCTTGCCGTCGGGCGAGAAGGCGGGGCTGTCGTCGATGACCTGGCAGGTGCCGGGGCAGAGTCGGGCGCTCAGGTCGCTCTGCTGGTCGAGCGCCTTCACGGGCACGGTCCAGATGTGCTTGTTGCCGCCCACGCCGTCGATGGTCTGGTTGCGGGTGAAGGCGAGCGTCGTGCCGTCCGAGGACCAGGTCGGCTGGGCGTCGCCGCCGGTCTGTCCGGCGGGCGGGCGTACCTCGCCGACGAGTGCGCCGGTCGTGGCGTCCGCGACGAGGATGCGGCCGGGGCCGGAGGCCGTACCGACGCCGCCGGGCGAGGTGCGGGTGAAGGCGAGGAGCCTGCCGTCGGGCGAGAAGGTGGGGTCGGTGTCCCAGTCCTTCTCGCCGCGTCCTGCGAGCGGTACGAGGGTGGGCTTGGTGCCGTCGGCGTCGGTGAGCCAGATCTGTTCGATCCGGCCGGTCTCGGGGTCGCCCGAGAAGCGGGAGACGACGATCCGCCGGCCGTCGGGGGTGTAGTTCTGCCGCTGGGTCCACGGGTCGTAGCCCTTGGCCGGGTTGAAGAGCGGGTCGGCCGCCGGATCGGTGGTGGTCCTCGCGGCGGGGTCCTCGCGGAGGATCTTGACACCGAGGTCGCGCGGGTCGGAGCCGTCGGGCCGGACGTCCTGGAGGTACGCGTGGTTGCGGGCCTCGGCGGTGGTGCGGGTGACGACGACGGAGCCGCCGTTCTGCGGGCCGAGCCAGGTCGGGGAGTCGACGACGCGGTCCTCGTAGAGGACGACCTCGGCCCTGGCCGCGGAGTGGGCGACGGCGCGGTAGACGGTGTCGTACGGGTTGGTGCAGCCGCAGGCCCCGTTGATGCTGAGGAAGAGGAGGGTGTCGCCGTCGGGCTGCCAGGCGGCGGCGCGGGTGTTCCAGCCGGCCTGTTCGCCGGAGAGGAGCGGGCCGTCGGCGCCCCGGCCGGAGGTGACGCGCAGCCGGGAGCCGGTCTCCTGACCGCCGGGGGCGAGGGTGAGGGTGTAGGCGACGAGGTCGCGGTTGACGGTGTCGTCGACCGGGTTCCAGGCGGGGTCGTCGGCGTCGCCGGCCGGTCCGTCGCTGATCCGCTCGGATGTTCCGCCGGCCAGCTGGCGGCGGTGGATCTGCCGTCCGCGCAGCGGGTCGGCGTCGGTCGCGTACGCGATCCTGGCGCCGTCCGGCGAGACGGTGGGCGCGGTCTCGTTCGCGGGGGTCTCGGTGAGGGGACGGGCCCCGGACCCGTCGGTGCCCACGATCCACAGGTCGCGCTGGGTGCCGCCGATGCCGGGCTCGGCGGAGTCGAACACCACGGACCGGCCGTCCGGGGTGAGTTCGGGGTTGGCCGCGTCGCGGTCGGAGGTCAGCTTGTGGATGCCCCCGGCGGCGTCCCGCAGGTACACCTGGGGACGGGTGCCGTCGCGCAGGCTGGTGAAGACGACCTGGTCCCCGCGTGCGGAGGCCTCGGTGTCGTAGTGCGCCGGGCCCTTGCCGAGCAGCGGCTCGCTCGTGGCCGGGTCGCCGGTGACGCGCCCCATGGAGCGGTGCTCGGTGCCCGCGAAGGCGATGCGGCCGGTCTCGTCGGCGGCCGCCGCCGCGCGGGCGGGCGCGGCGGCGGGGGTGGCGGCGCGGGGTGAACTCACCGCGAGCAGGGGCACGATCAGCGCCACGGCGACGGACAGTCTGCCCAGCCCGATACGGCCCACCGGGCCGGGGGTGCCGATCACGTCCACCTCACAGTCTGGGAGCGGTTCACCGTCGTCGAGCGTCACAGCCCTGGTGGAGCGGTGCCAGGGCGCGAGTACCCGTGCCGGGGGAAGCGTCCGCTGCTCTTTCGGGCACTCATATGAGTCCGTGCCGCATCGCGTAGCCCACCGCGTGGGCGCGGTTGCGCAGTTGGAGCCGGCTGGTGACCTCGTGCAGCACGTTCTTGACGGTCCGTTCGGAGTACGAGGTCTTCTGCGCGATCTCCACGGTGTCGAAGCCCTCGGACAC
This sequence comes from Streptomyces sp. NPDC013317, assembly GCF_055563155.1. Lineage (NCBI taxonomy): Bacteria > Bacillati > Actinomycetota > Actinomycetes > Kitasatosporales > Streptomycetaceae > Streptomyces > Streptomyces sp. NPDC013317. Next base: position 442,194 of record NZ_JBVHDX010000002.1, read on the forward strand.
CAGCCGGAGCATGTCGGCCTCACGGGTCGTCAGGGTGGAGAGGGTCAGGCCGCGCGGGTCGAGGACCGTCCGCTGGAGGCTGCTGACATGGGCGAGGAGCTTGCCCAGCAGGTCGCCGGGGAGGACGCCCTCCCCCTTGGCCAGCGCGGTGACCAGGTGCACGAGGCGGTCCTGGTCGGCCTCGGCGCGGCGCAGTACGGCGGCGACCGAGCATTCGATCATGGTCTGGAGCGCGCCGGCCTCGAACCGTCCGACGACGAGTCCGGTGCTCGTGGCGGTGTTGCGCTGGAGCCGGCGCAGCAGTTGCACGGTGGAGTCGTCGACCGTGTCCACCACCACCAGGGTGGCCCTGGCCCGGTCGGCGTCGGCCTCGGGCAGCAGCTCCACCTCGGGGCGCCTGCGCAGTTGCTCGGTGATTCCCGCCTGGAGGATCAGGTCTTCGGCGTAGACCGAGACCGACACCCTGGAATTGCACTGATCGCTGTTCGTCATGTTTCTTCCCACCCGTTTCATGGTCGTCCGCCGGCCGGAGGGTCTACGGCCGGCGGGTGGTTCAGATGTGGCGCGTGGCCGTGCGGCGTTGGTCCGCGGGGGCATCCGGGCTGCCCGGTCGTTGGCCCCCGCGTCCCTGGAGAAGGGCCCTTCGGCGGCCTAGGTTCCCTGCGTGACCACTTCTGCCGAACTCGAAATGCCGACCGTGACGGTCTCGCCCGGTGGCGAGGCGACGACCACCCTGAACGTCCGCAACGACAGCGACATCGTCGAGGCGTACACGTTCACGGTGGTCGGTGAGTGCGCCGCGTGGAGCACCGTCGAGCCGGCCCGTGTCTCGCTCTATCCCGGCACCTCCGAGACGGTGACGGTGCGGCTGGCCCCGCCGCGCTCCCCCGAGGTCCGTGCCGGGGAGAAGCCGCTCGGTGTGCGGGTCCTGCCCGTGGAGCACCCGGAGAACGTGACGGTCCCGGAGACCACGGTGCGTGTGGGGGCCTTCCGGGAGGTACGTCAGGAGCTCACGCCCCGCCGGCGGCGCGGCTGGCGCGGGGCGCGCTACCGGATCGCCCTGCGGAACCAGGGGAACACGCCCGTGTCGCTCGTCCTCTCCGGCCGGCAGGCCGGGGAGGAGCTGACCCTGCGCACCACGCCGCAGCGGAAGCGTCTCGAGCCCGGCGAGTCCGCCGAGGTCGCGCTGAAGGCGGGGGTACGGCCGCTGATCTGGTTCGGCGAGCCGGTGAGCCACCCCTTCGAGATCGAGGTGGCCGAGGCCGCCGCGGCGGTCGAGGGCGGTGCGGACGCGCCGGGGATCGCCAAGTCCTCGGGATCCGCGGAGAGTTCGTGGAGCACGGAGAGCGGCGGTGAGCCCGCCGTGTCGGGCGTCGTCGAGGGCGAGTTCGTCCAGTTGCCGGTCCTGCCGAAATGGCTGCTGATTCTGCTCGCCGTGCTCATGGCCCTGCTGGTCGCCTGGTTCGCGCTGGTCAGGCCGGCGGTGCGGAGCGCCGCGAAGGAGGCCGCGACCACCGCGCAGAAGGAGGAGGCCGCGAAGCAGCAGGAGGCCGCCGAGCAGGAGAGGGCGCGGGCCAAGCCGGCCGACAAGACCGGTGGTCAGGACCAGGGTTCGGGCGGCGGACAGGGCGACGGCGGCTCCGGTACGGGCCGCTCCGGTCCCGGTCAGCAGAGTTCCGCCACGATCGACGTCCAGACGGGCACGGGCGGCAAGAAGGCGGGGACGTACCAGGTGCCCCGGGGGAAGGTGTTCGGGGTCACGGACATGGTCGTGGCGAACTTCCAGGGCGACGAGGGTGTCATCACGATCTCGTTCGGCGAGCGGAAGATCACCACGATCGCGCTCGAGACCTTCCGGAATCAGGACTACCACTGGGTCACCCCCATCGAAATCCCCGAGAACTCGACCGTGACCGCGGAGGTGACCTGCGCGAAGCCGGGAACTCCGGCGACCGGCCGGCAGGCGTCCGGCTGCCACGCCGTGCTGAACGTCAGCGGTGTGCTCCGTGACCTGAGGCCATGAAGCGGAACGTAAACACATCTTTGTTCTCGGTTTCGTGAACGGGAAGACCGGGCCGACGGGTTCGTCCTGAACCCGTCGGCCGTACCGGTCTGCTGTCATCCCCATGAGGAACGGCCTGACCTGTCACGATCGTTGGCCACGGCCCGATTCCCTGAGAGCGGTTTCAGGAACAGGGTAGACAGAGTTCAGTGCCGAAAAAGTGACGCCCCGCCTCACCACCGCTCGGGCGGCGGTGCGAACGGTTCCCGTTCGGCGAGCCGCTCCCTGACCTGCTCGGCGTCGGGATGCCCCAGGTGCTCGAAGAGCCGCAGGGCTTCCCGCCAGGCGACCGCCGCGGCGGCGGGGTCGCCCGCGGCCGCGTGGCTGTCGCCCAGGTGCGCCAGGGTGTCGGCCTGCAGGCTGAGGTCCCCGATCTCGCGGTAGAGGGCGATCGCCCGGGCGTAGGCGTCGAGCGCCTCCGCGTGTTCAGCGCGGTGGTGTCTGGCGTAGCCGACGCTGTCCCAGGCCGCGGCCTCGCCGTTGCGGTTCCCGTTCCGGCGGTGCAGGAGGACGGCTCTGCCGCAGTCGTCCAGCGCCTGTTCGTAGGCGCCGGTGAGGATGTGCGTCCAGCCGATCTCGTTGAGCACGGCCGCCGCTCCCGTGCGGTGTCCGGAGGACTCGTACAGGGCGGACGCGACCCGGTAGTGCTCCAGGGCCTGGGTGTGCCGCCCCCTCGCGTTGCAGAGGAACGCCAGGTTGCGGTGGGCGGTCGCCTGTCCGTCCCGTTCACCGGCGGCGGTGAAGCGGTCGAGCGCCTGCGAGAGGGTGTTGTGGGACTCCTTGAAGAGCCCGAGCCTGCAGTACGCGAATCCCAGCGCGCGCAGGATGTACGCCTCGCCCGTGGTGTCGCCGGCCTCGCGGGCGGCGCGCAGGGCCCGTTCCTGGATGACCCGCTGCTCCTCCCAGCGTCCGGCCCGGTCCAGGAAGAGCTCCAGGGTCGCGGCCAGCCGCCAGCAGAGACCTTCGCCGCCGTCGCCGTCCGCGGCGGCGCGCTCCACGGCCGCCAGCAGCACCTGCCGCTGCCGGTGGAGCCACTGCGCGGCCTGCGTCTCGTCGGTCAGCTTCTCCGGCACCACTCCCTCGCCCGGGGGCGGCAGCGGAACCCGGTCCCGGTACGGGGCGAGGAGGGCGTCGGCCGCCCACGCGCTGTGCAGATGGTGCTCGACGAGCCTGCGCCGGGCAGCGGCCCGGTCCGCCTCGTCGTCGCGTTCCCGGTTCAGCTCCCCGGCGTACGCCCGCAGCAGCTCGTGGCAGGCGTAGCGCCCCGGCGCCTCCTCCAGGAGGAGCTGGCTCTCCAGCAGTTCGGCGATCTGGCGGCGGGCCTCCCGTACCGGCACGCCCGCGAGGCTCGCGGCGGCCGGGACGGAGATTTCCGGGCCCGCGTGCGCGCCGCCGAGCAGCCGGAAGAGCCGGGCGGCGGGCGGGGTGAGGGCCCGGTAGGACCAGGAGAAGACGCTCCGGGCGTCGGCGCTCGCGTCGCTGCCGGCGAAGGAGTCCAGGCTGCCCCGGTCTGCGCGCAGCTCCGTGGCGATCGCCTCCAGGGCGAACCGGGGGTTGAGCAGGGCGCGTGCGCAGACGATCGCGAGGGCGAGCGGCAGATGTCCGCAGAGCTCGACGATCTCCCCGGCGGCTTCGGGCTCGGCCGCGACCCGGTCCAGGCCGAGCCGCCGGGTCAGGAACTCGTAGCCCTCCGCGCGGGAGAGCACGTCCAGACCCAGGAAGCGGACGGCGTGGGTGACGAGGAGCCCGTCGAGCCGGTGGCGGCTGGTGACGAGGGTCAGACAGCCGGGGGTGCCGGGGAGCAGGGGCCTGACCTGCTCGGCGTCGCGGGCGTTGTCCAGCAGGATCAGCATGCGGCGGGGCGCGAGAAGGCTGCGGTAGAGGGCGGGGAGGGCCTGGGGGTCCTCCGGGAAGCGCTGGGGCGGGACCCCGAGCGCCGAGAGCACCTCGCGCATGACGTCGGGCGCGCCGAGGGGGGCCATGGTGGGGTGGAAGCCGCGGAGGTTCACGTAGAGCTGGCCGTCCGGGAAGCGGCGCGCCACGCGGTGGGCCCAGTGCACGGCGAGGGTGGTCTTGCCCACCCCGGCCATGCCGCTGATCGCCACGATCGCCGGCGCCCCGCCGGAGGCGGGGACGGGGGCAGGAGTGGAGGCGGGAGTGGAGGCAGCGCTGGAGGCAGGGCTGGAGGCGCCGTCTGTGCCGTCGGCCCCGTCCAGCAGCTCCTTCGACAAGGCCAGTTCCCCGCGGCGCCCGGCGAAGGTGGATATGTCGGAGGGGAGTTGGGCCGGAAGGAGCGAGGGTGCCGGCGGTCGGGTCTCCGGCTCCGCCGCGCCGCCCCGCGGGTCGACGGCTCGGACCACGACGGGCACGGCCTGCCGCAGGACGCGTTCGTGGGCGGCGCGCAGCTCAGGACCCGGGTCGATGCCGAGCTCCCCCACGAGCCGGGAGCGTACGGACTGGTGGACGGCCAGGGCCTCGGCCTGCCGCCCGAGGGCGGCGAGGGCGGTGACGAGCCTGGCGTGCAGCGCCTCGTCGAACGGATAGTGGTGGGTGGCCTGTTCGAGCAGCGTCAGCACGCGCTCGACGTCGACCTGCCGCGCCGCCGGGACGTGCCCGCTCGCCAGGGCGAGGTCGGCGGCCTCCTTGACGGCGGCCAGGTACTCGTGGTTCAGCGTCGTGAAGAGAGGGTGCTCGGCGACGCCCGGGGGCAGGCCCGTACCGGCGGGACCGCCCCACAGCCCGAGGGCGTCCACGAGGAGCGACACCCCCTCGGCCCGGTCGCCGTCCGCTGTGGCCCGGCCCGCGTCCGCACGCAGGGACCGGAAGCGCAGCAGGTCCAGCTCGCCCGGTTCCACACGCAGCCGGTAGCCGCCGGCCCCCCGCAGGAGCCGTCTCGCGGCGGTCCGGCTGGGCAGTTCGGGTTCCAGGAGCCTGCGCAGCGCCCCGACATGGCGGTGCACCACGTTGACCGCGCTGCCGGGCGGCTCCTCCCAGAGGGCGTCGATCACCTCCTGGGGTGTGAGCAGTTCTCCCGCCCGCGCCAGCAGCAGCGCCAGCACGGCCTGCTGCTTCGGGGGCCCCAGGGCCAGTTCGGCGTCACCTCGCCAAACCCGCACCGGTCCCAGGATCCGGTAGTGCATGCTGCCGTCCTCACCTCTCGCTCTTCGCACCTGTGTTCGCTCACGTTAAGTGTCGTGGGAGGCGAATCCGTTACGGCTGTGGCCAGCGTGTTTCCGTCACGTAGCCTGTGGCGATCCGGCCACCGAACGCGAACCGGGGCAGAGGGGACCACCCATGGAATCGCTTCTCTACGTCACCGACCTCGGCTACCAGGCGCGCGGGCGGCGCTACTGCGACGAGGACATCTGGCTCTCCGGACGGCTGCGCGAGGAGTTCGACGTCGCGCTCTGTCATCCCCTCGACGCCGCCGCGCTGATGGACCGCTTCGACGCCGTCGTCGTACGCAACAGCGGGCCCGTCCTCCACTACCAGGAGGCGTACGACGCCTTCACCCGCGCCGCGCGCGAGGGCGGGGTGCGGGTGTTCAACTCGCTCAGCGGGAAGGGCGACATGGCCGGAAAGGACTACCTCCTCCAGCTGTCGAGGGAGGGATTTCCGGTCATTCCCACGGCGGGTCGGCGGGAGGAGTTCGCGCGGCTGCCGGAGGCCGAGGAGTACGTCGTCAAGCCGGTCCTCGGGGCCGACTCGGTCGGCCTGCGGTTCGTGGAGCGGGCGGCGCTCCAGGACGTGGACCCCGAAGGGATGCTCGTCCAGCCGCGGATCCCGTTCACGTACGAGGTCTCGTTCTACTTCGTGGGGCACGCCTTCCAGTACGCCCTGTACGCGCCCGACCCGGACGCGCGGTGGAGGCTGGAGCGGTACGAGCCGACCGGCGAGGACCTCGCGTTCGCGCGGCGGTTCGTGGACTGGAACGGCCTGGAGTTCGGCATCCAGCGCGTCGACGCCTGCCGGGCGCCGGGCGGGAAGCTGCTGCTCGTGGAGCTGGAGGACCTCAATCCGTACCTCTCGCTCGACCTGGTGGGCGAGTCGGAGCGGGAGGCGTTCGTGACCGCGATGAAGGGGTCGCTGCGGGAGCTGCTGAAGAGCTAGACACCCCTAGGCCCGGAGGCGGGCCACGGCGCCGCCCCACCGGCTCGCCGCTATGCCCCTCCGTGTGCCCCTACGCCGACCGCTTGCGCGGGGTCGCCTTCTTCGCGGACGCCGTGGTCTTCTTCGCCGCCGTCTTCTTGGCGGCCGTCTTCGCCGTCGACTTCGTCGCCGACTTCGCCGTCGTCTTCTTCGCCGCCGTCTTGCCACCGCCCGCCCCGGACCCCGCACCGGCCGTCTTCGACGTCGACTTGCGGGCCGGGGCCGCCTTCTTCGCGGCCGTCTTCGACGTGGACTTCCGCGCGCCCGTTTCCTTCGGGGTGCGTGCCGAGGTCTTGCGGGGAGTCAGCTCCCTCACGTCGGCGTCCCCGCCCTCGCCGCGCGCCTCCTTGGCCGCGCGGACACTGCTCTCCAGGGCCGCCATCAGGTCGATGACCTGGCCGCCGCCCGCCTCCTCGGGCTCCGGGGGCGCCACCGCGGCGCCGCCCTCCGCCTTGGCGGCGATCATCTGCTCGACCGCCTCCCGGTAGTCGTCGTGCAGGGTGTTGATGTCCACTTCGCCGAGGGTCGCCATCAGCGCGTCCGCCAGGTCGAGCTCCGCGTCCCGCACCGAGACGGGCGTCTCCGGGGCCACCCCCTCGGGCGCCCGGATCTCGTCCGGCCAGAGCAGTCCGTGCATCGCGATCACGTCGTCCACGACCCGGAGCATCCCGAGCCGCTCGCGCCCGCGGAGCGCGTACTTCGCGACGGCCACCTTGTCGCTCCGCTTGAGCGCCTCGCGCAGCAGGGTGTACGGCTTGGCGGCCGCCGCCCCGCTCGCCGAGAGGTAGTACGCGGCATCCATCTGGAGCGGGTCGATCTCACCGGCGGGCACGAAGGCCACGATCTCGATCGTCTTCGCCGTCGGCAGCGGGAGCGTCGCCAGATCCTCGTCCGTGATCGGGATCATGGTCCCGTCGGACTCCTCGTAGGCCTTGCCGATCTCGGCCTGGGAGACCTCCTCGCCGTCCAGCTCGCACACCTTGCGGTAGCGGATCCGGCCGCCGTCGGCGGCGTGGATCTGGCGGAAGGACACGGACCGGCTCTCGGTGGCGTTCACCAGCTTGATCGGGATGCTCACCAGACCGAAGGAAATGGCGCCGTTCCATATGGATCGCACGTTTCATCCCTTTCGCACGGTACTTCCGGATTCGTGGGATTCTCATCGTATGACGCCCATCACGGAGGTGGAGGGGCGGCGCCTCCCGCTCAGCAATCTGGAGAAGGTCCTCCACCCCACCACCGGCACCACCAAGGGCGAGCTGCTGCACTACTACGCCACCGTCGGCACCGCGCTCCTGCCGCATCTGCGCGACCGCCCGGTGTCCTTCCTGCGCTATCCGGACGGCCCCGACGGTCAGCTCTTCTTCACCAAGAACCCGCCGCCCGGCACACCCGCCTGGGTGAAGACCACCCCGGTCCCCCGCTCCGACGACCCTCGTGCGCGGCAGGTCATGATCCAGGACCTCCCGTCCCTGATGTGGGCGGCGAACCTGGTCGTGGAGTTCCACACCCCGCAGTGGCGGGCCGGCTCGCAGGCCGTCGCCGACCGGCTCGTCCTCGACCTCGACCCCGGGCCGCCGGCCACCGTCGTGGACTGCTGCCGGGTGGCCCTCTGGCTGCGGGAGCGGCTCGCGGCGGACGGTCTGGAGGCCTTCGCCAAGACCTCCGGGGCCAAGGGCCTGCACCTGCTCGTTCCGCTGGAGCCGGCCCCGTCCGACGAGGTCTCGGCGTACGCGAAGCGGCTCGCCGTCGAGGCGGAAGCGGACCATCCGGCGCTCGTCGTCCACCGGATGGCCCGGTCGCTGCGGCCGGGGAAGGTCTTCGTCGACTTCAGCCAGAACGCGGCCGCCAAGACCACCGCGACGCCCTACACCCTGCGCGCCCGCCCCCGGCCCACCGTCTCCGCGCCGGTGACCTGGGAGGAGGTCGAGGCCTGCGACGCGCCCGAGCGGCTCGTGCTGCTGATGGACGACATCGCGCCACGTCTGGAGCGGTACGGAGACCTGCTCGGGCCGCTCTTCGACCCGGACCGGGCCGGGGCCCTGCCATGACCGCGGCCCCCGGACCGGAGCCCGCGGAGGGTCCCGTCCTGCGGCCGCCGGTCGACGTCATGCGCCCGCGCCCGGCCGACGAGATCCCGGCGCAGGGAAGCACGCCGGGGGGTCTGCAGTACACCCTCAAGCTCGACGGTTTCCGGGCCCTCGCCTTCGTCCTGGAGGACCGCAGGGTCTTCCTGCAGTCGCGCTCGCACCGGGACCTCTCCCGGGAGTTTCCCGAGATCGCGGCGCATCTGGGCGCCCGGCTGCCGGCCGGCGTCGTCCTGGACGGGGAGCTGTGCGCGTACCGCGAGGGGCGGCTGAGCTTCACCGACCTGCTCCGCTCGCACGCCGACCGCAGACAGGCCGGCGTACCGGTCTCGTACATCGCCTTCGACGTCCTCGCCCTCCCCGGCCGGGACCTCAGGGCGCTGCCGCTCGTCGAACGCTGGCAGCTGCTGGGCGTCGCGCTGAGCGATGTCGGGCCGCCCGTGCAGCCCGTGCTCGCGACGCTGGACGAGGAGACGGCGCGGGGCTGGTTCCGCGATCTGCGCGCGGTGGGCGTCGAGGGGATCGTGGCGAAGGCGCTGCGCTCTCCGTACCGGGCCGGCGAGACGTGGGCGTGGCGGAAGGTGCGGCACGCGGACACGCTCGACGGCACGCTCCTCGGGCTGGTCGGCCCGGTGGGCCGGCCCCGGGCGCTGCTCGTCCGCCTCCCCGACGACCGTACGGTGACGACCTCGCCGAAACTGACTCCGGTGCAGGCCCGCGAGGTCGGCGCGCTGGCCGAAGGCCGGCTCGGGGCCCCGGTGGAGCATCCCGAGCACGGCACGGTGACCCCGCTCGCCGACCCTCTCACCGTCGAGCTGCGGCAGCAGGCGGGGCGCCACGAGACGGCCCGCTTCGTGCGCGTACGGTCCGACGGCTAGGCCGCCGGCGACGGTACGGCGGGCCTCCGTCCCCGGCTCCGTACACCCGTTCTCCCGTGCTCCCCATACGCCACTCCCCGTACCGGCGGGCGCAACTCCGCGTACCGCTCCCGCAGATGGCGCAAAGCGAGCGGCTCGCGGGCCCTTCGGGGACCGCGTCCGGTCAGCGGGTCCTTGTTCCCGGTGTGGTGGTGCACACTTGCTGCCTGGTACAGCGCTCACGGGGAAGGCGGCGGCCGCATGCTGACGGGGATCGAGGAGGTCGACTGGGCCTCGTTGGGGCATGCCTACGGACCAGCCGACGATGTACCGGGGATGCTGCGCGGACTCGCCTCGCCCGACCCCGGCGAACGGGAGCTCGCCCTCGACGGCATGTACGGCGCGGTGCACCACCAGGGGGACGTGTACGACTCGACGCTCGCCTGCATCCCCTTCCTGCTCGAACTCGTCGCCGACCCTGAGGTCCAGGACCGGGGCGGCATCGTCGAGTTGCTGACCAGCATCGGCGGGATCGATCTGAGCGGCGAGGACGAGCTCGACGAACTCGACCCGGACGACGAGGACTTCATCCCGGCCGCGAACTACGCCATGGCCGCCGCCGCGGTCGCCGCGGGCGCCGACGTCTTCCTCGGGCTCGTCGGCGACCCGGACTGCGAGGTGCGGCTCGCCGCCCCGTGCGCGCTCGCCTCGCTTCACCCGGACCCGGCCGGTGTGCTGACCCTGCTGAGGGAGCGGCTGACCGTCGAGCGGGACACGGAGGTGCGGCTCGCGCTGGTGGAGGCCGTCGGGCGGATCGCGCGGCGGCACGAGTCGCTGCGGGACGAGACCGTCGACTGGCTCGGCTGGCTCACCCGCGCGGCCCACGCGCCGGGGCTGCGGCTCGCGGCGCTCACGCAGCTGGCCCGGTGCGCGCCGGGCGAGGTCCCGGACGACGTGGTCGAGCGGGTGACGCGGCTGCTCGACGAGGTGCGTGCCGCGCCGCCCGAGACGGCCGCCCCGGAGAGCTCCCGGCCGTCCGCGCCCACGTTCGCCGGGCAGGTCCGTGAGCTCTTCGAGGAGCATGCCGCGAGCCGTGCGACCCCGTGGACCGACGAGCTGATGCGCACCCTGCACACCGCGCTCGACGACCGCGTCGAGGACCGGATCGCGCTGATCCTCGCCCAGCTGCGCAGCCCTGACCGGTGCCAGCGCGCGGACGCCATCTGGCTGAGCGGCGGTCTGATACGGGTCTGGCGCGGGGGGTACGAGGAGGTGGTGCGGCTGGTCGGGACGCAGCTCGCCGACCCCGATCCCCGGCTGCGCGAGGCCGCCACCTCGTTCCTGGAGAGCCTCTTCGAGCTCACCGGGCCCGCGACCGACGCCCTCGCGGCCGGGCTCGCCGCGCGCCCCGGACGGCCCGACCGGCCCGAGTGGGAGGAGTGGGCGGACCGGCCGGAGGACGAGCCGGGGGCACCGGACGTGCGCGGCCGCGCCCTGCTCGCCCTCACCCGCTCGGGCGACGCGCGGGCGGTACCGCTGATCGCCCGCGCCCTGGTCGAGCCCGAGGTCCGGCGTGATCTGCTGTACGCCGTCCCCACCCTGGGGCCGGCCGCCGCGCCGCTCGCGCCGCTGCTGCGCCGCCGGCTGGCCCGCGTCGACCTGGGCGACCGGCTGTACGAGCACGCGGCGCCGCTGCTCCACGCCCTGGCCTCGGTGCGCGGCGTGCAGGCGATGCCCGAGGTGCTGCGGGTGCTGCGCGGGGCCCCGTCGAACCGGCGGGACTGGGTGCAGGAGGCGGCGCTGAGGACGCTCGCCGCGTTCGGGCCCGCGGCGCGGCAGGCGATCCCGGACGCGCGGGCCCTGCTGGAGAGCGGGTCGGCGGCGGTCTCGGCGCAGGCGGCGCTCACGCTCTGGGCGGTGGAGGCCGACCTGGAGGCCGTCCTGCCGGCGCTGGTGGCCTGGCTGGGCCCGGACGCGGCCGCTCCTGACCGGTGCGCGGCGGCCCGCGCCCTGGGCGCGATCGGCCCGGCGGCGGCGAGCGGCGCGCCCGCCCTGCTCCCGGGGCTCACGGCGCTCGACCTGTGGGTTCGGGTGCGCAGCGCGGCGGCCCTGTGGCGGGTCTCCGGGGACGCGGCGGCGGCGCTGCCGGTGCTGCTCGCGGCCTGGGAGGAGAACAGGCACGCGCGCGTGGACATCGCGGAGTGCCTGGCGGAGATGGGTCCCGAGGCGGTGGAGGCGCGGTGGGTGATCCGTTCGGAGCTGGCCCGGCCGCGCCGTCACAACGTGCGGGAGAGCGGCTACAGCAGCCATGACGTCCACGAGGACGAGAAGCTGCTGACCTTCTGCCGCGCCGCGCTCGACCGGATGGAGCGGTAGGGGTCCGGGTACGACGGCTTCGTCGCACCACGTATGGGCCACTGTCACAAGTCTGCAATAGCGGACATTTAGCTTCGAATCATCTCCGCCGGCGACTGCTCGCCGGTCCGGCGCCCACCCCCGCCCTCGACCGGAAGATCCAGCGGGTCGACAAAAAGGACTTCCCTACGAATAAGGTCTACGGGAGGACCGACCGTCCGGGCCTCCCGCCGATCACCCGTGGGGCCGATCGTGGGCGGTCACCGGAGTGACACCGTCATCGTCTTCGCCGACCCGGTGAAGCAGCGAACCGATCGCCCCCGAGGAGCAGAGTGAGACCGCCCGGACGGCCGCTCGCCGCCGCCGTGGCCCTGGCCGCGGCGGTGCCGCTCGCACTCTCCGGCTGCGGCGCCGAGGGCGAGCTGAGGAGCGCGGGCGCCACTCCCACCGCGGTCGGACCCGTGCACCTCTGGCCGGACCTGCCGCCCGCGACCGCGCCGCCGCTCGACTACGGCGAGACCGACACCGAGCCCGTCCCGGGCATCCAGGTGCCCGACAACGACGTCCACCGGGTGGACGCCGTGGCCGTGGTCCGCGCCGAGGTGAAGGCCCATCCGGACACGTACTCCGGGGCGGACGGCATGTACCAGGAGACGGCGCGGCAGATCGACCGGTGCACGGCGGACCCGGCGAGGTGCCCGGTCATGAAGCCGTACTACCGCGATCTGACCGGCAACGGCCGGGACGAGCTGATCGTCGGCATCCGGATGCCCGAGCAGCAGGTGGGGGTGCGGGTGTATCTGGCCGAGAACGGCGGGCTCACCCGGATCATGTCCACCGTCGACCAGGTGATCAGCGTGGAGCTGGCGGGCCGGGACCTGATCGTACGGGCCTCCTCGGCCGGCATCCCGGGGTACGAGTACCGCACGGCCTGGTCCTGGGACGAGCAGCAGGGGGCGATGCTGCCGGCCCGGGACGAGATCGTCCGCGTCAAGCCGCCGGGCCCGTCCGTCTCGCCGGCGCCCCGGCCTCGGCTCGTCGAGCCGACGCCCACACCCGGTCCGACCGGCTCCTCCCCGGCGCCCTTCGACACCGACGACACCGTCGGGGAGGCCCCGTGACCGCGCGCGGGCGGCTCCGTCTGCCCGCCTGGACCGCGACACTCACCTGGAAGTCCGCGGTCTTCATCACCGTCATGTGCTGCGCCCTGGCCGCGCTGCTCGGCGCCCTCGTCCATGTCTCCGTGTCCCGGCAGACCGAGGACGACTTCCGCGAGCGGGCGCTCGCCCGGCTGGCCACGGCCTCACGGGCGTACGAGGCGGGCGACCCGCTCCCCCGGGGCACCGGGATCGACCCCGAGGACCTCCCGGACGAGTTGCGCGCACTCGCCCTCAAGGGGGAGCGCGGCACGATGGCCGGGGAGTACCGGGACCGGCCGACCATGTGGGGTGCCGGCCCGGCCGACGGCCGGGCCCTCGCCGTCCGGGTCGACTACTCCACGGGCACGGAGATCATCGACGGACTCGACCGCTCGATCCTGGGCTCCTCGGTCCTGGCGATCGGGGCGACGCTGCTCGTGGGCGCGTTCGCGGTCACCCGGGTCACACGGCGGCTGCATCTGACGGCCCAGGTGGCCCGGCGGATCAGCGCGGGCGATCTCGACGCGCGCGTGGACGACCCCCGCACGAAGGTCCCCGGGCGCCCGCAGGACGAGGTGGCCACGGTCTCCGGGGCGCTCGACACGATGGCCTCCTCGCTCCAGCGCAAGCTCCAGACCGAGCAGCGCTTCACGGCGGACGTGGCGCACGAGCTGCGCACCCCGCTGACCGGGCTGTCGGCCGCCGCCGAACTGCTGCCGGAGGGGCGGCCGTCGGAGCTCGTGCGGGACCGGGTGAAGGCCATGCGCGGGCTGACCGAGGACCTGCTGGAGATCTCGCGGCTCGACGCCCGCAACGAGACCGTCGACCTGGCGATGCACGATCTCGCACCGCTCGCGCGCGGGGTGGTGCGGGCCTCCGGGACGGAGACGGAGGTACGGGTCGTCCGGGACGCGATGGTCGAGACGGACCGGCGGCGCCTGGAGCGGGTCCTCGGCAACCTCGTCGCCAACGCGCACCGGCACGGCGCCCCGCCGGTCGTGCTGACCGTGGACGGCCCCGTCGTCACCGTGCGGGACCACGGGGCCGGATACCCGGAGTACCTGCTGGCGTCCGGGCCGCAGCGGTTCCGTACCGAGAGCGGCGGGAAGGGACACGGCCTCGGGCTCACCATCGCGGCAGGCCAGGCCGAAGTGATCGGCGCGGAGCTGGTCTTCGGCAACCCGCCGGACGGCGGCGCCGAGGCGCGGCTGACGCTGCCGGAGTACGTACCGTTCACCGGCCCCTGACGGCACACCGTCACACATAAGGGATATAAGCCATATCGCTTGCTACGTTGCGGACCATGACCGCAACGACGGCGGACGCTCCCCCGCCCGCGCTACGTGTCCCGAAGCGCCGCGGCGTGGAACTCACCCTGCTCGTCGGCGCCGTCCTCATCTCCGTCATGGGCTACGCGAACGTCGGGCTGGCCAGGAACGACGCCGTCCCGCCGGACGCCCTGCGCTACGGAGCCGGCCTGGGCGCGCTCGCGCTCCTCGCCCATCTCGCCGTACGGTTCCGCGCCCCGTACGCCGATCCGCTGCTGCTGCCCATCGGCGTCCTCCTCAACGGCCTCGGTCTGGTGCTGATCTACCGTCTCGACCTGGAGACGCCGAAGGACCAGGCGGCCTTCACCCAGCTGGTCTGGTCGGCGCTCGGTGTCGCGCTCTTCGCCGCCGTCGTGGTGCTGCTGCGTGACCACCGGGTGCTGCAGCGGTACGCGTACCTGTCGATGGCCAGCGCCCTGGTCCTGATGCTCGTGCCGATCCTCTTCCCCGCGGTGAACGGGGCGAAGATCTGGATCCGGATCGGCGGACTCTCCTTCCAGCCGGGCGAGTTCGCCAAGATCCTGCTCGCGGTCTTCTTCGCCGCCTACCTGGCCGCGAACCGCAACGCGCTGGCGTACACCGGCCGCAGGTTCTGGCGGCTCCAGCTCCCCACCGGCCGGGTGCTCGGGCCGATCGTGGCGATCTGGGTGCTGAGCGTGGGAGTGCTCGTCCTGGAGCGGGACCTCGGCACGTCCCTGCTCTTCTTCGGGCTCTTCGTGATCATGCTGTACGTGGCGACGGGCCGGACCGGCTGGATCGCGGTCGGGCTGCTCCTCGCGGGCGTCGGGGCGTTCGCGGTCGGCTCGCTCGAACCTCACGTGCACAGCCGTGTCGAGGACTGGCTGAACCCCTACGCCTCCATCGAGGCGGGGGACGGACCGAGCCAGCTCGCGCAGTCCCTGTTCTCCTTCGCCGCGGGTGGGATGCCCGGCACGGGACTCGGCCTCGGGCACTCCATCCTGATCGGCTTCGCCGCCAAGTCCGACTTCATCCTGGCGACGGCGGGCGAGGAGCTCGGACTGGCGGGGCTGACCGCCCTGTTCCTGCTGTACGCGCTGCTCGTCGCGCGCGGGTTCCGGGCCGGGCTCGCCCTGCGCGACCCCTTCGGGCGGCTGCTCGCGATCGGTCTCGCCTCGATCCTGGCGCTCCAGGTCTTCGTCATCGCCGGCGGGGTGATGGGTCTGATCCCGCTCACCGGAATGGCGATGCCGTTCCTGGCGCAGGGCGGCTCGTCCGTCGTCACCAACTGGATCATCGTGGCGCTGCTGATCCGGCTCAGCGACTCGGCCCGCGCACCGCTTCCGGACACGGTCGAGCCCGGTGTCGTCGCACCGGCGGTGGAGGACGCCCGGTGATCCCGTACATCCGGCGCGCCGCCGCGCTCTGCCTGATCCTGCTGGCGGCGCTGCTCGTCAACGCGGCGCGCGTGATGGTCGTCCAGTCCGACGAGCTGAACGAGAACCCGGCCAACCGGCGCGTCGCGATCACCCGCTGGAGCGAGCCGCGGGGCGAGATCGTGGTCGAGGGACGGCCGGTGACCGGCTCGCGGGACAGCGGCCAGCAGCTGCGCTACGAACGGACGTACAAGCAGGGACCGTTGTACGCGCCGGTGACCGGCTACGCCTCGCAGACGTACGGCACGACCTTCGTCGAGCACGCCGAGGACGACATCCTGGCCGGTACGAGCCCGTTGCTCGCCCCTCTGCCGTTCTGGAACGACGTCGGCCCCGGACGGCAGCCCGGCGGTGACGTGGTGACGACGGTCCGGGCGTCGATGCAGGCGGCCGCGTACCGGGGGCTCGGCGGGAAGCGGGGCGCGGTGGCGGCGATCGAGCCGTCGAGCGGGCGGATCCTGGCCCTGGTCTCCTCCCCCTCGTACGATCCGGCGCTGCTGTCCGGGACGGGTGCCGAGGTCAAGACCGCCTGGGCCCGGCTGAACACCTCGCCGAACCAGCCGATGCTGAACCGGGCGATCCGGCAGACGTATCCGCCCGGCTCCACGTTCAAGATGGTGACGGCGGCGGCGGCGCTGGACGCGGGCGTGGTGACGGACGTCGACGCGCCGACGGACACCCCGGACCCGTTCGTGCTGCCGGGGACCCGGCAGGTCCTCCCGAACGCCGCGGAGGGGTGCGGGAACGCGTCGCTCGCGTACGCGATCCAGTGGTCGTGCAACACGGTGATGGCCGGGCTCGGGGTGGAGGTCGGGCTCTCCGGGATGGTGCAGGCGGTGGAGAACTTCGGCTTCAACGACACGGGCCTGTCGATCCCGTCCTGGGTCGCGAGGTCCAACTTCGACCGGGAGATGAGCGACGACCAGCTCGCGCTGTCGTCCATCGGCCAGTTCGACACGACGGCGACGCCCTTGCAGATGGCGCTGGTGGCGGCGGCGATCGCCAACAACGGGGAGATCGCCCACCCGTATCTGGTGGAGCGGACGACGACGGCCGGCGGCAGGACGGTCGACACGACGGGTCGCCGCAGCTACCGCCAGGCGATGCGCCCGTCGACCGCGAACCGGCTGCAGCGGCTGATGGTCAAGGCGGTCGAGGAGGGCACCGGCACCAACGCGGCGATCCCGGGGGCGACGGTCGGCGGCAAGACCGGCACCGCCCAGCACGGCCTGGGCAACACGGGCACCCCGTACGCCTGGTTCATCGCCTGGGCGCAGGCGGCGGACTCGGCCCAGCCCGCGGTGGCGGTCGCGGTCGTCGTGGAGGACGCGGAGGCCAGACGTACGGAGATCAGCGGCGGCGGCAGCGCGGCGCCGATCGCCCGGGCCGTGATGGAGGAGGCGCTGCGGCCCCGGGACGACGGCTGACCGGTC
Organism: Streptomyces sp. NPDC013317; assembly: GCF_055563155.1. Lineage (NCBI taxonomy): Bacteria > Bacillati > Actinomycetota > Actinomycetes > Kitasatosporales > Streptomycetaceae > Streptomyces > Streptomyces sp. NPDC013317. The sequence goes on from NZ_JBVHDX010000002.1 coordinate 458,998, forward strand.
AGCCGATCGGCTTGCGGATCTCGGCGCGGACCTTGGCCGCGGTCTCGGCGAGTTCGGCCAGGTCGATGTCCTTCGGGTCGGCGGTCGCCGACCCGGGGGTGACGAGGGCGACGGCGGCCGCGGTGTTGTCGTCGCCCCAGGCGCACATGGGCAGCGTGGCCGTGGCGAGGGCGTCCTTGGACGTCGTGACCTGGCAGCTCACGGTCACGCCGTAGCCGGCGGGGGTGAAGTCCTCGGGCGGGACGGCGAGCGTGGAGCCCTTCTCCGTGGAGGCGCCCTTGAGGATGGAACGCCGGGTGACGTCGGCGTTCTTGATGCGCCCGTGCATCCCGGAGACGACGAGGACGGCCCCGTCCTTGCCCGTGTACTGGCCGACCGCCGCCTCGGCGTCCTTGACGGTGAGGTCGGGGGTGTCCTCGATCTCCTTGCCCTGGGTGTCGGAGAGGTCGGAGACCAGCGTGTACTCGCCGGCGAGGAGCGTCTTGGGGACGACCAGCTTGTGCGTCGCCTCGGGGAAGGAGCCGGTGGCGCCGGAGAGCCCGGCCTTCGCCGCCCAGCCGATCCCACCGACCAGCACCAGGGAGCCGACGACGATGGCGACGATCGCCCCCGCCGAGAGCGACTTCTTCGGCGGCGGACCCATGGGCGGCTGCCCCCAGGCGCCGGCACCCGGCTGCTGGTACGGCGGAGGGAAGCCCTGCGGAGGAACGCCCTGCGCGGGATACCCCTGCTGAGGAACCCCCTGCGCGGGGTACCCCTGCGGAGCCCCGTACGGGCCGGGCTGCTGCGGGGGCGGGACGGGGCCGCCGTACGGGTTGTGGGGCGGCTGGTTCGGCGATGGCGGCATGGTCATGGCGGGCACGCTACGTCACCGGTACGACATCCCACCCTCCGGGGCCGTACCGGGACCCGGGAGGTTCCCGCTTCCGCCTACTCCTCCGCCGCGCCCTGCGCGATGGCCTCCTCGACCTCCGCCACCCGCTCCGCCTCCTCCGTCGCGAACCGCTCCCGGTCCAGCGCCTCCGCGATCTCCTCGTCCTGGGTCATCAGGAGGTCGAGGTTCGAGTCGCCGAGGTCGAAGACGCCCATGTCCAGGTAGGCCTTCTGGAGGCGTTCGCCCCAGAGGCCGATGTCCTTCACGCAGGGGACGATCCGGCTGAACAGCAGCTTGCGGAAGAGGTGCAGGAACTCGCTCTGCTCACTGAGCTCCTCCGCCTCCTCGCGTCCGATGCCGAAGTTCTCCAGGACCTCGACCCCGCGCAGCCGGTCCCGCATCAGGTAGCAGCCCTCGATCACGAACTCCTCGCGCTCGCGCAGTTCGGCGTCCGTCAGCTGCCTGTAGTAGTCGCGCAGCGCCATCCGTCCGAAGGCCACGTGGCGGGCCTCGTCCTGCATGACGTACGCGAGGATCTGCTTCGGGAGCGGCTTGTCCGTGGTGTCGCGGATCATGCCGAACGCGGCCAGGGCCAGGCCCTCGATCAGGACCTGCATCCCGAGGTACGGCATGTCCCAGCGCGCGTCGCGGAGGGTGTCGCCCAGCAGGCCCTGGAGGTTGTCGTTGATCGGGTAGAGCATCCCGATCTTCTCGTGGAGGAAGCGGCCGTAGACCTCCGCGTGCCGGGCCTCGTCCATGGTCTGCGTCGCCGAGTAGAACTTGGCGTCCAGGTCCGGGACCGACTCGACGATCCGAGCGGCGCAGATCATCGCGCCCTGCTCGCCGTGGAGGAACTGGCTGAACTGCCAGGAGGCGTAGTGCCGGCGCAGCTCGGCCTTGTCCTTCTCCGTCATCTTCGCCCAGTGGCGTGTGCCGTGGAGGGTGAGAACGTCGTCGGGGGTGCCGAGGGGGTCGTACGGGTCGACCTCCAGATCCCAGTCGATGCGCCTGGAGCCGTCCCACTGTTTGTCCTTGCCCTTCTGGTACAGGGCGAGGAGGCGATCGCGACCGTCGTCGTACTCCCAGCTGAAGCGGGCCGAACCGGTCGCCGGCACCTGCCAGACGGGGTCTTCCGTGGCGTTCGAGGCTTTCAAGGTCTTCGTGTAGAGGTCGTACGTCGACACTGACGTCTCCTTGCTCTCACGTGGACGTGATGGTCCCTCCCGGCAGGCTGACACCTTGGTAGACATCGAGTCAACAAGTCGCGCACAGGGGATTGACGGGCTTACTGACGGGCAGTCTGATAGGGGCGACCGCCGGTAACCCGACTGCGAGCACAGCGAGGTGTCGCACCGTCATGACCACTCGGACCGAACTGGACTTCAGCCTCCTCCAGGACGCCCTCGGCCCGCTCCGCGACCGGGAACAGGTCGCCGCCCGGCTGCTCGAGTCCTCCCTCAAGCACTCCTTCGACCCCGAGACCGAACTCGACTGGGCCGCGCCCCTCGAGGACGGCAAGTGGTTCTGGCCGCCGGAGCTGGTCTCGCTCTACGACACCCCGATGTGGCGGCGGATGTCCGAGGAGCAGCGGATGGACCTGGCCCGGCACGAGGCCGCGTCGCTCGCCTCGCTCGGCATCTGGTTCGAGATCATCCTGATGCAGCTGCTCGTCCGGCACATCTACGACAAGTCGCTCACGAGCGACCATGTGCGGTACGCCCTGACCGAGATCGCCGACGAGTGCCGGCACTCGATGATGTTCGCGCGGATGATCCAGAAGGGCGGCGCGCCCGCCTACCCGGTGCCGCGGATCTACCACAATCTCGCCCGTGTCCTGAAGACCGTCTCCACCACCCCCGGCTCCTTCGCCGCCACCCTCCTCGGCGAGGAGATCCTGGACTGGATGCAGCGGCTGACCTTCCCCGACGAGCGCGTCCAGACGCTGGTACGGGGCGTGACCCGCATCCACGTCGTCGAGGAGGCCCGGCACGTGCGCTACGCCCGCGAGGAGCTGCGGCGCCAGATGGTGACCGCGCCGCGGTGGGAGCAGGAGTTCACCCGGCTCAGCTGCGGCGAGGCCGCCCGGGTCTTCTCCACCTGCTTCATCAACCCCGCGGTGTACGACAACGTCGGCCTCGACCGCCGCGCGGCGGTCGCCCAGGTCAGGGCGAGCGGCCACCGCCGCGAGGTCATGCAGTCGGGCGCCCGGCGCCTGACCGACTTCCTCGACGACATCGGGGTGCTGCGCGGCCCCGGCCGGCGGCTCTGGAAGTCGTCGGGCCTGCTTGCGTGAGCCGGCGGGCGGGTGCGGCGGCGGGGGGACGGCCGGGCGGGGCGGTGGGACGGCAGGGCGGGGCGGTGGGCCTCGGACTTCCGCCCGGGGCGTCACCTCGCGGAGCTACCCTGCGAGGCATGACCAGTGCCGCCTCGCCCGCGTACCGCCGGCTCAGCGTCGAGGAGAGACGGGTGCAGCTCCTCGCCGCCGCCCTGACGCTCTTCGCGCACCGGGCACCCGACGAGGTCTCCCTCGACGACGTCGCCGAGGCGGCGGGCGTCTCGCGTCCGCTCGTCTACCGGTACTTCCCCGGTGGCAAACAGCAGCTGTACGAGGCGGCCCTGCGCTCCTCCGCCGACGAGCTGGAGCTCTGCTTCGCCGAGCCGCACGCCGGCCCGCCGACGGAGCGGCTCAGCCGGGTACTCGACCGCTATCTGGCCTTCGTCGACGAGCACGACGCCGGGTTCAGCGCCCTGCTCCAGGGCGGCAGCGTCGCCGAGACCTCCCGGACCACCGCGATCGTGGACGAGGTGCGGCGCGCCGCGGCGGAGCAGATCCTCGTCCACCTGGGAGTGGACCGCCCCGGGCCCCGGCTGCGGATGATGGTCCGCACCTGGATCGCCGCGGTGGAGGCGGCCTCGCTGATCTGGCTCGACGAGGGGAAGCAGCCCCCGTCCGGCGAGCTGCGGGACTGGCTGGTCGACCATCTGGTCGCGCTGCTCGCCGCCACGGCGGCGAGTGACGAGGAGACGGCGTCGGTCGTCTCGCTGCTCCTCGCGCAGGAAACGGCGGACGGACCGGTCGGCACGCTGGCGCGGCGAGTGACCCCCGTGGTGAGCAGGGCGGCGCACCTCATATGAGACTGGTCCCGTGAGAAGCGAGAACACCCCTTTCCGCGGCGGTCCCCTGGACGGCCAGCTCCTGCCCGTCCTCCTCGGCCACACGGGGCACCCTCCGAAGTGGTACGAGGTTCCCGTCCCGGACGCCGACGGCGGCCCCCCGACGGTCCACGCCTACCGCCGCGAACCGGCCGGGCACACCAAGCGGCTCGGGATCCAGCGCGGCTGGGTCTACGAGTACGTCCCCGAGGGCCGCGAGCGGCAGTCGCCGAAGTGGCCCTGGTCCAAGCCGAACGGGTGAGCCGATTGGGCCGATTCGCCCCTTTGTGAGGTCATCCGACCGCCCGGTCCCTCCATCATCGCGGTGGAGGTGATGTCGTGTCAGGAAGGTTGCTGCGCACGGTCTGCACGGGGGTGCTCGCCGCGACGACCGCGCTCGCGGGGGTTCCGGCGGCCACGGCGGACGACCCGGCGGACGCGGGGGCGGAGGCCCCGCTGGAGTTGCCGGCGACCGCCCCGGGCGAGGAGGCCGGGCCCGGGGACGCCGGGCCCGGGAAGGCCGACGCCGAGGGCACCGTGCCCGAGGACGCCGACCCCACCGGCGGCACCGATCCGGCCGACGCCACCGACCCCACCGACCCCACCGGCGGCACCGATCCGGCCGACGGCACTCCCCTCGACGACGCCGCCGAACTACCGCCCTCCGGCGCCGAATCCGTCGCGACGCTCCTCGGCCGGCTCCGGACCCTCTACCGCCAGGCCGAGCAGGCCACCGAGGCCTTCAACGCCACGGACGAGGCCCTGCGCCTGCAGACCGCCGACACCAAGAAGGTCAGCGGCGCCCTCACCGAGGCCCGCGAGCGCCTCGCCCGGGGACGGAACGCCGCCGGGCGGCTGGCCAGGGAGCAGTACCAGGGGCGGGTCACGACCTCGGCGTTCTCCTCGTACCTGCGGCTGCTGCTCGCCGACGACCCCCAGCACGCCCTGGACCAGGGACATCTGATGGACCGCGCGGTACGTGACCGGGCCACCACCGTGTCCCGGCTCACCCGGGCCGAGAAGCGGGCCGACGAGCTGGCGAGCGCCTCGCGCAAGGCCCTGGACCGGCAGCAGACGCTCACCGCCCGGCGACTCAAGCAGCGCGACGACGTCCGGAAGCGGCTCGCGGAGGTCCAGCGGCTGCTCGCCTCGCTCCCCGCCGACCAGCTCACGCGGCTGACCGAACTGGAGCGCCGGCAGACAGCGGGCGCGCAGCGCGACCTGCTCGACTCGGGCGTCCTGGAGGGCGAGCGGACGCCGTCCCGGGCGGGCGGCGAGGCCCTGCGGTTCGCGGTGGGCCAGATCGGCAAGCCGTACGTGTGGGGCGCCGAGGGGCCGGAGTCGTACGACTGCTCGGGGCTGACCTCGCAGGCGTGGGCGAGCGCCGGCCGGCAGATCCCGCGCACCAGCCAGGAGCAGTGGCGGACCCTCCCGAGGGTGGAGCTGCGCGACCTGCGCCCCGGCGACCTGGTCGTCTACTTCCCCGAGGCCACGCATGTGGCGATCTACCTCGGCCACGGACTGGTCGTGCAGGCGCCCCGGCCGGGCGCCAAGGTCAAGGTCTCCCCCATCGCCGCCAACCCGCTTCTCGGGGCGGTCCGTCCCGACCCGGACGGCGCACCCCTGGACTCGTACACGCCGCCCGACCTCCCCGCCGGGGCCAGGGACGGCACGGACGAGGGGTTCGATCAGGGGCCCGCCTGAGCGTGTCGGTGCTGCGCGTGAAGTGCCGGCACGCGATGGTGGCGCCCGGCGACCTGAACTCGGACGGCAGGGCCGACCTGGTGGCGGGGCGCCTCGGGCGTCCTCTGGTACTACCGGGGGACGGGCCTCGCGGCGAAGCCGTACGCGGCGCGCGTGAAGGTCGGCGGCGGCTGGCAGAAGTTCAACCTGCTGTTCTAGCCGGCCCCGAACCGGGTAAGGCAACGGCCTCCGTCCTTCGTGGACGGAGGCCGTCGTCTTGTCGGCCCTGCCCAGGAGCGCCCATGCCAGAGCCCCGCCGTCCGGCCCCCCGGCCCGCCCGTCCAGCGTCGCCGCCCCCGCACGTCTGGTACGCCGCGTACGGCTCCAACGTGCACCTCTCGCGGCTGCTCCACTACATCGACGGAGGCCGGCCCCCGGGCTCGGCCCGGAGCTACCCCGGCTGCCGCGACCGGACGCCGCCCGCGGGGTCCGTGGCGGTCGTCCTCCCCGGTGCGGTGTACTTCGCCACGGAGTCGGCCGTCTGGACCGGTGGCCGCGGCTTCTACGATCCCGAGGCACGGGGCCCGGCGCTGGCGCGCGCCCATCTGATCACCGCGGGTCAGTTCGCCGACATCGCGGCGCAGGAGATGTACCGGGAGCCGGAGAGCGACCTGGATCTGACCGAGGCCGTCACCCGGGGCCGCTACGAACTCGGACCGGGACGGTACGAGACGCTGGTGTGCCCCGGCACGCTCGACGGCGTCCCGGTCCTCACGCTGACCGCACCCTGGCGGATGACCGACGTGACCCTGCGCGAGCCGTCCGCCCCCTACGTCCAGCACCTGGCGACGGGCCTGGACGAGACCGGAGCATGGCGGCCCGCCGAGATCGCCGCGTATCTGGGCACCTGCCCGGGAGCGGCGGGCCACTGGACGACGGAGGCCGTCCTGGCCCTCATCGACCCCGACTGAGCACCCGACATCGTCGGCTCCACAAAACGGAGGAATCGATTCCATCCGCTCGGCGGACCCAGCGCGCCCGCGCGCGGCCCAAATGGCGGGCATGGAAGACCAGTTACATCGAAAACCTATGCGATCATGAACGGCGATTTCCGGCCTCGTGTCGGATTCTCCTATGGATTGCAGAGGACCATGAAGTTCAACCCGATCACCCGCGCCCGCCGCGGCCTGCTCGTGCTCGCCGCATCGCTCGGTCTCATCCTCGGCGTCTCGGCCGTTCCGGCCCAGGCAGCGACCCTCCACTACGGGGGTACGGTCGAGATCCGCGCCGGGCACTCCGGCCAGTGCCTTGAGGTGGCGGACTGGAGCAAGGCGAACGGTGCGGCCGTCCGCCAGTGGCCCTGCACCGGTGGCGCCAACCAGAAGTGGGAGCTCTACTACTACACCAGCACGCCCGTCGGCGCGTGGTACTACCGGAACGCCAACAGCGGCAAGTGCCTGGAGATCGGCGGCTGGGGACGCAACAACGGTGCGACCGCCAACCAGTGGGACTGCCACTACGGTCTCAACCAGCTGTTCCACGGCGACGGCAAGCTCTACATGGACTACGACTACGCCTGGAGCAAGTGCCTGGAGATAGCCGACTGGAGCACGCAGCCGGGCGCCCGCGCGCGGCTGTGGGACTGCCACAGCGGCGCCAACCAGAGCTTCACCAAGCGGGCCGTGTGACCGCCGGGCGGGCGCCGGACACCTGCCCGGCGCCCGCCCGCGTCCTGTGACTGTCAGGCCCCCGAGACCTCGGCGAGGTACGCGGACGTCTTCTCCGGGTCGAAGAAGAAGTTCTCGAAGTCGGCCGGGTCGTTGAAGCCGTTCGCGAAGCGGTCGGCGACCGGCTGGAGGCCGCCCGCGGCGCCGAGCAGGTTGAGGACGTGCTCCGGCGGGACGCCGAGCATCGCGTTCGTCCACTTGGTGACGTGCTGGGCCGTGTCCCAGTAACGGTCGAACGTGGCCTGCATCCACTCCTCGTCGAACGGCTTGTCGCCGTGCTCGACGATCGACGTCAGGTAGGCGGCGGCGCACTTCGAGGCAGAGTTCGAACCCTGGCCGGTGATCGGGTCGTTGGCGACGACGACGTCCGCGACGCCCAGGACCAGACCGCCGCCGGGGAGGCGGCCGATGGGGTTGCGGACGGTCGGGGCGTAGCGGCCCGCGAGGGTGCCGTTGGCGTCGGTCAGTTCGACCTTGGTGGCGCGCGCGTACTCCCAGGGCGTGAACCTCTCCATCAGCTCCAGGGTGAGCGACAGGTGCTCCGCCGGGTCCTTGACGCCCTGGAAGACGTCGAGCGGACCGCCGGGGATGCCCTCCCAGAAGAGGATGTCCGCACGGCCCGAGGTGGTCAGCGTCGGCATGACGAAGAGCTCGCCTACGCCGGGGACCAGGTTGCAGCGCACGGCGTCGAAGTCCGGGTGCTCGGGGCGCGGGCCGAGGCCGTGGACGTACGCGACGGCCAGGGCCCGCTGCGGCTCGCCGTACGGGGAACGCGCGGCGTCCCGGCCGAACATGGAGACCAGCTCGCCCTTTCCGGCGGAGACGAGCACCAGGTCGTACGTACGGGAGAAGAAGTCCAGGTCGGAGACTGCCGCGCCGTGGATGACGAGCTGCCCGCCGCGCTGGGCGAAGGTCTCCATCCAGCCGGCCATCTTCACGCGCTGGTCCACGGACTGGGCGTAGCCGTCGAGCTTGCCGACCCAGTCGATCACACGCTGCGACTCCGGGCCGGCGACGGAGACGCCGAGTCCCTCGATCCGGGGGGCCTGGGACTCCCAGAAGTTGATGCCGAGGTCACGCTCGTGCTGGAGAGCGGTGTCGAACATGCACTGGGTGGACATGACCCGGCCGGCCCGGATCTCGTCCGCCGTGCGGTTGGACATGAGGGTGACTTCGTACCCCTGCGACTGGAGTCCGAGGGCGAGCTGGAGACCGGACTGACCGGCTCCGACGATGAGTATCTTCCGCATGGCGGGTGTTCCTTACGAGGGGTCCGACTATTCGGGGGAGGATTCGAGCGCGTGCCCGACCATCGCGAGCAGGGTCTCGACGACGCTGTACCGCTTGCGCGCGTCCATGATCACGACGGGTACGTGCGGAGGCACCGTGAGGGCCTCCCGGACGTCCTCGGGCTCGAACCGCTCGGTGCCCTCGAAGTGGTTGACGGCGACGATGTACGGCAGCCCGCAGCTCTCGAAGTAGTCGAGGGCGGCGAAGCAGTCGGTCAGCCGGCGCGTGTCGGCGAGCACGATCGCGCCGATCGCGCCCCGCACCAGGTCGTCCCACATGAACCAGAAGCGCTGCTGGCCGGGCGTACCGAAGACGTACAGGACGAGGTCGTCGTCGAGGGTGATCCGGCCGAAGTCCATCGCCACGGTCGTGGTGAGCTTCTCGGGCGTCGCGGAGAGATCGTCGGTCTCCTCGCTGGCCTGCGTCATCAGGGCCTCGGTCTGGAGCGGGGTGATCTCCGAGACGGCCCGGACGAAGGTCGTCTTGCCGACGCCGAACCCGCCCGCGACGACGACCTTGGTCGCTATGGGAGCCCGGGTGTGGTCGAGCTGCCAGTCCCGGGCGCCGTCCTCCGTGGCGACATCGACGGGCCGGGGCTGCGCGGGGATTCCGGCGGACGCCGGGGCTGCGGCTTCAGAGACGGCGGAGTCCACTCAGCACCCTTTCGAGGAGCGCGCGGTCGGGCTGGCCGGTGCCGTGACCGGTCCCGTACACGCGGATCTTTCCCTGGTCGGCCAGGTCGCTGAGCAGCACCCGGACGACACCCAGCGGCATCTTCAGGAGCGCCGAGATCTCCGCGACGGTACGCATCCGGCGGCATATCTCGACGATGGCCCGCATCTCCGGCATGAGTCCGCGGGCGGCGGGGCCGCCGTCCGTCAGGACCTTGCGCTCCGGCGCCGCCTCCAGCGCCGCGACGAACGTCTCGACGAGCAGGACGTGACCGAAGCGGGTGCGGCCGCCGGTGAGGGAGTACGGGCGTACGCGCGCGGGGCGGCGGCCCTCCCCCCGGAGCGGCAGCCTCTGGGCGTGGTAGACCGACGGCACGGACGTCACTGGGCGCTCTCCATCGATTTGCGCAGCTCACTGCGGAGTTCGGGGGTGAGTACGTGTCCGGCGCGGCCGACGAAGAGAGCCATGTGGTACGCCACGACGCTCATGTCGCAGTCCGGCTCGGCGTGCACGCCGAGCAGCGAGCCGTCGCTGATGGACATGACGAAGACGCTGCCCTCGTCCATCGCCACCATCGTCTGCTTGACCCCGCCGCCGTCCATCAGCCGGGCGGCGCCGACGGTGAGGCTGCCGATCCCGGAGACGATCGTGGCGAGGTCGGCGCTCGATCCCCTCGGTCCGGCCGTGCGCCGCTCGGCGGGCGCGGCGTTCTGAACCGCCGGGTCGGACGACAGCAGCAGGAGTCCGTCGGAGGAGACGACGGCGACCGAACGGACCCCGGGCACCTCCTCGACGAGGTTGCCCAGCAGCCAGTGCAGATTGCGGGCTTCCCTGCTCAGTCCGAATGTTCCGGTCGCAGTCAACTGCGTGCCTCCTCGACTGTGTCCCCCGTCTTCTCCTCGGTACGCGCGGTGTCCACGGCCGCGTTCTCGGTCTCGGTCCCGGCCGTGGTCCCGGCCTTCTCGGTCTCGGCCGTGGTCCCGGCCTCGGCCCTCTTGGTCTCGGTGCCCGTCGCGGCGGCCGCCCCGATCTCGGCCTCCACGTCGCGGCGCCCTTCCTTGGCCCCCTGGTGGAAGCCGCCGAGCCGGCGGCGCAGGGCCTCGGCGTCCACTCCGCCCGTACGGGGGGTGGGCGAGGTGTCGGCCTGCTGGACGATCCGCGGTGTGCGCTTGGGCAGGCCCTTGTCCGTGAGCCGCTGGGCGCCGGGACCGGCCTCCTCGGAGGCGCGCTCGTGGGCGTCGGGCTCCGGGGCCGGCTCGGGCAGGCGGACCTGGAGGGTGGTCTCGGCGAGCGTGGGCCCGTCGGCCTCGGTGGGTCCGTCGGCCTCGGTGGGCTCGGCGTGCCCAGTGGGTCCGGCGGGCTCGGCGGGCTCGGTGGGTCCGTCGGCCTCGATCTGCCCGGTGGGCTGGGCCGGCACGGCGGGTCGGGCCTGCTCCGGAGCGGCCTCGACGGTCTCGCCGGTCTCCGCAGCCTCGGCGGCCGCCCTCGTCTCCTCCTCCGCCGCCTCGAAGGCGCGCTCCGCGGCCTCCACGAGCGGGTCACGGGTGCGGGACGGCAGGGTGTTGGAGTTGGCCTCGGCGACCGAGCCCGGAAGGTTCAGCGTGGGAGCCGCGCCCGCGACCGGGACGGCCGGCGGGCCCGCGGTCGGCGGGGCCGACGGGAGGAGCGGGAGCGGCAGGACGACGACGGCCGCGATGCCCCCCTGCTTCTGCTCCCGCAGCTGCACCCGTACGCCGTGACGCGCCGCGAGCAGGGCGGCGACGCGGATGCCGAGCCCCTCCCCCGCCACGTCGGCCGGATCGGCCTCGGCGAGCCGCGCGTTGAGCTCGACGAGCCGGGACTCGGTCATGCCGATGCCCTCGTCCTGGACGGAGAGCATGACCTCGCCGGACTCCAGGAGCCAGCCCGAGAGCTGGACCTGGGTGTCGGGAGGCGAGAAGGAGGTGGCGTTCTCCAGGAGTTCGGCGATCAGGTGGCTGAGGTCGTCCGCGGCGAAGCCGGCGATCTGGGCGTGCGGCGGCAGGGACTGGATCGCGACCCGCTCGTACCGCTCGATCTCGCTGACGGCGGCGCGCAGCACGTCCACGAGCGGGACGGGCCCGGGGTGGCCGTGGACGTGCTCGTGGCCGGCGAGGACGAGGAGGTTCTCGCTGTGGCGACGCATGACGGTCGCCATGTGGTCGAGCTTGAAGAGGGTGGCGAGCCGCTCCGGGTCCTGCTCGCGCTCCTCCAGCTTCTCGATCACTCCGAGCTGGCGCTCCACCAGTCCGAGGCTGCGCAGCGAGAGGTTGACGAAGGTGTGGTGGACGCTGTGCCGGAGCCGTTCGAGTTCGGCGGTGAGGAGCGCGGTGTGGCCCTGGAGTTCGGCGCGCTGGGCGGCGAGCTCCGCGGTGAGGGCCTCGCGGGCTCCGGTGAGGTCGGCGCGCTCGCTGTCGAGCTGCGCGGTGCGCCGGCCGAGGTCGGCGAGCTTGCCGTGGAGGGTGTTGAGGGACCGTACGACCTGGGCGAACTCGTCGTTGCGGCCGGTGAAGCGGACCGGCTCCTCGCTATCCGGCTCCGGGGCCGCGGCCAGACGGGCGGCGCCGATGCGCAGGACGGCGAGCGGGCGGGTGAGGGTGCGGGCGACGTAGGTGGAGATGCCGATCGCGACCAGGAGGCAGCCGCCGAGGAAGGCGATGCGGACCTCGAGCGCGGTGACGTCGTCGTCGCGGAGCTGGGAGAGCCGCTCCACCCGGGTGGCGGCGAGGGCGGACTCGACGCCGCGCATCTGCTCGACACGGGCGGAGAGCGCGGCTTCCAGCGTCTCCGGGTCGGTCTTGCGCTCGGACTTGCTGAGCTCCGGTTGGTCGGTGAGCCGCGCCAGGAGCCGCTCGGCGTTCTTGACGTCGGGTCCGGTGACGGTGGCGGCGAGGGAGTCACGTCCGGCGCTGGAGGCGGCCTGGTCGAAGTCGGCGAGGGTGGCCAGTTCGCGGACCCGGGCCTGCTGGGCGGCGGCCGTGAGGGCGTTGCGGATCCGCTCGGCCTCGTCGGCGCCCTCCGCCTTGACGGGGACGTACGTGCCGGTGACCGGGTCGTAGGTGACACCGCTGGACTCGGGCTGGGGCACGGCCAGGGCGGCGAGGAGCAGTCCGCGCGTGGCGGACGCCTGCTCGACGGCGCGGCCGAGGGCGGCGGGCGCCCTGGTGTCCTGGGCGGCGCGGGCCGGGGTCTGTTCGGCGAGCTCGTCGGCGAGGGCCTGGAGCTTGGCGATGACGTCCGTGTACGCCTTGTGCGCCTCCAGGGCGGTGCCCTTGCCGGTGAGCGCGGTACGGCGGATGGAGGGCAGGCCCGCGAGGTCGCGGCGCAGCTCGGCGGGGGCGGTGGGCCGGATCTCGTCGATCTGGCGGTCGACGCGGGTGGAGCGGGCGCTGGTGACCTGCCGCTTCTCGTCGCTGTCGCCCTTCTGCTCGTCGCGGCCCGCGGCGATGTACGCGACGACCTCGTCGCGCTCGTCGGCGAGGGAGTGCGCGAGGGTGACGGCCTGGCGGTCGAGTTCGGCGAGGGTGACCAGGCTCTGGGAGTCGTTCAGTTCGCCGGAGGCGGTGAGGACCGCGGGGGCGCCGGCGGCGAGGACGGTGACGCCGACGAGGGCGACTCCGGCGACGAGGCGGTTGCGGACGCGCTTGGACCGGCCCGGCTTCGCCTGCGGGGGCACGGCGGCGGAACCCGTTCCCGGCTGTGCGGGGACGACGACAGGGCCCGTGGCGTCGCCCGTGCTCAGCGGGTCACCGGGGGCCTGGCTCCGGCTGCCGTTGTTGCTCCGAGGCCGCTTCTTCTGCACCGGTGCTCGCATTCTCGACTCGTCCGCCCATGAAGCAGAGGTGACGACCGGTCATGTGCTAGAGCGCCCCCACCCCTGGTACGGCTTCCGACCATTCCAGCGCTTCTGGGAAGGGGACGCGCATCGGCCGCTCCGCCACCCGAACGAGTGAACAACACTCCTGAGTTGGGGAACAACTTCCGGCGGCGCCGTCCGCGCGCCCGCGCGGTGTGCCGGTTGGATCTTCCGCCCGGCCTTTGGCAGGATGCGCGCCCGCAGCTCGCCGGAGGTTCCGCTTCCGCCTCTCGGGCGGCCCTGGAGAGCCTGGCGCGAGGCCCGTTCGTCTCTATGGAGACGCCGTGAAGGTGCCGTGCGGGCGCGGTCGGCCGGAGGCAGACTGGGGATCATGCGCACCGAAGCCGCCACCCTCCCCGGCCGCCCCGAACGCCCCAACGAGGACTGGGCGGCCACGGCTCTTCCCGTGTCCGGCGGGGGCGGGACGGTGGTGGTCCTCGACGGGGTGACACCGCCGGCGGGTGATGACGGTTGTGTGCACGACGTGCCGTGGTTCACCGCCCGCCTCGGGGGTGCGCTGACCGAACTGTCCGCTTCGCGGCGTGACATGACGCTGAGCGGGATCCTCGCGGAGGCAATCCGGCGCACCGCGGACGCCCACCGCGACGGCTGTGACCTTTCTCACGTCCGTACGCCCCAGGCGACCGTGGCGATGGCGCGCTGGGACGCGGCGACCGTCGAGTACCTGGTGCTGTCGGACGCCGTGCTCCTCCTGGCGGCGCCGGACGGGTCCGTACGGGCGGTGCTCGACGACCGCCTCGACCGGCTCCCGGACACCGTCAGGCGTTCACTGGAGGCGACGGACCGGCTGCGGAACCGCGAGGGCGGCTTCTTCACGGCCGCGGCGGACCCGGACGTGGCACGGCGGGCGGTCACCGGGACGGCGCCCCGGGCGGCCGTACGGGCGCTGGCGGCGCTCACGGACGGGGCGGCGCGCTGGGTGGAGCTGTTCGGGCAGGGCGACTGGGCGGACTGCATGGGGGTGCTCGGCAAGGAGGGCGCGCACGGACTGCTGGCGCGCGTCCGGTCGCTGGAGGCGGGGAGCGAGGCGACGGGCCGAGCGCTTCGCGGGAAGCTCCACGACGACGCGACGGCGGCGTACGCGGTCCTCTGAGGCGGCCCCCGCCCGGACCCGCCCCCGCCCGGACCGGCCTGCCCGGACCGGCCTGCCCGGACCCTTCCGGGCCGGCCCGGACCACCCGGCCCGGGCCGGGGCTCAGCCCTCGGCGCGGGTGTTCAGCTGGTGGAGCAGGCGCGCCAGTTCGGCGACCTCGCCGCGGTCCCAGTCGGCGAGCTTGCGGACGTACCGCCCGCGCCGCGCGTCCCGTACCCGCCGGAAGCGGAGCCGGCCCTCCTCGGTCAGCCGGACGAGCGAGGCGCGCCCGTCGGCGGGATCGGGGTCGCGGGCGACGAGTCCGAGTTCTTCCAGGGCGCGCAGCTGGCGGCTCATGGTCGCCTTGCCGACGCCGAAGTAGCCCGCGAGTTCGGTGGCGCGCTGGGGCCCGGTGTCGTCGAGCCGTACGAAGAGTCCGTACGCGGAGGATTCGAGCTCGGGATGGACCTCGCGTGCCATCTCGCCGGACTGGGCGCGGGCGCGGCGCAGAAACACCGCCAGTTCCCGTTCCAGGGCCAGGAATTCCTGGTCCACACCACTCCTCGCCGTGGGTTCGCCTTCACTCCCCGTACCGCTTCCGTGCACGTCAGCACCCCTCGCGCGCTTTCCGGTCGCTGAAAGTTTCTTTCGTCCGCGGTCATCGCCGCAGCTCCTTCAGTATTTCGCAGGCATAGACCAACGGCGGCACCCGGCCCCCCTTCCGCCGAACCGGTCTACGTGCGTAGCGTCATCGGTGACATGTCCACACCAGGACTGTCCCGGCACGCTCCCCCACCGAGCCTTTCGGAGGCACGCAATGCCCGTGCACAGATCCGGAAAGACCCTCGCCGGCGCCGCTCTCGCGGCCCTGGCCCTCTTCCTGCCCCTCACCTTCTCCGGCCCCGCGAACGCCGCCGACGCCGACGCCGTCCCCCCACGCGGCTCCGCCCACATGGGCATGGGCGTCGTCGAGCACGACGGCCGGAGCGGCACACCCGGAACGCCCCGGGCGGCCCAGACCGAAGGCGTGGACGTCTCCAGCCACCAGGGGAACGTGGCCTGGTCGACGCTGTGGAACAGCGGAGTGAAGTGGGCCTACGTCAAGGCGACGGAAGGCACCTACTACAAGAACCCCTACTTCGCGCAGCAGTACAACGGCTCGTACAACGTGGGCATGATCCGCGGCGCGTACCACTTCGCCACCCCGGACACGACGACGGGCGCGGCGCAGGCGGACTACTTCGTCGACAACGGCGGCGGCTGGTCGAGGGACGGCAGGACCCTGCCGGGCGCGCTGGACATCGAGTGGAACCCGTACGGCGCGACCTGCTACGGCAAGTCGCAGTCGGCGATGGTCACGTGGATCCGCGACTTCCTCAACCGCTACAAGGCGCGGACCGGTCGTGACGCGGTGATCTACACGGCGACGAGCTGGTGGACGCAGTGCACGGGCAACTACGGCGGCTTCGGCGCGAGCAACCCGCTGTGGGTCGCGCGGTACGCGTCGACGGTCGGCACGCTGCCGGCCGGCTGGGCGTACTACACGATGTGGCAGTACACCTCGACCGGTCCGACGGTCGGCGACCACAACCGCTTCAACGGCGACCTCTCGCGCGTCCAGGCGCTGGCGAACGGCTGAGCCGAGCAGGCCTTCGCCCTCGTGCGGCGGTCCTCCGGGTGCGCGGCGGCGCGTCCGGGGGGCCGCCTTCGCCCCCTCCGCCTCCCTGCGTTCCCCCCGCCCACCTTCCCGCCTTCCCGTCATTTTCGCTCCCCCTCTTGCCGATTGGTATGGACCAATGCGAGTCTCTGGGGCGACGCGTGCGGCTTTCAACTTCCGTACGCCACCCGCTCATTGCTCGTTCCGTCCTCCCCCACGCACGAGAGAGAGCCCCGACATGCCGTCCTCGTACCGCCGGACCGCCGCAGCCGTCACCCTGTCCGCGGCCGCGCTGATCCCCCTCACCCCGTCCACCGCGGGCGCGCACGGCGCCGTCTTCAACCCGGTGAGCCGGGTGGCGGCCTGTTACGCGGAGGGACCCGAGTCCCCCGACTCCCAGGTCTGCAAGGACCTCGTCGCCGACTCCGGCACCCAGCCGCTCTACGACTGGAACGAGGTGAACATCGCCAACGCGAACGGGCAGCACCAGGTGGTCATCCCCGACGGCAAGCTCTGCTCGGCCAACCGCGAGAAGTACCGCGCGCTGGACTGGGCCAGGACCGACTGGCCCGCGACGGCGGTCGGGGCGGGCTCCTTCGACTTCAAGGTACGGGTCACGGCGGCGCACTCCGGCACGATGACGGTCTACATCACCAAGCAGGGCTTCGACCCCACGAAGCCGCTGAAGTGGTCGGACCTGGACGCGACCCCCGTGGCCACCTACGCCACGCCGCGCACCTCGGCGGACGGCTACTACAACTTCACCGGCAACCTGCCCGCGCGCACCGGCCGTCACATCGTCTACAAGGTCTGGCAGCGCAACGACAGCCCGGAGGCGTTCTACAGCTGCTCGGACGTCACCTACGGCGGTGCGACGACGGTGGCGGGCTCGGCGCCGAGCGAGGCCGGGATCGCCGCCGGCGCCGACCGATCGACGGTGAGCCACGCGGGCCACGGTGGCGACGAGCAGGCCCCGGCGCTCTCCGCCGAGGCCGCGCGGACCTCCCCCTCCCCGCTCCCCCTGGCCCTCGGCGGCGCGGGCGCCCTGGCGGCCTTCGGCGCGGGCAGCCTGCTCCTGACGCGGCGCCGGAACGTGTCGTGACGGCACGGCCGGATCGGCACGCGCCCCGTCAGACGCTCCGGCCCGTGGTGGAGGCGAAGCCCAGCCAGGTGTGACGGTTGTTCCACCAACACCAGCCGACCTTCGGAGCGTTGCGCCGCTCGCGGCCGTCCCGCCCGGTCCCGTTGCTGATCCAGATCGCCGGGGTGCGTGCGTCGAAGGCGCCGTTCGCCTTGCGGAGCCGGGAGCCGATGGTCATGAAGCAGAGGTTCCGCTCCAGGGCCTCCGGCTGCTGGAGGACCCAGTGGATGCCCTCGCTGAGCAGCAGCGGGGTGCGGTCCTCGTCGGCGAGGGCGGGCAGCGCCTCGTCGGGGCTCCAGTTGGACATGCGGTCCCCGCGGTCGACGCCGGAGACGAGGTAGAGGGGAGCGTCGGGAAGCTCGACGGTGTCGAGCGGCGCGAAGTCGTCGACGTCGGGCATGTCGACGACGACGAAGCCGGGCTTGTCGTCGCGGCGGAGCAGCGGCGCGAGGGCGGAGGCGGGCGCGCGGTCGGGGTGCACGGCGAGCAGGGCGTCCACCCGCCCGCCGCCGGCTCCCGTGGCGAAGGCACGCAGCTCGTCCGCCGGAATCCCGGCGAGCTCGTGCACCCCGAGCTCGATCAGCCGCTCCGCCTGGGCGGTGAGCGACGGGAGGGCGGTGAGCGACGGGAGGGCGGTGAGCGACGGGAGGGCGGTCGCGGGCGAGGGGAGGGTCTGCGGGTCGGGGCCGGTCGACGGCGTCTGGGTCAAGGAACTCCTCGGTCCGTGGTGCGAATGGTCGTCAGAGCGTCAACGGAGCGCCCGCCCTCGATGTTCCCGCCACGCGCGCCGCCGGGCACGGGAGAAGCGGGTCGCCCCGGTGAGGGGGCGCCCCGCTTCTCGTACCGCCGGAACCGCGAGCGCGCCGTCGGCTGCGACCGGAGCCTCCTACGCGGCCGCGCCGACCGTCACCTGCGCGGGCGCGAGGGCGATCTCCAGGACCTGGCGGACGTCCGTCACCGGGTGGACCTCCAGCTTCTCCAGGATCTCGGCCGGGACGTCGTCGAGGTCCGCCTCGTTCCGCTTCGGGATCACGACCGTCGTGATGCCGGCCCGGTGGGCCGCGAGCAGCTTCTGCTTCACACCGCCGATCGGGAGGACGCGACCGGTCAGCGACACCTCACCGGTCATCGCCACGTCCGTCCGGACCAGCCGGCCGGAGAGCAGCGACGCCAGCGCGGTCGTCATCGTGATGCCCGCGCTCGGGCCGTCCTTCGGCACCGCTCCCGCCGGGAAGTGGATGTGCACGCCCCGGTCCTTCAGGCCGGTCACGGGCAGCTCCAGTTCCGCGCCGTGCGACCGCAGGAAGGAGAGCGCGATCTGCGCCGACTCCTTCATGACGTCGCCCAGCTGGCCCGTCAGGGTCAGCCCCGCGGCGCCCGTCTCCGGGTCGGCGAGCGACGCCTCCACGAAGAGGACGTCACCGCCCGCGCCCGTGACGGCCAGCCCGGTCGCCACGCCCGGCACCGCCGTCCGGCGCTCGGCCGGGTCCTGAGCGGACTCCGGGATGTGGTGCGGACGCCCGATCAGCCCGCGCAGATCGTCGACGCCGACCGCGAACGGCAGCTCCCGGACGCCCAGTTCGTGCTGCGCCGCGACCTTCCGCAGAAGCCGCGCGATGGACCGTTCCAGGTTCCGTACGCCCGCCTCACGGGTGTACTCGCCCGCCAGCTTCCGCAGCGACGCGTCCTCGAGGACCACCTCGCCCGGCTCCAGACCCGCGCGCTCCAGCTGCCGGGGCAGCAGGTGGTCGCGGGCGATGACGACCTTCTCGTCCTCCGTGTACCCGTCGAGGCGCACCAGCTCCATCCGGTCGAGCAGCGCCTCCGGAATGGCCTCCAGGACGTTCGCCGTCGCCAGGAAGACGACGTCGGAGAGATCGAGTTCGACCTCCAGGTAGTGGTCGCGGAAGGTGTGGTTCTGCGCCGGGTCGAGGACTTCGAGGAGCGCGGCCGCGGGGTCGCCGCGGTAGTCCGAGCCGACCTTGTCGATCTCGTCGAGCAGGACCACCGGGTTCATCGACCCGGCCTCCTTGATCGCCCTCACGATCCGGCCCGGCAGCGCGCCGACGTACGTACGGCGGTGACCGCGGATCTCCGCCTCGTCCCGTACGCCGCCGAGCGCGACGCGGACGAACTTCCGCCCCATCGCGTGCGCGACGGACTCGCCCAGCGACGTCTTTCCGACACCGGGCGGGCCGACCAGGGCCAGGACGGCGCCGCCGCGACGGCCGCCGACGACCCCGAGCCCGCGCGCGGCGCGCCGCTTGCGGACCGCCAGGTACTCGGTGATCCGTTCCTTCACGTCGTCCAGGCCCGCGTGCTCGGCGTCGAGCACCGCCTTGGCGCCCTGGATGTCGTACTGGTCCTCGGTCCGTTCGTTCCATGGCAGTTCGAGGACGGTGTCGAGCCAGGTGCGGATCCAGGAGCCCTCCGGAGACTGGTCGCTGGACCGCTCCAGCTTCTCGACCTCCTTGAGGGCCGCCTCCCGTACGTTCTCGGGCAGGTCTGCGGCCTCGACGCGGGCCCGGTAGTCGTCGGACTCGTCGCCGTCCGTCTCACCGTTGAGGTCGCGCAGTTCCTTGCGTACGGCGTCGAGCTGGCGCCGCAGCAGGAACTCCCGCTGCTGCTTGTCGACGCCCTCCTGGACGTCCTTCGCGATGGACTCGGCCACGTCCTGCTCGGCCAGGTGCTCGCGGAGCTGGGCCGTGGCGAGCTTGAGGCGGGCGACCGGGTCGGCGGTCTCCAGGAGCTCGACCTTCTGCTCCAGGGTGAGGAAGGGCGAGTAGCCGGAGTTGTCGGCGAGGGCGGACACGTCGTCGATCTGCTGGACGCGGTCCACGACCTGCCAGGCGCCGCGCTTCTTCAGCCAGCTGGTGGCCAGCGCCTTGTACTCCTTGACCAGCTCGGTCACGGAGCCGGGCAGCGGGTCGGGCAGGGCCTCCTCGACGACGGTGCCCTCGACCCAGAGGGCGGCGCCGGGGCCCGTCGTACCGGCGCCGATCCGGACGCGGCCGCGGCCGCGGATGAGCGCGCCGGGGTCGCCGTCGGACAGCCGGCCGACCTGCTCGACGGTGCCGAGGACGCCGGTCCCCGCGTACGTCCCGTCGACCCGGGGCACGAGGAGCACCCTGGGCTTGCCGGCCCCGGAAGGGGCGGCGGCCTGGGCGGCCTCGACCGCGGCGCGTACGTCGTTGTCGGACAGGTCGAGCGGCACCACCATTCCGGGCAGCACGACCTCGTCGTCGAGCGGCAGCACGGGCAGAGTGAGCGGCGCGGACGCCATGGACTCAGCAGCCATGATCTCCCCTTCGGCAGTCAAGTTGAGCTATGTGGACTCAATGCACATGAGCCTCGGGTTGTTCCCCGAGCGGCGTTCGCTCTGAGCGATCGGGGCGCGG
Source organism: Streptomyces sp. NPDC013317 (assembly GCF_055563155.1). Lineage (NCBI taxonomy): Bacteria > Bacillati > Actinomycetota > Actinomycetes > Kitasatosporales > Streptomycetaceae > Streptomyces > Streptomyces sp. NPDC013317. The sequence goes on from NZ_JBVHDX010000002.1 coordinate 479,560, forward strand.
CAGGATGTATCGGATTCGGCCGGCCGTAGGCTGGATTCCTTCTCGAGCGAGAACGAGGAGACCGAGGTGACCGAGGTGACCGAGGTGACGACCGGGGCTGCCGGGGCTGCCGGGGCTGCAGGGGCGACGCTGGCGCGGGTCATGGCCGACCTGGCCGGGCTCGAGGACCCGAAGATGCGCGCGGCGAACGAGAAGCGCGGTGACGATCACGGCGTGAACCTCACCCGGCTGCGCGCGCTCGCGAAGGAGCTCAGGACGCAGCAGGATCTCGCCCGCGACCTCTGGGCGACGGACGACACCGCCGCGAGGCTGCTGGCGCTGCTGATCTGCCGCCCGAAGGCGTTCGGGCGGGACGAGCTGGACGCCATGGTGCGTGAGGCGCGCGCCCCCAAGGTGCACGACTGGCTCGTGAACTACGTGGTGAAGAAGAGCCCGCACGCCGAGGAACTGCGGCTCGCATGGTCGGCGGACCAGAACCCGGTGGTGGCGAGCGCCGGCTGGGCGCTGACCGCCGAGCGCGTGGTGAAGAAGCCCGCCGGCCTGGACCTCGACGGACTGCTCGACATCGTCGAGGCGGAGATGAAGGACGCCCCCGACCGGCTGCAGTGGGCGATGAACGCCTGCCTGGCCCAGATCGGGATCCAGCACCCCGAGCATCGCGCCCGCGCGGTCGGCATCGGCGAGCGCCTGGAGGTCCTCAAGGACTACCCGACCGCCCCGAACTGCACCTCCCCTTTCGCCCCGACGTGGATCGCCGAGATGGTGCGCCGCCAGGAGGCCGCCCGGCCGTAAGGGGGGCGGGGCGCCGGGCGCCGGCCTCCCGCGCATCCCCGCGCCCGCGGCGCATCGGAATCTGCCCGCGGACCGGGATCCCCGCCTCGACGCCGCGCTCGCGGCCCTGGCCAAGCGGGGCGGGTGAGGGCAGGATCGTGTCCATGACGCTCAAGGGCGGTAACGCGAGGCTCTGGGCCGCGTCGGCGGCACTGGTTCCGGTACTGGCACTGACCGGCTGCGGCGACCAGGGCACCCCGCCGGGGCCCGCCGCACCCCGGGAGGGAAGCCCGGCATCCGCGTCGGTTCCGACTCCCGACCGGACCGGCGACGTCTCCGTCCCGCCGGTCCCGACCGCGACGGACGGGACCGTGCGCAAAGACCACGAGCCCGGTCCGCGCGAGGTCCTCGTCGAGGTGAACGTCAACGGCGGGCTCGCCGGCGTCCGCAACCAGCTGGTCGTCCACTACGACGGCAGCTACACCACCCGCTCCGGGACGGAGGAGCCGCGCGCGGGCCGTATGACCGCCGCCGAAGTGGCCGAGCTGCGGGCGGCGCTGGAGGACCCGGCGTACGCGAAGGTCCCCGCCCGGCCGACGGGCGCGACCGTCCAGGACGGCTTCCAGTACGTCTTCACGTACCGGTACCGCGTCGTCGTCGCGGCGGACGGCGAGCGCCCTCCCGCGCTGCAACGCGTCTTCGAGGCCCTGCCCGACGGCGGCCCCCCGACCGGCCCCTGAGGGCCCTCACGCCCGACCCCTCACCGGGTGCCCGGGAGCCCCTCCCCCGTCGCCGATATTCCCCTCAACTGGCGGTCCAGGTACTCCCCTACGCGCCCCGGCATGTCCATCGCCCCGGGATCCAGCGCCCACTGGAGCTGCAGACCGTCCATGACGGCGAGCTGCTCCTGCGCGACGGTCCGGCAGTCGACGCCCTCCCGCAGCTCCCCGCGCCGCACCGCCGCCTCCATCAGGTCGACGGTGTGGCGCAGCACGCGCGCGTACCGCTCCTTGAAGTAGGCGTGCGCGGGGTGTCCGACGTTGCCCGACTCTCCTACGAGGACGTTGAACATCCGCACGATGCCGGGGCGCCGGGTGTTGTCCTCGACGAGGCCGACGACGGTCTCCAGATACGCGGTGTACGACTCCGGTTCCTCGGCGAAGAGGCGCTCGACGTCGTGCTGCTCGCTCTGCGCGAGGACCGAGAGCAGAAGGTCCTCCTTGCTGCGGAAATGGTGCAGGAGGCCGCCCTGGGTGATGCCGCAGTCGTTGGCGATCCGGGCGAGCGAGGAGGCGTGGAAGCCCCACCGGCCGAAGTGGTCGACGGCTGTGTCGAGGATCTTGCGGCGGCGCTCGTCGCCCACCGCGTAGCTGCCCCTGCCCGCGCCCGCGCGGGTCGTTCGGCCTTTGTTCTCCGGCATGCGGCCACCCTAGACGCTGGCCGAAATACGCCCCTGCGAGGCGTGATCCGGGTCACATCACAGAAACCTAGTACCTACTCGGTTTTCACGCTTAGCCTGAGCCCGCCGCCCCCTCAAGCAGCCGCCCTCAGGAGCCTCGACATGCACCCCTACCAGGACGCCACCCGCCCCGTCGCAGAGCGGGTGGAGGATCTGCTCTCCCGGATGACGCTGCAGGAGAAGGCCGGCCAGCTCTTCCACTCGATGCTGATGATGAACGCGGACGGCACTCCGGTGACCGAGACGGACGGCTCGATGCTGCCGTTCACCACGCCGGAACTCGTCGAGGACCGCCACCTCAGCCACTTCAACCTGCTCGGCACCTACGGCGCCCGCGAGATGGCCCTCTGGCACAACGCGGTCCAGGAGATGGCCGAGAACACCCGCCTGGGCATCCCGGTCTCCCTCTCCACCGACCCGCGCCACGCCTTCACGGACAACGTCGGCGCCTCCTTCAACGCCGGTGCGTTCTCCGCCTGGCCCGAGGCGCTGGGGCTCGCCGCGATCGGCGACCCGGAGCTGGTGTTCCGCTTCGCCGACACCGTGCGCCGCGAGTACCTCGCGGTCGGCTTCCGTACGGCCCTGCACCCGCAGATCGACCTCGCCACCGAGCCCCGCTGGGCCCGCCAGTCCGGCACGTTCGGCTCGGACGCGAAGCTGACCGGGGAGCTGGTCCAGGCGTACGTCCGGGGGCTGCAGGGCGAGGAGCTGGGGCCGGACTCGGTGGCCGCCATGGTGAAGCACTTCCCCGGCGGGGGGCCGCAGAAGGACGGCGAGGACCCGCACTTCCCGCACGGCAAGGAGCAGATCTATCCGGGCGGGATGCGGGAGCACCACCTGGAGCCGTTCAGGGCCGCCGTGGCCGCCGGTTGCTCGCAGATGATGCCGTACTACGGCCAGCCGATCGGCACCGACTGGGAGGAGGTCGGCTTCGGCTTCAACAAGGGCGTGGTCACCGGCCTGCTGCGGGAGGAGTTGGGCTTCACCGGCATCGTCTGCACCGACTGGGGGCTGCTCACGAACGCGGTGATCTTCGGCGAGACGCACGAGGCGCGGGCGTGGGGGGTGGAGCACCTGAGCGTGGCCGAACGGGCGGCGAAGGCGCTGGACGCGGGCTCGGACCAGTTCGGCGGCGAGCAGTGCCCCGAGGTGATCGTGGAGCTCGTGGAGTCGGGCCGGATCCCCGAGGAGCGGATCGACGCCTCGGTGCGACGGCTGCTGCGCGAGAAGTTCGTCCTCGGGCTCTTCGACCGGCGGCGGTACGTCGACCCCGACGAGGCTGCCGAGACGGTCGGCCGCGCCGACTTCAAGGCCGCGGGCGCGGCTGCCCAGCGCCGCTCGCTCACGGTCCTCACGAACGGGCCGCTGCCCCTGGCCGGCCGCCCGAAGCTGTACGTCGAGAACGTCGACCCGGCGGTCGCGGCGGCGTACGGCGACGTCGTGAACGCCCCCGCCGAGGCGGACCTGGCGGTGCTGCGGCTGCGCACCCCGTACGAGGAGCGCCCGAACCGCTTCGAGGCCTTCTTCCACTCCGGCTCGCTCGCCTTCGAGGAGGCGGAGCTGGCCCGGATCCTGTCCCTGCTCGCCACGGTCCCGACGGTGGTGTGCGTCAACCTGGAGCGCCCGGCCGTCCTGCCGGAGATCGCCGAGCGGGCGGCGGCGCTGGTCGCCGACTACGGGGCGGGCGACGACGCCCTGCTCGACGTGGCGTTCGGCCGGGCGGCGGCGGAGGGGCGGCTCCCCTTCGAGCTGCCGCGCTCGATGGCGGCGGTGGAGGCGGCCCGCCCGGACGTCCCGAACGACACGGCGGACCCGGTCTTCGCCCATGGCCACGGCCTGTCGATCTGAGACCGGATCCAACGCCCAACAGATTGGATCCAATAGATCGGATCCACGATCCGATCTATTGGATCCGATCCCCTCCGACCGCGGGGTTCCTGACCGACCCCGCACCGGGTCCGGGGCCGGCCCGTGGGGGGCCCGGCCCCGGACCGCTCCCTTCCGGTTGTCCCGGCCACCGGCATCCCGCAAGGATGGACGGCCACGACGACCCCGAGAGCCCGATCGGAGCGAGTACCCATGTCCCAGCCCGTCACCCTCGACCGCCGCGAGGGACCGTACGGCGAGGTCGTGCTGCGCCGGCGCGACGAGCACTTCGAGATCATCGCCAACGGCACCTTCCTGATGGACACCTCCGACGGCCGCTCCGAGCGGCTGCTGATCGACGCGGCGATGGACGCGCTCGGCGGCCGGCCCGGCGCCTCCGTGCTGATCGGCGGGCTCGGCGTCGGTTTCTCCCTCGCACACGCCGCCGCCGACCCCCGCTGGGCCAGGATCGTGGTCGTCGAACGCGAGCAGGCGATCATCGACTGGCACCACGAGGGACCGCTGGCCGCGATCTCCGGAGCGGCCCTGGCCGATCCGCGCAACGTGATCCTTCACACGGACCTGGTCGAACACCTCCACACCTCCCCGGACCACTACGACGCCCTCTGTCTGGACATCGACAACGGCCCCGACTGGACGGTGACCGAGGACAACCAAAGCCTCTACTCCGCCGAGGGGTTGGAGGCCTGCGCACAGCGCCTGAACCCTGGCGGAATCCTCGCCGTGTGGTCCGCCCGGCCGTCCGCCGATTTCGAAGAGTCGTTGCGGAATGCCGGATTCAGCGGGGTACGGACGGAAGAGATCCCGGTTGCCCGGGGCGTCCCTGACGTGGTGCACCTCGCCGTAAGGCCTGCGTAGCCGGGACGCTGCCCGTGCCTCTAGGCTGCTGGCCGACACCAGCGATGCGAGGCGGGGCAATGGAGCAGACACACACCACTCACCACGGTGCGGCGGCCACTCCGGGTGCGCAGCGACGAGTGCTGGTCGTCGAGGACGACACGACGATCGTGGAAGCCATCTCCGCGCGCCTGCGCGCGGAGGGCTTCCTCGTCCAGACGGCGACCGACGGCCCCGCGGCCGTGGACGCGGCCGAGGCCTGGCAGCCCGACCTGATGGTCCTCGACGTGATGCTGCCCGGCTTCGACGGCCTCGAAGTCTGCCGCCGGGTCCAGGCGCAGCGTCCGGTCCCGGTCCTGATGCTGACCGCGCGGGACGACGAGACGGACATGCTGGTGGGGCTCGGCGTCGGCGCCGACGACTACATGACCAAGCCGTTCTCGATGCGCGAGCTGGCCGCGCGGGTCCACGTCCTGCTGCGCCGGGTGGAGCGCGCCGCCCTGGCGGCCGTGACCCCGCGGAGCGGGATCCTGCGCCTCGGCGAGCTGGAGATCGACCACGCGCAGCGCCGGGTCAGGGTCCGCAACGAGGACGTGCATCTGACGCCGACCGAGTTCGACCTGCTGGTCTGCCTGGCGAACACCCCGCGCGCGGTCCTCTCCCGCGAGCAGTTGCTCGCCGAGGTCTGGGACTGGGCGGACGCCTCCGGTACGCGCACGGTCGACAGCCACATCAAGGCGCTGCGCCGGAAGATCGGGGCCGAGCGGATCCGTACGGTCCACGGCGTCGGTTACGCGCTGGAGACGCCGGCGTCATGAGACGCCGGGGGCAGCGCCCCGAGCGCCGGAGCAGGCGCCGGATCGTGATCTCGATCAAGACCAAGCTGGGCACACTGGTCGTCGGGGCGGTCCTGCTGACCTCCGGGCTCGCGCTGGTGGCGATCCGGACCTCGACGGAGTTCCGCTACATCACGATCTTCGCGATGATCGCGACGCTGTTGATCACCCAGTTCGTGGCGCAGTCCCTGACGGCACCGCTGGACGAGATGAACACGGTGGCCGGGTCGATCTCGCGCGGCGACTTCAGCCGGCGCGTGCGCGGCGCGGACCGCCGGGACGAACTGGGCGACCTCGCCTCGACGATCAACCGCATGGCGGACGACCTGGAGGCGGTCGACCGGAACCGCAAGGAGCTGGTCGCCAACGTCTCGCACGAGCTGCGGACCCCCATCGCCGCCCTCCGCGCCGTCCTGGAGAACGTGGTCGACGGTGTATCCGAGGCCGACCCGGAGACGATGCGGACGGCCCTGAAGCAGACCGAGCGGCTCGGCCGGCTGGTCGAGACGCTGCTCGACCTGTCACGCCTTGACAACGGTGTCGTCACGCTCAAGGCACGGCGTTTCGAAGTCTGGCCGTACCTCTCCGGCGTGCTCCGCGAGGCCAACCTCGCCGCCTCCCAGCGCGGTCTGTCCTCGACGTCGGGGCTGCACAACCGTACGGACGTCCATCTGCACCTGGACGTCTCGCCGCCCGAGTTGACCGCGCACGCGGACGCCGAGCGGCTGCACCAGGTGATGGCGAACCTGATCGACAACGCGGTGAAGCACTCCCCGCCGCACGGCCGGGTGACCGTACGGGCGCGCCGCGGGTCGTGGCCGGACTCGCTGGCCCTGGAGGTCGAGGACGAGGGCCCGGGCATCCCGGAGTCGCTCCGCCACACGGTCTTCGAGCGGTTCAACCGGGGACAGGTGCCGGCCCAGTCCGGCAAGGGCAGCGACGGCGGTACGGGTCTGGGGCTCGCGATCGCCCGCTGGGCGGTGGATCTGCACGGCGGCGAGATCGGTGTGGCCGAATCGTCACGGGGCTGCCGGATCCAGGTCACTCTTCCGGGAAGCATTCCGGCACGCGATTGACGTAGGGTCGAACCGGAAGCACATGTTCTGCGTGTACACGATCAGAACGTGGTCAGGGATGCGTGCCTCATGGGCCGCAACCCGGGTCCCCCGTACCCACGGGAGGGCAGAACCACGCTTGTTTCCCGCCATTCCCTGCCCCGAAACACCGCGTCAAGTGTGACTTGCGCGACGTTGGAGCTGCCCGGCCTGCACCTGTCGGTCAGGGAGGCGTAGCCTTTATTTCCGCTGTCCATCACCTTGTGAAGCGGAAGAGGGCGGTTACCGCCGTGTCGTCTCAGTCCCCCAGTACCCCGAGTACCTCCACCGGCCAAGACGGGCAGGGTCAGAACCCTGCGACCGCCTTCGGCGCCAATGAGTGGCTCGTCGACGAGATCTATCAGCAGTACCTCCAGGACCCGAATTCGGTCGATCGCGCCTGGTGGGACTTCTTCGCCGACTACAAGCCCGGTGCGACGGAGACTCCGGCCGCCGCGCCGCAGGTGAGCCCCGCACAGGCCGCACCTGCCGCGCCCGCCGCTCCGGCGCCCGCCCAGGCTCCCGCCAAGGCCGTCCCGGCCCCGGCCGCCGCTGCCCCGGCCGCTGCCGCCCCGGCGCCCGCCAAGCCCGCCGCGGCGGCTCCGGCGAAGCCCGCCGCCGCCGCTCCGGCGCCGGCGAAGACCGCGCCCGCGGCGAAGGCCCCCGCGGCCCCTGCTGCCTCCGCGGACGAGGCGCCCGCCGGCCCCGAGCTGATCACGCTGCGCGGCCCCGCCGCCGCCGTCGCGAAGAACATGAACGCCTCGCTGGAGGTGCCGACGGCCACGTCCGTCCGCGCCGTCCCGGTGAAGCTGCTCTTCGACAACCGGATCGTGATCAACAACCACCTGAAGCGCGCCCGGGGCGGGAAGATCTCCTTCACGCACCTCATCGGCTACGCGATGGTGCAGGCGATCAAGGCCATGCCGTCGATGAACCACTCCTTCGCGGAGAAGGACGGCAAGCCGACCCTGGTCAAGCCGGACCACGTGAACTTCGGCCTGGCGATCGACCTGGTGAAGCCGAACGGCGACCGCCAGCTCGTCGTCGCCGGCATCAAGAAGGCCGAGACGCTGAACTTCTTCGAGTTCTGGCAGGCCTACGAGGACATCGTCAAGCGCGCCCGCGTCGGCAAGCTGACGATGGAGGACTTCACCGGCGTCACGGTCTCGCTGACCAACCCCGGTGGCCTCGGCACCGTCCACTCCGTGCCGCGTCTGATGCCCGGGCAGTCCGTGATCATGGGCGTCGGCTCGATGGACTACCCGGCCGAGTTCCAGGGCACCTCCCAGGACACCCTGAACAAGCTGGGCATCTCCAAGGTCATGACCCTGACCTCGACGTACGACCACCGGGTCATCCAGGGCGCCGCCTCCGGCGAGTTCCTGCGGGTCGTCGCGAACTACCTCCTCGGCGAGGAGGGCTTCTACGACGAGATCTTCAAGGCCCTGCGGATCCCCTACGAGCCGGTCCGCTGGCTCAAGGACATCGACGCCTCGCACGACGACGACGTCACCAAGGCCGCCCGCGTCTTCGAGCTGATCCACTCCTACCGGGTCCGCGGCCACGTCATGGCCGACACCGACCCGCTGGAGTACCGCCAGCGCAAGCACCCCGACCTGGACATCACCGAGCACGGCCTCACCCTGTGGGACCTGGAGCGCGAGTTCGCGGTCGGCGGCTTCGCCGGCAAGTCGATGATGAAGCTCCGCGACATCCTCGGCGTGCTGCGCGACTCGTACTGCCGCACCACCGGCGTCGAGTTCATGCACATCCAGGACCCGAAGCAGCGCAAGTGGATCCAGGACCGCGTCGAGCGCTCGCACTCCAAGCCGGAGCGCGAGGAGCAGCTGCGGATCCTGCGCCGCCTGAACGCGGCCGAGGCGTTCGAGACCTTCCTGCAGACCAAGTACGTCGGTCAGAAGCGGTTCTCCCTGGAGGGCGGCGAGTCCGTCATCCCGCTGCTCGACGCGGTCATCGACTCCGCCGCCGAGTCCCGCCTGGACGAGGTCGTCATCGGCATGGCCCACCGCGGCCGCCTGAACGTCCTCGCGAACATCGTGGGCAAGTCGTACGCGCAGATCTTCCGCGAGTTCGAGGGCAACCTCGACCCGAAGTCGATGCACGGCTCCGGCGACGTGAAGTACCACCTGGGCGCCGAGGGCACCTTCACCGGCCTGGACGGCGAGCAGATCAAGGTCTCGCTCACCGCCAACCCCTCGCACCTGGAAGCGGTCGACCCGGTCCTGGAGGGTGTCGTCCGCGCCAAGCAGGACGTCATCAACAAGGGCGGCACGGACTTCACCGTCCTGCCCGTCGCCCTGCACGGTGACGCGGCCTTCGCCGGCCAGGGTGTCGTCGCCGAGACGCTGAACATGTCGCAGCTGCGCGGCTACCGCACCGGCGGCACGGTCCACATCGTCATCAACAACCAGGTCGGCTTCACCGCCGCCCCGGAGTCCTCGCGTTCCTCGATGTACGCGACCGACGTGGCCCGCATGATCGAGGCGCCGATCTTCCACGTGAACGGCGACGACCCGGAGGCCGTGGTCCGCGTGGCGCGGCTCGCCTTCGAGTTCCGCCAGACGTTCAACAAGGACGTCGTGATCGACCTCATCTGCTACCGCCGCCGCGGTCACAACGAGGGCGACAACCCGCAGTTCACCAACCCGCAGATGTACAACCTGATCGACAAGAAGCGCTCGGTGCGCAAGCTGTACACCGAGTCGCTCATCGGTCGCGGCGACATCACCCTGGAAGAGGCCGAGCAGGCGCTCCAGGACTTCCAGGGCCAGCTGGAGAAGGTCTTCGCGGAGGTCCGCGAGGCCACCTCCGCCCCGGCCCCGGCGCACGTCCCGGACCCGCAGCCGGAGTTCCCGGTCCAGGTGACCACCGCGGTCTCCCAGGAGGTCGTGAAGCGGATCGCCGAGTCGCAGGTCAACATCCCCGAGCGGATCACGGTCCACCCGCGTCTGATGCCGCAGATGCAGCGCCGCGCGGCCTCCATCGACGACGGCACGATCGACTGGGGCTTCGGCGAGACCCTCGCCATCGGCTCGCTGCTGATGGAGGGCACCCCGGTCCGGCTGTCCGGTCAGGACTCCCGCCGCGGCACCTTCGGCCAGCGCCACGCGGTCCTGGTGGACCAGGAGACCGGCGAGGACTACACCCCGCTGCTCTACCTGGCCGAGGACCAGGCCCACTACAACGTCTACGACTCGCTGCTCAGCGAGTACGCGGCGATGGGCTTCGAGTACGGCTACTCGCTGGCCCGCCCGGACTCCCTCGTGGTCTGGGAGGCCCAGTTCGGTGACTTCGTCAACGGCGCGCAGACCGTCGTCGACGAGTTCATCTCCTCGGCCGAGCAGAAGTGGGGCCAGACCTCCGGCGTCACGCTGCTCCTGCCGCACGGCTACGAGGGCCAGGGCCCGGACCACTCGTCCGCGCGTCCAGAGCGCTTCCTGCAGATGTGCGCGCAGGACAACATGACGGTCGCGATGCCGACCCTGCCGTCGAACTACTTCCACCTGCTGCGCTGGCAGGTGCACAACCCGCACCACAAGCCGCTGATCGTCTTCACCCCGAAGTCGATGCTGCGTCTGAAGGCCGCGGCGTCGAAGGTGGAGGAGTTCACCACCGGCGGCTTCCGCCCGGTGATCGGCGACGACTCGGTCGACGCGGCCGCCGTCCGCAAGGTCGTCTTCTGCTCCGGCAAGGTCTACTACGACCTGGAGGCCGAGCGGCAGAAGCGCGGTGTCACGGACACGGCGATCATCCGTCTGGAGCGCCTGTACCCGCTGCCGGGTGCCGAGCTCCAGGCCGAGATCGCCAAGTACCCGAACGCCGAGAAGTACCTGTGGGCCCAGGAGGAGCCGGCGAACCAGGGTGCGTGGCCGTTCATCGCGCTGAACCTGATCGACCACCTGGACCTGGCGGTCGGCGCCGACATCCCGCACGGCGAGCGCCTGCGCCGGATCTCGCGTCCGCACTCCTCGTCCCCGGCGGTCGGCTCGGCCAAGCGCCACCAGGCCGAGCAGCAGCAGCTGGTCAACGAGGTCTTCGACGCCTGATCCGCTGTTCCGGTACGCACGGAGGCCCGGCACCCCGCGAGGGGTGCCGGGCCTCCGGCGTGTCCGGGCCGCGCCGGGCTATCCGAGGTTGGCCTCGAAGTCCCAGTAGGGGCGGTTGCGGTGGCGGGCGGAGAGAGTGTGCGGGTGCTGGGCGCCCAGGGTACGGGTGAGGGAGAGCAGGGCGGCCTCCTCCAGCTTTCCGGCCTCCTCGACCTCGCGCAGACCGCGCAGGTCGGTGGCGAGCGCGACCTGACAGGACAGGGTGAGCGGGTGCTCGTTGCCGAGGGCGTGGCGGGCCCGGCGCAGGGTGTCCCGGCTGAGTTCGGCGGCGTCGGCGACCCGCCCGTTGAAGTTGCGGGCGGCGGACGTGTTGAGCGCGCAGCCGAGAACCCAGGGGTGGTCGGCTCCGAGGGAGGCGGTGAGGCCGGCGAGCGCGCCCTCCAGGATGGCCATGGCGTCGGCGCGTTCTCCGGAGGCCTGCATGACGAGGGCGGTGTTGGCGAGCACGCCGGTGGCGACGGGGTGGGCGGGTCCGAGCAGGGAGCGGTAGCCGGCCTCGGCCTCGGTGACGAGCTCCCTCGCGTGGTCGAGGTCGCCGTGCTCGCGCAGGTAGTTGGCGTAGTTGTTGATGGCGGCGAGCGTGATGTAGTGCCCGCGGCCGTGGACCTGTTCGAGCTGTTCCAGCAGGCTGGCCATGGTGGCGCCGAGGTCCTGCTGGAAGCCGCCTTCGCGGCGTCGGCAGAGGGCCAGTTGGGTGCGTGCGTACAGGGTCTGCAGATGCTGTGGTCCGAGGACCTGCACGTGCACCCGGACGTTGGCCTCCTGGCGGGCGAGCGCCTCGCGGTACTGGCCGAGGAGCCGGAGGTCGTGGGCGAGGGCGTTGCCGGCGCCCAGGGTGTGGGCGTGACGGGTGCGCAGCACGGTCTCGCAGCGGACGAGGGACTCCGCGTCGAGGTCGTACGCCTCCTGGTAGCGGCCGAGCATCCGCAGGACGACGCCGAGGTTGTGGCGGGCGACGAAGGTGGAGAACTCGGTGTCGCCGAGGAGGCGTTCGGCGTCGGCGAGCACCTGGCGCTGGAGCTTCTCGGACTCCTGGTACTGGCCGAGGAAGCGCAGGTCGCTGGCGATGGCGCTGCCGGACAGGAGGGAGCCGAGCTCGTTGGGGGGTGTGGCGGCGCTCAGCCGCTCGCGCTGGGCGAGGTCGAGTTCGTACGCCTCGCGGAACCGGCCGAAGGAGCGCAGGACGTTGCCCTGCTGTGTGGTCAGGTCCAGCATGGGCTGGTCCAGCGGGTCCATGAAGGTGGACCAGGCGTCCCGGATGCGCTCGGCGAGCTGGGCGCCCGCCCGGAACTCGCCGCTGCGGTAGCAGTAGCGCAGGCTGTTGAGGACGGCGGTCTGCACACGGGGGCTGCGGCTGGTGAGGGCGCCGGACGGGCCGACGTGCGGCAGCAGTTCGGCGTACCGGGGCCAGTTGCGGCTGTCCATCGGGTTGCCCGGGTCGGCCTCGGCGAGCAGGGAGCGGACGGCCTTGCGGTGGGCCTCGCGGTTCTCGCCGTCGGTGAGGCGGGCGACGATGTCGTGGACGAGCCGGTGCATGTGCACGGACTCCTGGTGCGGTCCCACCTCGACGTTGGTGGCGGGGCCGCGGGTCTCGCGAGTGAGCACCGAGTAGTTGACGAGGGTGTCCAGGGCGCGGGTCCAGGCGGGCAGGTCGGTGGCCATCCAGCGCAGGTCCTCGGGAAGTTCGGCCTGCGGGTAGGCGCGGACGAGTCCGAGGGGGATGCGGCCGGGGGCGAAGGAGGCGCACAGGCTGAGGACGTCGATGGCCTGCGGCTGGGAGCGCCGGAGCCGGTTGATCAGTATCGACCAGGAGGTGAGCGAGGCGTTGGGGTAGCCGTCGACGGCGGAGGGCTCCTCGACGGTGGAGAGACGCCCGTCGCGGACCATGCGCAGGTACTCGGGGACCTCCATGCCGGACTCGCCGAGCCAGGCGGCGGCCTGGACGAGCGGCAGGGGTACGTCGCCGAACTCGGCGGCGACCTCGTCCGCCTGGGGTGCGGTGATGTGGGAGGCGCGGCGCATCAGGTAGGCGGTGGACTCGGCGCGGTCGAAGCTGGGGACTTCGAGGACGTCGGTGTAGTCGCCCCAGCCGCGGTTGCGGGAGGTGATCAGTACGTGTCCGGGGCCGTGGGGCAGCAGGACCTGGGCGCCGTCGGTGTCGTCCCAGCCGTCGAAGATGACGAGCCAGCGGGAGTGGGGGTCGCCCCGGCGCAGGGCCTCGCGTACGGCGCGGATGCGTTCGCCGGGTTCGTTGCCGCTGGGCAGGCGGAGTTCGGCGGCGAGTTCGCCGAAGCGGTCGCGCTGGACGTTGCGGTCGTCGGAGTTGACCCACCACACGACGTCGTAGTCGGGGCTGAAGCGGTGGGCGTACTCGGCGGCGATCTGGGTCTTGCCGATGCCGGACATGCCGAGCAGGGTGCAGGCCGCGTTGCCGCGGTCGGCGTCCATGAGCCGTTCCTGGAGCTCGGTGAGGAGGTCGTCCCGGCCGGTGAACCGCGGGTTCCGGCGCGGGATCTCGCCCCAGATCGCGGGTGGGGTGTCGGGGTAGCGGACGGGCGTGCCGAGCGGGCCGCGGCGCCCGGAGGTGCGGCGGGGCTCGATGCCGAGCCGGCTCAGGAGGCGTGCTTCGGCCTCGTCCTCGCCGACGCCCCAGAGGCTGACCGGTTCGAGGACGGCGGTGGCGGGGAGCAGCGGCCGGTTGGTGAGGTTGACGGCGGCGAACCGGTCCGCGCGGGAGGCGACGAAACCGCGCAGGACGTCGTTCCACTCGCCGGCCGGCCGGGGGCCGAGCTGGAAGAACCAGTCGTTGAGCACGAGCAGCACCTGCCCGCTGGCGAGCAGCAGGTCGCTGAGGGAGTCCTCCAGGGGCACCTCGCGCGGCGGGTCCCAGCGCTGCAGGGTCGCGCGCACTCCGTGGGCTTCGAGGCGCTGGTTGATCCAGGCCGCCCAAGGCCGGTGGTAGCCGGGGAAGACCACAAGAACGTGCTCGGGGGCGCCCCTGCCGCCGTCGTCCGTCGCGCCGCCACCCGACCGCTGTTCCGCCATCTGATACGTCTCCCGTCCCGCTCACGCGCAACGCAGTGTCATGTGCCCTGGGCACAGTGTTACCCAGCTGCCCGGGGGGCCGCGCCGAGGCTCGCGTGATGCCGCCTCATTTGCTGGGCGAACTCCCGTCCCTCATTGGTCAGTTCATCGGATTCAAGCAGGATCGTCAGCGCCTCGCCCACCTGATCGTGCATATGGTCGAACTGTTGCCCGGCGCTGGACCGCCAGGGCCGGGGCGCCGCGCGGGCGGTTGCGGCACGCCGCCAGAGGTCGGTCAGGGCCAGGTGTGCGTACGCGCCCTGGAGCACTCCGCCGATGGGCCGGGCGTCGGGGCGCCAGCCCACCCGGTGCACGGCCGCCCTTCCCTGCCGGTAGAGCGGTACGAGCTCGTGCAGGGTGGCGAGTTTGCTGTGGTGGAGCTCGTGGACGAGCGTCTCGGCCATGTCCTGGGCCCCGGCCGGCAGGGAGGTCAGGACGGCGCCGGGAGCCGAACGCAGGGTGGCTCCCTGGGAGCGGGGGCCGAGCGGCAGCAGGGGGACGACGGCGCGCAGGGCGTGCCGGATCTCGGCGGCGCGTCCCGGGTCGGTGTGGGCGAGCAGCGCCTGCGCGCCGCGCCAGCGCGCCGACCAGACGGCGGGTTCGGTGTCGGCGGGGCCGGCGGCGGTACGGGGCGGGGTGCCGATCCCGCCGGGCGGCACCCGATACGGGTCGAGGTCGTCGAGGCGGGCGGTGGAGTCGGGCAGGGTGTGCAGCCCGTCCCAGCCCGGGCCGCGGCCGACGAGGGTGCCGGCGCGCCGGTCGGTGAGCAGCAGGACGGTGGAGGTGGCGTGCGGGCCTTCGGGGTGGATCCGGGCGACGCGCGATCCCGCCCTGATCCGGAGGCGACCGCCGTCCGCGGTCTGTCGGCCGACGCCGGGCAGCGACAGCCGGCCGTCGGGGGGCTCCACGGTGAGGTCCAGGGAGCAGTCGGCGCGGAGGGCCGCGGTGACGGCGATGCCTTCGAGGCGGGTGAGGTGCCGGTCGAGGGCGGGGCCCACCGGCTCGGCCAGCGCGGCGGCGAGCCACGCGCCCGTCATGGGGTAGTCGAGCACGTCCCGTACGACGTCGGGGTTGCGGCTCTCGGCCCGTTCGAGCAGGTGCCAGGAGTCCTCGAAGCGGCGGAACACGGAGGCGTCGACCGCGCCACGGTGCCGGTGGACGCGGACCAGGAGGGCCTTGAGCAGCAGCAGGCGCCGCGCGTGCAGCGCGGAGCGCAGCAGGGCGACGTCGGCCGGGGCGGGGCGGGTGCGCGCCAGCTCGGTGAAGACCCCCGCGGGCAGGGGCGCGAAGTTCATTCCCGCCTCCTTCGGGGGAACCTCGGCCATCGCGAGGATCCGGCCGGAAACAGACGGTGGCTGCGGCGCCTGTCAGGCGGCTCGGTCCCCCGCGCCTTCGCACCAGGCGTCGACCAGCTCGGGTGAGCGGAGCAGCACCAGCTCGACCGCGGCGGCGAGTTCGGGATCGTCCAGGCCACGCAGGGTCCGCAGGTCCACGGCGGCGAGATCGGGCAGGTGCGCGGACCGGCCGTTGTCACGGTCGGCACCGGTCGCCCACTCGTTGTGCTCCAACACCCTCGGCTCCTCCTCACCGACGCCTGTCCCCCGCCGTCGTAGCGGCGGAGCGGTTCTTCCCGACGCCAGGAAGACGGAAACCCGTTCGACTCAACTGCGCCCATGTGCGCCCCCGTTATTCAGCCGTTCTCCGTTTCGGTGCTCCGGCCGTCACCTACCCGCCCGTATCGCTCCACGCCCACCACGGCGGCGCGATCCGGCGCCGGTCCTCGCCGGACGGCGGCGCGTGGGGCCGGTCGTGGTCCGCGGCCGCCTCCGCCAGGAGGCTCCTGGTCCGTTCGACGTCGCTCCAGTCCACCTCCACCAGCGCGGCGGTCAGCCGCCGCCACTGTTCGGCCGCGGCGCGCAGCACCTCGCTCGCCCTGCCCGTACGGCCCATGAGCCGGAGCACCGCTCCCTGCGCGTGGAGCGCGCGGGCGCCGGTGACGGTGCCCGGGGCGTCGCCGTGCGCCGACCGGGTGTCCTCCCAGGACCGTTCGTACGCCGTGAGCGCGTCGCCGAGGCCCCCGTCCCGGGCGGACTCGCTCAACTCCAGTCTCACCCGTCCCAGTTGCAGCCACACCTCCGCACGCAGTCCGATGTCCCGGGTGGTGCGGGCGGCCTGCTCCAGGAGGTGGCGGCCCTCGTAGAGGTCGGGCAGGAACCCGGCGCGGTCGAAACGGAGCGCGAGGACGCTGCCGATCAGGATCCTGGCCCGGGCGCGCTCGGGCGCGTCGGCCGGGAGGCTGGTCAGCGCCTCGCGCAGGACTCCTTCGGCCCGGTCGACGGGGGCCTGGCCGGGGGCGTCCGCCGCGCGGCGCATCAGGGACTCCCCCCAGGACATCAGGATCCTGCCGCGGCGGCCGCTGTCGGCGGGGGCGAGCAGGGTGGCCTCCTCATAGGCGGCGTCCGCGGCCGGTCCGTCGCCGGCCGTGTCGTGCAGCCGGGCGCGCGCCGTCGTCCAGCGCAGCCGCAGGGGGACGCTGTCACCGAGGTGCTCGCCGGCGCGGTCGAGCACCGAGGTGATCTCGGCCGTCCCGGCGCCGGCGAGGTGCAGGGCGTCGGCCAGGTCGAGGAGTGCCGCACCGCTCTCCCGGAGGGAGAGCGCGGTGGTGAGTTCGGCCGCCGCGGCGGCGCCGTCGCCGCGCGCGAGCAGCAGGCGCCCCCGGCGCAGGTGGAGGGTGTGGTGGTGGATCTCCGGCCAGTCCGGCACGTCTCCGAGGAGCGCGGCGAGGGCGTGGTCGAGGTGCCCGGGGTCGTCGGTGTGGCGCCACAACCCGTGGTGGGCGACGGCCTGTTCGAGCCGGGCCTCGGCCCACTCCGCGCTGCCCGGCGCCGCGAGGCTCCCCGCGCGCTCCAGTTCGGTCAGCGCGCGGCTGAGGAGCTCCCGCCGCCGCTCGCTGCCCCGGGCGGCGGCGGTGCCGGACTCGGCGTACAGCACGCGGCCGAGCAGGATCCCGGCTTCGACGGGGTGCTCCGGCAGTGCGGCCTCGGCCTGTTGGCGGCACCGGACGAGGAGCGAGGGGTCGGACTGGCCCAGCCACTGCTCGAAGAGCCGTCGCGCGGCGGCCAGCGGGTCGGGGGTGATCAGGTCGGGGTGGTAGAAGCGGAGCACGCGGGCGGGGATGCGGGCGAAGAGTTCGGGCTCCGTGCCGACCGGGCCGGTGGGTTCGTCGGTCCCCTCGACCGTGCCGGCCGCGGCCACGCGGCCGTCGTCCGTGGAGTGTCCCGCGAGCCGGGCGGCCGCGAGCGCCGGGAAGTTCCGCATGCCCTGGCCGAAGTTGCGTTCCACGTACTCGGAGCAGTGTTTGAGGACCAGCGCGGCGGCGCTGCGGTCCAGGGAGCCGAGCAGATGCTGCTGGACACCCGGCGAATAGCTGAAGCAGGGGTACGGGGACGGGCCGGGCAGTTGCCGCAGCAGCCCGCTGAGCAGGACCTCGGCGAGCTCCATGGGGCCGGTGTCGGGCAGCATGGCGCGCTGCACGAGCTGCATCACGGGCAGGGCGAGCGGCGCGGCGGCGAGATGGACGGCGAGCCGCAGCGCGCCCGGCGAGGCGCCCGCGGTGAAGGCGCGCATCAACTCCTCGTCGCTGCGTGGGGTGCGGGCCCGGGCGGGAGACGCGGTCCGCGCGGTGCTCCCCGTCGGGGCGGACGGCCGTGGCGGCTCGGGGGCGATCATGGCGGCCCAGCCGCGGACCCCGCCGGAGCCGTGACCGGCGTGCAGGCGCGCCCAGGAGGCGAACGCCTCGGGCGTCGGTGTGAGCACGGGCACCGCGCGCGTGTCCGGGGCGACGGGCTCCCAGGACTCCTCGTCGGGCTGGAAGCCGGCGTGTCCGCCGGGAGAGGCGGGGCGGAGCAGCAGGCCCGGTTCGACGGTGAGCGCGGTCCGGGGCCAGAGCCTCGGGGGCAGCGGCTGGACGAGGGCGAGCGGGGACTGCCGGGGCCACTGGTGGATGAGCCGCTGGGCCGCGCCACGCTGCCAGAGAGGGCCGACGCAGTCGCTGACGATCAGGGTGAGACGGCGGCCGGTCGGGTCGTGGAGCTGGTCGCCGGTGCGCAGCCGGGGCACGCCGTCCGCCCCGGAGGTGGTGGTGACCAGCGGGGCGCCGTCGCCGGTGTCGTACAGCCGGTGCACCTGGACGTCGCGGAAGGCGCCGGACTGCTGGCAGGCCTGGCGCAGCTCCTCCACCATGCGGGTCCAGACGACCATGGCGGGGCCGGAGTCCATGAGGAGCTGGATGTCGGGACGGCGGCCCGCGGCCGGGCGCAGGACGGGGGTGAGGATGCCCGCGGCGGCGCTGCGTTCGGCGGTCGCCTCCTCGTCGAGGAGGCCTTCGCCGGGCCTGACCGGAAAGTGGGCGTAGTGGCGCAGCGGACGGAGCGCCTTCTGCAGACCGAGGAGTCCGGGCAGGGCGTTGGCACCGGGCGCGCGGACGGGGAGGGTCCTGTTCCGCTCCGTACGGTTGGCGCCGCGGCCCCCGGGTCCGACGAGCAGCGCTATGTCGACGTCCTCCGAGGGGCGGACGGGCCTGGGTCCGTCGTCGCCGGGGGCCGGGCCGCCGCCTGTGCCGTGCCCCGCGACCTGGCCCGTACCGCTGCCGTGCCCGGCGGCGCGCTCGCCGTCGACCTCCCTGAGGGCTTCACCGGGTTCGCCGCCCCCGTCTCCCGTGGCCGGATCTCGCCCCTCCCCCGGCCCCTGGGCGTCGCCCGCATCCTCCGCCCGACCGTCTCGCACGCCTGCGGCGGCACCGTCCACGAGGTCCGGGGAGGCACGCGGCAGCCACTGGGCGAGCCAGACGGCGTCCGCGACCTCCTCGGCCGTGGGGTCCTGGCCGCCTGCCCGCAGTCTGCGGGTGAGCTCCTCCAGATGCATCCGGTGCATCCGGCCATCACCTCGGCTGATCGAGCGGCTGCATGAGCATGTCCGCGATGCGTTCCCGGGTCACCCGCTCGGTGCGCGGGGCGTGCTGGGTCAGATAGATCGCGTTCAGGAGCTGGTCGGTGGCGATGACCTCGCCGGGCTCGCGGTTCAGGAAGCGGCTGACCAGGCCCTCCTCCCCCGCTGCCGCGTCGGGACCGAGGTGCGCCTCGATCATGGCACCGAGCTGCTCCTCGCCCGGCGGTTCCAGCTCCAGGCGGATGCAGCGGCGCAACAGCGCGGCGGGGAAGTCCCGTTCGCCGTTGGAGGTGAGCACGATGAACGGGAACGTGGAGCAGCGGATCCGCCCGCCCTGGACGGGCACCTTACGACCGTCGTCCGTCAGCACCTGGACCACCGGCTCCCGGTCGGCCAGCCGCTCCAGCTCCGGAATGGCGAACTCGCCCTCCTCCAGGGCGTTCAGCAGGTCGTTCGGCAGGTCGAGGTCGCTCTTGTCGAGCTCGTCGATCAGCAGGACACGGGGCTGGTCGGAGGGGAGCAGCGCGGTGCCGAGCGGTCCGAGCCGGATGTACGAGCCGATACCGGCGGGCGTCGCGGCGGGCACCGCCGACCCGGCCTGGGCACGCTCCAGCTGGACGTCCTGGAGCCGGCCGATGGCGTCGTAGCGGTAAAGCCCGTCCAGGAGGGTGGAGCGGCTGACGATCGGCCAGCGCAGCACCCGGCCCAGGCCCAGTTCGTGGGCGACGGCGTGGGCCAGCGTGGACTTCCCGGTGCCGGGGTTGCCGGTGACCAGGAGCGGTCGGCGCAGATAGAGCGCGGCGTTGACGGCGTCGGTCTCTGCTGGGCGGGGATGGTGGTTCTGGACCAGGCGGCGGCGCACCCCGAGCCGCCGGTCGGAGCCGGCGAGGGTGTCGTCGGCCCCGCCCGTCGAGAAGTCGCGCCACGGCGGCGGTGCGGGTAACCGCCGTATCTCGTCGTGCGGGTGGCCGGCACCACGGTAGATCCGCCAATCGTTCACGATGGAGTCCTCCTGGCTGTGGTGTCATGGCCCGGCCCGTCGAAAGTACCGCCCGGCACCCTGCGCTGCCGACGCTCAAACCGGACCGATTGACCGGGTGTTCGCGGAGTCCGCCGCACGGTCACCACTCCTCCTCGCCGAGCATGAGCGGTCCCTGGAGCGGATCCTCGCGCGGAGGCCGGTCGGGCGGATCGAAGAGCACGGCGAGATGCTCGGCCCAGGCGTGCTCGGAGCGCGCGGGCGGCTCGGGGGCCCCGACCGGACCGGTGTCCGGACCGGTGTCCGGACCGGTGTCCGGACCGGTGTCCCAGGAACGCTCCGTGCCCACGCCCGTGGTCACGTCCATGGCAACGTCCGTGCCCATGAGGTCCGCGTCCGCGGCCACCCGCTTCCGCAGCGAGATGACCGGCCCGTGGAGCGCCTCGGCCCTCCCGACCTCCAGGAGCAGCCCGTCCGCCCGCTCGTGGAACTCGGCGCAGTCCGCGTGGTCGTGGGCCCCACTGCGCCACAGGGCGATGGGGTGCCCGGCGGCGAGCGCGGCCGCCATGGCCCTGAGCCCGTCGCCGCTGCCCACGGGGCCGCAGTAGACCGGCACCGAGCCGTCGTCGGCCTCGGAGAGCCGTACCCAGGCCTGGCGCGGGGACTCGCGGCGGGTCCGTGCCGCGTGGGCGGCGTCCCCTCCCGCCGTGAGCACCTCGGCGCGCAGCGGTACCGCCCGCAGGGGCCCGAGACCGGCCGTCCGCCAGCGCGTGTGCCACTCGGGCGCCGGCGGCCGCTTGTTGCGGGCGGCGTCCCGTATGACGACGATCCGCCGCTGACCGAGCGGCAGTGAGCGCTCGTCGAACAGCTCGTCGTCGGGCGAGAGCCGCCAGGTGTCGAGCGGTTCGTCGAAGAGTTCGCGCGGCAACAGCGCCTCCACGGAGGCGAGATGCTCCCCGCGGTCGCCCCGCGCCAGCGCGTCCGCCAGCGGCTCGCGCAGGGTGTCCCTGAGCCGCTCGCGCTCGACGCCCTCGTCGTCCCCGTGCAGCGGCGTGATCGTGTGCCCGTCGAAGAGGAGCTTCACCCGCCAGGGGAACTTCCGGCCGTACGGAGGGGTGTCGATCTCCACCAGGACGTCGGCCCGTGCTCCGGCCTCACGCACCGGCCGGCTCCCGGCGGGGCGGCCGGCCGCCAGCAGGGCGGCGATGGCCTGGCGGGTGAGCAGCGGCGTCCCGGCGGCGGCGTCGGTCACCCAGTCGGCCAGGTTCCGGACCGCCCGGCTCTCCCCGTGCCGCTCCCTGACGTGCCGGGCGACCTCCGCCGCGTACACGAGGACGGCGTTCAGTCCGAGACCGGAGGCGGTCTCCTCCTCCTGGTGCGGATCGTGGAGTTCGTGCAGCAGTCCGACGCCCTCGCGCCAGGTCCGCGGGGCGACTTCGAGCACGGGGCGTAAGTCGTGGCCGGCCGTCACCCTGCGGGCCTCGTCGACGAGGTGCAGCACGTCTCCCGGCCCGGTGGGCCGGGGCAGTTCGGCGAGCCGTCCGTAGAGATGGATCCGGCGCCCGAGGTCGAGGCCGCCCTGGGTGCTGGGCGAGCGGTGCCGGAGCTGCGCCCTGGTCCAGTCGGGCGCGCCGGAGAGCGAGCGGTAGCGGGCGAGGTGGTGCCGGTCGTGCTCGCGCATCACCTCGGAGAGCACCTCGCCGCCGCGCTCCCGGTAGAGCCGGCGCAGGGAGGTGATGGGGACGGCGGCGCCCTCGTCCGCGCCGCGCCCCTTGTTGAGGCCGATGACGACCGCGCGGTCGAGGTCGACCACGGGTCCGCCGGAGAGCCCCTCCACGGGCTGTGTACCGCGCAGCAGGAGGGCATCGCCGTCGACGCCGTGGACCTCGCCGACGGCTTCGCGGATGCCGAGCCGGCCGGTCACCCGGGACCAGCCGTGCAGGCCGACCGGGATGGGCTCGGCGATCACGGGCCTGCGCTCACTGAGCCGTACGCAGCTCGCGTCCCTGGCGTCGGGGACGCGGACGAGCGCGAGGTCGGGGAAGTCCCATCGGTGGAGCTCCTCCTCGGGCACGGTGGGGCGCGGGCTGGCCAGGACGACCTCGCCGGTCGTCACGCCGCCGTCCCAGACGATGCCGACGGCCCGCTCGCCTTTCCACACCGCGCTTCCCCCCTTTGCCACGACATGGGCGCAGGTCAGCACCCAGCCGGGGGCGATGAAGAAGCCGGTGCCCCAGTACCGGTCGCCGAGCGGGTCATACCCGTCTCCGGGAGCCGCGACGCGTACCAGTGCGGGGCGCACGAGTGATTCGAAGGCGCTCATACGGCGCCATCGGCCGCCGGGCGGTGGCGCGGTCCGGTGTCGGGCGCCGGCGCGGGACCGGGCACGCGCGCGGGCGCGGATCCGGGTCCCGGAGCGGGTCCCGATCCCGGCGCGGGTCCGGGTCCGTGCGCGGGTCCGGGTCCGGGTCCGGGCGCCTCGGCGAGGTCGGCGCCGAGACCCGGGCCCGTGGGCGGGCCGGCGTCGGGGCCCGGTTCGGTCCAGGTGAGCGAGACCGATATCGAGGCCGTACCGCCGCCCTCCGCGAGGACGCTGATCACCTTGCCCGCCTGGGCGGAGAGTTCGATGCCGAAGCTGACGGAGACCTCGACCGGCGACTGCGGGTCGAGCCCGTCCCGCAGCGAGCCGACGACCCCGCGCACGACGTCGGTGAGACCCCCGGCCATCGAGATCACCCGGTCGCCGATGCCGGTGTCCGTGAAGCCGCCGCCCCGGCCGAGTTCCTCCGGCTCGCTGATGCGGGCCCAGACAGGTGTGCCGTCGTCCAGTCGTACCCGAGCGATCCCGTGCGTCACAGCGGCCCCCCGCTCCCCGAAACGATGATGAAGAAGGCTAATCGCTGCCACCGACGAGCGCGAGGGTCCGTCGGGAGCACGGCCTATCCTGATCGCATGTACTTCACCGACCGTGGCATCGAGGAACTGGAGAAGCGGCGAGGCGAGGAGGAGGTCTCCTTCGAGTGGCTCGCCGAGCAGCTCCGTACGTTCGTCGATCTCAACCCCGACTTCGAGGTGCCGGTCGAGCGCCTCGCGACCTGGCTGGCGCGTCTGGACGACGAGGACGAGGACGAGTAGGGACGAGAGGGCCCCTCTCCGGGGCCGCTGACCGACGGTCCTGCCGGTCGGAGCGGCGGACCGGCCCACGCCCCTCCGCCCCGGCGCACCGGGCCCGCCACCGCACGGTCGCGGCCGCACTCTCGGTCAGGCGGTGACCGGCAGGTCACCGCGCAGCCGGTCGTACGCGAGTCCCAGCGCGCCGTGCGCGACCAGCAGCACCCCCGCCGTCGTCCAGCCCCCGCTGCGGCGGGCGACTCCCCAGGCGAGCAGCGGCAGCCCCGCCCCGAGTTGCACCGCGCCGAGCAGCCGGGCCCTGGGGCCACGGAGAAACGGGCCGAGCGGACCGCCCTCCACCGCGTCGAGTTCGGCGCGCACGGCGTCTCGCCAGCCGGCCCATTCGAGCTCCTCCGCCCCCTGTGCCAGGGCGACGGAGCGCAGCCGGTCCGCACTCTCCCCGGGGGTGAGGCCGGTGGGCAGGGCGAGGCCGACGCGGGCGAGGACGGCGGTCAGGCCGACGAGCCTGGCGTGCGCGTCGGCGTCCTTGTCCGGTCCGGTGAGCGGCTCCAGGGCCTGGAGATCGAGGACCGGATCGAGGGCCAGGCGGGCCGCGAACGTGCGCATGGCCTCGTCCTCGCCGACCGGGGTGCCGTCCGCGAGCCAGGTGTAGCCGACGGTGCGGCGGAACCCGGAGGCGAGGACGAAGCCGGCCCGGTCCGCGTCCCACCACAGCGCGAGAACGGGCCAGGTGGCGGCGGAGACGGCCAGGGCGGTGGCCCAGCCGCTGACGACCCGTTCGACCGGCTCACCACCGTGGAGCCAGGGCTTCCCCTCCGGGACGACGACGCTCCATTCGGTACCGGCCGGGGCGAGGAGGAGCTCTTCGCGCAGCAGTTGGGCCGGTGGGCGGACCGTCGACGGCTCGGCGCGGCAGAGCAGCAGAGCGCCGACGAGGCTCGATCCGGATGTCGCGTTCATGGGCCTTACGCTAGGGCAGTTTGTCCACATAAGAGGGTTATTGATCGTTCGCGTCCACACCGAACGGGGGTTGACTTCCGCGTACCGCGATATATCGTGTCTATCGAGGACGCGATATGTTGCGTCACCGATACGGGAGGTCAGCACGATGACAGAGTGGTCCGTGGCCGAGCCGACGAGACTCATGCTGACCGACCCTGTGGGCCGCCTCCAGGTGCGTGTCGTCGGCGGGACGGTGAATGTGGTGGGCACCGCCGAGAGCACCGCC
Organism: Streptomyces sp. NPDC013317; assembly: GCF_055563155.1. NCBI lineage: Bacteria > Bacillati > Actinomycetota > Actinomycetes > Kitasatosporales > Streptomycetaceae > Streptomyces > Streptomyces sp. NPDC013317. Next base: position 503,941 of record NZ_JBVHDX010000002.1, read on the forward strand.
CGCCTGGAGGTGTCCGAGATCCAGGGCCCTCCGCTGATCGTGACCCAGGAGGGCTCCACCCTCACCGTCACCTATGAGGACCTGCACTGGCAGGGCTTCCTCAAGTGGTTCGACCGCAAGGGGCACCGCCGCCGGGCCGTCGTGTCGGTGGCCGTCCCGGCCGGTACGGACGTCGAGGTGGGCGTGGTGAACGCGGGCGCGGTCATCTCCGGCATCAAGGGGCGTACGGACGTCAAGGGGGTCACGGGCGACACCACACTCGTCGGGCTCTCCGGCCCGGTGCACGCGGAGAGCGTCTCCGGCTCCCTGGAGGCCCAGTCGGTCACGGGGGCACTCAGGGTCAACACGGTGACGGGCGATCTGACGGTCATCGACGGCTCGGGATCCTCCGTCCGCGCCGACTCGGTCAGCGGCGACATGGTGATCGACCTCGACGCCGTCGACCTGGACGGCCCGCCGGCCGACATCCGGCTGACGAGCGTCTCGGGCGAGGTCGCCATCCGGATCCCGCATCCGTCGGACGCCCGGGTCGAGGCGAGCACGACGAGCGGCTCCGTCTCCAACGCCTTCGACGACCTCCGGGTCTCCGGGCAGTGGGGGACCAAGACCATCACCGGCACGCTGGGCGAGGGCCGGGGCACGCTCAAGGCCACGACGGTCTCCGGCTCGATCGCCCTCCTGCGCCGCCCGGACCCGGTCGGCTCCGACGACCTCGACCACGCCTCCGGAAAGGTGCTGTGACATGCCGCCCGTCTTCGCCCACGGCCGACTGCGCCTCTACCTGCTCAAGCTCCTCGACGAGGCCCCACGCCACGGCTACGAGGTGATCAGGCTCCTGGAGGAGCGCTTCCACGGGCTGTACGCCCCCTCCGCCGGCACGGTCTACCCCCGGCTCGCCAAGCTGGAGGCCGAGGGTCTGGTCACGCACGCCACGGAGGGCGGCCGCAAGGTGTACTCGATCACCGACGCGGGCCGCGCGGAGCTGGCGGGCCGCGGCGGCGAACTGGACGACCTGGAGCGGGAGATCCGCGAGTCGGTCTCCGAGCTCGCCGCCGAGATCCGCGACGACGTGCGCGGGGCGGCGGGCAAGCTGCGCAGCGAGATGCGCGCGGCGGCGAGCGAGACCCGGCAGAAGGGCTCCTCGTTCGGCGACGCCAAGGAGGAGCTGCGCCGCGCCAAGCAGGAGTGGAGGGAGCAGACGCGCCAGGCCCGCGAGGAGGCGCAGTCGGCGCGCAGACAGGCGAAGGAGTTCCAGCGGATCGCCCAGCAGGTCCAGGAGCAGGTCCAGGACCGGTTCGCGCGCGGCGACTGGCCGTCGGGCGTCTGGGAGGGCATCTCGGACATCACCGCCCAGCTGGGCGGCCTGGTCACGGGTACGACGCACCCCAAGGCGTCGGGCCGTGCCACCTCCCCGGAGGAGGCCGTCTCGGACTGGGCCGTGACGGTCGAGCCCACCGGCGAGCCGGCCCGCGATCTCGACCGGCTCCTGGACCGTTTCCGCGACGACGTGCGCGACGCGGCCCGGGACCACGGGGTCACGTCGGCCCAGCTGGCCGAGGCCCGCCGCCATCTGTCCACGGCGGCGGACCGGATCGCCTCGGTGCTGCGCCCGGAGCGCAAGGACGCCTAGGGCGACACCTTCTGACGGGTGGCGGGGCTCCCGGGTGACCGTCACCGTCACCCGGGCCCCGGGCGCCGCGATCACCCGGGCCCTGCCCGCGCCCTCGCGGAGCACCACCGCCTTTCCCCGGGCCGTCACCTGCCAGGCGCCCGGGGGAAGCGACAGCTCGGTGACCCGGCTGCCGCGCCGTGACGACTCGTACGCGAGGCGGTAGACGCCCGCCCCGGAGTCGTACGAGGAGGAGGCGACCGTGCCCGCGACCGCCTCCGCGTAGGGCTCGGCCGTCAGCTCCTTGTTCGTACGGAAGGCCGCGGCGCCGTCCACCGCGCAGTACCCGCCGCCGTGGCACCAGACATAGCCGGCCCACCCACTGCCATACCGGCCGAGGGAGGCCATCGCCTCACGGTAGAAGCGCTTCATGTTCGGCAGGGAGTTGTTGAGCGGCCCCCACTCCCCCACGACGACCGGGACCTCGTACTCACGCGGGTACCGGGTCACCGCCTGCTCGTACGCCTCGATCCAGCCCGCCGAGGGGTCGTAGTCGGCTCCCGCCTCCATGGCGGTGTTGTAGAAGTGCGGGGCGTAGACGACCTTCCGGTCCTCGATCCTGCCGAGGCCGGTCGGCACGCCCTCGCCGACGATCGGCGTCGGCTCGACGAAGATCCAGGTGTCGCGGTCGACCGAACGGACGGCGTCCGCGAGCCGGTTGTACATCGGAGTCAGCTGCTCCCGTTCGATCCGGCGGGCGGCGTCCGGCAGGTCCTCGCCCTCGCGCAGCTCTCCCATCGGCTCGTTGATCAGGTCGTAGCCGAGGACGGCCGGATGGTCCTCGGAGCGGTCGGCGAGCACGCGCCACATCGCCGCCTGGGCCCGTCGCAGGTCCTCGTCCTCGTAGAGATGGGTGAAGGCGCGCTGCACGGCCGGCTCGAAGTACTCGGCGAACCAGTCGTCCGGGTGCGGGGTGAAGGGCAGGCCGTCCGTCCTGGTGGCCCAGGCCGGCACGCCCCGGTGGCCGAAGGCGGGGCCGAAGACGTCCTGGTGGGCGTCGATGAGGACATGGACGTCGTACTTCTCCGCCCAGTCCAGCACGCGCTCGATCTTCCGCAGGTAGGCCTCGCTGTAGCGGCCGCGGCTCGGCTCCAGGTCGTCCCAGAAGACGAGCAGCCGGGCGAAGTTGAAGCCCTTGGCCCGCATGTCCCTGAAGTGGCGCTCGGTGACGGCGCTGAGGGCCTGGTCCCCGCGGTTGACCTTGTCCTCGACGTTCCAGCCGCGCAGGGTGAGGGCGCGGCCGCGGTCGTCCGTGACGGCGGGTATGCCGGTCGCCGGCGTCCCGGGGTCGGCGCGGGCGGCCGTGGGGGCCAGGAGCGCGGCGACGACGGCGCCGACGGCAAGGGCCGTCCGCAGTGGTCGCGACCCCCGCGACGATCGAGATGTGCGTGACGTCCACGGATTTCGTGTCGTTCGCGGCGTTCGTGTCGTTCGCGGTGTTCGGGGCAACGGAACCTCCGGCACGGGGCGCTCGCGGTGAGCGCGGTGCCGGAGATCCCATCAGCAGATCTGACGCTCCATCAAGACGTCGTCAGGACGATCTTCCCGAAGAGCTCGCCCGAGGCCATCTTCTCGAAGCCCTCGCGCGCCCGGTCCAGAGGCAGCACCTCGTCGATCACCGGCCGTACGCCCGTGGCGGCACAGAACGACAGGAGGTCCTCCAGCTCGTCCTTGGTGCCCATGGTGGAGCCGACGACCTTCAGCTCCAGGAAGAAGATCCGGGTCAGCTCGGCGTGCGAGGGGCGGTCGCCGCTCGTGGCGCCCGAGATCACCAGGCTGCCGCCGGGCCGCAGCGACTTGACCGAGTGCGACCAGGTGGCGGCGCCGACGGTCTCGATGACCGCGTCCACCCGCTTCGGCAGCCGCGCGCCCGGCTCGTACGCCTCGACGGCGCCGAGCTCGACGGCCCGCTTCCGCTTGGCCTCGTCCCGGCTGGTGGCGAAGACCCGCAACCCGGCGGCCTTGCCCAGCACGATGGCGGCGGTGGCGACCCCGCCGCCCGCGCCCTGCACGAGGACCGAGTCGCCGGGGCGCACGCCCGCGTTGGTGAAGAGCATGCGGTACGCGGTGAGCCAGGCGGTCGGGAGGCAGGCGGCCTCCTCGAAGGAGAGCTCCTTGGGCTTGGGGAGCACGTTCCAGGACGGCACGGTGACGCGCTCGGCGAAGGTGCCCTGGTATCGCTCGGTCAGGATGGAGCGGGGCTCGTCGGGGCCGACCCCGTGGCCGGACTGGCCGATGACGGAGTGCAGGACGACCTCGTCGCCGTTCTCGTCGATGCCCGCGGCGTCGCAGCCGAGGATCATCGGCAACTTCTCCTCGGGCAGCCCGACACCGCGCAGCGACCAGAGGTCGTGGTGGTTGAGCGAGGCGGCCTTGACGGTGACGGTGGTCCACCCGGGACGTACCTCGGGCTCGGGTCGTTCCCCCAGCTCGAGGCCGTTCAGGGGCTGGTCGCGGTCGATTCGGGCGGCGTAGGCAGCGAACATGGGCCGAGCGTAGGGTCCGCCACCCGCGCGGCGGAACCACGCACGGCTGTGACACACGCATCAGCGCGTGACGACCGGAAGACCCGTACAGCCGCCGGTCGCGCGTCCACCCGACGCCGCGGCGGCGCAGCGACCGCGCACCGCACGGTGCGGGCCGTCCGATCCCTCACGCCCCGCACCGTTCGGGGCCGTCCGACGCCTCACGCCCCCGCACCGTTCGGGACCGTCCGATCCCTCACGCCCCGCACCCAGCCCCCGCGCCGTGTACGGGGCCCGCCGGAGGGGCCTCCGCCGGGCCCCGTACACGGCGAAGGGCCGCCCCGGGGTCGGGACGGCCCTTCGCGGTGTACGGGCGCGTCAGCGGCGCGCCACGCCCTCGGCGCGGGCGGCGGCGGCGACCGCGGCCGCGACGGCCGGGGCGACGCGCTCGTCGAACGGCGACGGGATCACGCACTCGGCGGAGAGCTCGTCGGCGACCACGCCGGCGATCGCGTCCGCGGCGGCGATCTTCATGCCCTCGGTGATCCGGGAGGCGCGGACCTGGAGGGCGCCCGCGAAGATGCCCGGGAAGGCGAGCACGTTGTTGATCTGGTTCGGGTAGTCCGAACGGCCGGTCGCCACGACGGCCGCGTACTTGTGCGCGACGTCGGGGTGGACCTCCGGGTTCGGGTTGGCCATGGCGAACACGAACGCGTTCGGCGCCATGGACGCGACCGCGGCCTCGGCGACCGTACCGCCGGAGACGCCGATGAAGACGTCCGCGCCGGCCAGGGCGGTCTCCAGGGTGCCGGAGAGGCCGGCCTTGTTCGTGATCTCCGCGAGCTCGCGCTTGACCGGGGTCAGGTCGTCCCGGTCCAGGCTGACGATGCCCTTGCGGTCCGCGACCGCCACGTCGCCGAGCCCCGCCTCGAGCAGGAACTTGGCGATGGCGACACCCGCCGCACCGGCGCCGGAGATGACTCCGCGCAGGTCACCGAGGGTACGGCCGGTCAGCTTCGCCGCATTGCGGAGCGCGGCGAGGGTGACGACGGCGGTGCCGTGCTGGTCGTCGTGGAAGACGGGGATGTCCAGGCGCTCCTGGAGCTTGCGCTCGATCTCGAAGCACCGCGGCGCCGAGATGTCCTCGAGGTTCACTCCACCGAAGGACGGCGCGAGCCTGACGACGGTCTCCACGATCTCGTCGGTGTCCGTGGTCGCGAGCGCGATCGGCACCGCGTCCACGCCGCCGAACTGCTTGAAGAGGATCGCTTTCCCCTCCATGACCGGAAGCGAGGCCTCCGGGCCGATGTCGCCGAGTCCGAGCACCGCCGTACCGTCGGTCACGACCGCGACGACCTGGGACTTCCAGGTGTAGTCGTGGACCAGTTCCGGCTGCTCGGCAATCGCGGTGCACACCTTGGCGACGCCGGGCGTGTACGCGAGGGACAGGTCGTCCTTGTCGCGGAGCGGCACCGTGGCCGAGATGGCCATCTTGCCGCCGCGGTGCAGCGCGAAGGCCGGATCGAAGGGCTCCTGAGCCCCATCCGTACCACTGTCGCTGCGAGGATTGACGATCTCCGCTGCCATTGGGTTGACCCCTTAAGTCTTCTTCATTTGAGGGTGGCCACTCCTGGTTGAGGAGGGGTGGGCGGGTCCCGCGGTCGCCGTGTCTGGCAACCGCGCGGGCGCGCCGCACAACGCGCCCTGAGCCCCGGATGAGGGGTGTAAGGATCCTTCTTACCGGACGTACATCACCGTAGACGAGTCCAATACGGAGCGGTGATGTGGCTCATACAGCCGTATTGGCACCTTGCGCACACCAGGCGCGTCGCCTGATGTCCGGATACGTTCGGCCGTAGACCGAATCGTGGTATTCGTGTCGTCCGAATGGCGAGATCAACCGCAGATTTTCCGGCGGTAACAAGAAATCTCGGGAGAAGGTCCGGCCTTGATGTACCGGCCTGTCGGGATTCGGGGGTCACCCGTTATCCGATTTTGACATGCGAGGCCGTCCGATTCGGGCGGTCCGAATGGCAAGATGCGCGTAATCACACGAGGTCGCGACACCCGAAGGTGCGTGCGCGGCCTATGGCAACTCCCTCACAAGCCGGAGGAACCCGACCATGACCGCACGCTCCACGCGCTGTACGACCGCCAAGACCCGCACCTCCCGTCTTGCCGCGGTCGCCGCCATCGCGGTCGCCGGCTCCATGCTGCTGACCGCCTGCGGCGACCAGACCGAGGGCGGCTCGACCCCCGAGGGCGGCACGACCAGCGGCGCCGCCAGCAACGCGCCCCTCTTCTCGAAGCTGCCCGCCGACATCCAGAAGTCCGGTGTCGTCAAGGTCGGCACGGACGCCTCCTACGCCCCGATGGAGTACACCGAGGGCGGCAAGATCGTCGGTGTCGACCCCGACATCGCCGAGGCGCTCTCCAAGCAGCTGGGTGTGAAGTTCGTGTTCACCTCCGGCACCTTCGACGGCCTGATCACCTCGCTGGAGACCGGCCGCCAGGACCTGATCATGTCCTCGATGACGGACAACAAGAAGCGTCAGGAGGGTCTGGACGACGCCGGGAAGAAGATCGGCAAGGGCATCGACTTCGTCGACTACTTCAGCTCCGGCGTCTCGCTCCTCGTGAAGAAGGGCAACCCGCAGGGGATCAACTCCCTCGACGACCTGTGCGGCAAGACGGTCGCCGTCCAGCGCGGCACCATCTACGAGGACACCTTCAAGGCTCAGGCCGAGAAGTGCGGCGCGAACAAGCTCACCATCCAGGCGTTCGACACCGACGCCGAGGCCCAGACCCGCGTCAAGGCCGGCGGCGCCGTCGCCGACCTGAACGACTACCCGGTCGCCGCGTACATCGCGAAGACCTCGGGCGGCGGCAACGACTTCGAGGTCGTCGGCAGCCAGAGCGACGTCGGCCTCTTCGGCATCGGCGTCTCCAAGGACGACACCCAGCTGCGTGACGCCGTCAAGGAAGCACTCGACGCGATCATCAAGGACGGCTCGTACGAGAAGGTCCTGGAGAAGTGGGACGTCGCCGACAGCGCCGTCAAGCAGGCCACCGTCAACGCCGGCCAGTGATCACCACGCTCCGCTGAAGGGCAGTCATCGTGACTGACAAGATCGACAAGGGTCCGGCCGACAGTCCGGTCGGGCCCGGCGCCTCGGGCACCCCCTACGAGGCGATCAAGGCAATCCCCGTGAGGCACGTCGGCCGCTGGATCAGCGCCGTCGTCGTCGTCGCGCTGCTCGGCTGGCTCGTCTACGCCTTCTCCCAGGGCAACGTCATCTGGGACACGGTCTGGGACAAGCTGTTCGACCCGTCGGTCCTCGAGGGCCTCGGGAACACGATCATCATCAGCGTCGCCTCCATGGCGCTGGGCCTCGTCCTCGGCGTCGTCTTCGCCGTGATGCGGCTGTCGAAGAACCCGGTGACCGGCGCGGTCGCCTGGCTCTACATCTGGTTCTTCCGCGGCACGCCGGTCTACGTCCAGCTGCTGGTCTGGTTCAACCTGTCGCTGATCTTCGAGTACATCAACCTCGGACCGATCTACAAGAACGAGACCGTCGACGTCATGACGCCGTTCATGGTCGCGCTCCTGGGCCTCGGCCTGAACGAGGGCGCGTACATGGCGGAGATCGTCCGGGCCGGCATCCAGTCGGTCGACGAGGGCCAGACCGAGGCGGCGCACGCGCTCGGCATGTCCCAGACGAGGACCATGCGCCGGATCGTTCTTCCGCAGGCGATGCGGGTGATCGTGCCGCCGACGGGCAACGAGTTCATCAACCTGCTGAAGACCTCGTCGCTGGTCTCGGCGGTGCAGTACACGGAGCTCCTGAGGGCCTCCTCGAACATCGGCAGCACGGCCGGTGCCGTCATGGAGATGCTCTTCGTGGCGTCGATCTGGTACCTGGCTCTGACCAGTGTGTTCAGCGTGGGTCAGTACTACCTGGAGCGGCACTTCTCGCGTGGTTCGCTGCGGTCCCTGCCGCCGACCCCGCTCCAGCGCCTGCGGGCCAACCTGAACATGTTCCGCCGCACGGAGGTGACCAAGTGACCGCCATGGTGAAGGCCGAGGGCGTCCACAAGTCCTACGGCGCCGCGCACATCCTGCGGGGCATCGACCTGGAGGTCGCTCCCCGTGAGGTCTTCTGCCTGGTCGGGCCCTCGGGCTCGGGCAAGTCGACGTTCCTGCGGTGCATCAACCACCTGGAGCGGATCGACGGCGGCCGGCTCTCGGTCGACGGCGAGCTGGTGGGCTACCGCCAGAAGGGCGACAAGCTCTACGAGCTGAAGGACAGCGAGGTCGCGGCCCAGCGCCGGGACATCGGCATGGTCTTCCAGCGGTTCAACCTGTTCCCGCACATGACGGCCCTGGCCAATGTCATGGAGGCGCCGATCCAGGTGAAGGGCGAGTCGAGGGCCGTGGCCCGCGAGCGCGCCGAGCGGCTCCTGGACCGGGTCGGCCTGGCCGACAAGGCCGGGAACTACCCCTCGCAGCTCTCCGGCGGCCAGCAGCAGCGTGTCGCCATCGCCCGCGCGCTGGCGATGGAACCGAAGCTGATGCTCTTCGACGAGCCGACCTCCGCCCTCGACCCCGAGCTGGTGGGTGACGTCCTGGACGTCATGCGCGACCTCGCCGAGGACGGCATGACGATGATCGTCGTCACCCACGAGATGGGCTTCGCCCGCGAGGTCGGCGACAACCTCGTCTTCATGGACGGCGGCGTCGTCGTCGAATCCGGCCACCCCCGCGACGTCCTGGGCAACCCCCAGCACGACCGCACCAAGGCATTCCTCTCCAAGGTGCTCTAGCCGGCAGGGGGAAGGGGCGGTACGGGTTCCCGTACCGCCCCTTCCCCGTACACACGGTCGGGTTACCTCACGGCCAGCACGAGCGTGTCCGAGGGCGAGGCCCAGACCGGCCGGGCCTCGGCGAAGCCGGCGGCGCGGAGGATCTCCGCGTGGCGGCGGGCGGACGGCATGTCGCCGTCGGCGTGCTCGCCGTAGATCTCGAAGCGGCGGGCGGTCGGTCCGGCGAGGACCGGGTCCTTGGCGGCGACGGCCCACCACTCGGCCCAGTCGAGGGCGCCGGCGGCCCTGGCGCGGTCCATGACGGCGTGGCGGTGGGCGCGCTCGGCGGCGTTGATCCGGGGGGTGGTCTCGTCGATCATGTGGTCGGCGTTCATGAAGACACCGCCGTCCCGGACGAGGCCGGCGAGCTGCCCGTAGAGCGCGGTGAGCGGCTCGGTGTGCAGCCAGTGCAGTGCGGTGGCGGTGAGCACGGCGTCGTACGAGTCGTACGGAAGTGCCGTGGCCCACTCGGGGTCCTTGAGGTCGGCGGTCACGAAGGTGACGCGGTCGTCGCCCTCGAAGTACCCCTCGGCGATGGCGAGGAGCGCGGGGTCGAGGTCGACGCCGACGCTGGTCGCCTTCGGGAACCGCTTGAGGAGCCGATCCGTAATACTCCCTGTACCGCACGCCAGGTCCAGGACGCGGGGCTCCGGCCCCACCACGGCCTCGACCATGTCGAGCATCACGCGGAACCGCTCCTCGCGGTCCGGCATGTACCACTCCTGCTGGCGGTCCCAGCTCTCCTGCCAGGCCGCCCAGTCGGTTCCGGTCGTCGCCGCGTCCGTCATCGCTCTACCTCGCCCTCTTCGTAATACTCTCGAAGGGGGAACGTCCATTACCCCCTCCGCACCCGACCCTAGACCTCCGCAGTAAGGACTACAAGTGGAACTGGCCTATTACTCGGATTACGCCGTGCGTCTGGTCAACACCGAGGAACCGGCCCGCGGCAAGGACTCCCTGACGTCGGTCGAGGCGGTCCGGGAGCTGTTCGGCGCGGCCTCCCAGATGGCCCGGCGCGTGACGGACGCCGACGTGACGCGCTTCCGTTCGGTACGGGGCCGGCTGCGCGCGGTCTTCACCTCGGCCGACGACGGCGACCACACCCAGGCGGTGGACCTGCTGAACTCACTGCTCCTGGAGTTCCCCGTCAGCCCGCAGATCTCGGGCCACGACTACCTGGACGACGAGGGCCACCCGCGCTGGCACATGCACCTCGCCGATCACCCGTCGAACGCGACGGCGGGCTTCGCCGCGATCGCGGCGATGGGGCTGGCCTTCCACCTGACGGAGTTCGGCGCCGACCGGCTGGGCCTCTGCCAGGCGACACCGTGCCGCAACGCCTACCTCGACACCTCGACCAACCGCTCCCGCCGCTACTGCTCGGACCGCTGCGCGACCCGCGCCAACGTGGCCGCCTACCGGGCCCGCAAGCGCCTGGAGGCCGAACGGCCGGACCGGACCGGCCTCAGCGCGGAGAACAGCCAGGAGACGACGACCGCCACCGAGCGCTGACGCCCGGGCGTGACGGGCCGGTACCGCGCCCGTACGCGTCCGAGGACCAGCTCGGCCGGCACGGCGCCGAAGACCCGGCTGTCGCCCTCGGCATCCGGGTTGTCCCCGAGCACCCACCAGCCGGCGCCCTGTCGCTCGATCAGACGCTTCACGATGAGCAGATCCTGCTGGAGCGGGTGACGCAGCACGGCCACGCTGCCGGGCCGCAGCCGCCCGCCGTAGTGCACGAGGAGCTGGTCGCCGTGGAGCAGCGTGGGCACCATCGACACCCCCGTCACCTCGGCGATCCCGAACAGAGGCCCGGCCTCCCGCCCCGGCTCCCGCCCCGCGTCCGTCATTCCGGCACCTCCCGATCCGATCGTCCACTCGTACACGAGTCCCATGGTGACCCTGGACTTTTGTCCTAAGCCCTAGGGGGCGCTCGCGAAAACAGCCTTCTCGGGGAGTAATCTCCCACCTGAGAAGACGATCACGAGGAAGGACAGCCAATGCTCTCCCGCCTGTTTGCCCCCAAGGTGAAGGTCAGCGCCCACTGCGACCTCCCCTGCGGTGTCTACGACCCGGCCCAGGCCCGGATCGAGGCCGAGTCGGTCAAGGCCGTCCAGGAGAAGTACCAGGCCAACGAGGACGCGCACTTCCGCGCGCGTGCCACGGTCATCAAGGAGCAGCGCGCGGAGCTCGCCAAGCACCACATCTCGGTGCTGTGGAGCGACTACTTCAAGCCCCCGCACTTCGAGAAGCACCCGGAGCTGCACCAGCTCATCAACGACACCCTGAAGGCCCTCTCGGCCGCCAAGGCGTCGACGGACCCGAAGACGGGCGAGAAGGCGCTGGAGCTCATCGCCGAGGTCGACCGCATCTTCTGGGAGACGAAGAAGGCCTGACCCCCGGTCACGCCCTCGGACCCACGGCCCCCCGGGCCGCAGGTCCCCAGCCCGCACCCGGCCCGCAGGCCGCCGAACCCGGCGTCCCTGACGGCCCGGGTGCGGTCTCTTTTCCGCCCGTCGACCGGCCGGGCCGGCCCGCGTCACCCCGGACCACACCGGGAACGGTGACGGAGCTTCCGGAGCCGTCGTACCGATCAGTCCCAGGAGGACGGCGGCTGGTCGACGCGACCGCCCCTGTGGGCTCCGGGGATGTGGTCACGCGCACCGGCGCGACGATGTGGCGGATCGCGACAGCCTCCTGGCCTGTGCGGTCGTGCCGCTCACTACGCTGGCAGTCGTGAACACGCCCTCGGCCCCGCGACTGACCCCGGAAGCCGCCCGCGCCCTGCACGGCGTGCTTCGAACCGAGATCGCTCCGGGCCTCACCGAGCGGGAGCTCGACGCGGTCGAGACGAGGTTCGGCTTCACCTTCTCGGCCGACCACCGTGTCTTCCTCGCCGCCGGGCTCCCGCACGGCTCGACAGGGTGGCCCGACTGGCGCAACGGAGACCCCGAGAACCTGGCCGCGCGGCTGGCGTGGCCGGTGGACGGTGTGCTCTTCGACGTGGAGCGCAACGGGTTCTGGCATCCCGACTGGCCGTCGCGGCCGGCGGACAGATCCGAGGCGCTGCGCGTCGCGAGGACCGAGCTGGAGACCGTGCCGCAACTGGTCCCGGTCTACGGGCACCGCTACCTCCCCGGCACGGCGGGCGGGCACGGTCACCCCGTCCTTTCCGTCTACCAGACCGACATCATTCTGTACGGGAACGACCTCGCCGACTACATCCAGTACGAATTCTCCGGCCGGTCGAGCAGCGTCCGCGCCCACGCGACCGTCGGCTTCTGGTCGTACTTCGTGGAGGGCGGACCGGGCATCGACGTCACCGCGCCCACACCGTTCACTCCGTACGCCATCACCGCGCAGGAGGCCGTCGATTGTTTCCGGATGCTGGCCCTGGAGCGCCTGATCGGCCGTCGGCACCACCCGGAGCAGCTCATCGAAGCCGGCCTGACGGCCTTGGTCCTCGGCCGCGAGACGGAGTCCCTCGCCCTCCTCGCCGGCCTCGCCCGCTCCGAGCACGAGCAGGCCGACGGCCTTTTCGACCAGGTGCTGGACGAACTGGGCCTGCTCCAGGACCTCCCGGCCGATACGACCGCCCTCCCCTGGGAAGCGGCCCGCTGGGAACTCGTGCGCTGGTGGCTCCGGCTGATCGTGAACGGCAGCCTGGCTCCCGGCGCCGGGGGTGACCTGATCACGTACGAAGGGTGGGGCTCTCTGGCCCACCCGCAGCAGCTCAGGCCACTGTTCGAGAAGACCGACGCCTACAACGACTGCGCGGCGACCCGACAGCGAGACCGGGAACACCTGGCAGAACAGATCGTCGAGGAGGCGGGCCGCCTGCTGGACGGGCCCTGGCCGCCGCTGGACTGACCTCGGCGTCTGAGGGCAGCCGGCGACGTGCAGCGATCAAGTCCGCAGGGCACCGACCTGGTCGTCCACCAGAAGACGAAGAAGGCCTGACTGACGGTCATGTGCGGCATCCTGGACCTGATGCTCCACCCCGAGCTCGTCGAAGAGGTCACGACCGGCAGCGAAGAGGCGTACCGCCTGCTTCGTCCGCCCCTGGGCGAGTTCCGCGGCGCCCAGAGCCATCATGCTCTCGGCCACGGCCACCTTGCTGCCCATGAACGACGAGACGTGCACGGCGCGTCTGGCCAGACGGACAGCCAGATCGCCATCCTGTTCCAGGAGCGCCGCGCGTGAACGCTCTCCGAGCGCCAGCCGCTCCCCTTGTGCGTTGCCGATTTCCCGGAAGGCCCGGACCGCCCTGGCCAGGCTGACATTCGCCTCGGCCACCGCGCCCTTCATCAGCATGAACACCCCGGCGAGCAGGAGACAGTTGGCCTGGCCCAGACGGCTCTCGAGGTGCCCATAGGCTGTCGCAGCGCGCGTCACATGTGCGAGTGCCTCGTCGAGAGCCCCTTGGTGGGCCAGCACCTGGGCGCTCAGCAGGTTCGTGTCGGCCACGCCGAGCTCGTTGCCGATGGAGGAGTACAGGGCCGCGGCATCGCGCAGCGATCCGTGGGCGGTGTCCGCATCACCCTCTGTCAGCTCCAGGAAGGACAGTTCCGCCCGGGACGCCGCCTCGCCCAGTCGGTCGCCGATCTCGCGGTAGAGACTCAGCGCTTCGTGAAGCGCGTTCCGGCCTTCCTTGGCACGCCCTTCGCGCAGATAGATCCCGCCTTCCTCTCGCAGGGCATTGGCCACGCCGAGTTTGAAGCCGAGGCCACGGTACTTCGAGACGGCCTGCCGGAGCGCCTCCCTGCTCTCGCCGAGCCGGCCGACCCTGCGCAGCGCGGTGCCGTGCTCCCAATGGACGTTGGCCTCCCCCAGTACGTCCCCGAGTTGCTCGTAGAGCTCCGCGGCCACGCTGAAGCATGCGGAGGCCGTGACGTAGTCGGCCTGCCGGGCCGCGACGGATCCCAGATGCAACTGGCAGTTCGCCCCGTTCTGGGTGTCACCCGTGGTCAGGCAGATGTCGAAGGCCTGCCTCAAGAGCTCTTTTGCTCTGCTGAGTTCGCTCCGCCGCTGCGACACGGTCCCCAGGAGAAGCAGAGCCTTGGCCTCCTCACGCCCGAGGTCCTCCTCGCGTGCGATCCTGAGCGCCTCTTCGGCGTCGGCGACCGCGTCGTCCAGACGGCCTTGGTGAAGGGAGATGTCGGACCTGAGCGTCAGGGCGTGGCTCACCAGGCCGGGCATCGTGCGGAGGAGGCCCTGGCGGACCTCGTGGGCGGTGACGAGCTCGATGACCCTGAGGCCTGAGTCGTAGTCGCATGCCATGTTCGCCGCCTGGAAGAGGCGGTGCCACTCCCCGTCCTTGCTCGTGTCGCCGGAGCAGAACCGGTGGTACAGCTCGTCCTCCAGATCACCCGAGCGGGAGAAGTAGGCGGCCGCCCGCCCGTGCCACTCCAGGAGCCTCAGCGGCTCCTGCCCCCCGAGGTGGCTGAGGATGGCACCGCGGACCATGGGGTGGAAATGCCACGACGACCTCTGCCGGTGAGCCCTGCGCAACTGGACGAACGAGTACGCGGTGAGGCTCTCGAACCAATCCTCACCCTGGAGAGGACCCTCCAGCACAGCGGCGATGGCCTCCTTGACCACGGACCTCAGGGTCGCCGCAGCGACGACGACGGCTCTCCTGTGCTCCGGGATACGGCTCAGAAACACATGGGGGAGCCACTCCTCGGCAGGGCGGTCACGTGCCGTCCGTTCAAGCTCGAAGAGGTCGATCTCGCCCCAGTCGAGGATCGCCGCGGTGTCGCTCAGCATGCTGGTCCAGCCGGGATGGCCCTTGCACAGGCGATAGACGGCCTGCTGGAACCCTGCGGCCGCCTGACCGCGCGAAGCCAGATAGGCGTCGCTGTCGGTCGGGGACCAGTTCCGCAACTCTCGCCGCCGGCAACGGATGCCGGGCTTCATCGGCACCTCCTCGCGGCCGGCGAGCACCAGTCTCAGGCCCTTCGCGCTGGTCAGGAGGTGCGGGACGAAGCGATTGGCGAACCAGTGCCCGATCCCGTGCGTGCCCCGGGCTCCTCCGCCGGCCTCGAAATGGGCGACCTCGTCGAGGTAGTGAAGACGCTCGGTGGTGTCCACGAACAGGACCTGACCGGACAGGTCCGCCTTCCGCAGGTCGTCACACAACGCCCGCACCAGCTTCGACCTGTTGAGCGCGCGGAGGTTCGCCAAGGGCTCCGTGATGCTGCCGGCGCTCAGGGAGACCGGAGAGTCGACGATCGACGAGCCGCCTCGGGCGATCACCGACGCCTTCAGCGTGATGTTGCGGGTGAGCAGCGCCTGTTCGTCGGCGTCGGCCCGGTCCGCCGCACGGCGGTAGGCGGGGGTTCCGGTTCCGCACCAACCACCGAGCACGTCGGCGAGCTCGTCCAGAAGCTCCCGAGCGGCGTCGGCGGAGTGGGACGAGGGAATCCGCCGACCGGCCGTGTACTCGAGGTCCACGACGTATCCGTCCTTGGGACAGCGCGCGGCGAGGTGTTCGACCAGAGTGGACTTCCCCTGACCCGCCACGCCCCAGTAGAGAAGCACGCGATCGTCACCCTGGAGGAACGCCTCGAATTCCGCCCTCTCGTCCTCGCGCCCCAGCAACGACCCGCCCGCGTGTTCCACCACGGTCCTCCCCCTCAGTGAACGGTGATGTCGCTGCCGCTGACTGCCCCTCGGCCGGAGGCATGCTGGGTCACCTCGGCGTCGCTGCCCACCGTCACGGTGCTTGCCTCGATGCTTCCGCCCTCAGCGGACCTGTCGACAGTGACGTGGGAAGCGGACGCCGCGACGTGGGTCGGCGAGTCGGCGATCCGCCCTCCATTCGTGGCGCGGACACGCACCGCGATCCGGCGCTCGGCGTTCTGGTCACGCGCGCGCACGAACTCAAGGGTGGCCCAGACGAGAGCGCACCCCACCGTGGCACCGATCAACGTCAGGCTCCATTGATCGGTCATCAGGTTCACACAGACGCTCACCAGCACGCCCGCCACGACGGACGCACCGGCCATGAGCCCACGATGGTGCAACACCCTTACCCCCGATATACGTAAGACCATCAGAATTACACACACATCACGGCACGTTGCGAAGCAACGGGCACGACATCCGTCACCGTGGCGGCTCCACCGGGAGGGTGTAGCGGAGCTCCGGGGCGCAGGTGGCGTAGCCGGCCAGGCGGCCGTTCGGGAGTTCGGCCACCAGGCAGCGCAGACGGGGAGGTTCCGGACCGAAGAGGAGACGGGCGAGGCGGTCCGTGAGGCCCGGGGCGGGCGGGGTCGCCTGCTCGTACGCGGCGTGGTCCGCGGCCAGTTCGGCGACCCGGTCGAGGTCCTCGGGCCGCGCGCGCCGTACCAGGGCACCGGCCGGTGGCGGCCTCTCCCCGGGGTGGCCCGGGTCGGGCGAGGTGTCTGCGCGGTCCGTCATGCCGTCATCATGCCCGCCCCCACCGACATCCCGCGGTGGCGGAGCCACCGGCGGTACGGCGCCGCGCGGTGCGCCGCCTCGCGGTACGCCTCCGCGAGGTCCGCGTACAGGGGTTCCAGGAGGGCTTCCTCGCGGGCGTAGAGCAGGAGGCGTACCGCCAGGGGGTCGTCGCGGAGGGGGCGGATCGCCATGTCCTCGCGTGGCAACGATGTCGGTTGGCAGGGCGCCACCGCCTCGCCGAGCGCGATCAGGGACGCCGCCGTGTGGTAGTCGCCGTGGAGCAGCGGCGGGTCGATGCCGGCCTCGCCCAGGACCCGTCGCAGACCGTCCCATTCGCCGTCCACCGTCGGGTCGACCATCCAGCGGTCCTCCGCCAGGTCGGCCAGCTCCACCACCGCCAGCGCGGCGGCCGGGTGGTCGCGGGCCAGCGCGACGAACTGCGGCTCCCGTTCGACCAGGACCCGGGCCAGCAGGCCGTCCGGCACCCGCAGTGGGCAGCCCTCGACCTCGTGGACGAAGGCGACGTCCAGCTGCCCCGCAGCGACCGACCGCAGCAGGGCGTTGGCGGAGACGTCCATGTGGAGTGCGATGTCCGTGCCGGTGAGGCCCTGACGGAGCCGGCGCAGCCAGCCCGGGAGGGCCCGGCTCGCCGTCGACCCGACCCGCAGGAGCGGCCCGTCGGTGCGCGCCGCCGCGGCCCTTGCCTCGGTGATCAGCGTGGCCATCTGGTCGACCAGCGGGCGGGCCCTGCTGAGCACCGAGCGGCCGAGGGGTGTGGGACGGCAGCCGGTGCGCCCGCGCGCGAAGAGCTCCGCGCCCAGGGAGTTCTCGATCCGGCGCAATTGTGTCGTCAACGAGGGTTGGCTCATGCCCAGTTGCCGTGCCGCCTTGTGCAGGCTGCCCGTCTCCGCGATGGCGCAGAGTACGCGCAGATGTCTCACCTCCAGCTCCATGCCCCGAGAGTAGGGCGGCACCCTGCGCCGCACCAGACACCCTCATCCCTGCAATTGGCGTGAAATCGGGGAGAGTTGGATGAACCGGAGCGGGATCGACCGGAGGGGGACGGCGCAGCGACGACCCTCCCGCGCACCCCGGTGGCGTGATGCGTTCGCGCTATCGCCTGCTGCCATCATCCGCACCCGCCCCGGCTCCCCCGACACTCTCCCCAACCGACCAGGAGGAGCCACCCCCCATGAGACACCCCAAGGTCCTCACCACCTCGCTCGCCGCCACCGTCGGCCTCGGACTCGCCGCCGCGCTGGGCGTCCCCACCGCCTCCGCCGCCGCACCCGTCGAATCCGTCGCCGCACCCGCCGGGTTCGCCGCGTACGAGGGGTCCGCCGAGGACGCCAGGGCGACCAAGGCCTTCCACGAGGCCGTGATGAAGTCCGTGGCGAAGAAGCGGGCCGCCAACCCCGGCGCGGCCGCCGTCACGGTCGTCTACAGCGCCTCCAACGCCCCGAGCTTCCGTACGCAGATCTCCCGGAGCACCCAGATATGGAACAGCTCGGTGGTCAACGTACGGCTGGTGGAGGGCAGCAACCCGGACTTCCGCTACTACGAGGGCAATGACTCGCGCGGGTCGTACGCCAGCACGGACGGCCACGGCAACGGGTACATCTTCCTCGACTACCGGCAGAACCAGCAGTACAACTCCACCCGTGTCACCGCCCACGAGACCGGGCACGTCCTCGGCCTCCCCGACCACTACTCGGGCCCGTGCAGCGAGCTGATGTCCGGCGGCGGGCCGGGCACCTCCTGCCAGAACGCCCAGCCCAACGCCCAGGAGCGGTCGCGCGTCGACCAGCTCTGGCGCAACGGCCTCGCCACGGCGTTCAAGGCGTCCTGACCGCCTGCCCGGACCGCGTCCCGGCGGGGCGGACGGCAGCGGCCGCCGTTCGCCCCGCCGAGAGCGAACATCCTTGGATCCGGGGCGTGTTACCTGAAAGCTGGGTGGACACATCCCGGATCCGGAGGCGTTTCATGACCGCCGAGCACACCGACACCCTGTACGAGGCAGTGGGCGGTGCCGACGCCCTGCGCCGGCTCTCCGAGACCTTCTACGAAGCGGTACTGGCCGACACCCTCCTCGCGCCGGTCTTCGCCGACTTCACCGCCGCCCACGTCGAGCACGTCGCCGTATGGCTGGCGGAGGTCTTCTCGGGGCCCGCCGCGTTCACGGCGGAGCTCGGCGGGCACCAGGCCCTGCTCCGTGCCCATCTCGGTCTGGGCATCACCGAGGAACAGCGGCTGCGGTGGATGGAGCTGATGACGGCGGCCGTGGAGAAGGAGCTCCCGGACGACGAACTGCTGCGGCGACGGGTCGTGGAGTACTTCGACTGGGGGACGCGGATCGCCAAGGACGTCTCGGCCTCGGCACCGGGCACGGACCTCGGCGACCCCGGCCCCACCCCGCGCTGGACCTGGGACGGCCTCGCCTGACCACGGTCGCACATGGCCGTGACCTCGCGTGACCACCGCCCCGCCACCCGGTGGTCTCTCCCGTCCTCGTGACGGGAGAGACCACCGGTCGCGTTCTCAGGGCAGGAAGGCCCAGAACGGCCCGTCAGGCGCGAGGTCGCGGGAGCACAGCGTGACGTCCCTGCCCTTGAGATAAGCCAGCAACCACGCGCCGAACGTCATCTCGTAGAGGGTCCAGGACGGACTGTCGAATTCCTGGACCACCACGCGCCACGGCGACGAGGCGTCGTCGGGAACGCGGAGGAAGATCGCCTCACCCGTCGTCGCCGACGCCACCGGGATCAGCTCTCCGGGGTTCGGCCCCACCGGACTCGGCAGGAACTCCACCATGTCGTCGTCGCGCCAGAGTTCCAGATTCCCCTGGATCTTCCTCCCGAGGCTGTGGAGGAGATGGCCAGCGGGGTGCGTCAGATACAGCTGTTTGTTGATCCCGATCGAACCGTAGGCGTCCACGATCTCGCGGAAGTCCGCGGGAAGCGCGACACCTAGCTCCTGCTCCAGTTCGGTCCACGGAGCCGGATCCGACCAGTTGAACCGGGGCTCGCCCAACAGGGCCTTGATCTCCGGAAGACTCGCCATCGCCGGGAGCCTCCCGTCAGGCCGTCTGCAGCAGCCGGCGCCCGAACGCCGCGCCCTGCGGCAGCTGGCGCCTCACCCGGTCGAGCGCCTCCTCGAAGTCGCCGCCCGCGATGCCCGACTCGTAGGCCGTCCCGCCGTAGTGCAGCGTCAGGCTCAGGTCCGCCCGCTCGCCGAGCGTCAGCAGGCAGCAGAGGGTGGCCTGCTGGGCGGTTCCGTCCAGCACGACGGGGAGCGGAAGGTCCCATTCCAGGACGCAGCCGGTGAGGGCCTCACCGTTCTTCTCCGCCGTCTCCGCCGTCTCCGCGGCGCGCAGGGCGGCGAAGCTCGCGCCCGTGTACTCGACTCCCCTGATGCGGGCGGACACCTGCCGTCCGTCCACCGTGATCACGATCGCTTCCGCGCCGTTGCGGTCCCGGTACCAGCCGGTCCAGACTTCCGTCGACTCCGATGACATGCGCGGACTGTAGCGGTCTGACCGGCTTCTTCGCGCGGCCGGTCACCCTGTGGCCGGACTTCTCCCGGTCTCGCCGTTCTTGCCGGTCACGTGCGGGGTAGCGGCTTCCGTGCCGTCCTCGGCGACTCCCGCGGGAACGCCGTTCGCCACCGCGCCCGCGGTCTCCCCCGCACCGTCGCCGGGCTCGTCGCCCTCGGCGTCGGCGCGCTCGGGCCGGACGTAGAGCCCGCACCGCGGGTTACGGCACGGCTGGACTTCCCACTCCGGCACCCAGGCCCCGAGGACCTTGTGCCGCTTCGCGACGATGCCGAGGGACTCTCCGCAGGCCGGGCATGTGGGCGTGGCCTGCGGGTCCCGAACCGTACGCGGGATTTCGCTGCCCATACCTCCCAGGGTAGGGCGCGCCCCTGGTCACCGCTTCCTGGTGTACGTACGGACGAGCACGCCGTTGTCGAAGGTCCGCACGGCGCCCAGTTCGAAGTCGCGGGGCTCGAACCCGGCGCCGAACATCGGCATTCCGGAGCCGTAGACCTGCGGGTACGTCTTGATGATGAGCTCGTCGATCTCCTCGATGAGCTCGCCCGCGACGACGGACCCGCCGCAGAGCCAGATGCCGAGCGGACTGTCCTCGGCCTTCAGCTCACGGACCCGGCCGACCAGGTCGTCGGCGATCAGCTCGACGTTCGGGTCGGGCGACTCGGTCAGCGAGCGACTCGCGACGATCTCCCTCATATGCCCGTACGGGCTGGTGACGCCGATGTCCAGGGCGAGCTGGTACGAGCCGAGGCCCTGAATGACGGTGTCGAAGTGCTTGTTGTCCGCGTCGATGCCCAACGACTCACGCCCCTGGGTGGGGATGGTCTCGGGGTACTCGGCGGCCATGAACCCCACGTACTCCGGGTCCAGGAACGCGAACATGGACGTGGCGTCGCCCTGGGGGTCGCCGATGAAGCCGTCGATGCTGCACGCGATGTAGTAGGTGAGCTTGCGCAAACCGGTCCTCTTCGTCTGTCGGATGTCCGAGATGTGCGGCCGCATTCGCAACCACGACGGCTATAGTGCTTCACCTGTAGTGGTTACGCAAGGGCTATCTTCCGAAGAGAAGCGGAATCAGGAGGTCCGGTGGCGAGAAATCCGGAGCGTCGAGCAGCGCTGCTCGACGCGGCGATCGAGGTCCTCGCAGACGAAGGTGCCCGTGGGCTCACCTTCCGAGCGGTGGACGCCCGGGCGGGTGTGCCCACGGGCACCTCGTCGAACTACTTCACCGACCGGGACCAGCTGCTCTCCCAGGTCGGGGACCGGATCTTCGTACGGCTCACCCCGGAGCCGGGCGCGGTGGACACGGCCATGCGGCCCGAGCCCAGCCGTGAGCTGGTCGTGGAGCTGATGCGGTGGCTCGCGCGGCGGTTGGCCGCCGAGCGCACCTGCTACCTGGGGCTGTTCGAACTCCGCCTGGAGGCCACCCGCCGCCCCGAACTGCGCGAGCAGCTCACGAAGGTGCTGCGCCACGACCTCGACCTCAACATCCGCATGCACCTCGAAGGGGGGATGCCGGGCGACGCGGACACCGTCCGGCTGCTCTACTTCGCCCTGACCGGACTGCTCTTCGACCACTTCACGGTCCCCGGGCTCCACGGCGACCGCGAACTGGACGACCTCATCGAGACGGCGGTCCGCCGGATCGTCCCGGAGGACCGGCCGGTCAGCGCGTCCGGCGCGTGACGAACTCCGCCAGGGCGAGCAGATCCCCGGCCGCGGCCAGGTCGGGGACCGCCCGGGAGAGCTGCTGTACGGCGCGGGCCATCCGGTCGGCCGCCTGGGCCTGCGCCCAGTCCCGGCCACCCGCCCGCTCGACGGCGTCCGCCGCCGCCCGTACGGCCCGGGCGTCCATATCCTTACGCGAGTACAGCTCGGCCAGCTCCTCCCCCGCCGCGGTCCCCGAGGCGAGCGCGGCGACCACCGGCAGCGACTTCTTGCGGGCGGCGAGATCCGCGCCGGCCGGCTTGCCCGTGCGGTCCGGATCGCCCCAGATGCCGATCAGGTCGTCGATGAGCTGGAACGCGAGCCCGGCCTCCCGGCCGAACGCGTCCATCGCCGCGACCTCCTCCTCCGCCGCGCCCGCGTACAGCGCGCCGAGGGCGCAGGCGCAGCCGAGCAGAGCGCCGGTCTTGGCGGTGGCCATCGCCACACACTCGTCCAGCGTGATCTCGTACGGAGCGCGCCGCTCGAACGCGCAGTCCGCCTGCTGGCCGGCGCAGAGCTCGATGACACAGGCGGCGAGCCGGGCCGAGGCGGCGGCCGCGACCGGGTGTCCGTCCTCGGCGAGCAGCCGTAGCGCGAGCGCCAGCACGGCGTCGCCCGCGATCAGCGCCTCGGGGATGCCGAACACCGTCCAGGCCGTGGGCCGGTGCCGGCGGGTCGGGTCCTCGTCCACGATGTCGTCGTGGAGCAGGCTGAAGTTGTGCGCGAGCTCCACCGCGGCGGCGGCCCGCACGGCGGGCGCCGGGTCGCCGCCGAGCGCCCGGGCGGCGGCGAGGACCA
Source organism: Streptomyces sp. NPDC013317 (assembly GCF_055563155.1). Classification (NCBI taxonomy): domain Bacteria; kingdom Bacillati; phylum Actinomycetota; class Actinomycetes; order Kitasatosporales; family Streptomycetaceae; genus Streptomyces; species Streptomyces sp. NPDC013317. The sequence goes on from NZ_JBVHDX010000002.1 coordinate 526,418, forward strand.
GAGCGGGCCGGATCGCCTTGCCCGTCCGGCCGTCGGCCGGGGAGCCGTCGGCCTGCTCCCAGCCGAAGTGGTACATCGCGACTTTCCGTATGTCGCCCGGTAACGACTCGATGGTGGAACGCAGCTGGGGATCGACGACGCTCCGCGTCTGGTCGAGGAGCGCCACGGCGTCCTGGGGGTCGGCCACGGCGTCCGCCCGGGTCATGGTCACGGTTCCTGCTTTCGTGGAGGCTCGGCGCTCGGTACAGGTGCTCGGTACGGGGTACTGGGTGCTCGGCGCTCGGTGCTCAGTGCTCCGCACGGCGGCCGTGACGGGGGCCGGTCGGCACGGCCCCCGTCACGGTCACCGGGGCCGGCGCGTCAGCGCCAGCGGCTGACCTCCACGTTCTCCAGGACTCCCAGGGCGTCGGGCACGAGGACCGCCGCCGAGTAGTAGGCCGTGACGAGATAGGAGATGATCGCCTGCTCGTCGATGCCCATGAAGCGGACGGAGAGGCTCGGCTCGATCTCGTCCGGGATGCCCGTCTGGTGCAGGCCGATCACGCCCTGCTCGGACTCGCCCGTACGCATGCAGATGATCGACGTGGTCCGGGCGTCGGAGACCGGGATCTTGTTGCACGGGTAGATCGGCACCCCGCGCCAGGTCGGGATCCGGTTGCCGTTGATCTCGATGGACTCGGGGACGAGCCCGCGCCGGTTGCACTCGCGCCCGAAGGCGGCGATGGCGCGCGGGTGGGCGAGGAACATCTTGGAGCCCCGGCGGCGCGAGAGGAGCTCGTCCATGTCGTCCGGGCTGGGCACGCCGTCGTGGGGCTGGAGGCGCTGCTCGTAGTCGCAGTTGGAGAGCAGGCCGAACTCGCGGTTGTTGATCAGCTCGTGCTCCTGGCGCTCGCGCAGCGCCTCGACCGTGAGCCGCAACTGCTGCTCGGTCTGGTTCATCGGCTGGTTGTAGAGGTCGGCGACCCTGCTGTGGACCTTCAGGACCGTCTGTGCGACCGAGAGTTCGTACTCGCGCGGCGAGGCGTCGTAGTCCACGTACGTGTGCGGGACGGTCGCCTCGCCGACGTGGCCGGCGGAGAGGTCGATCTCGGCCTCGCCGTACTTGTTGGTGCGCTGGTGGGGCAGGGCGGCGATGCTCGCGAGGTGGTCGGCGAGCGAGGTGGCCCGCTCGGCCAGGTTGCGCACGTCGTCGCGGGTCAGTTCGAGGACGGTGCAGGCGGTGGCCGCGCGGGCGGTCCACTCCCATGTGGCGTCCGGGTGGGTGAGCGCGCTGTCGCCGAAGTACGAACCGTCGGCGAGGACACCCAGGACCGCCTCGTCGCCGTACGGTCCCTCGCCGATCTGCTCGATCCTGCCGTGCGCGAGAAGGTGGACGCGGTCGGCGGACTCGCCGGCGGAGGCGATCACCTCGCCCGGCGCGTACTCCCGCTGACGGCAGCGCGAGGCGAGCTCGGCGAGGGCCTCCTCGTCCTCGTAACCACGCAACGCGGGGAGTTCGCCGAGTTCGGCGGGGATCACCGCGACACGCTCTCCGGTCTGCACGAAGGTGACGCGACCGTCACCCACGGAGTAGCTGAGCCTCCGGTTCACCCGGTAGGTACCGCCCTGGACCTGCACCCACGGCAGCGTGCGCAGCAGCCACCGGGAGGTGATCTCCTGCATCTGGGGCGCGGACTTGGTGGTGGTAGCCAGGTTCCGCGCGGCGGCGGTACCGAGACTCTGCTGCGGGGCTGTCTGTTCCGCGCGGACCTCGTCGCCAACCGAACCAACGGACATGGAACTCCCTCTCGATGTGAATGACCTGCGAGCGAAAGCCTTTCAGCACGGAGAGTGCGCGCGCCATTACACAAATGAGTGGGAGTGATCGGCTTCCGGCTGGGCATGCCCTTCGGTTCCACTCGAACAACGCAGCTCCGCCCGCCCCGTGGCGCCGTGTCCGGATCGGCTCGTACACCGGCCGAACGGGATAGCCGCGGAGCCGCTTCCTCCGGTACTCCGTTGCACGGGGCACTTCGACCCCGTCCCGTTCCGCTTATCCCGAAGGAGGCGGTCATGGCCCCACCCATGTCCCCGAGCAGGTTCCTCGACGCCCTCCGCGCCGAGGGCCTCTCGGTCGTCCAGGTCGGCGAGTGGCGTACGCACAACCGCAACCACAAGGGCCCCTGGGGGCCGGTCCACGGCGTGATGATCCATCACACGGTCACCCGGGGCACCGCGAACACCGTCCGGCTCTGCCGGGACGGGCACGACGCCCTGCCCGGGCCTCTCTGCCACGGTGTGATCGCCAAGGACGGCCGGGTCCATCTCGTCGGCTACGGCCGCGCCAATCACGCGGGGGCCGGTGACGACGAGGTGCTGCGGGCGGTCATCGCCGAGCAGCGCCTCCCGCCGGACAACGAGGCCACGACGGACGGCAACCGGCACTTCTACGGCTTCGAGTGCGAGAACCTCGGGGACGGCAGGGACCCGTGGCCGAAGGTCCAGCTGGAGGCCATCGAGAAGGCCGCGGCGGCGGTCTGCCGGGTGCACGGCTGGACCCAGCGCTCGGTGATCGGCCACCTGGAGTGGCAGCCGGGGAAGGTCGACCCGCGCGGCTTCACCATGGCCTCGATGCGCGCCCGGATCGGCGAGCGCCTGCGGTAGGGGCGGGCGGGAGACGCCTGCTGGGGAGGGGCGGCCCGGAGGGGACAATGGCCGGGTGAACGCGTTCGACCTCTCCCGTCTGCGGCCCCGGCTCCCGTCCCCCCTGGAGCCGGTCGAGGACGAGCGCTTCACCCGGCGCGGCCTGCGGCTGCTGCTCAAGCGCGACGACCTGATCCATCCGGATCTGCCCGGCAACAAGTGGCGCAAGCTGGCGCTCAACCTCCGGGCGGCCGACGGCCGTCCGGTCCTGACCTTCGGCGGCGCGTACTCCAACCACCTGCGCGCGACGGCCGCCGCCGGACGGCTGCTCGGCTTCGACACCATCGGGGTCGTACGCGGGCAGGAACTGGCCGGCCGCCCCCTGAACCCCTCGCTGGCGCGGTGTGCCGAGGACGGGATGCGCTTGGTGTTCGTGGATCGCGCCACGTACCGCGCCAAGGCGGACCCCGAGGTGCTGGCCGGACTGCTCGCCCAGTCCCCACCGGAGACCTATGTCGTCCCGGAGGGCGGCAGCAACACGCTCGCCGTCGAGGGCTGCGTGGAGCTCGGCAGCGAGCTGCGCGGCGCGGCCGACGTGGTCGCCGTCGCCTGCGGTACGGGCGGCACGCTCGCCGGCCTGGCGGCCGGTCTGGCCCCCGGGCAGCGGGCGCTGGGCATCCCGGTCCTCAAGGGCGGCTTCCTGGGCGGAGAGATACGCGCCCTGCAGCGGGCCGCGTTCGGCGGCCCGCGAGGCGAGTGGAGCCTCGACGAGCGCTTCCACGGCGGCGGTTACGCCCGGACGACGCCGGATCTCGACGCGTTCGCCCAGGAGTTCGAGGCGTGGCACGGACTCGCCGTCGAGCGGCTGTATGTCGCCAAAATGCTCTACGGACTGGTCACCCTGGCCGAGGAGGGCGCGTTCGCCCCGGGCACGACCGTCGCGGCGGTGATCACCGGCGCCCCACGGTGACGGCCCGCGCATCCCTGCGCGGTGACGGCTCCGCACGTGCCTCCGCGGTGGCGGCCCGCTCGGCACACCGTGGTGGTACCTCCCTCAGGCGCCCTCCTCCCGGTACGCCGCCGCCTCCTCCAGGTCGAGGCGGCGCAGCAGCGTCCGGAGCATCTCGTCGTCGATGCGGCGCTCGTCCCTGAGCCGGACGAACACCTCTCGCTCGGCCTCGAGCACCTCCCCGGCCAGCCGGCGGTAGGTGTCGTCCGCCGTCTCGCCCGTCACCTCGTTGACCGCGCCGAGGCGCTCCCACACCGCGTTGCGGCGCCGCTCCATGACCGCGCGGAGCCGGTCGGCCAGCGGCTGCGGCAGGGCGTTGCGTTCGTCGCTCAGCAGTGCGTCGAGGCGCTCCTCCGCCGCCCGCGAGGCCTCGCTCTGGGCCTGCGCCTCGGCGAGGGTCTCCGCGTACGTGTCGCGGCCGGGAAGCTTCAGGAGACGGATCAGCGGCGGCAGGGTGAGGCCCTGGACCACGAGCGTCCCGATCACGGTGGTGAAGGTGAGGAAGAGGACCAGGTTCCGGGCCGGGAACTCCTCGCCGTGCGTCGCCGGCGGGATGGAGAAGGCGATGGCCAGGGAGACCACGCCGCGCATGCCGGCCCAGCCGACGATCAGCGGCGCCCTCCAGTCCACTCCCGGTTCCCGTTCCCTGATCCGCCGTGACATCCAGCGTGGCAGGAAGGTGGCGGGGTAGACCCAGACGAAGCGGACGACGACCACGGCCACGAAGACCCCGAGGGCGTACGCGGCCGCCTCGCCGATCCCGAACCGCCCGAGGCCCTGGACGACGTACGGCAGCTGCAGGCCGATGAGGGCGAAGACGGCGGACTCCAGGATGAAGGCGACCATCTTCCACACGGCCTCCTCCTGGATACGGGTCGCGAAGTCCACCTGCCAGTTGCGGTGTCCGAGGAAGAGGCCGACGACGACCACGGCGAGGACGCCGGAGGCGCCGACCTCCTCGGCCGCCGCGTAGGCGACGAAGGGGATTAGCAGCGAGAGTGTGTTCTGCAGCAGCGGCTCGCCGAGCCGGCAGCGGAGCCAGTGGATGGGGGCCATCAGGATCAGGCCCACGCCGATGCCGCCGATCGCCGCGAGCGCGAACTCGCCGATGCCGCCCGCCCAGCTGATGCCCTCGCCGACCGCCGCGGCGAGCGCCACCTTGAAGGCCGTGATGGCGGTGGCGTCGTTCACGAGGGACTCGCCCTGGAGGATGGTGGTGATCCGGTTCGGCAGACCCAGCTTGCGGGCGATCGCCGTCGCCGCGACCGCGTCCGGCGGCGCGACGACCGCGCCGAGCACGAGGGCGGCGGTCAGCGGCAGGTCCGGGACGAGGACGTACGCGAGCCAGCCGACCGCGACGGTGGCGAAGAGGACGTACCCGACCGAGAGCAGGGCGACGGGCCGGATGTTGGCCCGCAGGTCGAGGTACGAGGAGTCCACCGCCGCCGTGTAGAGGAGCGGGGGCAGGATGAGCGGAAGGATGATGTGCGGGTCGAGCGTGTAGTCCGGGACGCCGGGCACGTACGAGGCGGCGAGACCGGCGGCCACCAGGAGCAGCGGCGCGGGCACCGGCGTCCTGCGGGCCGCTCCGGCCACCGCGGCGCTCGCCGCGACGAGTCCCACCAGCTGCAGTGCGTCCATCCCTACGTCCCCGTCCCCGGCTCGTTCCAGCACGTAACCTGGCCATCATGAGCGAGTGTCCTCACGTTGCCGAAATGCCGCGCCCCGAACCGGCGCCGCTGACCGACACCTGTCCCGAGTGCCTGGCCGACGGCACACACCCCGTCCAGCTGCGGCTCTGTCTGAGCTGTGGGCACGTGGGATGCTGCGACTCGTCGGCGGGGCGGCACGCCAGTGGGCACTTCTCGACCACCGGCCACCCGGTGATGCGGACCTTCGAGCGGAACGAGCGCTGGCGGTGGTGTTTCGTGGACGGTTCGATCGTCTGAGGGGTGGGTACGACAATCCTCCGCCGGTCGCTCGCAATTGGGCCCCGCAGACCTCTAGCCACTGTCCGTACTCATGGCCTTACCATGAGTGACAGACGGGGGCGGGGTCCCGACCGGGGCCCACGGCGACACGGCGGCATGGATCGCGATAGCGTCACGGCGGATTACGCAACCGACTGCGTACCGCCCGGTTCGGGGGGCTTTCTCCCCCGAACCCCGAATGAGCTTGTGCCACCTTGGAGGTGAGGGTGTCCCAGATCGCAGGCGAGCCCGGGTCCCAGGACTTCGTGGAAGTCCGGCTGCCCGCTGCGGGTGCCTACCTGTCCGTGCTGCGTACGGCCACAGCCGGCCTCGCGGCACGCTTGGACTTCACCCTCGACGAGATCGAGGACTTGCGGATCGCGGTCGACGAGGCGTGCGCCATCCTGCTCCAGCAGGCCGTACCGGGCTCCGTCCTCAGCTGTGTCTTCCGCCTCGTGGACGACTCGCTGGACGTGACGGTCTCGGCGCCGACGACGGACGGGCGGGCTCCGGAGCGGGACACCTTCGCCTGGACGGTGCTCTCCGCGCTGGCCGGGAAGGTCGAGTCCTCGGTCGCGGACGACAAGACCGTCTCCATCAGCCTGTACAAACAGCGCGGCGCGGGGCCAGGCCCGGCGTGAGGAGCGGGGACGCGACGGCCGGCATCCCTGAGCAGCAGGCGCGGCCGCATCCGGAGGTCGAGGTCGAGGTCGCTACGGAGCAGGCGGTCCAGATGAGCGAGCACGAGCAGCACAACGAGGTCCTCAAGGACGCCGAGGAGGCGGAGGCTCTCGCGGCCCCCGAGACCACGGGAGCCTCCGGGGCCACCGAGACCCACGGGGCCACCGAGGCCGCCGGGAGCAGTGCGGTCCCCGGGACTCCCGAGGCCGCCGGGACTCCCGAGGTCGCGGAGGTCCATGAGGCGTCCGAGGACTCCGAGGTCCCGGAGGTCTCCGAGTCGCACGAGGCCCCGGCTCCGCACGACCGGAGCGGGGCGCGCGCGCTCTTCGTCGAGCTGCGCAAGCTCCCGGAGGGCTCCCCGGAGAAGGCGGAGCTCCGCAACCAGCTGGTGCGGATGCACCTGCCGCTGGTCGAGCACCTGGCCCGGCGGTTCCGCAACCGGGGCGAGCCGCTCGACGACCTGACGCAGGTCGCGACGATCGGTCTGATCAAGTCGGTGGACCGCTTCGACCCGGAGCGCGGTGTCGAGTTCTCGACGTACGCGACGCCAACGGTCGTCGGCGAGATCAAGCGGCACTTCCGGGACAAGGGCTGGGCGGTGCGCGTGCCGCGCCGGCTGCAGGAGCTGCGGCTCTCGCTCACGACGGCGACGGCGGAGCTGTCCCAGCTGCACGGCCGCTCGCCGACCGTGCACGAGCTCGCGGAGCGGCTCGGGATCTCGGAGGAGGAGGTCCTGGAGGGCCTGGAGTCGGCGAACGCCTACTCGACGCTCTCCCTGGACGTGCCGGACACGGACGACGAGTCCCCCGCGGTGGCCGACACCCTCGGCGCGGAGGACGAGGCCCTGGAGGGGGTCGAGTACCGGGAGTCGCTCAAGCCTCTCCTGGAGGACCTGCCGCCGCGGGAGAAGCGCATCCTGCTGCTGCGGTTCTTCGGCAACATGACCCAGTCGCAGATCGCGCAGGAGGTCGGCATCTCGCAGATGCACGTCTCCCGGCTGCTGGCCCGCACGCTGGCCCAGCTCCGGGAGAAGCTGCTCGTCGAGGAGTAGCCGAGGAAGGGCGAGCAGAAGAGGAAGGGCGATCAGCGGAGCGGCGGTCGAAGAGGGCCGCCGTCACGCCTCCCCGGCCGTCACACCTCGCCCGGTGTCCGCCTCGCCCGCCGTCACGCCTCGCCGCGACGGCCGATGCCCAGTGCCTCGGTCGTCGCGGGGTTCACGAGGAGGACCAGGCCGCCCACGGCGAGAGCGGCGAGAGCGATGCCGGCCGGGATCATGGCGCTGTTCGCCTGGAGGAGCTGCCAGGCGACCGGCAGCGCCAGGATCTGGGTGATGATCGCCGGACCGCGGCTCCAGCTCCGCCGCAGCAGCAGTCCGCGCGCCGCGGCCCCCGGGATCAGTCCGAGCGCGATCAGCGTCACGCCACCCATCAGGGCCTGCGTCAGCCCATCCGGGTCGCCGGTGAACGCCGTCACGAGCACGTACACGCCCCCGGCCACCAGGGCGAGGGCTTCGATTCCGGCCACCGCCGCGGCCGCGGTCAGCCGGACGGGTCGGGGGGTCTGCTCCGTACTGCTCATACCAGGCAGGGTAGCGGGGCCGGGCCCGCGCTCCGCGGGTCAGGGGCCGTCCCGCGGGGGCGTCCGCCTGATGGCCACGACTGGGATCGGTACCGCCGGGTAGGTACGCTGGCGGCCATGCGCGCACTTCTTGTGGTCAATCCGGCAGCCACCACCACCAGTGCCCGCACGCGTGACGTCCTCATCCACGCCCTCGCGAGCGAGATGAAGCTGGAGGCCGTCACCACCGAGTACCGGGGGCACGCCCGCGACCTCGGCCGGCGGGCCGCCGAGTCCGAGGACATCGAGCTGGTCGTCGCCCTGGGCGGCGACGGGACGGTGAACGAGGTCGTCAACGGCCTGCTCCACGACGGTCCGGATCCGGACCGGCTGCCGGGTCTGGCGATCGTCCCCGGCGGCTCGACCAACGTCTTCGCCCGCGCGCTCGGACTGCCCAACGACGCCGTCGAGGCGACGGGCGCGCTGCTCGACGCGCTCCGTGAGCGCCGTGCACGCACAGTGAGCCTCGGGCTCGCGTCCGGGGCTCAGGGGACGGAGGACGAAGGGGTCCCGTCCCGCTGGTTCACGTTCTGCGCCGGGTTCGGATTCGACGCCAGTGTCATCGGGCGAGTCGAACAGCAGCGGGAACGCGGCAAGAGATCCACGCACGCGCTCTACCTCCGTCAGGTGTTCCGCCAGTTCCTGGAGGAGCCGAACCGGAGGCACGGAACGATCACCCTGTCCCGCCCCGGCGAGGAGCCGGTCGAGGACCTGGTCCTCTCCATAATCTGCAACACCTCCCCCTGGACCTACCTGGGCAATCGTCCGGTGTACGCGTCTCCGGAGGCCTCGTTCGAGACGGCCCTCGACGTGCTCGGACTGAGCCGGCTCTCGACTCCCGCGGTGGCCCGGTACGCCACTCAGCTGCTCACTTCCAGCCCCGAACGCGGTCCGCACGGCAAGCACGCCCTGACTCTTCACGACCTCACCGACTTCACCTTGCATTCGAAGGTTCCGCTCCCTCTCCAGATGGACGGAGACCACCTCGGACTGCGTACCAGCGTGGCGTTCACAGGCGTTCGCCGTGCACTGCGTGTGATTGTGTGAGCGGAAGGGCCCAAAGTCCTTTCACTCGAACGTTTAGACTGCCATCCACCCCTTAGAAGTACGGCTGTGACCTAGTCGACACCGAGGAATCAAAAAAAACTTTCCGGAAGGGGTTGTATCCGCTGCCGAGGTTTGCGAGTCTCTTCTTGGCGATCGGGACGGCCCGCAAGACCGGCCTCCACTGAGAGCCAGAACCCCTCCTCAGTCCAAGGACCACACCAGTTCATCTGGCAGTCGGCCCTTCACTTACGGGGGGATTCGTGAAAGCGTTCACATTCACAAGCAACCAGCTTGTAACACTCAGAGAGGTAGCAGCCATGGACTGGCGTCACAACGCCGTTTGTCGTGAGGAAGACCCCGAGCTGTTCTTCCCCATCGGCAACACCGGTCCTGCGCTGCTGCAGATCGAGGAAGCCAAGGCCGTCTGCCGCCGCTGCCCCGTCATGGAGCAGTGCCTGCAGTGGGCGCTCGAGTCCGGCCAGGACTCCGGCGTCTGGGGTGGCCTCAGCGAGGACGAGCGCCGCGCGATGAAGCGCCGTGCCGCTCGCAACCGGGCGCGCAACGCGAGCGCCTGAACACCCTGAATAGCCTGAGGCAGGCGGCGCGTACATCGCGTACGCAATCACCGCTCCCGAGCCGCAGCGCGCAGCAGTAACCCACAGCATTCGAGCCCCGGACCGACTCCTTCGGTCCGGGGCTCGCTGCTGTGCGCACGCTCGCGCGGCTACTTCTGGGAACGTACGGGGATGTCGAGCACGACCCTGGTGCCGCGCTCCGCAGCCGGCTGCATGTCGAACGTGCCGCCCAACTCCCCTTCCACCAGGGTCCGTACGATCTGCAGACCGAGGTTGCCGGCGCGCTGGGGGTCGAAGCCCTCGGGCAGACCGCGGCCGTCGTCCTTGACCGTGATCAGCAGCCGGGCGTCAGCGCGGGGTTCGCCGCGGACGGCCGTGACCTCGACGGTGCCGGTCTCCCCCTGGGCGAAGGCGTGTTCCAGGGCGTTCTGCAGGATCTCGGTGAGGACCATCGAGAGCGGGGTGGCCACCTCGGCGTCGAGGATGCCGAAGCGGCCGTTGCGCCGGCAGGTCACCTTGCCCGGTGAGATCTCCGCCACCATCGCGATCACACGGTCGGCGATCTCGTCGAACTCCACCCGCTCGTCCAGGTTCTGGGAGAGCGTCTCGTGCACGATGGCGATCGAACCGACCCTGCGCACGGCCTCGTTGAGGGCCTCGCGCCCCCGGTCCGAGTCCATCCGGCGCGCCTGGAGCCGGAGCAGCGCGGCGACGGTCTGGAGGTTGTTCTTCACCCGGTGGTGGATCTCCCGGATGGTGGCGTCCTTGGTGATCAACTCGCGCTCGCGGCGGCGAAGTTCGGTGACGTCGCGGAGGAGGACGAGCGAACCGATGCGGGTGCCCTTGGGCTTGAGCGGGATGGCGCGGAGCTGGATCACACCGCCGTTGCCCTCGACCTCGGCCTCGCGCGGGGCGTAGCCGGAGGCGAGCTTGACCAGGGCCTCGTCGACGGGGCCGCGGGCGGGGGCGAGTTCGGCGGTGATCTGGCCGAGGTGCTGGCCGACGAGGTCGGCGGCGAGGCCGAGCCGGTGGTACGCGGAGAGGGCGTTGGGCGAGGCGTACTGGACGATGCCGTCGGCGTCGAGCCTGATCAGTCCGTCGCCGGCCCGCGGCGAGGCGTCCATGTCGACCGCCTCGCCGGGGAAGGGGAACGTCCCGGCGGCGATCATCTGGGCCAGGTCGGAGGCGGACTGGAGGTAGGTGAGCTCCAGGCGGGAGGGGGTCCGCACGGTGAGCAGGTTGGTGTTCCGGGCGATGACGCCGAGGACACGGCCCTCGCGGCGTACGGGGATGGACTCGACCCGTACGGGGACCTCCTCGCGCCACTCCGGGTCGCCCTCGCGCACGATCCGGCCCTCGTCGAGAGCGGCGTCGAGGAGCGGGCGGCGGCCGCGTGGAACCAGATGGCCCACCATGTCGTCCTGGTAGGAGGTCGGCCCGGTGTTGGGCCGCATCTGCGCCACGGAGACGTAGCGCGTGCCGTCCAGGGTGGGGACCCAGAGGACGAGGTCGGCGAAGGAGAGGTCGGAGAGCAGCTGCCACTCCGAGACCAGCAGGTGGAGCCACTCGAGGTCGGACTCACTCAGAGCGGTGTGCTGGCGGACGAGGTCGTTCATGGAGGGCACATGAGCGAGCGTACCCGTGGAATCGGGGGCCGATGAACCTGGATCTCCCGGGCTTCGTGTTGGAGGATGGACCGGGAACGCAGCCTTGCCGATGGATGGACAGACGAGAATGGTCTAGTCCACAATGGCGGAGCAGTGTTCTTGTGAATACCTCCGCCCTCCCCGCACAGGAGGGCGGACGAGAGGATCGGCGCTCTCTGCCCTGACTGCGCCGGGACCTCCCGATAACGGCCGTGGGACCGCACATCCTCGGCCGGGCAACTCCGGGCTGCGGTGCCGGACGGGTTGAGGGTCCCGTCGGGCGCCGTAGCCCGCGGGTGTTTTACGGGCCGGTGACGCTCCCCCGCCCCTCCAGGAACACCGGCCGAGCCCCCCGCCCCCCGCCCCGCCCTTCGGGTGGCAGGGCTCCGGTGGCTGCGCGGGGCGGGCCGTTCCACGATGGAGACGGGCCCGGGAAGAGCGCCGAGACGGGTACCCGCGCTCCCGCCCACACTCCCGTCCACGAGTCGGAAGAGCCTGAGCGGACGGTCCCCGCTCTGCTAGATTGAACTTTGATTGGTCTATACCACCAGGCCCCTCCCCAGCCCCTCACCAGATCGGCAGGCACAGCGTGGAAGTTGTCATCGTCCCGGACGCCACGGCAGGCGGAGAGCTCATCGCGGACGGCATCGCCGGCCTCCTGCGCCGCAAGCCCGACGCGCTGCTCGGCGTTGCCACCGGCTCGACTCCGCTGCCCATCTACGAGGCCCTGATCGCCCAGGTCAAGGCCGGTTCCGTGGACGCCTCCCGCGCCCGGATCGCCCAGCTGGACGAGTACGTCGGACTGCCCACCGGGCACCCCGAGTCGTACCGCTCCACCGTGCTGCGCCAGGTCGTCGAGCCGCTCGGGCTCTCCGCGGACGCCTTCATGGGCCCCGACGGCTCCGCCGAGGACGTCCAGGCGGCCTGCGAGGCCTACGACCGGGCCCTGCGCGACGCCGGCGGGGTCGACCTGCAGATCCTCGGCATCGGGACCGACGGCCACATCGGCTTCAACGAGCCCTGCTCGTCGCTCGCCTCGCGGACCCGGATCAAGACACTCACCGAGCAGACCCGCGTCGACAACGCGCGCTTCTTCGAGAACGACATCGAGCAGGTGCCGCACCACGTCATCACCCAGGGCATCGGCACCATCCTGGAGGCCCGTCACCTGGTCCTCCTGGCCACCGGCGAGGGCAAGGCCGACGCGGTGGCCCAGACCGTCGAGGGCCCGGTCGCCGCACTCGTGCCGGCGTCGGCGCTGCAGCTCCACCCGCACGCCACGGTCGTCGTCGACGAGGCCGCCGCGTCCAAGCTGAAGCTCGCGGACTACTTCCGTCACACCTTCGCCAACAAGCCCACCTGGCAGGGCATCTGAAGCGTCCGTACGGTCCGTACGGAGTCCGTACATGAAGGGGCCCGGCACCTGGTTCAGGTGCCGGGCCCCTTCGCGCACGCCCCCGGGCAGGGGGTCTCAGATCCCCGCGATGACCTCCGCCGCCGCGCGGCCGCAGACCCGGGCCGCGCCGTGCGTGGCGATGTGCAGGGCTCCCCGGGGCTCGGCCTGGTTCAGGCCCATCTCCACCACGACGGTGTCCGGGCGGGCCGCCAGCAGGGCGTCGAGGGCCTCCGTCATCCACGGGTGCCGGTGGGCGTCCCGTACGACCGCGACGATCCGGCGCTCCCCGGCGGCCGCGAGCACGGCGTCCACCGACGGCTCGTCGTAGGCGCCGGTCTCGGTGCCGGGCAGCAGCCGCTTCAGCTCCGCGGCGACGCCCCAGGGCGTCTCGTCGCCCACGGCGAAGTTGGCGACCGGGGTGAAGGCGGCGACGTAGGGGGCGCCCGTGACCGGCGCGCAGGGCCGCTCCCCCGTCGTGACCGTCAGGGCCCGGCGTGCCGCGACGAGTCCGATCTCGGTGCCGGGCGCGGTCCCCTCCTGCACTGCCGCGCCCGGCCCCGGAACAGCCCCCCTGGCCCGGTGCGCCTGGGTCCACGACGCCAGGGCGCGTACCCGCGCCGCGGCGTCCGCCAGCCGCTCCTCGGGCAGTTCACCGGTCCGTACCGCTGCGACCAGCGCGTCGCGCAGCCGCAGTACGGTGTCCTCGTCGGCCAGCCCGCCGCCGACACAGATGGCGTCGGCGCCCGCGGCGATCGCGAGGACGGATCCACGCTCGATGCCGTACGTCGACGCGATGGCCTGCATCTCCATGCCATCGGTGACGATCAGCCCCTCGAAGCCGAGCTCCTGGCGCAGCAGACCGGTGAGGATCTGCGGGCTCAGGGTCGCCGGGCGGTCCGGGTCGAGCGCGGAGAGAAGGATATGCGCGCTCATGACTGCTTTGGTACCCGCGGCGATGGCGGCGCGGAAAGGTACCAGCTCACGGGCGTGCAGTGTGGCGAGGTCCACATCGATCCGGGGCAGCGCGTGGTGCGAGTCCACGTTCGTGTCGCCGTGCCCGGGGAAGTGCTTGGTGCACGCGGCGACGCCGACGGCCTGGAGGCCCTCGACGTACGCCACGGTGTGCCGGGCGACCAGATCCGGGCCGGCGCCGAAGGACCGGACGCCGATGACGGGGTTGTCGGCGTTGGAGTTCACGTCGGCCGACGGGGCCCAGTTGAGGTCGACCCCGCAGGCGGCGAGGCGGCGGCCGAGCTCCTCGGCGACGGCGCGGGTGAGGCCGGTGTCGTCGACCGCGCCGAGCGCGTAGTTGCCGGGGAAGGAGGAGCCGTGCCGGACCTCCAGGCGGGTGACGTCCCCGCCCTCCTCGTCGATGGCGACCAGGACGTCGTCGCGCTCGGCCCGCAGCCGCGCGGTGAGCGCGGCGAGCTGCTCGGGGGAGGCGATGTTCCGGCCGAACAGTCCGACCGAGGAGAGCCCTTCGCCGATCCTGCGGAGCAGCCAGTCGGGCGCGGTGGTGCCGAGGAACCCTGGCTGGAGGACCGTGAGCGCGTCACGGGTCAGGGTGTCCGAGGCGGTGGCGAGTGTGGTCATGGGCGGTGTCATCCCTTCACCGCGCCGGCCGTCAGGCCCGCGGCCATCTTGCGCTGGACGAGCAGGAAGAGGATCACGATGGGGACGGCCATCATGGTGGAGCCCGCCATCATCGGGGCGTACTCGGTGCCGTTCTTCGTGATGAAGTTGCCGAGCCAGACGGTGGCCGTCTGGTTCTGCTGGCTCATCAGCATCAGCGCGTAGAGGTACTCGTTCCACGCCTGGATGAAGCCGTAGACGGAGGTGGCGACCATGCCGGGGGCGAGCAGCGGGAAGACGACCCGGACGAACGCGCCGGTGCGGGTGCAGCCGTCGACCTGGGCGGCCTCCTCCAGCTCCTTGGGGATGTTGACGATGAAGCCGCGCAGCGTCCACACCGTGAAGGGGAGGATGAAGGTCAGGTACGTGATGATCAGGCCGCTGATCTTGTCGTACTGGCCCAGGTCGTTGAGCATCAGGAAGACCGGGATGATCATCGCCACGAGCGGGACCATCTGGACGGCGAGGATGCCGACGATGACGATCTTGCGGCCGCGGAAGGCGAAGCGCGAGATGGCGAGCGCCGCCAGCATGCCGACGATGATGCCGATGACGACGACCACGGACGAGACGACGAGGCTGCGGGTGACCGGGCCCCAGAAGTCGGCGATCTCCAGCGCGCGCTTGAAGTTCTCCAGCGTGAAGGTGGAGGGGAAGAAGTGCGGGTCGGGGTCGATGGCGTCCTTGGCCGGCTTGAAGGCCGTGTTGACCATCCAGTAGACCGGGAAGCCGATGGTCACGAAGACGAGGAGCCCGATCAGGTTCCAGCCGAGCTTCGACTTGCGGCGGCGGGCGACGGCGGGGCGGGTGACGGCGGGGGCCGCGGTGTCCGTGCTCACTCCACCTCTCCGATCTTCAGCATCTGACGCATGTAGACGGCGACCACGCCGAGCAGCAGCACGACGGTGACGAGCGCGATCGCGGAGCCCATGCCGTAGTCGTTGACGACGAACGCCCTGTCGAACGAGTACGTGGTGAGCAGCTGGAACTCGGCCTCGGGGTGGCCGTTGCGCATGACGTAGACCTGCGGGAAGACGCCCATGTCCCAGATCACCGAGAGCGTCGTCAGCATGACGATGATCGGCTTGAGGATGGGCAGGGTGACGAAGCGGAAGACGCCCCAGGCTCCGGCGCCGTCGAGGCGGGCGGCCTCCTCCAGCTCCTTGGGGACCTGGGTCAGGCCGGCGCTGAGCGTGATGACGACGAAGGGCACGGCGCCCCAGACGACCAGCAGCATGATGACGGCCAGGCCCTGGGGGCCGCTGGCGAACCAGTTGTGGCCGATCATGTCGACGCCCGGCACCTTGCTGAGCAGCCAGTTGAGGACGCCGTAGTCGGTGTCGAAGAGCCACTTGAAGATGGCGGTGGCGACGATGATGGGCATGCCCCAGCTCGCCACGAGCGCGATGTTGATGAGGGCCTTGACCCAGCCGGAGACGCGCTGCAGCAGCAGCGCGATCAGCATGCCGAGGACCATCGTGAGGACGACGGCGCCGCCCGCGAAGATCACGGTGCGCAGGACGACGGCCCAGAACTCGCCGTCGCCGAGGATCTTGGTGAAGTTCTCGAAGCCCGCCCACTCCGCCTCCTGGAAGCCCCAGAGCTGGGGCTGCCCGAAGTACTGGAACGAGAGGGTCACCAGGCGCACGAGCGGATAGCCGAGCACCAGGAGCAGGATCAGGAGGCAGGGCGCGAGCAGCAGCCAGGGGATGCCACCCCCGCCCAGGCTCGGCTTCTTCCCCGTCTTCGGGGCACCGGCCGCAGGGCCGGATGGTGGCGATTGCCGCGCCGGCGGCACCTTCGCGGTGGTTGTGTCTGCGGCACTCATCCCGTGCTCCTCAGCGATCCCTCTCGTGGTACGGGAAGCAGGGCCCCGTCACGGTGACGGGGCCCTGCCCATAGGTCACTTGGTGTTGATGACCTTGTCGATCGCGGCGTCCGCGTCCTTGGCGGCGGCGTCGACCGACTTCTTGCCGTTGGCGATCTCGATCAGCATCGTCTTGAGGATCTGGGCCTTCTCGACCTGACCCCAGCCCGGGGCGGTGGGCACGAACCAGCTGGACTCGGCGGCGGTGGCCGGGACCGTGGTGGCCGGGTCGGCCTTCAGCGGGGCGAGGTCCTTCTTGTTGTTGGGCAGGTTGCCCTTGGCGGCGAGGCCCTTCTGGCCCTCGGCGCCGGTGAAGGCGGCGATCCACTCGGCCGCGACGCCCTGCGCCTTGGACTTGACCGGGATGGCGAGGTCCGAGCCGCCGAGGAAGACCGGGAGGGCCTTGCCGGACGGGCCGGGCATCACGAAGTTCTCGACCTTGTCGGCGAGACCGCCGACCTTGTCGTTCTCCGGGGTGGCGGAGGTGGCGCCCTCCCAGCCGGCGGCGAACATCGTCGCGGCGTTGCCCTGGCCGAAGACGACGGGACGGTCGGACTCGTCCTTGGTCTTGTCGCCGTGCATGTACTTGTCGAGGATGCCCTTGTACTCGTTGAGGCCCTTGAGGGACTCGGGCGAGGACAGGTTCGCCTTCCAGGTCTCGCCGTCCTGCTTGGCGATGGAGCCGCCGGCGCCGTAGACGAAGGCCATCGCGCCGTACCAGTCCGGTGCCGGCTGGTACCAGGCGCTGAACTTGGCGCCCTTCTTCTTCTGGATGGCGTCGAGCGCGGAGGTCAGCTCGGCCCAGGTCTTCGGGGTGGCCTTCACGCCGACCTCGGCGGCGATGTCCTTGCGCCAGGTGCCCACGCGGCCACCGGCGTAGTAGGGGACGCCGTAGGTCTTGCCGTTGTAGGTGACCGACTCCTTGAGGGCGTCGAGCCACTGGTCCGAGTTCTCGAACTTCGAGGCGTCGACCTCGGCGAAGGCGCCCTTGGCCATGTAGCTGATCATCTCGGAGTTGCCCATCTCGACAACGTCCGGGGCCTTGTCCGTGGCGAGCACCGCGTCGAGCTTGGTGTTCTTGTCCGGCCAGCCGTAGTACTCGTGCTTGATCTTGATGCCCGGGTGCTTCTTGGTCACCGCGTCGTCGGCGGCCTTGACCAGCTCCGGCCAGTTGTTCTGGGCGTCGACCGTCAGCCAGACGGTCAGCTCCTTGGCGTCGCCGCCGGCGTTGTCCCCGCTCTTGTCCGTACCGCCACACGCCGCGATGCCGACCATGATGCCCGCGACGCCGATCGCCGCGATGAGCTTGCGCTTCACGCCACCCTCCTCAGGGATGCCTGCAACCCCCCCACCGCGCGAAGACATACGTCGAGTAGTGCTCGTGGGGCTGGGACCTGGTCTTTAATGGTTTAGACCAGTACCCGGAGCTTGGCCTAGACCTTTAGGGGTGTCAAGGGTGTATAAGAAGGGCAGTCGGGTCCGTTATCGGACCGACACCTGAGGGAGGGCGACGACCCGTGACCGGTCCGTGCCACCATGTGAGCCGCGACAGACGGAGGAGCCGGTGACGGCAGCAGCACAGGAGTCGGGAAGGCAGGCCATGGCCACGGACGCGGGCGGCACGGAGAAAGAGGGCGGGGTCGGCACCCGCACCGCCCGCGTGCCCAAGTACTACCGACTGAAGCGGCATTTGCTCGACATGACGGAGACGCTGCCGCCCGGCACGCCCGTCCCGCCGGAGCGCACGCTCGCCGCCGAGTTCGACACCTCGCGCACCACCGTGCGCCAGGCCCTGCAGGAGCTGGTCGTCGAGGGCCGCCTGGAACGGATCCAGGGCAAGGGCACGTTCGTCGCCAAGCCCAAGGTCTCGCAGGCGCTCCAGCTCACCTCGTACACCGAGGACATGCGGGCGCAGGGGCTCGAGCCCACCTCGCAGCTGCTCGACATCGGGTACGTGACGGCCGACGACACCCTCGCCGGGCTGCTCGACATCTCGCCCGGCGGACGCGTGCTGCGGATCGAGCGGCTGCGGCTCGCGAGCGGCGAGCCGATGGCCATCGAGACCACGCATCTCTCGGCCAAGCGCTTCCCGGCGCTGCGCCGCTCCCTGGTGAAGTACACCTCGCTCTACACCGCGCTGGCCGAGGTGTACGACGTGCACCTCGCCGAGGCCGAGGAGACCATCGAGACCTCGCTGGCGACCCCGCGCGAGGCCGGCCTGCTCGGCACAGACGTGGGCCTGCCCATGCTGATGCTCTCCCGCCACTCGCTGGACGCCCAGGGCGAGCCGGTCGAGTGGGTGCGCTCGGTCTACCGCGGCGACCGGTACAAGTTCGTGGCCCGGCTCCAGCGCCCCAACGGCTGAGCGGAACGCGCCACTTCGGCGTGAACCGATGCCCCGGCACATCCGTGAGGAGTGTCGGGGCATCGTCGTGTCCGCCGGGCCGCACAGATCGACACCCGTCCGTTATTCGGACGGGGGTTCCATGGAGCGAAACAGTCCCCTAGATTTCACGCGCATTACGCATGATCCATGCGATCCATGGTGTTCAGCGAGGGGACGGAGTCGCCGTATGTCCGAAGTGACACAAGGGAAACAACCGGTCGTCACACCCATCCGCGTGGTGGTCGCGCTCTGCCTGGTCGCGCCGTTCGTGGCGATGCTCTGGGTGAGCTCGTACGCGAAGGTCGAGCCGACCTTCGCCGGCATCCCGTTCTTCTACTGGTACCAGATGGCCTGGGTACTGATCTCGACCGCGCTCACTATGGTCGCCTACAAGCTGTGGCAGCGTGACCAGCGCGCCCGTAAGGAAGGTGCGTCGCAGTGAAGGACGGCGTGAACGGCGTCGCACTCGCCGTCTTCATCTTCTTCTTCCTGGCCGTCACGGTCATGGGATTCCTGGCCTCGCGCTGGCGCAGAGCCGAGAACGAGAACAGCCTCGACGAGTGGGGCCTCGGCGGCCGTTCGTTCGGCACCTGGGTGACCTGGTTCCTCCTCGGCGGCGACCTCTACACCGCGTACACCTTCGTCGCCGTCCCCGCGGCGATCTACGCGGCGGGCGCGGCCGGCTTCTTCGCCGTGCCGTACACGATCCTGGTCTACCCGCTGATCTTCACCTTCCTGCCGCGCCTCTGGTCGGTGTCGCACAAGCACGGGTACGTGACGACCTCGGACTTCGTCCGGGGCCGCTTCGGCTCCAAGGGCCTCTCGCTCGCGGTCGCCGTCACCGGCATCCTCGCGACCATGCCGTACATCGCGCTCCAGCTCGTCGGCATCCAGGCCGTCCTGGACGTGATGGGCGTGGGCGGTGGCGAGACCACGCACTGGTTCGTCAAGGACCTGCCGCTGCTCATCGCCTTCGGCGTCCTCGCGGCGTACACGTACTCCTCGGGTCTGCGCGCCCCGGCGCTCATCGCCTTCGTCAAGGACACCCTGATCTACATCGTCATCGCGGTGGCGATCATCTACATCCCGATCAAGCTCGGCGGCTTCGACGAGATCTTCGCCAAGGCCGGCGAGGCGTACGCGACGATCAACCCGGCGACCGACAAGCCGCGCGGTGCGCTGGTGCCGGGCGAGATGGGCCAGTGGGGCTACGCGACGCTGGCGCTCGGCTCGGCGCTCGCGCTCTTCATGTACCCGCACTCGATCACGGCGACGCTCTCCTCGCGCAGCCGTGACGTGATCCGCCGCAACACCACGATCCTGCCGCTCTACTCGCTGATGCTGGGGCTGCTGGCGCTGCTCGGCTTCATGGCGATCGCCGCCGGGGTCAAGGTCTCCAACGGCCAGCTCGCGATCCCGCAGCTCTTCGAGAACATGTTCCCCGACTGGTTCGCGGGCGTGGCCTTCGCGGCCATCGGCATCGGCGCGCTGGTGCCGGCCGCGATCATGTCGATCGCCGCCGCCAACCTCTTCACCCGCAACATCTACAAGGACTTCCTGAAGCCGGACGCCACACCGGAGCAGGAGACCAAGGTCTCCAAGCTGGTGTCGCTGCTCGTCAAGGTCGGCGCGCTCGCCTTCGTCCTCACCATGGACAAGACGGTCGCGATCAACTTCCAGCTGCTCGGCGGCATCTGGATCCTGCAGACCCTCCCGGCGCTGGTCGGCGGCCTGTTCACGCGCTGGTTCCACCGCTGGGCACTGCTCGCCGGCTGGGCCGTCGGCATGGTCTACGGCACGGCGGCGGCGTACGGCGTGGCCAGCCCGACCCAGAAGCACTTCGGCGGCTCGTCCGCCGAGATCCCGGGCATCGGCGAGATCGGCTACATCGGTCTCACCGCCTTCGTGATCAACGTGATCGTCACCGTCGTCCTGACCTTCGTCCTGAAGGCCGTGAAGGCGCCCGAGGGCGTCGACGAGACCTCTCCGTCGGACTACACGGCGGACGCGGGCGACGCGGGCGTGAAGCCGCTGCCCAAGGTCGGCGCCGGTCACTGACCGTTCCGGTACGGCGAAGGGCCCGGGGTCTCCGCGAGGAAATCCCGGGCCCTTCCGTGTGCCCCCGAGGCAGACTTCCCTCCATGGACTTCACCATCAGAGCGGTACGGCCCGAGGAGCACGAGACCCTCGGCGACATCACCGCGCGCGCCTACCTCGACGACGGACACCTCGACTTCGGCGAGGCGGACGACTACCTCCACCTGCTGCGGGACGTGCCCCGGCGGGTCGCGGAGGCGGAGGTGCTGGTGGCGGTGGACCGCACGGGCACCGTCCTCGGCGGGGTGACCTTCGCCCGGGGCGGTGAGGAGTGGGCCGACATCGCGGGCGAGGGCGAGGCCGAGTTCCGGATGCTCGCCGTGGCGAAGGAGGCGCGGGGCCGGGGCGTCGGCGAGGCGCTCGTACGGGCCTGTGTGGAGCGGGCGCGGGAGACCGGGGGATGCCGTCGCGTGGTGCTCTCCACCCAGGCCCGGATGGCCGCCGCGCACCGGATGTACGAGCGAACGGGCTTCGTCCGCACGCCCGGCCGGGACTGGAGTCCGCTCGCCGACATGGACCCCCTGCTCACCTACGCCTTGGAGCTCTGACTCGCCAACGACACAACATGTGGGGGGTGCTTCGAGGAGCGCCCCCCACATGTATGCTCATCCTCGCTGTCCTCGCAGGGGAATCCGGTGGAAATCCGGAACTGTCCCGCAACGGTGTGGTTTCTGCGTGCTTGCGCACGCGGACCGAGTCCGAAGACCTGCGGACGGCGCGCCCGGTCCTTCCGTTCCGGGTGCCACAGACGTCCGGGCCTCGCGGAGTGGGCCGTGGCGCGGCCCTCCCCTGTCCACGGGTGCGGCCGCCGCCCGCCTCCCTCCGCCGGCCCCGAGCCGAGCGAGGGAGAGCCCCACGTGACCATCGCGCCCGCCGATCCGGCCGCAGCGATCGAGAGCGACGGCAACGAGAGCGACGGACCCGGGACCGTGCTTCTGCGGACCCTGACCGACCTCACCGCCGACCTCACCGACACCGACCCCGGCAAGGTCGCCGCCGCCGCGCTGCGCGGCCGCAACGCCGGTTCGGACGAGGCGGAGCTGCGCGAGCTGGCCACGGAGGCGGCGGCGGGTCTGATCGCCGAGGACCCGGCGTACTCACGGCTCGCCGCCCGGCTGCTCACGATCACCATCGCCGACGAGGCGGCCTCGCAGGGCTCGGTCACCTTCTCGTCGTCCGTCACCGTCGGTCACCGCGAGGGCCTGATCGCCGACCGTACGGCCGAGTTCGTCCGGCGGCACTCCGAGCGGCTCGACGCGCTCATCGACGCGGACGCGGACGACCGCTTCGGCTACTTCGGTCTGCGGACCCTCTACTCGCGCTATCTGCTGCGTCACCCGATCACCCGCCAGGTGATCGAGACCCCGCAGCACTTCATGCTGCGCGTCGCCTGCGGCCTCGCCGAGGACGACTCCACCCGCGCGCTCGACGAGGTCGCCGCGCTGTACGGGCTGATGAGCCGGCTCGACTACCTGCCCTCCTCCCCCACACTCTTCAACTCCGGCACCCGCCACCCGCAGATGTCGTCCTGCTACCTCCTCGACTCCCCGCTGGACGAGCTGGACTCCATCTACGACCGGTACCACCAGGTCGCGCGGCTCTCGAAGCACGCGGGCGGCATCGGCCTGTCGTACTCCCGCATCCGCGCCCGCGGTTCGCTGATCCGCGGCACCAACGGGCACTCCAACGGCATCGTGCCGTTCCTGAAGACACTGGACGCCTCGGTGGCGGCCGTGAACCAGGGCGGACGGCGCAAGGGCGCGGCCGCGGTCTACCTGGAGACCTGGCACGCGGACATCGAGGAGTTCCTGGAGCTCCGTGACAACACCGGTGAGGACGCCCGGCGTACGCACAACCTGAACCTGGCGCACTGGATCCCGGACGAGTTCATGCGCCGGGTCAACGCGGACGCCGAGTGGTCGCTCTTCTCCCCGGCTGACGTGCCCGAGCTCGTCGACCTGTGGGGCGAGGAGTTCGACGCCGCGTACCGCGCCGCCGAGGCGAAGGGCCTGGCCCGCAAGACCATGCCGGCCCGTGACCTGTACGGCCGGATGATGCGGACCCTGGCCCAGACCGGCAACGGTTGGATGACCTTCAAGGACGCCTCGAACCGTACGGCCAACCAGACCGCCGAGCCGGGCCACACCGTCCACTCCTCCAATCTCTGCACGGAGATCCTGGAGGTCACGGACGACGGCGAGACGGCCGTCTGCAACCTGGGCTCGGTCAACCTCGGCGCGTTCGTGGTCGGTTCGGACATCGACTGGGAGCGGCTCGACGCGACCGTCCGTACGGCCGTCACCTTCCTCGACCGGGTCGTCGACATCAACTTCTACCCGACCGAGCAGGCGGGCCGCTCCAACGCCCGCTGGCGCCCGGTCGGCCTGGGCGCGATGGGCCTCCAGGACGTCTTCTTCCAGCTCAAGCTGCCCTTCGACTCCCCCGAGGCTCGCGCGCTGTCGACCCGCATCGCCGAGCGGATCATGCTCGCCGCGTACGAGGCGTCCGCCGACCTCGCCGAGCGCAACGGGCCGGTGCCGGCCTGGGACAAGACCCGCGCGGCCCGCGGTGTCCTGCACCCCGACCACTACGACGTGGAGCTCAACTGGCCCGAGCGCTGGACGGCGCTGCGCGAGCGGATCGCCGCGGTCGGCATGCGCAACAGCCTGCTGCTCGCCATCGCGCCGACGGCGACGATCGCCTCGATCGCGGGCGTGTACGAGTGCATCGAGCCGCAGGTCTCCAACCTGTTCAAGCGCGAGACGCTCTCGGGCGAGTTCCTCCAGGTCAACTCGTACCTGGTGGAGGAGCTGAAGAAGCTCGGCGTGTGGGACGCGCAGACCCGTGAGGCGCTGCGCGAGTCCAACGGCTCGGTGGCCGGCTTCACCTGGGTCCCGGCCGAGGTGCGCGAGCTGTACCGGACGGCGTGGGAGATCCCGCAGCGCGGTCTGATCGACATGGCGGCGGCCCGCACGCCGTTCCTCGACCAGTCGCAGTCCCTGAACCTGTTCCTGGAGACGCCGACGATCGGCAAGCTGTCGTCGATGTACGCGTACGCCTGGAAGCAGGGCCTGAAGACGACGTACTACCTGCGCTCCCGCCCGGCGACCCGGATCGCCCGCGCGGCCCAGGCCTCCGCGCCCATCCCCGTCCAGGCGACCCCCGAAGAGGCCGTCGCCTGCTCCCTCGAAAACCCCGAGTCCTGCGAGGCCTGCCAGTAATGAGCTCTTCCGACAAGAACCTTCTCGACCCGGGCTTCGAGCTGACCCTGCGTCCGATGCGCTACCCGGACTTCTACGAGCGCTACCGGGACGCGATCAAGAACACGTGGACGGTGGAGGAGGTCGACCTCCACTCGGACGTCGCCGACCTCGCCAAGCTGACGCCCGGTGAGCAGCACATGATCGGCCGGCTGGTGGCGTTCTTCGCCACCGGTGACTCGATCGTCGCCAACAACCTCGTGCTGACGCTGTACAAGCACATCAACTCCCCCGAGGCGCGCCTGTACCTCTCGCGCCAGCTGTTCGAGGAGGCCGTGCACGTCCAGTTCTATCTGACGCTGCTCGACACCTACCTGCCCGACCCCGAGGACCGCGCGGCGGCCTTCGACGCGGTGGAGAACATCCCCTCGATCCGCGAGAAGGCGCAGTTCTGCTTCAGGTGGATGGACTCGGTCGAGAAGATCGACCGTCTGGAGACGCAGGCCGACCGCCGCCGTTTCCTGCTGAACCTGATCTGCTTCGCCGCCTGCATCGAGGGCCTGTTCTTCTACGGCGCCTTCGCCTACGTGTACTGGTTCCGCTCCCGCGGTCTGCTGCACGGCCTCGCGACCGGCACCAACTGGGTGTTCCGGGACGAGACGATGCACATGAACTTCGCCTTCGAGGTCGTGGACACCGTCCGCAAGGAGGAGCCGGAGCTCTTCGACGACGCGCTCCGGCAGCAGGTCACCGACATGCTGAAGGAGGCCGTCGAGGCGGAGCTGCAGTTCGGCCGCGACCTGTGCGGTGACGGGCTGCCGGGCATGAACACCGAGTCGATGCGCGAGTACCTCCAGTGCGTCGCCGACCAGCGCCTCCAGCGCCTGGGCTTCGCCCCGGTGTACGGCTCCGAGAACCCGTTCGCCTTCATGGAGCTCCAGGGCGTCCAGGAGCTGACGAACTTCTTCGAGCGCCGTCCGTCCGCCTACCAGGTGGCGGTCGAGGGCTCGGTCGACCTGGACGAGGACTTCTAGGTCCGCCGCCGGGTCCCGCAGACACGGCGAAGGGCCCCGCTCCGGGGGGAGCGGGGCCCTTCGCCGTACGCCGAGGTCAGTCGTTCGGGACCGTCTCGTACCGCGGGGTGCCCTCTTCCATCTGGCGCAGCGCGTCCTTGCGCTCGCGCTTGGAGAGCTTGTCGATGTACAGGAAGCCGTACAGGTGGTCCGTCTCGTGCTGGAGGCAGCGCGCGAAGTAGCCGGTGCCCCGGACCTTGATCGGGTTGCCCTGGGCGTCCTGGCCGTGGACCTCGGCGAAGTCCGGGCGGGCCAGCGAGGCGTACGCGGTCGGGACCGAGAGGCAGCCCTCGTTGGAGTCGTCCAGAATGCGGCGCTCGGCCGGCAGCTCCTGGAGCACCGGGTTGACGACGACGCCGGTGTGACGGACGCCATCGTCGTCGGGGCAGTCGTAGACGAAGACCTTCTGGTCGACGCCGATCTGGTTCGCGGCGAGGCCCACGCCCTCGGCGGCCTTCTGGCTGGCGAACATGTCGTCGATCAGCGCCGCGAGCTTGTCGTCGAACTCCGTGACGTCCTTGCACTCCCGGTGGAGCACCGGGTTGCCGACGACCGTGATCGGGCGCGCCGTGCCGCGCTCGCGGTACGCGAGCTCGCGCGCCTCGCAGTCCTCCGTGTCGACGACGAAACCGTCGTTGATCTGCTCGTCAGTCTCCTGCTGCGCCATTCCGCCGCACGCCTTCCTCAGAACCCCAGTCGATGGTCCCGTACAGCCTAAGGGCAGGATCCGGGCAGTTCAGCAGACCTCTTCGAGATCCCGCCACTCACGGCTGTCGGGGCTGTCCGCCACCCAGCCGTCGAGCAGGCCGCGGACCAGACCCACGGGCGCGGCGATCCCGCACTCCCGTTCGGGGACCCAGAGCTCGCCGGGGGAACGGTGGCCGAGCGGGCCGGGGTGGCCCGGTTCGCTGTGGTCGTGCGGGTCGAGGTGTTCGCCCTCGCCCTCGGCGCTGGGCATCGTCGACTCGGAGCAGGCGCGGCAGAGCAGCCGGACCGAGGAGGACCAGTCCTCCGCGGCGAAACCGGCGTCCGCGGCGAGCTGCTCCAGGGCGTCCCGGTCCGCCTCGGTGGCTGCCTCCAGAAGGACCACCCAGGTGGGGACGGGCGAGGGCGCCCAGAGCTCGATCTCGTCGAAGACGGGGTACGAGGGGCCGGCGCTGGTGGTGCGCTCGCCGTTGGGCACGCCGTCGTGGAGGACGACCTCGCCCCAGCGGCGGCCGGAGGACGGCAGCGGGATGGAGAGGATCTCGATCCGGGCCGGGTCCAGCCTGCGGCCCCACACGACCTCGGCCTCGCCCTCCGGCGAGAGCCGCACGGCGGCGCTCCCCAGCTCCATCCCGGCGGGCTCACCGGTCCCGGCGGAGGCCCCGGGCACCTTGAGCCCGTACGCCTGCCAGGCGCGGCGGGCCAGCGGCCAGTCCTGGAGCGCGGTGGCGGCGATGCCGACGTTCCACCAGTCGGGGGCGCCGTTCTCCTTGTCGAGGAGCGCGACGGCGCGCAGCCCGGCGGCCCGGGCCTGCTCCCAGTCGTGGCGGAACTTGTGCAGCAGCGCCAGGTTGAACCAGGACTCCGAGAGCCAGGGCTCCAGATCCGCCGCGCGCGTCAGGAGCGCGCCCGCGTCCTCGTACCGGCCGTCGCCGATCAGCGTGAACGCGCGGTCGGTGGCCTGCCGCCACGAGGCGGAGGGCCGATGCCGTACCTTCCCGAAGATCCTCACGATTCCCGCCTGCCGGTCGCTTCACCCTCTTGTTCGCATCCAACCATGCCCGGTTGGACGCGCGCTCATTACCCATGGGTTACCCAGGAGGGACAGGGGTGACGCCCCCGGTCACGGCGCCTCGCGCGAGGACCCGCGCGAGGGATTCGACGACCTCGGGATGGTGGTCCCTCGCGGTGGAGAGGCGCAGCCGTTCGAGGGCGGCGAGCGACCCGGCGGCGCCTGGACCGGCGCCGGTGAGGTCGTCGTAGGCGTTGACGGTACGGACGATCCGGGCGGGCAGCGGCTGGTCGCGGTACGGGTCGGCCTGGCGTTCCACGACGACGGCCACGGCCGCCGGGACGCCGGTCTGGCGGACGACCGCGCCGCCGAGGAGGGCGATCCGGCGCTGTTCCTCGGCGGGGAGGAGGGCGGTGGCGCCTTCGGGGACGGGGTCGACGAGGGAGAGCTGCCCGATGTCGTGCATGAGGGCGGCGTACTCCAGGACGGTCAGCTCGGGCCCGGTGAGACCCAGCTCACGCCCGACGGCCCCGCTGAGCGCGGCGACGCGGTGGGCGTGGCCCGGTGGGGTGCAGCCGGCGATCTCGGTGGCGCGGGCGAGCGAGGCGATCGTCTGCCGGTTGGTGGCGCGTACGGCCTCGTAGCGCCGGAAGGAGACCTGGGTGAGGAGCAGAGGCACGCAGAAGACGGGCAGGGCCCAGAGTCCGGCGGCGGCCACGCCGAGCGCCATGACGGTGCCGGTGGCGCAGACGGCGGAGCCGATGCCGATCAGGGCGCGGAGCTCCTCGCGGAGGAGGGGACCGTACGGGAAGCCGGTGCGGGCGCGGAGCATCAGGGCGGCGAGGACGGCGTCGCACAGGGCGGTGAGGCCGAGGAGCAGCGCGAGGAGGAGGGCGTAGGCGGGGCCGTTGCCGAGGCGGGCGGTGACCTCGCCGGAGTTGTAGAGCGGCTGGAAGCAGAGGGCGGCGAAGCCGACGGTGAGGATGCGGCGGGCCTGGTGGTCGAGGTCGGGTTCCTCGCCGCGGGCGAGGTGCGGGACGATCCCGACGAGCCGTCCCGCCACGACGACGGCGACGATCTGGAGGACGCCGTGGGTGGTCGCGTGCCCGGCCTGTTCGCCGAGGAGCGCATAGGCGAGGGCTCCGGCGGCGGCGAGCGGCGCGGGCTCCCTCCCGCGGAGTTCGCCGAGCGCGGTCGGTGCGCCGGCCCCGGGCGGGGCGCCCCAGCGGGCCAGCTCGCCGATGGCGATGAGGACCCCGAACGCGAGGGCGTTCCCGGGATCGCTGACCCCGTTCCAGAGCGTGAAGCCGAACCCGGCGGCGGTGAGCACGAGCGCGCCGCCGTGGACCGCCCCGAGGGTGACGCTCCGGGGGCGCCTCACGCGCGCCCGCCGGGTGGGACGTGCGCATGGGGGGCGACCCGGGCTCCCGGGCGCCGCGCCGGAAGCGCCGCGCGGTCACCGGGGGTGGCGACCGCGTCGGGGGCGGGCGGCGGCCCGGCGGCGGCGCGCGGCGCGCGTACGGTGTGCGGAGCCGCGACCGGGCCGCGCGCCGGCGGAACGTTTCCGGGCATGCCGGGCTCGTCGGCGGTGACCGCCGTCTGCCAGCCGTGCCGGTCGAGCGCCCGGACCAGCGCCCCGACCATCCGGGGGTCGAAGTGTGTGCCGGCGCACCGCTCCAGCTCCGCGACGGCCGTCGCCACCGGGCGGGCCCTGCTGTAGGACCGGGTCGAGGTCATCGCGTCGAAGGCGTCGGCGACCGCGACCACCCGGGCGAACTCGGGGATCTGGCTCCCGCTGAGCCCGTACGGGTATCCGCTGCCGTCCATCCGTTCGTGGTGGTGCAGGATCGCCGCCCGGGCCTCACCGAGGAAGCCGATGCCGCGGACCATCTCGTGTCCGTACTCCGGATGGAGTTCGATGATCCGGCGCTCCTCGGGGGTCAGCGGCCCGTCCTTGCGGAGCACCCGGGTCGGAACGCCGAGCTTGCCCACGTCGTGCAGGATCCCCGCGAAACGGAGGATCTCCAGGCGCTCCTCCGCCATGCCCAGCTCGTGGGCGATCAGCGCCGACGCCCGGCCGACCCGCTCGCTGTGTCCGCGGGTGTACCGGTCCTTGATGTCGACGGCCTGTACGAGGGCGCGGATCGTCGCCTGGTGCGCGGCGCGTTCGCGGTGGTACTGGCCGAAGACCCAGCAGGAGATGTACATCGGCAGCAGGACGAAGAGCGCGGCGACGGGGCCGTACGTGCTGCGCCAGAGCACCGCCATCATCAGCCCGGCGAGGCCGTGCACGGCGTACGGGGCGAGCGCGCGGCCGAGCTGTCCCCGCCACGCCGTGCGCGGCGGGATCCTCTCGGCGGCGACGCGGATCCCGCCGTCGAGGGCCGTCAGGACCAGGCAGAAGGTGAGCGCGGAGGCCGCGGCGGGGAGCAGGGCGTGGGGGAAGTCGGGGACGTACGTCCCCTTCCCGATGACCTCGTCGCAGCCCAGCGTCCCGGCGACGAGCGCGGCGGTCCAGACGGCGATCAGGAGCTGGGAGGTGCGCCAGACCCTGCGTACCCCCGCCGGCCGCTGTTCGACCCGGGCGACCAGCGCCCCCGGCAGCGCGGTGAGCGCGGCGGCCGCGGGCGGCAGGAGCAGCGCGGAGGCGAGCAGAACGGGGAAGAAGGAGCCGGCGCCCAGGGGCCCCGTGGTGCCGCCGAGGAGTCGGCGCGGGAGGGGGCGGCGCCCGGGGAACTCGCACAGGGCGTACAGCGCGGCGAGGAGCGCGACGGCGCTCCACGGCGTGTGCGCGCCGGGGCGCAGGGCGGGCAGCGCGCAGCTGACGGCGCCGACGAGGGCGCAGCCGACGTACACGCGTGCCGCCCAGGGAATCGCCATCACGCCCATCACGGCTGTCACGCTAGCGAGTTGGACGGGGCGTGCGGGGCTGCGGCGGCCGATTCGCACCATCGGGTGATACAAGCTGATGTATGCGCGAGGGCCGCCGCGATCTCGTCGCGGCGGCCCTTCTCGACGTGTGGGGCTACTCCGGAGCGGTCGCCGTGACGTCCTGCTCGGGCACGGCCTGGCCCGAGCGGATCAGGTCGATGCGGCCCATCACCTTGGCCCGCAGATCGGTGGGCACGTCGTCACTGCCGCAGCAGCGCTTGACGAGCTTCTTCACCGCCTGCTCCAGGCCGTACTTCTCCAGACAGGGGGAGCACTCCTCGAAGTGCACCTCGAACTTCGTGCAGTCACTGTCGGGCATCTCATGGTCGAGGAACTCGTAGAGATGATCCAGGACCTCTGAGCAATCCGTCTCGTGCGGCTCTCCGCAGCTCATGAGCCCGAGCCTTTCAGATCGTTCGACGACTCTCCGGCGCCCGCGGGAACGAGCCCGCGGTCGCGGGCGTAGTCCTCGAGCATGCCGCGCAACTGGCGGCGGCCCCGGTGCAGTCGGGACATCACCGTACCGATGGGTGTACCCATGATGTCCGCGATCTCCTTGTACGCAAAGCCCTCGACATCCGCGAGATAGACGGCGATGCGGAATTCCTCGGGGATCGCCTGGAGCGCTTCCTTGACGTCGGAGTCCGGCAGGTGGTCGAGCGCCTGCGACTCGGCGGACCGCAGACCCGTCGACATGTGCGACTCGGCACGCGCGAGCTGCCAGTCCTCGATCTCCTCGGCGGCGCTCCGCTGGGGCTCTCGCTGCTTCTTGCGGTACGAGTTGATGAAGGTGTTGGTGAGGATGCGGTACAGCCAGGCCTTCAGGTTCGTACCCTCGCGGAACTGGTGGAACGAGCCGTACGCCTTGGCGTACGTCTCCTGCACCAGGTCCTCGGCGTCCGCGGGATTACGCGTCATCCGGAGCGCGGCGGAGTACATCTGGTCGAGGTAGCCGAGGGCGTCCCGCTCGAAGCGCGCGTTGCGCTCCGCGGTCGTCTCCTCGGGGCCGTCGTCGGTCCCTGTGTCGGTCCCAGTGACCGGACCCACCTCCTCCAGCGCTGCGGCGAATCCGAATGCGGACCCACTCGATTCGGAGGATAGACGAGGAACCGCTCCGCCCGCCGCCCGAATAGGGGCGGTCTTGGGAGCGGGCAGCACTGTCCAGTCGAGGTCAGCGGCCTGCGCACGCTCGGGGCAGATGGTCGAACCCATGCGACGGACTCCCTCTTCCTTGCTCTCACACCGACATGGGGCACAACCGTGGTGGCACGCTCGGCATTCCCGCTCTCAGGGGCGGAGTGACGTGATCCACGAGGTGACCTCGTCGGTGATGAGGGCGAGGGTCCCCTCCGGTGTCACGGGGGCGCGCCTGGCCACGGTGAAGCCGTGATCGCCGTACGGCACCTCGACGAGCCGGTACGGCCCTTCGGGGAATTCGGCGGGCTTCCCGAAGGAGTCGTTGCCGCCCTGGACGACGAGGGTGGGCAGGCCCGTCCCGAGCAGCTCGTCGGCCCGGGACTTCTCCGGCCTGCCCGGCGGGTGCAGCGGGAAGCTCAGCGCGAGGACGGCCGCGGCGCCGAGCTCCTTCCCGGTCCGGCAGGCGACCCGGGCGCCCGCGCTGCGGCCGCCGGCGATCACCGGGAGGCCGGGCCCGCCGAGGGCGGGCCAGATCCCGCGCCAGCCGGTGTCCAGGGTCTTCGGGGCTGGGGCCACCTTCTTCCCGGCGACCCGCCACGGCTGCTCGACGAGCGCGACGGTCACTCCGCCGGCGGGCAGCGCGCCGGCCAGGGCCTGGAGGTCGCGCGCCTCGATCCCGCCGCCGGCCCCGTGGCTCAGGGCGAGCACCGCCCATGGCTTCTTCCCCGGGTACCAGGTGATCCGGGCGTCACCGGCGTCGGTCGGAACGATCTCACTCGTGGTCACGCCCCCATCCTGCCGCGCGCGGCCGTCCCGGGGTGCGCTCAGAACAGCGTGCCGACCTCCGGGCCGTCGAGTTCCTTCATGAGCTCCGGCCCGTTGTTGCGGACGTTGCTCACCGCCGTCGCGACCGGGAACGCCCGCATGAGCCCCTCGGGCGGCGCCGCGAGCAGCCCCTTGAGCTCCTCGGCGTCGGTGCGCCGCGGGTCCAGCCAGGCGTCCCAGCGGTCCGGGGTGAGCATGAGCGGCATCCGGGGGTGGATGTCGGCGAGCGAGTGGGGGCCCTCCTCGGGGGCCACGCCGAGCGGGCCGCTCTCCGCCTCCGTCGTGACGACCGAGCAGGTCACCCACCAGGCCGACGGGTGGTCGTCGGGCAGGGTGCGGTCGCGCCAGAACTCGTAGAGGCCCGCCATCGCGAAGACGGACCCGTCCGCCGGGGTGACGAAGTACGGCTGCTTCCGCGTCCGCTTCTTCTTCCCCTCGACCTCCAGCTCCCGCTCCCCGGTGCCGGTCACCCACTCGTAGTAGCCGTCCGCGGGCAGGATGCAGCGGCGCGCGGAGAAGGCGCGCTTGAAGGAGGGCTTCTCGGCGATCGTCTCCGCCCTCGCGTTGATCATCCGGGCCGCGCCCTCGGGCGTCTTCGACCAGGAGGGCACGAGGCCCCATTTCAGTCTCCGGAGCTGGCGAACCGGCCGCGGCGAATCCGCGTCCTTGAGAGGACGCTCCAGTACCGCGTAGACCTCCTTGGTCGGGGCCACGTTCCAGTCCGGAGCCAGGGTCTCCTCCGGCTCCCACTTCTCGACCTCGAAGATCCCCACCAGGTCCTCGGGCCGACGACTCGCTGCATACCGTCCGCACATACGTGCCACACTGCCACGATCCCGATCCGATCCCGATCCCGTCCGAGGAGCCAGTCCAGAAAATGACCGAAGTCCTCGGCACACAGCCCGCCCCCGAAGAGTGGCTGGTGATCGTCACCGGCGTGGCCGCGCTCCTCGCCACCGTCCCCCGCGCGATATGGCGGATCTCGCGGAACGCCGTCACCATCGCGCACGAGGGCGGCCACGGTCTGATCGCCCTCGTGACGGGCCGCCGGCTGCAGTCCATCCGGCTCCACTCGGACACCAGCGGGCTCACCGTCTCGCGCGGGCGCCCCACCGGCATCGGCATGATCCTCACCGCCGCCGCCGGCTACACCGCCGCCCCGCTGCTCGGCCTCGGCGGCGCCTGGCTGCTCGCCGACCACCGGATCACGCTGCTCCTCTGGCTCGCCACCGCGCTCCTCCTCGTCATGCTGGTGATGGTCAGGAACGCGTACGGGATCTTCACCGTCCTCGTGACGGGCGCCGCGTTCCTGCTGGTCTCCTGGCTCACCGGCCCGGACGTCCAGTCCGCGTTCGCGTACTCCGTGGTCTGGTTCCTGCTCCTCGGCGGGGTCCGCCCGGTCTTCGAGCTCCAGGGCAAGCGGCGCCACGGAGGGGCACCGGACTCCGACGCCGACCAGCTCGCCCGGCTCACCCATGTCCACCCGGCGCTCTGGCTCTTCTTCTTCCACGCGGTCGCGATCTGCTCCCTGATCGGCGGAGGGCGCTGGCTGCTGGGGCTGTAGCCACCGCGTGCCCCACTAAAGTGAGGGGCATGACCGATACCTCCCCGCACGCCGACCTGCACACCGACCTCTGGCCCGCCCCCTATGCGAGCGGTGCCGTCGACGCGACCGTCACCGTGCCCGGATCGAAGTCGGTCACCAACCGCGGACTGGTCCTCGCCGCGCTCGCCGCCGAGCCGGGCTGGCTCCGCCGCCCGCTGCGCTCCCGCGACACGCTGCTCATGGCGGAGGCCCTGCGCACCCTGGGCGTGAAGATCGAGGAGACGGTCAACTCCAGCTCCTCGGCCGCGGGTGGCACGGGCGAGGCCTGGCGGATCATCCCGGCCGGGCTGCACGGCCCGGCGACCGTGGACGTCGGCAACGCCGGCACGGTCATGCGCTTCCTGCCCCCGGTCGCGGCCCTCGCCGACGGTCCGGTGCACTTCGACGGCGACGCCCGGTCCCACGAGCGACCGCTGCACGGCGTGATCGACGCGCTGCGCGTGCTCGGCGCCCGCATCGACGACGACGGGCGCGGCGCGCTGCCGATGACCGTGCACGGCGGCGGGGCGCTGGACGGCGGCCCGGTGGAGATCGACGCCTCCTCGTCCTCCCAGTTCGTGAGCGCCCTGCTGCTCTCGGCCCCCCGCTTCAACCAGGGCGTGGAGGTACGGCACGTGGGAGCGAAGCTCCCGTCCCTCCCCCACATCCGGATGACCGTCGACATGCTCCGCCAGGTGGGCGCCCAGGTCGACGAGCCGGAGACCGGCGGCGAGGCGAACGTCTGGCGGGTCTCCCCGTCGGCCCTGCTCGGACGCGATCTGACGGTCGAGCCCGACCTGTCCAACGCACAGCCCTTCCTGGCCGCGGCCCTGGTCACCGGCGGCCGGGTGACGGTCCCGGACTGGCCCGCCAGGACCACCCAGCCCGGTGACGCGCTGCGCGAGATCTTCACCGAGATGGGTGGCTCCTGCGAGCTGACCGAGGCGGGTCTCACCTTCACCGGAACCGGCCGGATCCACGGCATCGACGTGGACCTGAGCGAGGTCGGAGAGCTGACGCCCGGCATCGCGGCGGTCGCGGCGCTCGCGGACTCGCCCTCGACGCTGCGCGGCGTCGCGCACCTGCGGCTCCACGAGACGGACCGGCTCGCGGCGCTCACCAAGGAGATCAACGAGCTCGGCGGCGACGTGACGGAGACCGAGGACGGTCTGCTCATCCGCCCGCGCCCGCTGCACGGCGGGGTCTTCCACACGTACCACGACCACCGGATGGCGACCGCGGGCGCGATCATCGGCCTCGCGGTCGAGGGTGTGGAGATCGAGAACGTGGCGACGACGGCCAAGACCTTGCCCGACTTCCCCAGGATGTGGACCGAAATGCTCGGAGTCTGATCCATGCGGCACTACGGGAAGCGCACCGACGAGGACGACATCCGCCAGCGGCCCAACCGCAAGGGCAACCGTCCCCGCACCACCATCCGTCCCAAGCACGAGGACGCGGTCGAGGGCATGGTCCTCACCGTGGACCGCGGCCGGCTCACCGTCCTCCTCGAGGACCGGGTGGTCCTGGCGATGAAGGCGCGCGAGCTGGGCCGCAAGGCCGCGGTCGTCGGCGACCGGGTCTCGCTCGTGGGCGATCTGTCCGGCGAGAAGGACACGCTGGCCCGGATCGTACGGATCGGTGAGCGCAGCTCCGTGCTCCGCCGCACGGCCGACGACGACGACCCGTTCGAGCGGGTCGTCGTCGCCAACGCGGACCAGCTGGCGATCGTCACCGCGCTCGCCGACCCCGAGCCGCGCCCGCGGCTGATCGACCGCTGTCTGGTCGCCGCGTACGACGGCGGGCTGACCCCGCTCCTGGTGCTGACCAAGTCGGACCTGGCGAAGCCGGACGAGCTCCTGGAGATGTACGGCGCGCTGGGTGTGCCGTACGTGGTCACCACGCGCGACGAGTTCGTGGACGGAGTCGCCGCCGAGCGGGTGCACGAGCACCTGAAGGGCCGCACGACCGCGTTCGTCGGCCACTCCGGTGTCGGCAAGACGACCCTCGTCAACGCGCTGGTCCCGGAGGACCGGCGCCGGATTACCGGGCACGTCAACGCCGTGACGGGTCGCGGCCGGCACACCACCACCTCGGCACTCGCCCTCCCGCTGGATTCGCGCGAGGGCGGCTGGGTGATCGACACCCCGGGCGTGCGTTCCTTCGGTCTCAACCACGTCGACCCGTCCCGGGTGATCCTGGCCTTCCCCGATCTCGTACCGGGTACGGAGAACTGTCCGCGGGCCTGCAGCCACGACGAGCCGGACTGCGCGCTGGACGCGTGGGTGGCCGAGGGGCACGCGGACCCGGCGCGGCTGTACTCACTGCGCCGACTGCTCGCGACCCGGGAGCGACGCGAAGGCGACTGACGCGCCCGCGTTTGCGGTCCACCACCGCTGGTAAGTGCATAATCGCACCAAGTGCGACGAAGCGGTCACCTACGGCGTGGGAGGCACTGACGATGGCGTGGCTGCTCGTGGTGGTCGCCGGACTCCTGGAGACGGGGTTCGCGGTCTGCCTGAAGCTCTCGCACGGGTTCACCCGGTTCTGGCCGACGGTCGCCTTCGCCTGCTTCGCCCTCGGTAGCTTCGGACTGCTGACGCTCGCGCTGCGCAAGCTGGACGTGGGCCCCGCGTACGCGGTGTGGACCGGCATCGGCGCGGCCGGGACGGCGATCTACGGGATGGTCTTCCTCGGCGACGTCGTGTCCACCCTGAAGATCGTGTCGATCACGCTGGTGATCGTCGGCGTGGTCGGACTCCAGCTCTCGGGCTCCGCGCACTGACCGTCCGCGACGAGGGGCGCCGGGGCGACGACGTAGGAGAGCGCGAGCCGCAGCACGATCTCGCAGGAGTTCCGCACGTCTCCGTCGCGATCCTGGAGCACCGTCGCGGCGCGGTCGCGGGCGAGGCAGAGCAGGTCGGTGGGGGACGGCACGCCCGCGTCGGCGCGGCGCTGCGCGGGAACGGCGGAGGCGCGTGATCCGGCTCTGGCCGGGCGGGGGACGGGGAGCCGCTCGCCCCAGCAGCCGGTGAGCAGGGCCCTCAGTACGGGGCGGGTGTAGGCCTGGGAGACGGTCCACTCGGCGACGGCGAGGAGGTTCCGCCGGGGCGGGGCGGGCGCGGCCAGGACCCGTTCGACGCCCTGGAGGTAGGCGTCCGCCTCGCGCCGTACGAGCGCGCGGGCGAGGCCCTCCTTGCTGCCGAACTCGTTGTACAGGGTCTGCCGGGAGACGCCGGCGGCGGAGGCGACGTCGACCATCCGGACCGCGGACCAGGGCAGCACCGCGAGCGACGCGAGGGCGGCATCGAGCAGGGCCTCACGGGCAGTCGGCATCGTCGCCTCCCGGCCAGAACGGTTCTGCGCTCAGAGTTGACGGGCCGCCACGCACTGTCAAGGCCTCCCGCCGGGCCACGTCCCTTCGAGGGATAGAGTTTCGACCATGGCCGATTACCACGACGATCTGCGTCTCGCCCACGTCCTCGCGGATGCCGCCGACGCGGCCACCATGGACCGGTTCAAGGCGCTCGACCTGAAGGTCGAGACGAAGCCGGACATGACGCCGGTGAGCGAGGCGGACAAGGCCGCCGAGGAGCTGATCCGCGGTCAGCTGCAGCGGGCGCGCCCCCGCGACGCGATCCTCGGCGAGGAGTACGGCGTGGAGGGCACGGGCCCGCGCCGCTGGGTGATCGACCCGATCGACGGCACCAAGAACTACGTGCGAGGGGTGCCGGTCTGGGCGACCCTGATCGCGCTGATGGAGGCCGGCGACACCGGGTTCCAGCCGGTGGTCGGCGTGGTCTCCGCGCCGGCGCTGGGCCGCCGCTGGTGGGCGGCGAAGGGCGCGGGGGCGTTCACGGGCCGCAGCCTGACGTCGGCGACGCGGATCCAGGTCTCGAAGGTCGCGGAGCTGGGTGACGCCTCGTTCGCGTACTCCTCGCTCAGCGGCTGGGAGGAGCGGGGCCGGCTCGACGGCTTCCTCGACCTCACGCGCGCGTGCTGGCGGACCCGGGCGTACGGCGACTTCTGGCCGTACATGATGGTCGCCGAGGGTGCGGTGGACCTCTGCGCCGAACCGGAGCTCTCGCTCTGGGACATGGCGGCGACGGCGATCGTCGTCCAGGAGGCGGGCGGCACGTTCACCGGCCTGGACGGGCGGCACGGCCCGCACAGCGGCAACGCGGCGGCGTCGAACGGTCTGCTCCACGGCGAACTGCTGAGCTACCTCAACCAGAAGGCCTGACGCACGGCGGAAGAGCCGCCTCACGCACCCCCCGGGCGCGCCTCGCGCGCCCCCTTGTCAGGCCCCCGGACCGCTGCGACTCTGAAAGTCCCCCCACTTGTGAACTTGTGAATTCGTTCTCGTTGAAAGCGGGAACGGTTCACCGAGGAGGTGGCTCTTTTCATGCTCGTCCGTGACGCCATGAGCACGGTGGTCCTCACCATCGGCCCCGCCCACACTCTCCGTCAGGCCGCCCGGCTGATGTCGGCGCGCCGCGTCGGCGCGGCGGTCGTCCACGACACCGACGCCGGCGGTTTCGGCATCCTCACCGAGCGCGACATCCTCAACTCCATCGGCGCAGACCAGAACCCGGACCACGAGACCGCGGGCTCCCACACCACCACCGACGTCGTCTTCGCCGCACCCGCCTGGACCCTGGAGGAGGCGGCGGCCGCCATGACACACGGCGGCTTCCGCCACCTCGTCGTCCTCGACGGACACGGGCCGGTCGGCATCGTCTCCGTACGCGACATCATCCGCTGCTGGACCCCGGCACACCGCCACGCGACGACCATGGCGAGCTGAGACGAGAGAGGGCCGGCACGCGCGATCGCGTACCGGCCCTCTCCCTCTTCACGACAAGCGCCCTCGGCCGCGCAGGGCCTGGATCGCGGCCTCCGGCCGCCTGCCGGTCGAGCCTACAATAGACAATGTCCAAGACAAGTGAATATCCAAAGTCACACCTGTTCGGGATCATGGACCCCCGCTGTTACCCTGGCTCCCATGAGTGACCTGTTGGGACGTCTGCGCGGCCGCGGCTGGCGAATGACCGCGCAGCGGCGCGTCGTGGCCGAGGTGCTCGACGGTGACCATGTCCATCTGACCGCCGACGAGGTCCACGCCCGTGCCGTGGAACGGCTGCCCGAGATCTCCCGGGCGACCGTCTACAACACCCTGGGCGAGATGGTCACGCTCGGTGAGGTGATGGAGGTCGCGACGGACGGCCGCGCCAAGCGGTACGACCCGAACGCCCATCGCCCGCACCAGCACCTGGTCTGCGGCCGCTGCGGCGCGATCCGTGACGTCCACCCCGCCGGCAACCCGCTGGCGGACCTCCCGGACTCGGAGCGTTTCGGCTTCACGATCTCCGGCGTCGAAGTCACGTACCGGGGCCTCTGCCCGAACTGCGCCTCGACCGCCTGAGACGCAGTCCGAGACGCCGGAAGCCCCCCACCTCGGTGGGGGGCTTCTCCGTGTGCCGTCGATGCGGACCCGGACACGACGAAGGCCCGGATCCTTCAGGATCCGGGCCTTCGGTGCTACTGAGTAGCGGGGACAGGATTTGAACCTGCGACCTCTGGGTTATGAGCCCAGCGAGCTACCGAGCTGCTCCACCCCGCGTCGGTGAACCCAACCTTACGGGACGGCCACGACCAGCGCAAATCGCTTAAGCGGTGAGCTCCTGGTGCAGCGCCTCGCTCAGCCGCGCCGCCCTCTCGGCCACCTCCGCGGGACCCAGCTCCACGGCCCGCGCGCACCAGTGCCTGCCCTCCGTCAGCTCTCCGCGCCGTGCCGCGAGCAGCGCGAGCCGCAGCGCGGCCCGCCCGTGTCCGGCCCGGGCGGCGCGGGTCCACCACAGGGCGGCCTCGCGCTCACTGCCCTCGCGGGCCAGCAGCAGGCCGAGGTTGAAGGCGCCGTTACGGCTGCCCGCCTCCGCGGCCTCGCGGTACCAGTGGGCCGCCTCCGCCACGTCGCCGCGGGCGGCGGCCAGCATGCCCACCCGCACCTGCGCACGCCGGTGCCCCTGCTGGGCGGCGCGCTCGTACCACTCCTCGCACTCGCTCTTCTCCTCGCGCGGGGCGCCGAGCGCGGGCGGTCCGGGCTGCGGGCGGCGCGCGTCGAGGACGCTCGCCAGCCGGAACGCCGCCTCGGCGCTGCCGCCGCCCGCCGCGCACCGCAGATGGCGCTCGGCGGTCTGCTCGTCGCCGTCCCGCAGGCAGGCGATGCCGACCTGGAGGGCGGCTTCGGTGTGCCCGGCCGCCGCCGCGCGCACGTACCAGCTCAGCGCCGTACGGTCGTCGTCGCGACCCGCGTAGAGGATGCCGAGGTTGAAGGCGGCGTCGACGCTGCCGGCCTCGGCGGCCTTGGAGAACCACGGCTCGGCGCCGTTCGCGTCGCCGGCCTGGAGGAGGAGCACGGCGAGCGCGTTGGCGGCCTCACGGTGACCCGCGTACGCGGCGCGGCGGTACCACTGCTCGGCCTGCTGGTTGCGGTCCTGGGCGGCGCAGAGCAGCCCGAGGTTGTACGCCCCGTTGACGTCGCCCGCGTCCATCGCGGCGCGGTACCAGCGCTCGGCGGTCTGCTGCTCGCCGCGGGCGGCGTGCAGGGCGCCGAGTGCGTTGGCAGCGTTGCCATCGCCGTCCTGGGCGGCGCGCAGCCACCACACGGCGGCGCTCTCCTCGTCCCCGGCGTCGCGCAGCAGGAAGCCGAGCGCGCAGGCCGCCTTCGCCTCGCCCTCCTTGGCCGAGCTCAGGTACCAGCGGCCCGCCTCCTTGAGCTCGCCGCGCTTCTCCAGGAGCGCGCCGAGGTGGAGCGCGGCCCGGCGGTGCCCGCGCGCGGCCGCCTGCCGGAACCACTGCTCGGCCTCGCCCAGCTCTCCGGCGGGCGGCGCGGTGGCGTCGTCGCCGGACGCCGGGCCGGCGGCCGGTCCGGGCAGCACGCCGGGCGCCGGGGCCGCGCCGGGGGCCGTACCCGCCGCCGCGCCGCTCAGGCCGACAGGTCCCTCGGTCTCCGTCGCGCGCCGCTCGAGGGCCAGGGCGAGACGGTAGGCGGCCTCGCGGTGGCCCTGCTCGGCGGCCGCACGGAGCCACCGCTCGGCGCCGACGTCGCTGCGGTGCTCCAGGAGGTCCGCGAGGGCGTACGCGCCCAGGGCGTGGCCCTGCTCGGCGGACTGGCGCAGCCAGTACTCGGCGGCGGGCTCGTCGCCGCGCTCGCGGTGGTGGCGGCCGAGCGCGTGGGCGGCGGGCGCGGAGCCCGCGACGGCGGCGACCCGCCACCAGCCGGCGGCCTCCTCCGCGTATCCCCGCTGGTGCAGCAGTACGCCCAGGTTGTTGGCGGCGGCGCGGTCCCCCTCGGCCGTGGCGCCGCGCAGGTAGGGCTCGGCACCGTCCAGGTCACCGCGGCGCAGCAGCAGCGCGCCGAGCACACTCATGGACGCGGCGTCGCCGCTCTCGGCGGCGCGACGGTGGCGCGCCTCGGTCTCCGTGTCGCTCTCGGTCTCGGTGTCGGCGGTGGTGTCGACGGCCGCATCGACGGCCACCGCGGCCTCGATGATGTCATCTGCGGCACGTCGAGCGTGCCGCTGCACA
The DNA here is from genome assembly GCF_055563155.1 of Streptomyces sp. NPDC013317. NCBI lineage: Bacteria > Bacillati > Actinomycetota > Actinomycetes > Kitasatosporales > Streptomycetaceae > Streptomyces > Streptomyces sp. NPDC013317. Next base: position 567,021 of record NZ_JBVHDX010000002.1, read on the forward strand.
AACCGCCCTGTCTCCAACAGAGTTGCCCTGTCCCCCATAAAAACCATCGTCGCACCACCCGCAACGCGCGTACACCTGGTATACCGCAGCCAGTGAGGTCACTTCAGCGTTTTGTCGACATGCCCACAGAGAGATAAGTCAAACACGACTCACCTCAACTCACCCCTTCTCCACCGCTCTTCGGGCAGTCGTGCGCCCCCGTACGGACACGCGACTAGGGCCCGGATCCTGAAGGATCCGGGCCCTAGTCTTCAGTAGCGGGGACAGGATTTGAACCTGCGACCTCTGGGTTATGAGCCCAGCGAGCTACCGAGCTGCTCCACCCCGCGTCGTTGTGCCCTTAAGGTATCACGACGCGGGGTTGCTCCCGACCGGGCCGGTCAGCCTGCCGGGCTCGCGCTCGACGTCGGCGTCGGCTCGGTGGACGGCGTCGCCCCCGGCTTCGGCTCCGTACCGCCCGGCTTCTGGTCCGTCGAGGGCAGCTTCGCGCCCGCCTCCGCGGCCCTCTGGAGGGCGTCCTGCAGGGCCTCTTGGGCCTTGCCGTACGCGGTCCAGTCACCCTTCTGCAGAGCCGCCTCACCGTCGTCCATCGCCTTCTGCGCGTCGGCGATGGCCTGCTTCAGCGCGGCGTCGTTGGTCGTCGGCGTCGTCGGCGGCTTGGTGCCCGGCTGCTCGGGCTGCTGGGGCGGCGTGGCGCCGTCCACTCCGAAGACCGCGTTCAGCGCGTCGGTGAGGTTGTCCTCGAACACCGTGGTGTCCTTGGTGGTGTCACCGTCCGGCTGGTCCGCGTCCACGTACGACACCGCGACCTTCTTCAGCAGCGGGTAGTGCGCGTTGCGGCCCTGGGCGTACACCGGCTCGACGTACAGGAAGCCGCCGTCGAGCGGCACCGTCAGCAGGTTGCCGTACTGGATGTCGGAGTCGGCGCCCTTCATGTCACGGACGAAGGTGGCCACCGACGGGAGGCTGTTGAGCTTGTTCTGCACCTGCTCGGGTCCCGGGACCTCGGAGGTGACTCTCAACAGCCTTATGCGGCCGTAGTCCTTGGAGCCGGCGTCGGCGTCGACCGCCATGAAGCCGCCCAGGTTGGGCCGCCCGTTGGGGGTGAACGTCGTCGTCAGCGAGAACTGCTGCTGCTTGTCCCCGGGCATCTTCATGCTCAGGTAGTACGGCGGGACCGCGTTGCCGTCCTTGTTGGTCGGGTCGTCCGGCACCTGCCAGGCGTCCGAGCCGCTGTAGAACTGCGCCGGGTCCTTCACGTGGTACCGGGTGAGCAGCTCGCGCTGGACCTTGAACATGTCCTGCGGGTAGCGCAGGTGCTGCATCAGCTCGGGGTTGATCGCCTCACGCGGCTTGACGGTGTCCGGGAACGCCTTCATCCACGTCTTGAGGACCGGGTCCTTCTTGTCCCACTGGTACATGGTCACCGTGCCGTCGTAGGCGTCGACGGTGGCCTTCACCGAGTTGCGGATGTAGTTGACCTGGTTCTGCTGGGCGACCACCGCGCGCTGCTGGTTGCCCACGGTCAGGGAGTCCGCCGTGGTGTCGCCGAGCGTGGTGCGCGAGGCGTACGGGTAGCCGTTCGTGGTCGTGTACGCGTCGACGATCCAGACGATCTTCTTGTTCACGACCGCCGGGTAGGCGTCGCCGTCGATGGTCAGCCAGGGCGCGACCGCCTCGACGCGCTCCTTGGGCGTGCGGTTGTAGAGGATCCGCGAACCGTCGCCGATGGCTCCCGAGTAGAGGATCTGCGGCTCGCTGAACGCCACCGCGTACGCGGCGCGGTTGAAGGTGTTGGAGAGGTTGACCCCGCTCTTGCCCTCGTAGCTGGTGGTCTTCTCGCCGTTCTCCTCGTAGTCCAGCTCCTTCTGCGGACCGCCGACGATCGAGTACTGATCCGTCTTCTCGCCGTAGTAGATCCGCTGCTGGTACGGGCCGAGCATTCCCGTGGTCGGCAGGCCCGCCTCGGTGAAGACCGGGGAGCCGTTGGCGTCCGTCTGCGTGCCCGCGGCCATGATCGCGCCGTAGCCGTGGGTGTACGTGAAGTGGTCGTTGATCCAGTTCCGCTTCGGGATGCCCTTGATGTTGAGCTCACGCAGGCCGACGACGGTGTCCTGGCCCTTGTAGCGGTCGACGTCGAGGGTGGTCGGGAACTGGTAGTACTTCCGCTTCTGCTCCAGCTGCTGGAACGTCGGCGACACGATGTTCGGGTCGATCAGCCGGTAGCTGGCCGCCGTGTCCGAGTTCGCGCGGAGCTGGTCCTTGGCCTTCACCGTCGACTTGCCCGAGTAGTTCTCCGGCTCGGTGCCGTCGATGGCGTACGCCTTGCGCGTGGCGTCGATGTTCTTCTGGATGTACGGCGCTTCCTTGGCCTGCTCGTTCGGCTGGACCTGGAACTTCTGCACGATGGCCGGGTACAGGCCGCCGATCAGGATCGCCGACAGGACCATGAGGCCGAAGCCGATCACCGGAAGCTGCCAGGTGCGGCGCCACAGCGTCGCGAAGAAGAGCACGGCACAGATCACGGCGATGCAGAACAGGATCGTCTTCGCCGGAAGGTAGGCGTTGGCGTCGACGTAGCGCAGACCCGTCCAGTTGCCCGCCGCCTTGAAGTCACTGGACTTCACGGCGAGGCCGTACCGGTCGAGCCAGTACGCCACGGCCTTCAGCGAGACGAAGACGCCGAGCAGCACCGACAGGTGGCCCGTCGCGGCGGCGGTGGCGCGGGCACCGGGGCTGGTGACGCGCAGTCCGCCGTACAGGTAGTGCGTCAGCGCGGCGGCCACCAGCGACAGGACGGCGGCGGCGAAGCCGAAGGCCAGCAGCGAGCGGTACCAGGGCAGGTCGAAGGCGTAGAACGACACGTCCAGCTGGAACTGGGGGTCCCTCTGGCCGAACGACACGCCGTTGACCCACATGAGCCAGGTCCGCCACTGGCCGGAGGCCGAGGCACCGGCGATCAGGCCGACGAGCGCGGTGATCGCGAGCAGCACCCACTTCTTGTAGGGCGCGAGCCCCATCCGGTACCGGTCGAGGCTCTGCTGCTCCAGCGACATCGCGCTCAGCGGCGGCCGGAGCCGGTGCGCCAGCCAGATGTTGAACCCGACGGCGAGCGCCATCAGCAGACCGAAGACGGCGAACAGGCCGATCTTGGTCCACAGCGTGGTGGTGAACACGGACGAGTAGTGGACGGAGCGGTACCAGAGCCAGTCCGTCCAGAACCCGGCGAACATGACGAACACCATGGCCAGGACGGCCAGCACACCCAGGGTCATGAGCAGCGTGCGGGCCCGCCGGGACGGCCGGCCGACTCTGATCCGTGGCCCGGACGGACCTCCGCCGCCTCCGCGGTCGGGCATCTGGAAAGCCAACGTGCGCCCCTCAGGTTGATGCGTCGATAAAGCAGGCCCCGCGATCGTAGAGCCCACTGATGCAACTTACTGAGGCTTTACCTAGTTCCCGTCTTCGGGGGAAGAGGAGGCAGGATGTTGTCCATGTCCAACGTTTCCCCCTCCGGTACCCCCATGGCCGCCAGCCCCCTCACCCGCGCGGTGCTCGAGATCGACGAGTACGCCTCCGGCCTCGGCTGGGACCGTCCGGCCCGGCTCTTCGCCCTGGTCGACACCGCCCGACTGCGTGCCCAGGAGCCGGGACTGGCCTCCCAGCTCGGCCTCGAAGGCGACGAGGCGGCCGCCGCCTACATCCCCATCGAGCAGGAGGAACTGCCGAAGGGGAAGCCCCTCGACGAGTTCCTCGGCACCATCGCCTGGCCGGACGCCGTGGTCGGCTGCGCGCTGACGGTGGAGCGGCTGATGCTCCCGCCGTCGGCCGAGGCGTCCGTGCCGGAGGGCCTGAACGAGGCCGCTCTGGCGAAGTGGGTCGCCCGGCACCCCGACCGCCAGGAGGTCCGGATGACCGTGGCCGTGCTCCGTGACGGCGCGCGGGAGGCGGCGATCCGGCTGCGCGAGAAGGACTCCCCGAACGAGGTGCTGACGGGCGCGGACCTGGTGCCGGGGCTGGCGGAGGCCCTGGCGGCGACCTTCGAGGGCTGAGACACCCGTGTACGCGGGAGGGGGCGCCCCGGTCGGTGGACCGGGGCGCCCCCTTCTCCGTACGAGCGCCGTTCTAGCTCTTCGAGCAGCTGGGCAGGTTCTCCGTGTCCCCGGCGCGGAGCTTCTCCAGCGACTTCGTGGCGTCGTCGATGGTCTTCACCTTGATCAGGGTGAGGCCGTCGGGGATGTCGGAGGCGGCGGTCGCGCAGTTGTCGGCCGGGGTGAGGAAGTACCGGGCGCCCGCGTTGCGCGCGCCGACGAGCTTCATCTGGATGCCGCCGATGGGGCCGACCTGGCCCTTCTCGTCGATGGTCCCGGTGCCCGCGATGAACCTGCCGTCGGTGAGGCTCCCCGGCGTCAGCTTGTCGACGATGCCGAGGGCGAACATCAGGCCGGCGCTGGGGCCGCCGACGTCGGCGAGCTTGATGTCGATCGTGAACGGGAAGACGTGGTCGGTGCCGGCCTGGATGCCGACGATGGCGCGGTCGCCCTCCGGGGACTTGACCGTGGTGACGGAGACCTTCTCGGTGGCGGTGGGCTCCTTGCCGGCCTTCTCCGCCGCCTCCGCCTCCTTGGCGGGGACGATCGTGAAGGCGACCTTCTCGCCCGGCTTGTGCGTGGTCACCTGCTTGGCGACGTCCCCCGGCTCCTTGACGGGCACGCCGTCCACGGCCTTGACGACGTCGCCGGCGTGCAGCTCGCCCTGGGCAGGGCTGTCCTTGACGACGGAGGCCACGACGACCCGGGTGGTCACCGGGATGTCCAGCTCACCGAGAGCGGCGACCTTGGCGCTCTCCTGGGACTGGCTGAACTCCTCGGCGTTCTCCTGGGTCGACTGCTCCTCGGTCTTCCCGTCGGGGTAGAGGGTCTCCTTGGGGACGACCACGTTGTCGTGGGCGAGCCAGCCGTAGACCGCCTCGACCACGTTCATCCGGTAGTCCGCGCTGGTGACGCGGACGGTCGTCATGTTGAGATGCCCGTCGGTGGGGTAGGTCTTGCGGCCCGAGATCTGGAGGACGGGTTCGCCCGCGGCCTCCCCGAGGGTGTTGACCGTCGGGCCGGGGCTCATCTCCGCGTACGGCACCGGGACCAGAACGCCCACGCAGAGCAGGGTGATCAGGACCAGGGTGGAGGCGAGCATCGTCGCGGTGCGGCGTGGCATGGAACGACAGTACGGGACCGGCCTGTGAGTGCACCCGTGGGGCGGGTCCGTACGAGGCGGCCCGACAGGCGGAACTCAGCTGGAGACGTGACTACTGCGTACGGGGGACGAGGGCGCGGCCGGAGCCATCTCGGGTTCGGTGGCGGCGAAGCCGACGTGGGAACGCTCCATGGCGTCCCTGAACCGTGCGTAGCCGGCGAGCTCGGCCACGTCTCCGATGGTCTTGTTCCGCTGGGCCCAGCTTCCCCATATCGCCGCGCCGACGACTGCGAAAAGCGGAATCAGCAACCACGCGAGGACTGCCATCCCGACCTCCCATCCCCAATGAGCGACCGCGACCGACCGCGACCGGCCGATCAGCAGACTAACGATCTGCAGCATCAACGCTGCTGCCGGGGGGGCGGTTACGCAAATCGGGGCGTTCGACTACCGCACGTCGGCGCGGCGCCTTGCGGCGGAGGCGTGGGAGCGCTGCGGGGAGCTCAGCAGAGCCCCTACCCTCCCCCAGACTCAGGTCCGGGGGGGGACCCCCGGACCTGGGGTGGACCTCAGCAGGCCCCCACCCACTCCTCGGTGCCGTCCGAGAACGTCTGGTGCTTCCAGATGGGGACCTCGTGCTTGAGGTCGTCGATGAGCTTGCGGCAGGCCTCGAAGGCCTCGCCGCGGTGCGGGCAGGAGACCGCGACCACGACCGCGAGATCACCGACGCTCAGATCGCCCACACGGTGGACCGCGGCCAGCGCGCGGACCGGGTAGTCGGCGACGACCTTCTCGGCGACCCGGCGCAGCTCGTCCTCGGCGGAGGGGTGGCAGGAGTACCCGAGGGCGTCGACGTCGGTGCCGCCGTCGTGGTTGCGCACCGTGCCCACGAAGAGCGTCGTGCCGCCGGCCGCGTCGTCGCCGACGGCACGGAAGACCTCGTCGACCGAGAGCGGGGTGTCACGGATCGCGAGGAGCTTGATCGGGTCCGCCGCGGTCTGCTCGCCGGGGTGGTCATGGGTGCGTGCCATGCGCCCATGGTGCCGCACCGCACGGACATCACGGAATAGCGCTTTCCGCCGGTGGACCCGACCCTCCGTAGGAGGGTCCTACAGCTCCGCCCGCTACATGCCGCGCCGCTTCCGCATCTGGCGCACGAGAGCCGCCGTGCCGAGCAGCGCGACCGTCGCACCGGCCGCTCCGGCCGCCGTGGCGTCCTTGCGGCCGAGCCTGCGGCCCGCGACCGTGTGCCGGCCCTCGACCTCCTCCAGGAGCGCGGCGAGCACCTCCTCGTTGGTCCACGTGGGCCGCCAGCCCGCGTCGTGCAGCCGTCCGACGCTGACCACCCACGGGTGCATGGTGTAGGCGAGGTCCCCGGCCGGGGACGGTGTGAGCCCGATACGGTGCAGCCGGGCCGCCGCGCCGAGGGCGACCGCGGAGGGCAGCTCCATCCGCCGGATCCCGGACAGCTCCTCGACCTCCTCCTGTTCGAGCCAGCCGTCGCAGCCGACCGCGAACTCCCCGTCGACCTTCTCGAGCGCCGCGTACTCCAGCGCGCTGACCAGGTCCTCGACGTGGCAGAACTGCCACGTGGGGCGGGAGCCCGCCACGACGAGCAGCCGGGGCGACTCGAAGTAGCGGGTCAGGGCCGTGTCCGTGCCGCCGACCAGGACGGCGGGCCTGACGACGGTGACCTGGAGTCCGGGGTGGGCGCGCGGCGCGCGGCGGCCGAGCCGCTCGATCTCCAGCATGTCGCCGACGCCGGTGGCCTCGGCGGTCGCGCGCAGCTCGGCGTCCTCGGAGAGGGGGATGTCGTTGTCGGGCAGCGCGCCGTAGACCATCGTGGAGGTGCAGAGCACCACACGGTGCACGCCCGCGGCCGCGGCGGCCGTGAGGACGGTCTGCGCGCCGCGCACGTTGTAGGCCGTCCGGGCGGCCGCGTCGGATTCCAGGTCGAGGTCGACGGCGAGGTGCACGACCACGTCCGCGCCGCGCAGCTTCTCGGCGATCGCCGGGTCGCGCACGTCGAGGATGTGCCATTGCGCCTCGGAGACCTCGCCCCGGCGCTCGTCGATCGCGACGACCTGCTTGATCTCCTCGGACGCGGCGAGGCGCGCGGTCAGCAGGGCGCCGACCCCGGAGGCGGCGCCCGTGACGGCGACCACGGGGCCGCGCCCGGCGGGCCGGGTCGAGATGTTTCGCGCTGCGCGAACCTGAGGATCTGGGGAACTCACCGGGCGTCTCCAGCGGTTGTCTTCAGTACGTACCCGAATGACGCGTACGTACCAGGTGGCGTCCATCCTGCCGCAGGCCACGGCCCGGCGGAGCACCGAGCCCATATCCGGCCCGGATGTCTACGCTGGTGGTGTGCAGCCGGGCATCGAGCCGAGCCGGGAAAGCCGCCGTCGGAAGGAATCCGGCGGCCCTACGAGCCGAGGAAACCTGTGAGTGACACCCCATTCGGATTCGGCCTTCCGCCGGAGGAGCCGGAGAACGGCGACGAGGGCAAGAAGAAGGACCCCGCCGACGGTGGCCAGGGGTCCGGTGGCCAGGGCGGCGGCAACCCGTTCGGGGCCAATCCGTTCGGCTTCGGGGGCCTGCCGGGCATGGGCGGTCCGGGTGGCGCGGACAACCCGTTCGCCGCGATGTTCGGCTCACTGAATCCGAACGACCTGGGCGCCGCCTTCCAGCAGCTCGGCCAGATGCTCTCGTACGAGGGCGGTCCGGTGAACTGGGACATGGCGAAGCAGATCGCGCGCCAGGTGGTCGCCCAGGGCACGTCCGACGGCACCAAGGACGCCAGTGTGGGTCCGGCCGAGAAGGCCGCGGTCGAGGAGGCCGTGCGCCTGGCCGACCTGTGGCTGGACGGCGTGACCTCGCTGCCCTCAGGGGCGAACACGGCCGTGGCATGGAGCCGCGCGGAGTGGGTCGAGGCGACGCTCCCGGCCTGGCAGCAGCTGGTCGACCCGGTCGCCGAGCGGGTCGGCACGGCGATGGGCGATGTCCTGCCCGAGGAGATGCAGGCCATGGCAGGCCCGCTGATCGGCATGATGCGGTCGATGGGCGGCGCCATGTTCGGTCAGCAGATCGGCCAGGCCGTCGGCGCGCTCGCGGGCGAGGTCGTCGGCTCGACGGACGTCGGTCTGCCCCTGGGCCCGGCCGGCAAGGCGGCGCTGCTGCCGCTGAACGTCGAGGCGTTCGGCAAGGACCTGGGCGTCCCCAAGGACGAGGTGAGGCTCTACCTGGCCCTGCGTGAGGCGGCTCACCAGCGCCTCTTCGCCCATGTGCCGTGGCTGCGCTCGCATCTCTTCGGCGCGGTCGAGGGCTACGCCCGCGGGATCAAGGTCGACACCTCGAAGCTGGAGGAGGCGGTGGGTCAGCTCGACCCGACGCACCCGGAGCAGCTGCAGGAGGCGCTCCAGCAGGGCATGTTCCAGCCCGAGGACACCCCGGAGCAGAAGGCCGCGCTGGCCCGCCTGGAGACGGCTCTCGCGTTGGTCGAGGGCTGGGTGGACGCGGTGGTCCACGAGGCCGCGAAGTCCCGTCTGACCTCGGCGGACGCGCTGCGCGAGACGCTGCGCAGGCGCCGGGCCAGCGGCGGTCCCGCGGAGCAGACCTTCGCCACGCTGATCGGCCTCGAGCTGCGTCCGCGCCGGCTGCGGGACGCCTCGCGGCTGTGGGCCTCGCTCACGGACGCGCGCGGGGTCGACGGCCGTGACGACCTCTGGCACCACCCGGACATGCTGCCGACGGCCTCCGACCTGGACGACCCGGACGGCTTCGTCCACCGCGAGCACCTCGACTTCTCGGAGATCGACAAGATGCTCGGCGAGGCGGCCCGCGGGGACGGCGACGACGAGGGCAAGGACGACACCGCCAAGTGAGCCTGCACGACGACGCCGTTCTCGTACTGAAGGCTTACGAGGGCCAGGAGGAGCTGCGCGGGCTCTATCTGGACCATCTCGCGGCGCACGAGGACGGGATGTGGAAGGCGTGCGGGGCCGGGCATCTGACGGCCAGCGCGCTGGTGGTGGACGCCGAGCGCGGGCGGGCTCTTCTGACCCTGCACAAGAAGCTCGGCATGTGGCTGCAGATGGGCGGCCACTGCGAGCCCGGTGACACGACGCTGGCGGAGGCGGCGCTGCGCGAGGCGACGGAGGAGTCCGGCATTCCCGGCCTCACGCTGCTGTCCGGCGGCCCCGTGCGGCTCGACCGGCATCCGATCCCGGCGCCGTGCCACTGGCATCTGGACGTCCAGTACGCGGCGCTGGCACCGGCCGGCGCGGTGGAGGCCATCAGCGAGGAGTCGCTGGACCTGCGCTGGTTCGCGTACGACGAGGTGGCGTCCGTGGCCGACACCTCGGTGGTGCGGCTGCTGGAGGGCACCCTGGCCCGCCTCTAGCGCATGCGTAAGGGGCGGCCTCCAAGGAGTCCGCCCCTTACCTGTGCCGTGGTACGGCAAGCGTCAGTTCCAGGCGTTGTTCTGGTTCTGGGCGCGGGAGCCGTGCTGGCCGGCGCCGAACTGGGCGGCGATGCCCTGGCCGATGGCGGCGTGCTGCGGCGGCATGACCTCGCTGGGCTGGACGAGGGCGAAGCCCTGTCCGAGGAAGCTGAGCTCCCAGCCCTCACCCGTGTCGCCACGGCGGCGGCGGATGTTCGAGTTGGTCGTCTGCGCCTGCATCTGCACCCGCAGCCCGGTGGACCAGGCGACGATCGCGTCCGCGTCGACGTTGACGTACTTGTCCGGCGTGACGTGCATCATCAGCGGCTGGCCGGAGGTCATCAGGGCGACCTTGCCGCGGCCGGAGATGTTGAGCTGGTACTTGCCGGTGCCGGAGACGCCGTACTGGCTGTCGACGGCGATGACCTCGGTGTGCAGGGTCGAGTCGAGCGCCAGGACGTAGGCGCTGTCGACGGTCATGCCCTCCTGCTCGACCTCCACGACGTGGATGTACTGGGCGAGGTTGGCGAAGTAGACCGTGCCCTGGCCGGAGCAGCGCATCAGGTCGAGGCCCTCACCGGTCCTGGCCTGGGCGCGCCGCTGACTGGACGTCTGGTACTCGCCGTCGAAGTCGACGAGTCCCTGGTAGGCGACCATGGCGCCCTTGCGGGCGAGGATGTCGTCCGAGCCGGTCAGCGCCACCCGCAGCAGCTGCGGGTTCTGGATGACGTACCGTTCCTGGCTCTGCTGCTCGGCGTAGTTGAAAAGCGGGCTCTGCATGGTGTGTTCTCGCTCCCCCTCAGCCCCGGACCCGCAGGCGGTCGGTGCTGTCCTCGCTCGGCTGTACGACGACGATGCCCTGGCCGGAGAAGGCCATCTGGAACGCCTCGCCGCTGCCCCGCCCGATCAGGGAGGAGGCCTTGAAGCTGCGCTTGCCCTTGACCTTGAGCGCCGGCGACCAGGCGACGAGCGCGTCCGGGTCGACGTACGTCTCGTCCTCGCCGCGGCCGCAGTCGACGACGATCGGCGTGCCGCGCGAGGTGATCGCGACCCAGCCGGTGCCGGCGATCTCGACGTTGAACAGGCCCTGTCCGGCGAACTTGGCGAGGCCCTTGACCTTCTCGACGCCCCACTGGAGGTGCGCGTCGAAGGCCAGCAGGTTGGTGCCGTTGACCGAGAGCGAGTCGTTGTTGAGATTGATCACGACGACGTCCGCGCCGTAGTCGGCGAGGTAGAGCAGGCCGTCGCCGGAGCACTTCATGATGGGCGCGCCCTCGCCGGTGATCCACTGCTGGGCGACCTGGCGGGCCGCCGGCGGGTTGGGCTCGTAGGTGACGAAGCCCTCGTAGGCGACCATCGAGCCGGTGCGCGCGTACAGGTCGTGGCCGGAGGCCATGGCGACCTTGAGCATGGCGCGGCCGTGGTTCTCCATCCGGGCCGCCATCGGGGTCGGGGCGAAGCCCGCGAGTTGCTGGTTCATTGTTCGGGCTCCCTCAGACCTCGTACGGCTGGACGACGATGAAGTTGCCGGGAGCGCCCCGGAACTGGAGGTTGACGGTCTCACCGCTGTGCCCGGGGTACGCGTTGCGGCGCAGCCGGACCTGGCTGGAGAGGATCACCTGGGACGCGGACGACCAGGCGATGACCGCGTTGCAGTCGGCGAAGGTGGTCGGCGTGACGGGCAGGACGACGGGCACGCCGTGCGTCTTGACGACGACGGTGCCGGTGCCCTGGAACTGCATCGTGAACAGGGCGCCGCCGGGGATGCCGTGGCCCTCGATCCTCCGTACTTCGTACTGGAGGGACTCGTCGAAGGCGAGCACGTTCTCGGCGGAGACGCAGATGCCGTCGCCCTGGAGCTCGATCGGGTGCAGGTGGGCGCCCTCCTCGGCGAGGAAGACCTGGCCGCGACCCGTGCAGCGCATGAGCTGCATCTCCTGGCCGGTGGCGTTGCCGACGATCCGGCCGGTGAAGCCCGCGCCCTTGTGGCTGAAGTCGACCTTGCCCTGGTACATGACCATGCTGCCCTGGCGGGCGAGGACGGGGACGCCGCCCATCTGCAGGTCGACCCGCATGAGCTGCTGGTTCTGCGGGGCCCAGCGGGCTCCGGTCGGGGTCTCCTTGAACGGCTGGAGCGCCGCGGCGAGCCCGGGACCGCCGGCGGGAGCGCCCTGCGGCATTCCCTGCGGCACACCGGGCGGCATGCCCTGGGGCGCGCCCATCTGGCCGGGGACCTGCCCGAACTGGGGCTGCGGCTGGCCGTACGGCTGGCCCGGCACCTGCCCGCCGGGAACCTGGCCGAACTGCGGGGCCTGCGGTGCCTGCGGCGGCTGGCCGTACGGCGACGGGGCCGGCGCGTGGGGTGCCATCGGGGCACCCATGGTGGGGGCCGCGTGCATCGGCTGGACCGGAGCCTGCTGCGCAGGGGCCGGAGCGGGCGCCGGTACGGGAGCGGTCGGCGGAGCGCCGAACTGCGGGGCGGGCTGAGGCGCCTGGGGCGCGGCGGGCGTACCGAACGCGGGCGGCGCCGCGGCCTGCGGTGGCGCGCCGAATCCGGGGGCCGCCTGCGGCGCCTGCGCCGCGGGCTGCTCCTCGGCGACCTCGCCGCCGAAGTTCTTCAGCAGCGCGTCGAGGCCGCCGTCGAAGCCCTGGCCGATGGCGGCGAACCGCCAGACGTCCTTGAGGTAGAAGTCGCCCAGCATGACGGCGCGCTCGGTGGAGAACTCCGTGCCCGTGAACGGGTATCGGACGACCTCCTCACCGCCCGCCACGATGCGGATGTAGCCGGGGCCGATCTGCGACATCTGGCCGGCGCCGTCGATGGTCGCGGTGAACGACAGCTTGTGGATGTTCGCCGGGATGCGGTCCAGCGTGACCCGGAAGGACTCGGTGTCGCCCGACTGCGCGCCGAGCAGCTGGATGGACTCCTCCGGCGACTTCGGCTGGTTGAAGAAGATGAAGTACCGGTCGTCCGAGAGCTGCTCGTTGGCGTCGAGGCCGAAGCAGCTGATGTCGAAGGTCAGCCCGGGCGCCGCGATCTGCACGCCCACGTACAGATCGGTTCCCGGTGTGAGATCACTGATCTTGGCCTTGTGGCCGCGTTGGAATTCCCTGGCCATGCGTAACGACCGTCCCCCATCCCGAATGTGAATGCGTCGCGCCAGGCTAACGGCTGTGTGCGACATTGAGCCAAGCCGGTACGCATTCGGTACAGGACTGAAGCGGTCCCGGCTACTCCTCGTGCGCACCCGGCAGGTGGGGCAGCCGTCCGGCGGCGACGACTCCTTCGAGGTAGCCGCGGGCACGCTCGGTGCGCGGGTAGGCCTCCAGGAGCCGCCAGAACCGGGGGCCGTGACCGGGCACCAGAAGATGCGCCAGCTCGTGGACGAGGACGTAGTCGACGACGTACTCGGGCATGCCCTGGAGCCGGTGCGAGAGGCGGATGCTGCCCTCCGACGGAGTGCACGAGCCCCAGCGGGTGTTCTGGTTGGTCACCCAGCGCACCGACGTCGGCCGGGCCCGGCCGGCGAAGTACTGGTCCGACAACCGCTCGGCACGCTCGGTGAGTTCGGCGTCACCGAGGACGCTCCTGCTCTCCTGGGCGGCCAGCTTGTCCAGCATGACCGTCACCCAGCGTTGCTCCTCCGCCTCGGACATCCGGGCCGGGATGAGCACGATGGTCCGGTCGCCCTCGCGGTACGCGGAGACGGTTCTGCTCCGCCGCGAGCTTCTGCGGACCTCGACCGCACTCGTCCCCGAACCGCGGGGCGGCTTCCTGGTCACGCTGCGCTGTGGGTCGGCGGGCACGGGCCCGACGTTACCCGCTGTCAGCGGGGGAAGTCCCGCCTCCGGGGCGGTTCGGCGGGGCTCCGGCCACACCGTGCACCATTTGAATGATTAATACCCCTCCCCTGTGGACAACTTTCCGAGTCCGCTTCGACTCCCGGGCAATCTGACGACGGAGGAAGTCGACGATCAAGATCACGGGGGCGAAAATGCATCCGCTGTTGAAACCCGCGCTGCGGAGGGCGTGGCGCGATCTTCGGAGCGTGCAGTTCGGTGCGACATCCGCGCACGCGGTGGTGGTCGGCCCGCTCGACACGACCACCGGCAGCCTGCTCGGGCTGCTCGACGGCACGCGTGGCATGGCGCTCCTGCGGGCCGAGGCGCGGGCCCTGGGCCTGCCGGACGGGTGGCTCGAGGGGCTGCTCGACCGGCTCGCGAAGGCCGGGCTGATCGCGGACGCCTCGGCGGGGAGACCCGGAAGAACGGCCGGCGCGGGACGCCCGGACGGCACGCTCGATCCCCTCCGCGCCGATCTGGCCTCACTCTCCGTCGTCCATCCTGAGCCGGACGGGGCGCTGCGGCGCGTGGCCGCCCGGCGGGCGGCACGCGTCCAGGTCCGGGGGGCGGGCCGGGTCGGTGCCACGGTCGCCGCTCTGCTGTCGGCCTCGGGCGTCGGCAGGGTGGAGGTGCTGGACTCCGGATGCGTGCGGCCCTGGGAGGTCGCGCCGGGTGGATTGCCGGCCGAGGCGGTGGGCGAGCGCCGGGCGGCGGCGGCGCACCGGCTCGTGGCGCGGTCGGCGCCTGGCGGCCGGATGCCTCGTGCGGGCAGACGGGTGGTGGGTGAGGCCGGACGGGAGCCAGGGCTCTCACTCGTCGTGGTGACGCCTCGGGACGGCCTCGCCGCCTACCTCCCCGACCCGCTCACCGCCGAGGGCTGGATCACGACGGGAACGCCTCATCTCTACGCGGGGGTGCTGGAGGCGACCGGTGTGGTCGGGCCGCTGGTGCTGCCCGGCGGGACGGCCTGCGCCCGGTGCGCGGTGGAGGAGCGGTCGGACCGGGAGCCGGTCTGGCCCCGCATGCTGGCGCAGTGGCGCTCGGGCCCGCCCCCGGAGGTGCCGGCCTGCGATCTGGGGCTCGCGACGGCGGTCGCCGGGCTGGCCGCGGCCCACGCGCTGGCCTTTCTCGACGGTGAGTTGCCCGCGAGCACGGGGGCTCGCTGGGAGGTGTCGCTGCCGCTTCTGGAGTGGCGCGTGGAGCGGATGAGACCTCACCCGGCGTGCCCGTGCGACGCCGTGCGACGCGGAGAGGGGGAGCATGCCTCAAGGGCCGGAAGCCCGCACGACACAATGGCGAGGTAACGGTCCTGTGTGGCACGGCAGTCTGGGAACTGGAGGGGCGCATGTCTGATCTTCCCCGGAAGGCGGTCACCCGAACCGCTAGGTTGGCCGCGTTGCCCCTGGGCTTCGCCGGACGGGCCACCTGGGGTCTGGGCAAGCGGATCGGCGGCAAGTCCGCGGAGCTGGTCGCGCGAGAGCTCCAGCAGCGCACGGCGGACCAGTTGTTCAAGGTGCTCGGTGAGCTCAAGGGCGGCGCGATGAAGTTCGGACAGGCGCTGTCCGTCTTCGAGTCGGCGCTCCCCGAGGAGGTGGCCGGTCCCTACCGGGCCGCCCTGACCAAGCTCCAGGAGGCGGCGCCCCCGATGCCGACGCGGACGGTCCACGCCGTCCTGGAGGAGCGGCTCGGCCCGGAGTGGCGGGAGCTGTTCCTGGAGTTCGAGGACAAGCCGGCGGCGGCCGCCTCCATCGGGCAGGTGCACCGCGCGGTGTGGCACGACGGCCGCGAGGTCGCGGTGAAGGTGCAGTACCCGGGGGCGGGCGAGGCGCTGCTCTCCGACCTGACGCAGCTCAGCCGGTTCGCTCGGCTGCTCGGCCCGCTGATCCCCGGTATGGACGTCAAGCCGCTGATCACCGAGTTGCGTGACCGGGTCTCGGAGGAGCTGGACTACAGCCTGGAGGCGCAGGCACAGCGGGAGCACGCGGAGGAGTTCGCGGGCGATCCCGACGTCGTGGTGCCGTCCGTGGTGCACCAGGGCGAGCAGGTGCTCGTCACGGAGTGGATCGACGGGATCCCGCTGTCGGAGGTGATCGCGGACGGTACGGAGGAGCAGCGGAACCGGGCCGGTCAGCTCCTGGCGCGGTTCCTCTTCTCCGGCCCCGCCCGCACGGGACTTCTCCACGCCGATCCGCACCCGGGCAACTTCCGGCTGCTGCCGGGCGCCGACGACGAGGACGGCCCGGAGAGCTGGCGGCTCGGCGTGCTGGACTTCGGCACGGTGGACCGGCTTCCGGGCGGACTGCCGGAGACGATCGGGACCTGTCTGCGGCTGACCCTGGAGGGCGACGCCGACACGGTCTACGAGCTGCTGCGCGAGGAGGGCTTCGTCAAGGAGTCCATCGCCCTCGACCCGGACGCGGTGCTCGAGTACCTGCTGCCGATCATCGAGCCGGCGGAGGCCGAGGCGTTCGCGTTCACCCGGGGCTGGATGCGGTCCCAGGCCGCCCGGATCGCCGACCTGCGCTCCCCCGCGCATCAGCTGGGCAAGCAGCTCAATCTGCCGCCGTCGTATCTGCTGATACACCGCGTGACCCTGAGCACGATCGGGGTGCTCTGCCAGCTGAACGCGACGGTGCGCCTCCGCGACGAGCTGGAGGAGTGGCTGCCGGGCTTCGTCCGGGACGAGTAGCGGCCCGGGGCGAAACCGGGCGGAGGGGCCCGGCGGAGAGCGCCCGGGCGGAGGGCCGTCACCACCAGGAGGAGTCGAGGCGGCCCTCGATGGACCTGATGTTCTCGCGCGCGCAGGCCTCGCAGAAGTACTGGCGCTCGCCGTTCTCCACCGAGCAGGTCCAGGTCACCGGGACCTCCTCCGTCGTCGTGCCGCAGCGGGCGCAGACGAAGGGCTCCTCGGACTTCCGGGCGTCGTTCACCCTCCCGACGATAGTCCCGGGCGGCCCGGGCCGCGCCGCAACGCACCGCGGGGGCCGGTCCGTTCGGACCGGCCCCCGCGTGGTTACTTCGGGTCAGTGCATGACAGCCATGGCGAGCGCGCGCCGGGCGCGCAGCGAGACGCGCTCGGCCCGCTTCTGCATCCGCCGAGCGGCGACCAGGCGCGTGGCCTGGCGTTCCGCGTCGGCTTCCCGCAGAAGGTCGTGCATATGAGCACGAGCCAGGGCTTCTTGGATGAGTTGCATTTCACGGGTCCTGTTCTGACGCGAGGCGTTCGCGCCGGAGATGGTGACGTCTGTGGTGGCGGAGCCGGACGGCTCACTGGTGGAAGAGGTCATCGGGGCCAGCTTCTGGGGATCGTGCGTGAGGGGTCGGTCGATGGTTCCGGTGACGTTCATGCCGCGACCGGGTTCTTGCGCGGGCGACCACGCGGCCGCTTGCGGGCGACGACCACACCCTGGACGAACAGCTCTCCACCCCAGACGCCCCACGGCTCACGCCGCTCCTGCGCACCGGCGAGGCAGGCCTCCATCAGCGGGCAGGTACGGCAGAGGGACTTGGCGTACTCGACGTCGGCCGGGGACTCGGCGAAGAAGACCTCCGGGTCGAACGAACGGCAGGGGACGGGTACGCCGAGGTTCTCGATGGCGTCGTCGAGCGCGGTGAGCGCGGTGAGGGGGGTCAAGGTGGAGTCCTCCGTGAGGCCGGGCGGCGGGATCGTTTCGGAAGTCGGTACGGACGGGGCGTGCGCTTCGAGTTGCACGGTGGGTAATTCCTCGTCTGGTCGTTCCGGCCTGTTGGGCCGGGGTTTCGGCTGGTACCGGGTGGTGCTGGTCCCGAGGCCCCTTCGCTCCGCCGTCCCCGTTCGGGGACAAACAGAAGGGCCGCGGATCCCGGGTGGGGTTCCGCGGCCCTGAAGGCGCCGGCCTGATTCAGATCAGGCTGGATCACTCCAGGGTTCGAGCCCACGGAAGGCCCACATCGTGTGGTGCTGCGTCGTCTGCTGCTTGGTTTCGGCACCGGTCGCCGCAAAGCCATAGGCCGAGGCCTTGACTGCTGCTACTCCTGCTTCCAGTGCCTTGGTCGGTCGCTCGTTGCGCTCCTTGACGGGAAGACCCGCAAGGTCGGCAGCCGGCCGCAGGGAAGCGGCGCCGGCCAGGCCGGCGCCGGACATACCGGTGCCAGGAAGACCGCTGCCAATGAACGCCGAGCCGGAGAGGCCGAGCGAGCAGGCGGAGACGACCGAGCGATCGGTCATTTTGTCGGTGCTGACGAAGCTGACGGCGGTGCTGTTGATGTTGCTGATCACTGGAATCGCCTCCTCTCGGCGTCTCGGAGGGGTCGGTGTGAGCCGGACCCTCATGTTCATTTGGACAAGTACAGCACGAAGACAGGGCTTCTTAGAAGCCGCTGTTTCCGTGGTTAAGAACCTATGGGGCTTGACGGGGGGTGCGCAAACTATTTTTTCGACGAGTTTTCCTCAGCTCTCCTCGTCGACTCCTCCACACCCCTCACCTGGGTCTTCGCCCGCGCAGAGGGCGAGAACGTCGGCCCCGAACCGGTCCAGCTTCCGCGCGCCGACCCCCGCGATTCCGGCGAGCTCCCCGCCCGTCGCGGGCACGCGCTCGGCGATCGCCATCAGCGTCTTGTCGGTGAACACGCAGTACGCGGGCTGCCCGAGCTCCCTGGCGCGGTCGCCGCGCCAGTCGCGGAGCCGCTCGTAGAGCGCCTCGTCCATGTCCGAGGGGCAGTCCTCGCAGCGCATCAGCTTCATCTCGCCGGCCTCGGTGAGCGTGGCTCCGCAGACACGGCAGCGCACCGGGCCCCGGTGCTTGCGCCGTCCGGCGCCCACGGCGCGGTCCACGGACCCGCCGCCGCCCGTCCTTCCCGTGCCGCCGCCCGTGCCGAGGGCGCCCGAGCCGGGCCGCAGCCCCTTGAGGAAGCGGGTGGGGCGGCGGGAGGGGCGGCCGCCCGGGGAGCGGGAGAGCGCCCAGGAGAGGGTGAGGTGGAGACGGGCGCGCGTGACCCCGACGTACAGCAGGCGGCGTTCCTCCTCGACCTGCTCGTCGGTCTTGGCGTAGGTGATCGGCATCATGCCCTCGGTGAGGCCGACCAGGAAGACGGCGTCCCACTCCAGGCCCTTGGCGGCGTGCAGGGAGGCGAGGGTGACGCCCTGGACGGTCGGGGCGTGCTGGGCGGCGGCCCGCTCGTCGAGCTCGGCGACGAGGTCCGAGAGGGTGGCGCCGGACCTGGCGCGGGCGAAGTCCTCGGCGAGCCTGACCAGCGCCGCGAGGGACTCCCAGCGGTCGCGCACGGCGCCCGAGCCCGCGGGCGGATCCGTGGTCCATCCCTTGGTGGAGAGCACGGCGCGGACCTGGGCGGGCAGGTCCTCCGCATCGTCGAGGAGGGAGTCGTTCCCCCCGGCACGGGCGGCTCCGCGCAGCGCGATGCCCGCCTCCCGTACCTCCTGGCGCTCGAAAAAGCGCTCGGCGCCGCGCAGCTGGTAGGGGACACCGGCGTCGGCGAGGGCCTGTTCGTAGACCTCGGACTGGGCGTTGATGCGGTAGAGCACGGCGATCTCGCCGGCCGGGACTCCGGCGGCGATCAGATCACGGATGCGGCGGGCGGTGCCCTCGGCCTCGGCGGGTTCGTCGCCGTACTCGGTGTAGGCGGGCTCGGGCCCCGGGTCGCGCTGGGAGATCAGCTCCAGGCGGTGCTCGGCGGCCCGGCCGCGGGCCTGGCTGAGCAGCCCGTTGGCGAGGTGGACGACCTGGGGGGTGGAGCGGTAGTCGCGGACGAGCTTGACCACCGTGGCGTTCGGGTGCCGGGTGCGGAAATTCAGCAGGTGGTCGGGGGTGGCGCCGGTGAAGGAGTAGATGGTCTGGCTGGCGTCGCCGACGACACACAGGCTGTCGCGGTCGCCGAGCCAGAGATCGAGCAGCCGCTGCTGGAGCGGGGAGACGTCCTGGTACTCGTCCACCACGAAGTGCTGGTACTGACGGCGGATCTGGTCGGCGATGTCGTGCCGGTCCTGGAGGATGCCGACCGTGAGCAGCAGCACGTCCTCGAAGTCGATCACCGAGCGGTCACGCTTGAGCTGCTCGTACGTCGCGTAGATCTGCGAGATCTCGGCCGGGTCGCGCGGCGCCTCGCGGGCGGACTTGGCGACGACGGCCGGATAGTCGGCGGGGACGGTCTGGGTGACCTTGGCCCACTCGATCTCGCCGGTGACGTCCCGCAGCTCGTTCCGGTCGAGCCGGACGCGGCAGCGGGCGGCGGCCTCGGCGACGAGCTGAACCTTGCGCTCCAGGAGCCGGGGAAGGTCGCCACCGACGACTTTCGGCCAGAAGTACTGGAGCTGACGGAGAGCGGCGGAGTGGAACGTACGCGCCTGGACGCCTCCCGCGCCGAGCTGCCGGAGCCGGCCGCGCATCTCTCCCGCGGCCCGGTTGGTGAACGTGACGGCCAGCACACTGCCGGGCTGGAGTATCCCCGCCCGCACTCCGTAGGCGATGCGGTGGGTGATGGCCCGGGTCTTTCCCGTGCCGGCTCCCGCCAGCACGCACACCGGACCGTGCAGGGCGAGGGCGACCTCGCGCTGCTCGGGGTCGAGCCCGTCGAGCACCGCGTCGGCCGACTCGGGCACCTGCGGGAAGAGAGTGGAGTGCGTTGCTGCTGTCACCCCGCCATGCTGCCAGGTCGCGGGAGCCGGATGCCGAGCGTTGTCCACAGGGCGGGGCCGGCGGTCATACGAATCGGGAATGGCCGCGCGACCCCGTACGTTCTCAGTGGGCGGACCCACCCGACCCACCCGCATCCGCGAGGAACGCGAAGCACGCGTAGAAGAGGAGCGCCAGGCCATGCAGGGCACTGTGACGATGTACAGCACCACGTGGTGCGGCTACTGCCGCCGGCTGAAGAGCCAGCTGGACCGCGAGGGCATCGCGTACACGGAGATCAACATCGAGCAGGACCCGGACTCGGCCGCGTTCGTGGAGAAGGCCAACGGGGGCAACCAGACGGTGCCGACCGTGCGCATCCTTCCCACCTCCGGGACGGCCGAGGTGGTCATGACCAACCCGAGCCTCGCCCAGGTGAAGCAGGCGCTCAGCGCCTGACCCCGAGCGTTCGGACACGGAAGGGCCCCGGCGAGCACCGCTCGCGGGGCCCTTCCGCATGGCCGGGACGGCGACCGCGTGTACCCCACTCCGCGGCGGCCAGGCACAGGTTCATCCGTGAAGAGCGTCACACCTGTGAAGTTTTGTTCGTGCCCTCACACGGCCCCTATGCTCTCCCCGGACCGCGCTTTGCGTCTGCACATCCAGGTGGGGAAGCCAGTGCTCAACCAGAAGACCCCGGTCGCCCCGGCGCCGCGTGTACCCGATCTCGCGCCGCCAAGCGCCCCGCCCGGCCCCAGCGGGAGGAAACCCCAACGCCTCCACGTACTGGACGGCATGCGCCTCGGCGCGGCCGTCATGGTCGTGATGTACCACTACATGGCGTACGGGGGCTGGCCCAGGCCCGTCGAGGACATCTTTCCCGAGACCTTCTCCATAGCCTCCTACGGCTACCTGGGCGTGGAGTTCTTCTTCCTCATCAGTGGCTTCGTCATCTGCATGAGCGCCTGGGGCCGGCCGCTGAAGGACTTCTTCGTCTCCCGCGTGGTGCGCCTCTATCCCGCGTACTGGTTCGCCGTCATCGCCACCAGCGTCGCCGTCGCGCTGATTCCCGGCGGTCGCAGCCATCTTCCCTGGAACGACATCCTCACCAATCTCACGATGCTCCAGGAGCCGCTGGGGGTCGCTCCGGTCGACGCCGTCTACTGGACGCTCTTCGCCGAGCTCCGCTTCTACCTGCTCTTCTCCCTGCTCGCCTGGTGGGGGCTGACGTACCGCAGGGTGCTGCTCTTCTGCTGCGTCTGGGGCGCGGCCACCATCCTGGTCTCCTCGGCGCCGCCGGGCCCGCTGCGGCTGCTCCTGATGCCGGAACACAGCTGGTTCTTCATCGCGGGCGTGGCGTTCTACCTCATGTACCGCTTCCGTCCGAACCTGATGCTCTTCGGCGTGGTCGCGGTCTCCTACTGCGCCTCGCTCGCGCCCACCATCGACAGGTTCAAGCAGATCAGCATCCTCGATGACCGGCCGGCCTGGCCCGTGCTCGTGCTGCTCGCGGTCTTCTTCGGACTGATGGCGCTCGTCGCCACGGGCAGGCTCTCCGGCATGCGGTGGAAGTGGCTGCCGATCGCGGGGGCGCTGACCTACCCGCTCTATCTGCTGCACGAGTTCATCGGCTGGGAGTTCTTCAAGTACTTCAGCCACGTCACACCGCAGATCTCGCCGTGGACGCTGGTCACAGCCGTCTTCCTCGGAATGCTGGTGCTGTCGTACCTGGTGCACCGCCTGGTCGAGCAGCCGGTCGGCCGGTACCTGAAGCGCGGTCTCGCCCGTATCTGACGCACCACGCGAAGAGCCCCCGTCCGGCGTGCCGGACGAGGTGCTCTTTTCAGCCATCGAGGCCGACCGGACGGAGCCGAGTCGGACGGAGCGGGGCCGGACGGCGTCGGACCGCACGGAGGAGAGCCGGACGGCGTCGGCTCAGACGGCGTCGCCCGGCTTCGGGAGCGGCTTGCCGTACCAGAGCTCGATCAGGCGGGAGGCGATCGAGATGCCGTACGGGGGCAGCACCTCTCCCGACTCGAAGCCGGCGGCCAGCTCCTCGCGCGAGAACCAGCGGGCCTCGTGGATCTCCTCCCCGTCCACGTGTATCTCCGAGGACGTGGCGTGCGCGAAGAAGCCCAGCATCAGGCTCGACGGGAAGGGCCAGGGCTGGCTGGCGACGTACTCGACCTCGCCGACCGTGACGCCCGCCTCCTCGAAGACCTCACGCACGACCGCGTGCTCGATCGACTCGCCGGGCTCGACGAAGCCCGCGAGGGTCGAGAAGCGGCCCTCCGGCCAGTGGACCTGGCGGCCCAGGAGGATGCGGTCCTCGGCGTCCGTGACGGCCATGATGACCGCCGGGTCGGTCCGCGGGTAGTGCTCGGCGCCGCAGGCCGGGCAGCGTCGGATGTGCCCGGCGGCCGCGATCACCGTGCGCTCGCCGCAGCGCGAGCAGAAGCGGTGCAGCCGCTGCCAGTTCTCCAGGGCGACGGCGTGGACCATGAGCCCTGCGTCCCGCGGCGAGAGCAGCAGGCCCGCCTCGCGCAGCCCCGCCGGCCGGGCCGACTGGTCCATGCGGCCGGGCAGGGCGTCCTTCTGGAGGGCGAAGTAGGAGACACCGTCGGCGTCCGTGCCCAGGAAGTAGCGGTGGGTCTCGGTGACGGGGGCCTCGAAGGCCGGGGTCATGACGAGTTCGGTGCGGCCGTCAGGGGTGTCGTCGATCAGCACCTGGCCCTCGGAGACCACGAAGACGCGGGTCGTGGGGTGGCTCCAGGCAGCCGCCAGCCACGCCTCGTCGAGACGGTGGTGGGCGGCGCGGTCGATACCGCTCGGGGCGGTGAGCGAGATCGGCCGGTCCGCGAACTGGCTGTTCAAGGTGGACACAGGTACTTCCAACTCCCCCGGGTCGTTGTATGGGTTCATCGCGCGGCGGTGCGCAGGGCGGCGGGCAGGTCGCCCCACAGGTGTGCGGCGGTCTCGACGCCCTTGAGGAGGAGATCGAGCTCGATCTTCTCGTCGGGCGCGTGCCAGCCGTCGGACGGAACGGAGATGCCGAGGAACAGCACCGGCGCGCCCAGGACGTCCTGGAGGTCGGCGGCCGGGCCCGATCCGCCCTCGCGGGTGTAGCGGATCTTGGCGCCGTCGAAGGCGCGGCTCATCGCTCCCGCGACGGCCTTGAGGGCCGGGTGGTCCAGCGGCGTGAGGCAGGGCCGGGTGGGGGCGCCGAAGACGATCTCGTACCGGATCCCGGCGGGTACGCGGGCGGCGAGCCACTCCCGTACGGCGAGCTCGATCTTCTCCGGGTCCTGGCCGGCGACCAGCCGGAAGGAGAGCTTCAGCTGGGCGGAGGCGGGGACGATCGTCTTGCCGCCGGGACCCTGGTAGCCGCCGCCGATGCCGTTGACCTCGGCGGTCGGGCGGGCCCAGACGCGCTCCAGGGTGGAGAAGCCGGCCTCGCCGAGGGTGCCGTGGGACTTGGCCGTGGTCAGCCAGGCGGCCTCGTCGAACGGCAGCTCGGCGATCAGGGCGCGCTCGGCGTCGGAGAGCTCGGTGACGCCCTCGTAGAAGCCGGGGATGGCGACGTGCTCGTCCTCGTCGTGCAGGGCGGCGACCAGGCGACCCGCGACGGTGGCCGGGTTGGGCACGGCGCCGCCGAAGGAACCGGAGTGGATGTCCTGGTCGGGGCCGTACAGCTCGATCTCACAGTCCGCGACGCCCCGCATGCCGGTGCAGACGGTCGGGGTGTCCTCGGACCACATCCCGGTGTCGGAGACGATCACGGCGTCGGCGGCGAGCCGGTCCGCGCGGGCCTCGACGAGGGCACGGAAATGCGGGGAGCCGGACTCCTCCTCGCCCTCGACGATCAGCTTGAGGTTGACGGCGGGCGCGGTGCGGCCCGTCGCGGCGAGGTGGGCGCGGACCCCGAGCGTGTGGAAGAGGACCTGGCCCTTGTCGTCCGCGGCACCGCGCGCGTACATCCGGCCGTCGGTGACGTGCGGCTCGAAGGGGTCGCTGTGCCAGCCGTCCTCGCGGGCGGCGGGCTGGACGTCGTGGTGACCGTAGACGAGGACCGTCGGGGCGTCCGGGTCGCCGGAGGGCCACTCGGCGAAGACGGCCGGGGCGCCGGCCGTCTCCCAGACCTCGACCGTGGTGAAACCGGTGCCGGTCAGCCTGTCCGCGAGCCACCGCGCGCTGCGCCGGACGTCCTCGGCGTGGGCGGGCTGAGCCGACACCGAGGGGATGCGCAGCCAGTCCATGAGGTCGCCGAGGAAGGCGGCACGGTGCTGCTCGATGTACGTGCGCACAGCCTGGGTACGTACGGTCTGGACGGCGCTGTCCGGGGTCTCGCTCATGCTCCTGAGCCTATCCGGCCTCCGGGGCCGGTCTGTCCGGGGTCGGTCCGCCCAGCAGCGTCGCCTCCAGCTCGGCCCGTCCGGGGAGCGCCCGGGGGCGGACGACCGCGCCCGTGCGCACGTAGACGAAGGCGGCGGAGACGTCGTCGGGGTCGAGGCCGTGCTGCTCGGCCCAGGCGAGGCGGTAGATCGCCAGCTGGAGCGGGTCGGCGGTGCGGAGATGGCTCGTCTTCCAGTCGACGATCTCGTACGCGCCGGTGTCCGGGTCGCGGTACACGGCGTCGATCCTGCCCCGGACGACCCGGCCCGCGAGGGTGAGGTGGACGGGGACCTCGACGCGGTACGGGGTGCGGTGGGCGTACGGGGTGAGGGCGAAGGCCTCCTTGAGCGCGTCGAGGTCCCGTTCGTCGGCGATCTCCGGTTCGCCGGCGAAATCCTCGCCGCCGGGGAGCTCGTCCGGGCCGAGCATCGGGAGCGGAAGCTCCTCGAACCGGGACTCCACCCACGCGTGGAACCGGGTCCCGCGCCTGGCGGCGGGCTGCGGCGGCCGGGGCATGGGCCGGGCCAGCTCCTGCGCGAAGCCGTCGGGGTCGGCGGCGATGCGGAGGACCTGGGAGGCGGACAGGTAGGCGGGGAGCAGGACGTCACGTGTGGTGGCGCGGGAGCGGCGGAGTTCTGTCGTGAGGGCGGAGAGGTCGCGGTCCCAGGAGGCGATCGTCCTGGCCTCCTCGGGGGTGGCGACGGCCTCCGGCGCCCGGGGCGCGGGGATCTCGTCGGCGACGGAGGGCGCGTCGTCCCGGAGGAACTCGTCGTCCGAGAAAGACTCGTCGTCCGGGAGGAACTCGTCGCCCCGGAGAGGCTCGTCGTCCCAGACGGGCTCCGCCTCGGGCCAGAGGTCCTCGGGGTCCTGGGGGTTTTCGGGATCCTCGGGGTCCTGGGGTGCGGGCCCCTGGGCGGGCAGCGCGTTCGTGGCTGCCCACAACTGGGAACGGACGCGCTCCGCCGCCTTGCGGCGTCGGGCGAACGAATCCGGGTCCAGGGGCAGGGGCCAGGCCTCGTCGGGGCGGTTCTCGGCGAGGGCCGGGTTCTCCGCGTCCTTCTCCGGCTCGTCGGCCCACGCCTCGATCTCGCCGAAGCCCGCCGCGCAGTGGTCGTACAGGGCATGGAGGAAGTCCGAGGGGCCGCGCGGCTTCTTCTGGGCCGGACCCCACCAGTGGGCGGAGCCGAGGAGGAGGGAGCGGGGGCGGGTGAAGGTGACGTAGCCGAGGCGGAGCTCCTCGGTGTGCTGGTGATCGCGCATCGCCTCCTTGAAGCCCTTCAGGGCGGCGGCGTCCCAGCCGTCGATCCCCGGCAGGGTCGGGGCGTCGCCGCGCAGCGCGTGCGGCAGCACCTGAGGCTGGGAGGTCCACGACTCGCGGGCCCTGGTGCTCGGGAACTGGGCGGAGACCAGGCCGGGCACCGCCACGACGTCCCACTCCAGGCCCTTGGACTTGTGCGCCGTGAGGACCTTGACCGTGTTCTCGCCGCCCGGGAGCGCGTTGTCGAGGCCCTTCTCGTACTGCGCGGCCGTGCGCAGGAAACCGAGGAAGGCCAGCAGTGTCGCCTCGCCGTCGAGGGAGGCGAAGCCGGCGGCGACGTCGAGGAAGTTCGACAGGGTCTCGCGGCGCCGGGCGGCGAGCGCGTGCGGGGAGGCGGAGAGTTCGACCTCCAGGCCCGTGGTGGCGAGGACCCGGTGGAGGACGTCCATGAGGGGGTCGGCGAGCGAGGAGCGCAGGCTGCGCAGCTCGGCGGCGAGCCGGGCGAAGCGGACCCGGGCCTCGGCCGAGAACGGCAGGCCGTCGTCCTCTCCCCCGGAGTCGAGGAAGGTGTCGAGGGCGTCGGCGAGCGAGACGACCTCGGCCGGGTCGACGCCCTCGACCGCCGCAGCGAGCCGCGCGTCGGCGTCGGCGTCGTCCCCGCCCCGCTCCCGGTGGACGAGCACGCGGGCGCGGCGGCCGAGGAGGGCCAGGTCGCGGGGGCCGATGCGCCAGCGGGGGCCGGTCAGGAGGCGGACCAGGGAGGCGTTGGCCCCGGGGTCCTGGAGGACCTCGCAGACGGCGACCAGGTCGGCGACCTCGGGGAGGTGGAGCAGCCCGGAGAGGCCGACGACCTCGACCGGGACGTCACGGGCGACCAGCGCGGCCTGGATGGCGGGGAAGTCGGTCGCCGTCCGGCACAGGACGGCGATCTCGCCGGGCTCCCGGCCGGTACGGACCAGGTGGGCGAGGGAGTCCGCGAGCCAGTCGATCTCCTCGGCGTGCGTGCGCAGAAGGGCGATCCGCACCGAGCCGTCGCGCTCCGCGCCGGGCGCCGGGCGCAGCGCCTCCACGCCCTCGTGCATGGCGCGCAGGGGCTCGGCCAGGCCGTTGGCGAGGTCGAGGAGGCGGCCGCCGCTGCGCCGGTTCTCCGAGAGCGCGTAACGGGTGGCGGGGCTGCCGTCCGCGTAGGAGAAGTGGGCGGGGAAGTCGTCCAGGTTGGCGACGGAGGCGCCACGCCAGCCGTAGATCGCCTGGCAGGGGTCGCCGACCGCGGTGACGGCGTGGCCCGTGCCTCCGCCGAACAGCCCGGAGAGCAGGAGCCGCTGGGCGACGGACGTGTCCTGGTACTCGTCGAGCAGCACCACCCGGAACTCGTCGCGCAGGAGGGCGCCGACCTCGGCGCGCGTGGTGGCGAGTTCGGCGGAGAGGGCGATCTGGTCGCCGAAGTCGAGGAGGTCGCGGGAGCGCTTGGCGGCGCGGTAGCGGACGACGAGGTCGAGGAGCTCGCGGCGGGCGGCGGCCGTCTCGGGAACCTTGCGCAGGTCCGCGTTGGTCAGTCTGGCGCGGGAGAGCGCGTCCAGGAGCTCGGAGTCGTACGCCGTCAGCTCCTCGGGACGTACGAGGTGTTCGGCGAGCTCGGCGTCGAGGGCGAGGAGGTCGCCGACGAGGGTCGGGAAGGACTTGGTGAGCGCGGGGTAGGGCCCGGGCGCCTCTCGGAGCACGCGCGCGGCGAGCTGGTAGCGGGTGGCGTCGGCGAGGAGGCGGGAGGTGGGCTCCAGGCCGATGCGCAGGCCGTGGTCGGTCAGGAGCTGCCCGGCGAAGGCGTGGTACGTGGAGATGCGGGGCTCGCCGGGGGGATCGTCCAGGTCGTACGCGTCGGGGTCCGTGACGCCGGCCCGGACGAGGGCGGTGCGGACGCGCTCGGCGAGTTCGCCCGCGGCCTTGTTGGTGAACGTCAGGCCGAGGACCTGTTCGGGCGCGACCTGACCCGTACCGACCAGCCAGACCACCCGGGCGGCCATCACCGTCGTCTTGCCGGAGCCGGCTCCGGCCACGATGACCTGCGGCGCGGGCGGCGCGATGATGCAGGCCGTCTGCTCCGGGGTGAACGGGATGCCGAGGAGCTCCTTGAGCTGCTCGGGGTCGGTGATGCGTGCGGTCACCCCAGAGAGGCTAACCGGCACCACCGACAGCCCCGACCGCCGCGTGCGGCGGGGGGCCGGAGGCCACCGGCCGCACGCGGCGGTCGGGGGCCGCCGTCGGGCCGCCGTGGGCCCGCCGTCCCGGCCCGCCGGGGGGCGCCTGGGCGCCGTCCGGCCGCCGGAGGGTCCCCCGGGAGGCACGGTCCGGCTCGCCGGAGGGTCGCGCGGGAGGCGCCGTCCGGCCGCCGGAGAGCCGCCGTCCGGCCCGCCGGAGTCGCACGGGAGGCATCGCCCGGCCGCCGGGGGGGGCGCCGTCCGGCTCCCCGTCCGGCCGCGGAGAGCCGCCGTCCGGCCCCGCGACGCCCGGGCACCGTCCGGCCGCCGGGGGGCGCCGCGGGGGCGTCGTCCGGCACGCCGGGGGGGGCCGTCCGGCATGCCGGGGGCCTGGGAGTCTCCGGGGGGCGTCGTCCGGGCACCGGGGAGCCCCCCGAGGGGGCGCCCGCTCAGGCGCTCGTGCCCTGGTCCAGCTTGGCGATGTCCACCGTCTCGTCCGCCGGCGGTACCACGACCTTGACGGGCTTGTCGTAGTCGGAGAGGACGAGCGTGCTCGGCTCCTCGCCGCCCTTCTTGACGATCTTGAGGATGTAGGGCTTGCCCTCCTGCGCGACGGAGACCGTCGTCGTCTCGCCGCCCGGACCTCTCTTCACCAGGGTGGCGACGGGCGTCCCCTCGACCTCGGCGTCCGGCCCCCGGGTCATGCCCTTGCGGTCGTCCCTGTCGTCGCCGAGGTCACCGAGCACGGCGTCCAGGTCGCAGACCCCGCTCACATCGCTGCCGCCGGGCTGGCCGGGCGTGAGTTTCAGCCAGCGCCCCTGGACGAGCTGGATCGTCGCGTCGATCTGGGGCGGCGGCACGCCCTGGGAGGACATGGAGACCCGCCAGAACTTCGCGTCGCCCTTCAGATACGTGATCCGGTCGGCCTGGCGCAGTTCGCCGGTGCCGCCGTCCACCTTCATCAGCCCCGTGCAGTCGTTCTGGTCGTCGAGGGCGATGTCGAGGTCCAGAGGCTGCCCCTCGGACACGACCCGCCCGGCCATGCGCAAGGAGGTCGCGGACTGGGTGGCCTGGACGGCTCGGTCGGCGATCGCGTCGGGCGTGAGGTTCTCGAAGGGGTCGGGGGTGGGGGCGAGGACGGGCGCCGTCACCGGCGGCGGGGCTGTCTGTGCCCAGGCGGCGGGGCCGGCGAACCCGGCCGTCGCGACCGCCGCCGCCGTGCAGACGGCGGCCGCCGCGGTACGGGCCCTGTGGTGGGTGGACGGCGCCATGCGAGCCTCCTCGCGGATTCCCCGTTCACCCACCAGGGTGAGCCCCGCCGCGTGTGCCCGCGACTTCGCCGGTGCGGGCGCTACTCCACGATGTGGCGGCCCTCCGGCTGGGCGCTGCACGCGGACCGGAACGTGCAGTGGGTGCAGTGCTGGCCGGTGGTGGGGGTGAAGCGCTCGTCGAGGACACGGCCTGCCGCGGTGGCCAGGAGGTCGCCGACCCACTCCCCCGCCAGGGGCTCCTGCGCCTGGACCTTCGGGAGCGTGTCCCCGCCCTCCTTCTTGGGCGCGGGCTGGCGGAGCTGGACGAGCTCGGCGCCGCCGGGCTCGGGGCGGTGACCGTCGAAGACCTCGTCCAGGGCTCCTTCGCGTACCGCGAGCTGGTAGACGGCGAGCTGCGGGTGGTGCGCCACCTCGTCCCTGGTGGGCGCGGACTTGCCGGTCTTGAAGTCGACGACGTAGGCGCGGCCGTGCTCGTCGGTCTCCACGCGGTCCATGGAGCCCCGGATCCGGACCTCGTACGCACCGGCCTCGAGCGTCACGTCGAAGTCGTGCTCGGTGGCTGCGGGTGTGCGGCCACCGCGGTCCATGACGTGCCAGCGCAGGAAGCGTTCGAGCGCCACGCGCGCGTGCTCCTTCTCCTGCCCGGACTTCCAGGGCGCGTCGAAGGCGAGCGCGTCCCATACCGAGTCGAGCCGCGCCATGAGGACGTCGAGGTCGGCGGGGGTACGGCCGGAGGCGACCTCGTCGGCGAGGACGTGGACGACGTTGCCGAAGCCCTGGGCGGCCGTCGCCGGGGCGTCGGCCTTGACCTCGCGGCCGAGGAACCACTGGAGGGCGCAGGTGTTGGCGAGCTGGTCGAGCGCCGAGCCGGAGAGGGCGACGGGGCGGTCCCGGTCGCGCAGCGGAACCCGGCTGCGGGTGGGCTCGAACAGGCCCCACCAGCGGTCCGGGTGGGCGGCCGGGACCAGCGGCTGGCCCTCGTCGTCGGTGAGCGCGGCCAGCTGCGCGAGGCGCTGTGCGGCGGCGGCGCGGAGCGCTTCGGAGGCGGCCGGGTCGACGGTGGTGGCACGCAGTTCGGCGACGAGCGCGGCCACCGCGAGGGGGCGGCGGGGGCGGCCGGCGACGTCCTTGGGCTCGGCGCCGAGTTCGGTGAGGAAGCGGGAGGGCTGGTCGCCGTCGTCCGCGGGGGCCTTGACCGCGGTGACGACGAGCCGGTCGCGGGCGCGGGTGGCGGCGACGTAGAAGAGGCGGCGCTCCTCGGCGAGGAGGGCGCCGGGGCTGAGGGGCTCGGCGAGGCCGTCGCGGCCGATCCGGTCCGCCTCCAGGAGCGAACCGCGCCGCCGCAGGTCGGGCCAGAGGCCCTCCTGGACACCGGCGACGACGACGAGGCCCCATTCGAGGCCCTTGGAGCGGTGGGCGGTCATCAGGCGGACGGCGTCGGGGCGGGACTGCCGCTTGGAGAGGGTGTCGGCGGCGATGTCCTGGGCGTCGAGCTCTTCGAGGAAGTTCAGGGCGCCGCGGCCGCCGACGCGGTCCTCGGCGCGGGCGGCGGTCTCGAAGAGCGCGCAGACGGCGTCGAGGTCGCGGTCGGCGTTGCGGCCCGCGGCGCCGCCGCGGAGCGCTGCGCGTTCCAGGCGGCCGGCCCACGGGGTGCCGTTCCAGAGCAGCCAGAGCGCCTCTTCGGCGGTGCCGCCGGCGGCGAGACGGCGACGGGCCTGCCGGAGCAGCTCGCCGAGACGCCGGGCGCCGCGGGCGTACGACTGGTCGTGCGCGACGAGCCGCTCGGGCTCGGCGAGCGCCCGGGCGAGCAGGACGTCGGAGGGCGGCGGCACCTTGTTGCCCCCTGCCCGCTCCTCGTCCCGCAGGGCGCGCCCGAGCCGCCGCAGATCGGCGGGATCCATCCCGCCGAGCGGCGAAGCGAGCAGCGCCACCGCGACGTCGACCCCGAGCCACCCGCCGTCGCCGTGCCCGGCACCCCCGGACGCCTCCCCGCCAGGCCCGTCGGCGCCGACAGGTGCCGTACCAAGCCCGTCCACGCCGAACCGGTCCGTGCCGAGCCCGTCCGAACCGGGCCGGTCCGTGCCGGACGCAACCGGGCAGAGCACGTCGGATTCGGACCGGTCGGCGCCGAGAAGGTCCGTGCCGAGCCCGTCCGAACCGGGCCGGTCCGTGCCGACGGCGGCCGTGCCCGGGCCCTCCACGCCGGACCGGGCCGGGCCGAGCCCGTCCGAACCGGGCCGGGCCGTGCCGGACGCAACGGGGCCGAGCACGTCGGATTCGGACCGGTCGGCGCCGAGGAGGTCCGTGCCGAGCCCGTCCGAACCGGGCCGGTCCGTGCCGGCGGCGGCCGTGCCCGGTCCGTCCACGCCGGGCACGTCCTCGCCAAGCCGCTCGGCGTCGACGGGGTCCGCGTCACGCCCCTCCGAACCGGCCCCGTCCGTGTCAGGGCCCTCCCCGCCGGGGGCGGCCGGCTCCTGGCCCTGCCCTCCCTCGTCGGAGGTCGCCGGGGTCGCCGCCGCGCGGAGGGCGAGGAGGAGGGGGGCCACCGCCGGTTCGTGGCGGAGGGGGGTGTCCGCGGTGTCGGTCTCCAGGGGGACGCCCGCCGAGGTGAGGGCGCGTCGCAGGGTGGGGACGGAGGCCGTCGCCCGCACCAGGACCGCCATGTCGTGCCAGGGGACGCCGTCCTCCAGGTGCGCGCGGCGCAGGAGGTCGGCGATGTTGTCGGACTCCGTGGAGGCCGTGGGGTACGTGAAGACCTCCACCCGGCCGCCGCCGCGCACCGCCCCCAGGTCGCGGTGGGCGCGCACCGCGTCCGCAGGCAGCCGTGTCAGCGGCATCCGCCGCGTCAGCTCGCGCGTCGCGCCGAGCAGCTGCTCGCCCGAGCGCCTGGACCGCGTCAGGACCCGGACCTTCGCCGGCCGGCCGTCCGCGCCCGGGAACGTGTCGGGGAAGTCCAGGATGCCGTTCACGTCGGCACCCCGGAACGCGTAGATCGACTGGTCGGGGTCGCCGAAGGCGACCACCGTCCTTCCGCCGCCCGCCAGCGCCCTCAGCAGCCGCACCTGCGCCGGGTCCGTGTCCTGGTACTCGTCGACGAAGACCGCGTCGTAACCGGGCAGCGTCGTCCGCTCCGCCAGCAGCACCGCCCGGTGCACCAGCTCCGTGTAGTCCAGCACCCCCTGGAGGTCCAGGACGTCCAGGTACTCCGCCAGGAAACCCGCCGCCGCCTTCCAGTCGGGCCGCCCCACCCGCTGCGCGAACTCCGCCAGCGCCCGCGGCCCGAGCCCCAGCTCCCTGGAGCGAGCGAGGACCGCCCGTACCTCGTCGGCGAAGCCGCGCGTGGTCAGGCAGGCGCGCAGCTCGTCGGGCCAGCGGATCCCCGCGAGGCCCGACTTCTCCAGGTCGAGCTGGCCCGCCAGCAGTTCTCGTACGAAGAGGTCCTGCTCGGGGCCCGACAGCAGCCGCAGCGGCTCGGCGAAGAGCTCGGCGTCCTGGTGCGCGCGGATCAGGGCGTAGCAGTACGAGTGGAAGGTGGTCGCCTGTGGCGGGCGCACGCCGCCCGCCGGGCGCCCCTCCCCGCTCTTGCCGGAGAGCGGCGCGCGCCCGCCGCCGCCGATTCGCGTCGCCATCCGGTCCCGCAGCTCCACCGCCGCCTTGCGGCTGAAGGTGAGGACGAGGATCCGCTCCGGGTCCGTGCCCTTCTCGATCCGGGCGGCGACCGCCTCCACCAGCGTCGTCGTCTTTCCGGTGCCCGGTCCGGCCAGTACCAGAAGCGGTCCGCCCGCGTGGTCAACCACTTCCCGCTGCGCTGCGTCAAGGACAGGGGGATCCACCCGCTCCGGGGCGGTACGCACCAGTCGGTACGCGCCCGTGGTCCGCCCCTGGTACGGCGTACGCCGGGTGGTGGAGGAGGAACTCACGTGGATCGACCGGTCCTGAGCGAAGTGTGTGTGGAGAGGCGGAGAGGTGTACGGGGCGAACGACGACGTTACGGGATGCGGAGGGGGCCCGTGCCGTACTCCGTACGGGCCTCCGTACCGTCATCGGGCCGCCCGGCCTGTCCGGTCAGGGGTGGAGCTGTCGCGTGTGAGTTCCCGCACGCGGCTCCGCGTCCCCGCCGCGCCCCTCGTCCGCACCGCCGCCCGCGTCGTGCGCACCGCCCGTGCCGCCGTCCCAGCGCGCCCGCCGCATGTCGAGCTTGGGCACGTGCCCCTCGGCGGAGCGCCCGGCCGCACGCAGGGGGGTGCCCTCGTCCCGGTAGTGACCGAGGGCGCGCAGCTCGTGGCCCGGCAGCAGCGTGCCGTCCGCGCGCACCACGCGCCACCACGGCACCGCCCCGCCGTAGAGGCCCATCACCCGGCCGACCTGGCGCGGCCCGCCCTCACCCAGCCATTCGGCCACGTCGCCGTAGGTCATCACCCGGCCGGACGGGATCAGCTCCGCGACCTCGAGGACCCGCTCCGCGTACTCCGGAATCTCCTCCACGCTCATCCGCCCCATCCTGCCTCACCGCACCGACAGTGCCCCGTTGCCTCCGGAGACCGCCGCTTCATGCCACCATCGTCCGGGCGGTGACTGGTGATACGAGATCAAGAGCGACAAGACGAACAAGAAGAACAAGAATTCGTACAAGCCGACGAACGCGCGGTACGTACGACACAGGCAGAGACGGACATGGTGATGGGGCACGACGCTCAGCCTCCTGAGGAGGAGGCGCGCCCCGGCATGCCCGCCCATGGCACGCCCGCCCACGACACGCCCACTTCCGGGAGCGCCCCCGGGAGCGCCCCCGGGAGCGCCCCGGAGAACGTGCCCGAGAGCGCCCCCGAGACGGTCCCCGGTGGCCGTCGGGGTCACGGGCACGGACTCGTCCACGGCCGCGGACACGGGCACGGTCCGTCCCCCGAGCTCCTTCCCGACACCGTCGCCGAGGGCGAGCCCAGCGAGCGCGTCTCCCAGGACGAGCCCCTGCTCGCCGCCCGGGTGCACCGCCCCTCCGACCTGATGCGGCTGCTCATCGGTGTCGTCGCGATCGCGCTGGTCATCGCCATCGCCGCCTTCGCCCACGGCACGACCTCCGGCCTCGAGGAGGACATCAACAAGGGCGCCGGCGGCGCCCCCGACGTCTTCGTCAAGATCGCCGGACTGGTCTCCAGCATCGCCGTGCTCCTCGTGCCGGTCGCCTTCGCCATCGAGCGGCTGATCAAACGGGACGGGCTGCGGATCGCCGACGGCGTCCTCGCCGCCGTCCTCGCCCACGGAGTCACCCTCGCCACCGACCTCTGGGTCGCCAAGGCCGCGCCCGGCACCATCCAGGACGCGCTGACCCAGCCCGCGACCGGGGGCGGGCTCACCGACCCGGTGCACAACTACCTCGCGCCCGTCATCGCGTACATGACGGCCGTCGGCATGGCCAGGCGCCCGCGCTGGCGGGTGAGCCTCTGGGCGGTACTGCTGCTCGACGCCTTCACGATGCTGGTGGCCGGGTACACCACCGCGTTCTCGATCATCCTGACCGTGCTGATCGGCTGGACCGTCGCGTACGGAACGCTGTACGCGGTCGGCTCCCCGAACGTCCGGCCCACCGGTCAGACCCTCCTCGCCGGTCTGCGCCGGGTCGGCTTCCGCCCGGTCACGGCGCTGCGCGCCGAGGGCGCGGGCGTGCCCGACTCCGCCGACAGCGGGGACAGGGGCCGCCGGTACATCGTCACGCTGGAGGAGGGGCCGCCGCTCGACGTCACGGTCGTGGACCGCGAGCAGCAGGCGCACGGCTTCTTCTACCGGGCGTGGCGACGCCTGACCCTGCGGGCGATCACCACCCGCCGCTCGATCGTCTCGCTGCGCCAGGCGCTGGAGCAGGAGGCGCTGCTCGCGTACGCGGCGATCGCCGCAGGAGCCAACGCGCCCAAGCTGATCGCCACCTCCGAACTCGGCCCGGACGCCGTGATGCTCGTCTACGAGCACCTGGGCGGCCGGACCCTGGACTCCCTGGAGGACGAGGAGATCACCGACGAGCTGGTGCGCAGTGCCTGGCGCCAGGTGCGCGCGCTGCAGTCGCGCCGGATCGCGCACCGCAGGCTCGCCGGGGACGCGATTCTGGTGGATCGTTCCGGCAAGGTGATCCTGACCGATCTGCGGGGCGGCGAGATCGCCGCCGGCGACCTCGTCCTGCGGATGGACATCGCGCAGCTGCTCACCACCCTCGGTCTGCGGGTGGGCGCAGAGCGCGCGGTCGCCGGAGCCGTGGAGATCCTCGGCCCGGACGCCATCGCCGACTGCCTCCCCCTCCTCCAGCCGATCGCGCTGAGCCGGTCCACGCGCGCGACGCTCAGACGGCTGGCGCGGGAGCGGTCGCAGCGGGAGCGCGAGGCCGTCCTCGCGGCCTCGGAGGCGGCGAAGCGGGCCCGGGTGGAGGCCGCGGCGGCCGCGCCGGAGGCCGCGACCGCCACCGAGCTCAAGGCGGAGCGCAAGTCCGACCGGAAACTGGAGAAGGCGGAGAAGCAGGCCGAGAAGCGGGCCATCGACGAGGCGCTCGACGACGCCCGCGAGGAGGACCTGCTGGCGCAGATCCGCCGCCAGGTGCTGCTGATCCGTCCGCAGGCGCCGGTCGAGCCGGTCCGGCTGGAGCGGATCAAGCCGCGGACCCTGATCAGCCTCATCGCCGGCGCCGTCGCCGCGTACTTCCTGCTGTCGCAGATCGCCCGGACCCCGCTGTCGACGATCAGCTCCGCCGACTGGCGGTGGGTGGCGGCCGCGGTGCTGTTCTCCGCGCTCAGCTACATCGCCGCCGCGATGAGCCTGCTCGGCTTCGTACCGGAGCGGGTCGGGTTCTGGCGGACGGTGATCGCGCAGGTGGCCGGGTCGTTCGTGAAGATCGTCGCTCCGGCGGCGGTCGGCGGTGTCGCGCTGAACACGCGGTTCCTCCAGCGCTCGGGTGTGCGACCGGGGCTCGCGGTGGCGAGTGTCGGCGCTTCGCAGCTCTTCGGGCTCGGGGCGCACATCCTGCTGCTGCTCGCGTTCGGCTATCTGACGGGTACGGAGAAGTCGCAGTCGTTCACCCCGTCGCGGACGGTCATCGCGGGGCTGTTGACGGTGGCGGTGCTGGTGCTCGTGGTGACCGCGATCCCGTTCATGCGGAAGTTCGTCTCGACGCGGCTGCGGTCGCTGTTCGCGGGGGTCGTGCCGCGCATGCTGGACGTCCTCCAGCGGCCGATGAAGCTGCTGACGGGCATCGGCGGGATGCTGCTCCTGACCGGTGTGTTCGTGCTCTGTCTCGACGCGTCCATCCGGGCCTTCGGGCACGACAGCGAGGGGCTGAGCTACGCGAGCGTGGCGGTCGTCTTCCTGGCCGGCAACGCGCTCGGCTCGGCGGCTCCCACGCCGGGCGGTGTGGGTGCGGTCGAGGGTGCGCTGACGTTCGGCCTGGTCGCGGTCGGCCTCCCGCTGGAGGTCGCGACTCCGGCGGTGCTGCTGTACCGGCTCCTGACGCTCTGGCTGCCGGTGCTGCCGGGGTGGCTGTGCTTCAACTGGCTGACGAAGCGGGGGGCGCTCTAGCCTCCGGCCCGGGCCCTCGGCGGTCACGCCGCCGAGGGCCCGGTGCGACACCCGTGTGGGTGTTCCCCCGCGCGGGGGTGGTCCGTACGGCTCACCATGGGTTCATGCCGATCTCCGCCGCGCGCCGCGCCGCCCTGCTCCTCGCGACCACCGTGCTGCTCGCCGCCGGGGCCACGGGATGTTCGGACGACGGCGGCAACGCGGGCGCGGCATCCGACGCGCCCACGGATCTCACCGAGCTCACCACGCAGACGCTGGAATGGGCACCGTGCCCGCCCCCGTCGCCCGCCGAGGGCGGCGGCCCCGCGCCCTCGCCGCTGCCCGGGGGCACCCCCTGGGAGTGCTCGTTCATGGACGCCCCGCTCGACTACTCCGATCCGGACGGCGAGACCATCGAGCTGGCCCTGATCCGCGCCCGGGCCCGCGACCAGGCCAACCGCATCGGCTCCATGATCTACAACTTCGGCGGCCCCGGCGGCTCCGGCGTCACCGGCCTGCCGTCCTTCGCCCCGGACTACGAGAAGCTCCGCTCCCGCTACGACCTGGTCTCCTTCGACCCCCGGGGCGTCGGCCGCAGCGAGCCCGTCGAGTGCCTGTCCGACAAGGAGCTGGACGCCTACTACGCCATCGACTTCACCCCGGACGACGCGGCCGAGGAGCGCACCCTCTCCGACGCGCAGAAGAGGTACGCCGCGGGCTGCCAGAGGGAGTCCGGCGAGATGCTCCCCCACGTCGGCACCGAGAACGCCGCCCGCGACATGGACCTGATGCGCCAGGTCCTGGGCGACGACAAGCTCCACTACTTCGGCATCTCGTACGGGACCCAACTCGGCGGCGTCTACGCGCACCTGTTCCCCGAGAAGGTCGGCCGCGCCCTCTTCGACGCCGTCATCGACCCGAGTTCCGGCACCGAGGGGGGCGCCCTCGGCCAGGCCAGGGGCTTCCAGCTCGCCCTGGACAACTTCGCGAAGGACTGCGTGGAGCGCGGCGACGAGTGCACGCTGCCCGGCTCGACGGTCGCCGAGATCGAGGCGTACATCCTCGCCCTCCTCGCCGAGCTCGACAAGAAGCCCATCCCCGGGATCGGCGACCGTGACCTCACCCAGACGCAGGCCACCAACGGCATCGCGCAGGCGCTGTACTCCAAGGAGTTCTGGCAGTACCTGGAGCAGGGCCTCGACGCGGCCGACGGCGGCGACGGCGCACTGCTCCTCGCCCTCTCGGACTCCATGAACGGGCGGGACCAGAACGGCAGCTACAGCAACATCCAGGCGGCCAACGCAGCCGTCAACTGCGTCGACTTCAAGGAGCGCTACACCCTCGGCCAGGCCAAGGAACGGCTCCCGGAGTTCCGCGAGACCTCGCCTGTCTTCGGCGCCTACATGGGCTGGGGACTGTCGAGCTGTTCCCAGTGGCCGGTCCCGGGCACCTGGGAGCACCCCGACGTCTCCGCGCCCGGCTCCGCCCCGATCCTGGTGCTCGGCACGACCGGCGACCCGGCGACGCCGTACGAGGGCACGCGCGCGATGGTGAACGCGCTCGGCAAGGGCGTCGGCGTGGAGCTGACGTACGAGGGCGAGGGCCACGGGGCGTACAACGGCGGCAACGCCTGCGTGCAGAACACCGTCAACGCCTACTTCCTGGACGGCAAGGTGCCGGTCTCCGGCACCGTCTGCAAGTAGCTCCCGCGGGCCGCCTAGGATGGCGGCTTTCCGGTACGGATCACGGGGGTTGCGCGACATGTCCATACGGATACGGGTGGCGGCACTGGCCGTCACCGGAGTGCTGGCCGCCGGGTGCGCGGGCCCCGGCGCCTCCGCCGGCCCGACGTCCACCGACGCCAAGCCGTCCCGGGGCGCCGCCTCCCCCTCCGCCCGGCCCTCCGTCACGCTCCCCGCCTCGCTCACCGGCCAGCGCCCCTCGTGGAAGCCCTGCGCGGCGCCGGAGGGCGGCGAGAAGCCCGGCGCCGACTGGCGCTGCGCCGGTGTCCGGGTCCCGCTGGACCACACCCGGCCCGACGGCGAGACGATCGAGATCGCGCTGATCCGCAAGGAGGCCCGCGACAAGGGCGGCCGGATCGGCTCGCTGCTCTTCAACTTCGGCGGCCCGGGCGCCTCGGGCGTCGACATCCTTCCCCGCGCGGCCCGTGAGTACGACGGACTCAACCGCCGTTACGACCTCGTCGGGTTCGACCCGCGCGGCGTCGCGCGGAGCTCCGGTGTGGTGTGCCGGGACGACAGGGAGCTGGCCGCGGCGGAGGGAACGGACGTCACGCCGGACACGGCGGCCGAGGAGGCCGCGTTCGTCGAGGACGGCGCCTCCTTCGGCGCGGGCTGCGCCCGCCGCTCCGGCACGGTCATCCCGCACACCACGACGAGCAACACCGCCCGTGACCTGGACCTGATCCGGCACGTCCTCGGCGACGAGAAGCTGAACTACTTCGGCATCTCCTACGGCACCCAGCTCGGCGGCGCCTACGCCCACCTCTTCCCCTCGCGTGTCGGCCGGACCGTCCTCGACGCGGTGGTTGACCCGACGGCCGACGCCACGGGACACGCCAGGAACCAGACCATCGGCTTCCAGCGGGCCCTGGACAACTACTTCAAGAGCACCGGCGGGAGCCCGGCCGAGGGAACCGCCCGGACCGTCCGTCTCCTGGAGCGGCTGGACCGGAAGCCGATGCGCGTCGGCGACCGCGCACTGACCGAGGGCCTGGCCGTCACGGGCATCGCGATCACCCTCTACGCGGAGAGCAACTGGCCCCTGCTCACCTCCGCCCTGGAGAAGGCCGAGCGCGGCGACGGCTCGGAGCTGCTGCGCCTCGCCGACTGGTACAACGACCGGGACGAGCAGGGCCACTACGGCACCCAGTCCCACTCCCAGCGGGCGATCTCCTGCGCCGACTCCAGCGAACGCCCCACGGGCGCGCAGGCGAAGGCGCTGCTCCCCGAGTTCCGCGGGCTCTCACCCGTCTTCGGCGCGTTCCTGGCCTGGGACACGGCCGGCTGGTGCGCGCGGTGGCCCGTGAAGGGCGAGCGGGCCGACCAGGAGGTGAGCGCCCCCGGCGCGGGTCCGGTCCTGGTCGTCGGCACGACCGGTGACCCCGCGACGCCGTACGAGGGCGCCGAGCGGATGGCGAAGGAGCTGGGCGCCGGCGTCGGCATCCTGGTGAGCAACGAGGGCGAGGGGCACGGCGCGTACGGCACGTCCTCGTGCGTGACGAAGACGGTCGACGCCTATCTGCTCGACGGCGAGGTCCCGGCGTACGGCAAGCGCTGTTCCTGACGGCATGCGGAAGGGCCCGGACCTGATGTCGGGTCCGGGCCCTTCTCGTTCGCGTGCGCGGGTCTAGTAGACCGGCTTCTCGGGCTCGATCTGGTGCACCCAGCCGATCACGCCGCCGCCGACGTGGACCGCGTCCGCGAAGCCCGCGGACTTGAGCACGGCGAGGACTTCCGCACTGCGGACACCCGTCTTGCAGTGCAGGACGATCCGCTTGTCCTGCGGCAGGTCCTGGAGGGCGGTGCCCATCAGGAACTCGTTCTTCGGGATCAGCCGCGCGCCCGGGATCGAGACGATCTCGTACTCGTTGACCTCGCGGACGTCGATGATGTCGATGTTCTCGCCCTCGTCGATCCACTCCTTGAGCTGCTTGGGAGTGATCGTCGAGCCGAGCGCCGCCTCCTGGGCCTCCTCGGACACGACGCCGCAGAAGGCCTCGTAGTCGATGAGTTCGGTGACGGTCGGGTTGTCGCCGCAGACCGCGCAGTTCGGGTCCTTGCGGACCTTCACCTGGCGGTACTGCATCTCCAGCGCGTCGTAGATCATCAGCCGGCCGACCAGCGGGTCGCCCACGCCGGCCAGGACCTTGATCGCCTCGGTGACCTGGATGGAGCCGATGGACGCGCAGAGCACGCCCAGGACGCCGCCCTCGGCGCAGGAGGGGACCATGCCCGGCGGCGGGGGCTCCGGGTAGAGGCAGCGGTAGCAGGGGCCGTACTCGGACCAGAAGACGGATGCCTGGCCGTCGAAGCGGTAGATCGAGCCCCAGACGTACGGCTTGTTCAGGAGCACGCACGCGTCGTTGACGAGGTAGCGCGTGGCGAAGTTGTCCGTGCCGTCGACGATCAGGTCGTACTGGCTGAAGATGTCCATCACGTTGTCGGCCTCGAGCCGCTCTTCGTGCAGGATCACGTTCACGTACGGGTTGATGCCGAGGACCGAGTCCTTGGCCGACTCCGCCTTGGAGCGGCCGATGTCCGCCTGGCTGTGGATGATCTGGCGCTGCAGGTTCGACTCGTCGACCTCGTCGAACTCCACGATGCCGAGCGTTCCGACACCGGCCGCGGCCAGGTACATGAGGGCCGGCGAGCCGAGGCCACCGGCGCCCACACAGAGCACCTTGGCGTTCTTCAGCCGCTTCTGCCCGTCCATCCCGACATCGGGGATGATCAGGTGGCGGGAGTACCTGCGGACCTCGTCTACGGTGAGCTCGGCAGCCGGCTCGACCAGGGGTGGCAGCGACACGGGGACTCCGTTGGTCGGTATGTCAGTACGGTTGTTCTCCCCGTAACACTGCCACGGCCCTCCTCATTCCGAGACACCCGGTCCAATGCGCGAGACGATTTCGTCCCAGTAGCCGGGCAGAGTCTGGAAAGCATCGGTCTGCCCGAAACCGGCGGTATGGCCGGGATGCCCCGTGTGGTCGGTGAAGAAGATCGTGCCCGCGCCCTGCCAGCGGGCGATCCGCATCGCCTCCTCGAGATGGCTGCGCGGCACCCCGTGGACGAGGTGGACGAACTTCTCCGGCGGGTACTCGGCCGTCCACTCCGCCACCTGCGACCAGCGGTAGTCGGTCCACGCGCCGGAGAAGGTGACCAGCTGGTCGGCGGCCTCGGCGTAGCCCGGGTACGGATGGGTGCCGTGGCTCAGGACGAGGTGCGCCTCGCCGTCGAGCACCGCCTCCAGGGTCGCCGTGATCCGCCTGACCTCGGGCAGGTCGGCCCGGTCGGTGGGGGCACGGTCCAGATAGAACCCGTCGACCTTGTACCAGTCGAGGAAGCGGTGGGCCTCCGAGACGAGCTCCCCGAAGTCGCGCGAACCGTGGCGGAGGTCCAGGTGCCCGAGGACCTTCACACCGGCGTTGGTGAGCCGGCCCGCCGCCTCCAGGCAGTGCGGGTCGGGCCGGTCCCCCGGCCCCTCGGAGACGTTGAGCACGGCCCAGTGCAGAGGGGTGCCGGGGCGGGTCAGTTCGGCCCATTCGACGGGGGCGAGCAACGGATGGGCGTAGCCGGGGACACCGACGCCCATCTCCTGCTCCTCGACGGCGCCGGCGGTCGTCGTGGGCGTGGTCAGATGCGACATGCCGCCTCCATCCAGATGTCGGCGAGGGATTCCTCGAGGTTGATCCGGGGTCGCCAGCCGAGCCGGTCGCGGGCGGTGCGCACGTCGGCCTGCTGCCAGCTGCCGCAGCCGTCGGGGTACGGGTAGGGCGCGGCGGCCAGCTGCTCGGCGATGCTCTCGGAGCGGGGTGCGCCGATGACGGGGCGCTGGGGCGGGCCGTCGAGTTCGTGCAGGGTGCCCGCGTAGCCGGCGACCCTGGCGAGGACGGCGGCGGCGTCGCGGAGCCTGACGGCGCGTCCGGTGCCGATGTTGACGACGCCCTGGGCGGCGGAGAGCGAGGCCGCGTGGACGGCGCGGGCGACGTCGCGTACGTCGACGAAGTCGCGCTGCACGCCGAGGCCGCTGAGCTTGAGCTCGCCGTCGCCGGCCTGCATGGCGCGGCGCATGGCCTCGGCGAGGCGGCCGAGCGGGGACCCGGCGGGGGTGCCGGGGCCGACCGGGGAGAAGACCCGGAGCACGACGGCGTCGAGTCCGGAGCCGAGGACCAGCTCGGTCGCGGCGAGCTTGGAGACGCCGTACGGGCCGCCGGGGCGGGGCACGGCGTCCTCGGCCGTGGAGGAGCCGGGCTGGGAGGGGCCGTACTCCGAGGCGCAGCCGACCTGGACGAGCCGGGCGCCGCAGCCGCTGCGGCGCAGGGCCTCGCAGACGGTGGCGACGGCGACGGTGTTGTGCCGGGTCAGGTCGCGGGCTCCGCCGCGGGTGGCGCCGGCGCAGTTGACGACGACTCCGGGGTGGACGGCGTCCAGGAAGCGGGTCAGGGCGCCGGGGCTGCCCCCGGCGAGGTCGAACCGTACGTCGGCGTCGTCGCCCCGGCCGAGGGCGGTGAGATGTACGGCCGGGTCGGCGAGCAGCCGGTCGGCGACGAATCGTCCGAGGAATCCGTTGGCTCCGAGCAGCAGCACCCTCATCGTGCGGCCCCTTCGTGCCGACCGGCCGTTGCTGGAAGTTGGGAGGTCATGTCTCTTTCGTCTCCTTGGGATGGGTTCTGCGTGGTGGGTGCGCCCGCGGCGTCGGCTCCGCGGGTGCGCCTGGGTTCAGGGGTGGGTGCCGCTCGGGCGGCGGCGGGGGGCCGCGCCGGTGTGGCGGCCCCTAGGGGGTGGCGTGGGCCGAGGCCCGGGAAAGGGTGGCGGTGGCGTGGGCGAGGAGTCCGAGTGCCGCGGCGCCGCAGACGAGGGCGGGTACGGCTCCGGGGCCCCAGGTGTCGACGAGGGCGCGGACGGGGGCGGCCAGGAGGTCGCAGCCGGGGACCCGGCCGGCGAGGACGCTCGCGAGGGCGAGCGCCTCGGCGGCGCAGGCGGCGGCGAGGCCGCTCGCCGCGGTCTCGGGGAAGCCGTGGACGGCGAGGAGCCGGGCGAGCAGCAGCAGGGCGCCCAGGGCGAGGGCGCCGGGGGCGAAGCCGGTCAGGGTCAGCAGGCCCGCGAGCACGGCGAGATGGAGGGCGACGGCGGCGAGGAGCACGGGGCGGGTGCCGGCGGCGAAGTCCTGGAGCCCGCGGCTGGCGGCGAGCCTGCGGCGGGCCCGGGTGGCGAAGAGCCGGGCGCACCAGGCGGCGGGTGCCACGGCGAGGGCGAGGCCGAGGAGCGGGCCGGGAGTGACGGGCCAGGCACCGTCGGGTCCGCCCGCGAGGGTCGCCTGGAGGAGACCGTCCCCGCCGAGCGCGTACGCGAGGAGCCAGAGGGTCCAGACGCGGGCGGCGGGGACGGTGCGGCCGGCGGCGCGCAGGGGGCCGCGCCGTACGGCGACGGCGAGCGCGGCGGCCAGGCCGAGGGCCCCGGCCGCGCCGACGGCGAGGCGCACGGGCCCTTCTGTGAGCGCGAGTCCGGGGACGGTGAGGGCGGCGACGGCGCCGGGTGCCAGGGCGGCCAGGGTCCACCCGGCCCACCCGGCGTGCGCCGCACCCTCCTGCGCGGGGCGCGCGGGCGCCCCGTTTCCACGCGGCACGCGCGCGTACAGCTCTTCGGCGAGCGAGAAGACGTCCCGGTGCCGGAACCGCGCGGCGGTCCGGTCGGTGACGCCGTGCGCTTCGAGCCCGGCGGCGATCTCCAGGGGGTCGACGGCCCGCTCGCACAGCTCCCGGTGCCGGTGCATGAGCGCCCTGACGGGGTCGGCGGGCCCACGCCGGGCGGGCTTGGCCGGGAGACCGGGGGCGGGGACTCCCGGGGCGGGGGGAGCGGGGGCGGGGACTCCCGGGGCGGGGGGAGCGGTGGCGGGGACTCCCGGGGCGGGGGGAGCGGTGGCCGGCTCCTCGGCCCGGGGGCCCGGGAGCTGCGCCCCGCCCGCCCGCAGATCGAGCCCCGTCCCCTCGCCCGGGTCCGCGGCGACCGAGCCGACCGCCGGGAGCGCTGCCTCGGACGCGGGCGTCGCCGGAAGCCACTCGGGGTCCCGGGGCGCGGGGGTCACCTGCCGCGGGTCCACGGGCGCGGCGCTCTCCGCCGTAC
The DNA here is from genome assembly GCF_055563155.1 of Streptomyces sp. NPDC013317. Taxonomy (NCBI): domain Bacteria; kingdom Bacillati; phylum Actinomycetota; class Actinomycetes; order Kitasatosporales; family Streptomycetaceae; genus Streptomyces; species Streptomyces sp. NPDC013317. The sequence continues at coordinate 611,617 of NZ_JBVHDX010000002.1, forward strand.
CCGCATCCGTACCACTGCCCGTACCCGTGTCCGCCGTTGCCGCGTCCGACGGGTGCGCCTCGGTGACGTGGCCCAGCGGGCCCGGCCTCTCCGGGGCTTCCGTCGTCACGGAGACCGTCACGGCCACCGTCAGGGCCTTCGTCCCGAGGAGCGCCTCGGAGTGGGAGTCCCAGGGGCCGGGGGTCGTGGGGGCGGCGGGGCCGCGCATGGGGGTGCCTCCTTCAGGCATCGTCGTCTCCCGGTCCGCTGGTCGCGCTCACGGGCTGGTCCGCCCAGGCGCCGGGGACGTACGCCTCCGCGGGGTGCGCGAAGGGGACGCCCTCCGCGGCACGTCGGCGCACCGGCGAGTGGGAGAGGAGTTCGAGGTAGATACCGCGGAACGCGGCCAGGTTCTGCTCGATCGTGAAGAGTTCGAGCGCGCGCGCCCGCGCCGCCGCCCCCAGCCGGTACCGGCGCTCGGGGTCGCGCAGCAGCGCCAGGCACGCGTCGGCGAGCGCCCGCGGATTGCGCGGGGGCACCACGAGTCCCGTGCCGCCGATGACCTCGACGACCGCGCCGACGTCCGTCGAGACCGTCGCCCGCGCGCAGAACATCGACTCGACCAGGCTGATCGGGAACCCCTCCACGACGCTGGAGAGGACGACGACCGCCCCCGCGGTGTACGCCTCGGCGAGCGTGGGTGCCTCCGGCCCGCCGATCTCCTCGAACGAGACCGGGTTCTCGCCGACGGCGTGCGCCCCCGGCGCCTCGTCGGGGAAGAGCTGGGCCGCGAGCGCCTTGCAGTGCGCGATGTACGCGTCCGCACCCGGCTCGCGCACCGGCGCGGCGATGATCCGCAGCCGTACGTCCGGCTGCGCCTTGCGTACCTCCGCGAACGCGTGCAGCAGGGCGATCAGGTCCTTGGCGGGTTCCACCCGGCCGACCCAGACGAGGGTCGCCGGGTCGCCGCTCTCCTCGTCCTCGCCGACCTCGGTGAACCGGTCGGACTCCATGCCTGGGTAGACCGTGCGCAGCTTGGCGCGGTCGGCGCCGCAGCGCTCCTGCCAGCGCCGGGCGTGGGTGTTGCCGGGGGTGAGGAGCGAGGCCTGCCGGTAGACCTCGCCGGCGAGCCGGCCGTGGAAGCCGGCGAGCAGCGCGCGTACGGGCGACGGACGGGGCGCCTCTCCGGTCGCGAGGTAGTGCGCGCGCAGCTGGACGCCGTACTCGGTGACCAGCAACGGTGTGCCGAAGAAGCGTTTGGCCAACAGGCCGGGCAGCGCTGCCGATCCGCCGGAGGCGGCGTGGCAGAGGTCGACCGCGCCGAGGCCGTCGTCGCCGTACCAGTCGAGCGAGAGCGGCCGCAGGGCGCGCTCCAACTGGTCCACGGTGTCGAGGTAGTCGGGCACGGTGGCGTCGGCCACGTTCCGGCGCGCGCCCGGCGCGTGGCAGGCGGACTCCAGGGTGCGGACGGCGAGTTCGGAGCGGAGGGCCGCGTAGAGTCCGCCGCGCTCGCCGGCGAGTTCGGCCAGGCCGTGGAGTCCGTCGGCGAAGCGGTCGGCGGCGGTCGTGTCGTCCTCGGCGCAGACGCCGGTCACGAGCGCGCCGAAGTGCTCGGCGAAGCGGCGTCGTTCGCGCCGCCCGTAGGTGTGGCCGTCGTCCTCGGGGGCCCAGAGCGAGGCGGTGCGGACCCGCCGGACCTGTGGGGGCAGGTCGACCCGGCCGGTCTCCTCCTGCCGGGCGCTGCGGCTGAGGGCGTACACGTCGAACTCGTGCGACGCGAGCCCGCGCACGAGCCGGTCGCACCAGAGCCTGGACTCACCCGTGGCGTACGGGTAGCCACCCTCCGTCAGCAGTCCGATCCGCATGAGTACACCCCCGATCTCGCTTGACTCCCGGCCGCCGTGGCGACGGCGACTCTCAGCGGGATGAACGTAAGCGGATGTGCCGGTGGGGGGGGGGGGGGGGGGGGGGGGGGGGGGGGGCCGGGGGGGGGGGGGGGGGGGGGGGGAAAAAATAAGGAAGAGGAAGGGGCGGGCCGGGGAAGGGGGGGATACAGCAG
>NZ_JBVHDX010000002.1:613664-730319 GCF_055563155.1 Streptomyces sp. NPDC013317
CGCTTCCCCTGCGACACCTGTTTCACACCCCCGCCCCGGCGGTTTCCCCCCCCCCCGCGGGGCGGGGGGGGGGGGGGGGGGGGGGCGCCGGCGGCGGGGGGGGGGGGGCCCCCCCGCGGGGGGGCCCCCCCCGCCACCGGAAGGGGTGAATGCACGTAACTTTCGCACCCTGGTCGCGTTCCGTCGCGCTACGAGGCGATTCGCGTACGCAGAGTCAGGCCACGGCCTGCCATGGCGCCGCCCGGGAACACCGGCCCCGGGGCGGACGGGTGGACGTCAGTTCCCGGGGTGGACCCAGGGGTTGGGACGGCACTTGATGCCGTCGATGTCCAGGGACTTGGTCTGCTGCTGCATCACGGGGGCGAGGGCGCCGGGGGTGCGGCAGCTGACGTGGTTGTTGCCGAGCCGGTGCCCCACCTCGTGGTTGATGAGCATCTGGCGATACGAGAGCATCGCCCGCGCTCCGAAGGTCTCCGAGCCCTGCGCCCAGCGGAAGGCGTTGATCATCACGCGGGAGGTGGAGGCCGAGTCGCAGGAGACGTTGTCGACGGTGGTGTCCAGGTCGGACTTCGCGCACCAGACGCCGGTGGTGCCGGGGCTGGCGAGCGTGATCACGAACTCGGGCTCGCCGCTGGAGATCCGCTCGAAGGTCATGGCGCCCTTGCCGGCCCAGCTCCGCTCGTCGTTGAGGGTCTTCTGCACGGCCTCGGCGAACAGCTTCGGGTCGAGCCCGAGCCCCTTCTCGACGTCGACGCGGTACCGGATCTTGCGCCCCTTGCCCGGCGCCCTGTCGAAGCCGCCCACGGCCTCGAACTCGCCGGAGCCCTTCAGCTTGGGGTCGATGGGGAACTGGCGCGCCATCAGCTGCTCGTACGTGGCCGGCTTGGCGGGCGCCACGGGCGCCGTCCTCGGGGGTGCGGGACGCTGGTCGGAGCGCGAGGCACCGCCCTGGTCGACGGCCCGGTCCGTGGGCCCCTCCGCCGAGCGGGCGACGGCGGTACCGGCGTCCTGGTCCGCGACCTGACCGGCCACGACGACAGCGAGGACGGTGGTGACGGCGGCGGCCGCGATGCCGGCGAACGCGCGGCCCTTGCCGCCCGACTTGGCCGGCGCCTCCTCGGGCTGCTCCTCCGGCAGGTCGTCGGGCAGGTCCTCGGGCTCCCGCTCCCTGCGAGGAGCGGGGATGAAGGGAGTGCGCCCGGTGGCAGCGGCGGCGGGACCGGCGGGACCGGTCCCGTCCGGGGCGTTCCCGCGGGTGCCCGGCCGGTCGCCGTAGCCGCCGGGCGGCCTGGGCATCGTCTCGGTGTGTTCGGGATGCCCGCCCCGTACGGCCGTGTCGGCGGGGGCGGTGTGGACCGGGGTGCCGTGCGTCGGCGTGTCCCAGACGGGACGGCCGCCGCCCTGGCCGCGCGCGCCGGGCTGCGGCGCCCCGTACGCGCCGGGTCGCTGCCCGTAGGTGCTCGGCCTGTTCCCGTAGGTGCTCGGTCCGATGCCGTAGGTGCTCGGCGCCTGCCCGTGGGGGCCGGCGCCCGGCCCGTACGGACGCGGGCTCCGCCCGTAGCCGTCCTGGCCGTACGGATCCGGCGGGTTCGTGCCCCGCGGCTCCTCGTACCGCTCCTGCGGTCCCGTGTCCTCGACGCCCTGCGCGCGCCTTCGGCGCCCCGTCCCCTGCCCCGCGGCCTCCCGCCGCCCCGGATCAGCGGGGGGTACGGGCGCGGGGCCCTTGCGACTATGTCGTCCCACGCCCCGGATCAGCTCCCGCCACTGTCGCCGCTGTCGCCGCTGCTGCCGCGCTTCTCTGCGTTCTCTACGCGGCCTTCGCTCTGTTCGTTCATTTCGATCAGTTCCCGTACGGCCTGGGCGACCGTCTCGGGGTACTCCATCATGGCCACATGTCCGGCGTCCGGGAGCGTCAGGAGGCGCGAGCCGCGGAACGCGGCGGCCGCCCTGCGCGCCATCCGGTACGAGACGAGCTGGTCACGGCCACCGTAGACGAGCAGCGTCGGGGCGAGCACCCGTTCCGCCTGCCGCCACAGTCCGTGTTGACCGCCCAGTGTGTACGCGTCGACGATGCCGCGCGAGGAGCGGGCCATGACGTCCCAGAAGTACGGGAGCTCCAGGCGTCGCTCCATCTCCTCCACGGCGTGCCGGAGTCCTTCGTCGGAGACCCTGGCGGGGTCTCCGTAACAGAGGGCGAGCATTCCGCGGACCCGCTGCTCCGGCGTCCAGTCCCTGGTCAGCCTCGCGAAGAGGGACGCGACGCCCGGCATCGCCAGGATCACGGTCGGCCACGCGGTGCGCTGGGCGCGCAGCTCGGGCAGGGCCGGGGAGACGAGGGTGAGGGTGCGGACCAGGTCGGGGCGGACGGCGGCGACCCGGGTGGAGACGGCTCCGCCGAGCGAGTTGCCGATCAGGTGGACCGGGCCGCGGCCGGAGGCGTCGAGGAACCGGATGACGGCCCGGGCGTGTCCGGTGACGGAGTAGTTGCCGTCGTCGGGCGGCGGGGAGTCGCCGAAGCCCGGCAGGTCGACGGCCTCTCCGTCGACGAGGTCGGCGAGCAGCGGCATCAGGGCCGACCAGTTCTGGGACGAGCCGCCGAGGCCGTGGACGTAGAGCGCGGGCGCGAGTCCCGGCCGGTCACCGGGGCGGGCCCGGACGGTGAGCGTGAGCCCGGGCAGCGAGACGGAGCGCAGCTGCTCGCCGTCGGCGACCCGCACGGCGCGGGTCCGCGACGAGGACGGTGCGGCGGCGGTCCGGGTCTCCGGCAGCTCGGTCGACGACATGGCCGCAATATTACGAGACGATCACGCGGGGGCGCGTGTGTGTGGCGTCACAGGTTCGGGTGCGCCGCACGGAGTGTGCTCCTACGCTCATAGGTAGGGCCATCGGAGAGGACCCGCATGCTGGAAGGAATCCGCATGACTGTCGATCCGAACGAGCCGGACACATTCGCCGAGGAAGAGGACGACGTGCTCGACGAGGAGATCCCTGAGGCCGACGCGGCGGAGCAGCGCGCCGAGGTGCAGCAGCGCGAGGACGAGCCGCACACCCATGTCGAACGGGACTCCGCGAACGAGGCGGACTCGTCCGAACAGGCACGTGTCGTCGCTCTCGACGAGGACGACTACCGCTGATTCGTTCGGTTTAATGTTGGATCGCCTATCGCCCTCGGCGTCCGGTCCGTGAAATTCTGCGTCCGCACCGCGCACAGCCGGGTTACCCAAAAGTACGATGGCGGGCGCGGCGCCACACAGCGCATGGATCGATTTTTGGGAGGCGGCGTGACAGCCATCGAGCAGACAGAGGCAGCACGCCCTCGGGGCACGCGCCTGCCGCGCCGAGCCCGAAGGAACCAGCTGCTCGGGGCGGCCCAGGAGGTGTTCGTCGCCCAGGGTTACCACTCCGCCGCGATGGACGACATCGCGGAGCGGGCGGGCGTCAGCAAGCCCGTGCTCTACCAGCACTTCCCGGGGAAGCTCGAGCTCTACCTGGCCCTGCTCGACCAGCACTGCGAGGCGCTGCTCCAGGCCGTGCGCACGGCCCTGGCGTCGACGACGGACAACAAGCTCCGGGTCGAGGCGACGATGGACGCGTACTTCGCGTACGTCGAGGACGAGGGCGGCGCGTTCCGGCTCGTCTTCGAGTCCGACCTGACCAACGAGCCGGCCGTGCGTGAGCGCGTGGACCGGGTCAGCCTGCAGTGCGCCGAGGCGATCTCGGACGTGATCGCCGAGGACACGGATCTGTCCAAGGACGAGTCCATGCTGCTCGCCGTGGGTCTCGGCGGTGTGTCGCAGGTCGTGGCGCGCTACTGGCTCTCCAGCGAGTCGACCATCCCGCGCGACAAGGCGGTGGCGCTGCTGACCTCGCTGGCATGGCGCGGTATCGCGGGCTTCCCCCTGCACCCGACCGACGGCCAGCCGCTCACCGACGGCCGCTGAGCCCGGTTCGGCGCGCTGCTGAGCCCGGTTCGGCGCGCTTCCGGCCGCCGGGCTCGGGGGTGTTCGATCCCGGATGTTCGCTCCTGGCGTTCCGCCGGTGCGCCGTGCGGATCGCCTCACCGGGCTAATGTGTGCAGCGTACGGCGCGGTAGACGCGCAACGCTGACCGTTCGGAGGGACATAGCCGTGGAGGTCAAGATCGGCGTGCAGCACGCACCCCGGGAGATCGTTCTGGAGAGCGGGCAGTCCGCCGAGGAGGTCGAGAGCGCGGTGTCCGACGCGCTGGCCGGCAAGGCGCAGCTGCTCAGCCTCACGGACGAGAAGGGCCGCAAGGTCCTGATCCCGGCCGACAAGATCGCGTACGTGGAGATCGGCGAGCCGGCGGTGCGCCGGGTGGGCTTCGGCGCGCTCTGAGACGTACGGAGAAACAGGGGAAGGGCTTGGCGGATTCGATCCGCCGGGCCCTTCGTCCGTTCGGGTGGGCTCGGGGTCCGGTCCGGTGCGCGGACTCGGGCAGAAGGTGCAGGTGAGGCGGGCGAGGAGGATTGCGTCGGAGTCGGTTCGGGTAGGACCGCCTACGACCGAATGTCCCGCCCCGCACCGCACGCGAGGTGATCACGTGTTCCTGGAAGCCCTCGGCTCCGCCCTGCTCGGACTCGCCCTGGCCTGGGCCGCCGTGCACCGGCTGCCCGACCGCCTCCCCGCACGTGGAGTCGTTCTCACCACGGGCACGCTCGGCGCCGTCTTCGGCGCACTGGTGACCCATGGCGCGCTCGGCCCCGGCCACGCCCTGGCGACGCTCATCGGGGCCGTGGCGATCGCGACGGTCCTGCTCTCCCTGCTGATCCGCCCGGCCGCGCGCCGTCTGCGCCGATCAGCGGCGGCGTGAACAGCGCCCACCCCCGGCACACCACGAACAGGCCCCCACGAACGGACGTCGGCGGCCCCGCGGATTGATCCGCGGGGCCGCCGACGTCCGTGTCGCGGTATGCGTGTCGCGGTGTGCCGCGGACCGCGGGCAGCGGTGTTACGCCGCCAGGCCCAGCGCGGCCATCCGCTTGGTGTGCGCCTCGGTGATCCGGGAGAACATCCGGCCGACCTCCGCCAGGTCGAACCCGGCGGCCATGCTGTCGACCCCGCCGACGAGCATCGTGGACAGGGCGTCGCGCTCGGCGACGACCCGCTGGGCCTGCGAGAGCGCCTCGCCCATCAGCCGGCGCGCCCAGAGCGCGAGCCGGCCGCCGACGCGCGGGTCGGCGTCGATCGCGGCGCGGACCTTCTCGACGGCGAAGTTGCCGTGGCCGGTGTCGTCGAGGACCGACAGCACGAGGCGGCGCGTGTCGGAGTCGAGCCGCGCCGCGACCTCGCGGTAGAAGTCGCTCGCGATCGAGTCGCCGACGTAGGCCTTGACGAGACCCTCCAGCCAGTCCGAGGGCGCGGTCTGGCGGTGGAAGTCGTCGAGGGCCTTGGCGAACGGCTCCATCGCGGCCGTCGGCTCGGCGTCGACGGCGGCCAGCCGGTTGCGCAGCTGCTCGAAGTGGTGGAACTCGGCGGAGGCCATCTTCGCCAGCTCCGCCTTGTCCGCGAGGGTCGGCGCGAGCTTCGCGTCCTCGGCGAGCCGTTCGAAGGCCGCGAGCTCGCCATAGGCCAGCGCGCCGAGCAGGTCGACGACCGCGGCGCGGTAATGCGGCTCTGCGGACGCGGTGGCCCAGTCCTGGGCGGCGATGCCGGTGAGCTCCTCGGTGGTCTCTCCGGTGGTCGCTTCCGCGTTCTCTTCGGCGGGCGTGGCGTTGTCAGGCGTCTCCATGAAGCGCACAATAGCCCGCTCCCCGACGCGCCCAGGGCGCCGGTCAGTCACTGTGACCGCGCCCTCATCACCAATTGTCCCAACACACATGCGCGAATCCGGGGTACAGTGGTAAAGCGCCTGCTGAGTATGCGGACAAGTTTTCGCACGTTCGGACGTACTCGGTGGGCCGACTCATGAATGAGGATGCCCGGTCGGTGGCCCGACTGGCTCCGACCCGACAGCCCTCCCAGCGCACCCGCAGGAGGGTCCCTCAAGCGGCACGACGCTCGAGCGACGGCAGTGGTCCCGCGCCACCCGGCTGTGATCCTTACGTAGATCCGGCCGGAAGCGAATCGGCACGGTACGACCCCCAGCGTTCGCCTCGCGCCGCGTCTCACAGAAGAGGCAGCACCCTGACTACGACTTTCCGAGAGCTCGGGATCCTTCCCGAGACGGCCGAGGCGCTCGAAGCCGTCGGCATCGTGTCCCCCTTCCCCATCCAGGAGATGACCCTCCCGGTCGCCCTCTCCGGCACCGACGTCATCGGCCAGGCCAAGACCGGCACCGGCAAGACGCTCGGTTTCGGACTGCCCCTCCTGGAGCGCGTCACCGTCCCCGCGGACGTCGAGGCCGGCCGGGCCAAGCCCGAGCAGCTGACCGACGCCCCGCAGGCCCTGGTCGTCGTCCCCACGCGCGAGCTGTGCACCCAGGTCACCAACGACCTGCTGACCGCCGGCAAGGTCCGTAACGTCCGCGTGCTCGCCATCTACGGCGGCCGGGCGTACGAGCCCCAGGTCGAGGCGCTCAAGAAGGGCGTCGACGTCATCGTCGGCACCCCGGGCCGCCTGCTCGACCTGGCCGGCCAGCGCAAGCTGGACCTGTCGCACGTCAAGGCCCTCGTCCTGGACGAGGCCGACGAGATGCTCGACCTGGGCTTCCTGCCCGACGTCGAGAAGATCATGAACATGCTTCCGGCGAAGCGTCAGACCATGCTGTTCTCGGCGACCATGCCGGGCGCCGTCATCGGTCTGGCCCGTCGCTACATGACGCAGCCGACGCACATCCGCGCCACGTCGCCCGACGGCGAGGGCGTCACCGTCGCCAACATCAAGCAGCACGTCTTCCGCGCGCACTCGATGGACAAGCCGGAGATGGTCTCCCGCATCCTGCAGGCCAACGGCCGCGGGCTCGCGATGATCTTCTGCCGTACGAAGCGCACGGCGGCCGACATCGCCGAGCAGCTGCAGCGTCGCGGCTTCGCCTCCGGCGCGGTCCACGGCGACCTCGGCCAGGGCGCGCGCGAGCAGGCCCTGCGCGCGTTCCGCAACGGCAAGGTCGACGTGCTCGTCTGCACCGACGTCGCCGCTCGGGGTATCGACGTCGAGGGCGTCACGCACGTCATCAACTACCAGTCGCCCGAGGACGAGAAGACGTTCCTCCACCGCGTGGGCCGCACCGGCCGCGCCGGCGCCAAGGGCACGGCCGTCACCCTGGTCGACTGGGACGACATCCCGCGCTGGCAGCTCATCAACAAGGCGCTCGGACTGGACTTCCACGAGCCGGTGGAGACGTACTCCAGCTCCCCGCACCTGTACGAGGAGCTGGACATCCCGGCGGGCACCAAGGGCGTCCTGCCCCGCGCCGAGCGGACCCGTGCGGGTCTGGGTGCGGAGGAGCTGGAGGACCTGGGCGAGCCGGGCGGGCGCGGTCGCAAGAAGGCGGCCGCACCGGTGGCCGAGGAGCGTCCCGAGCGTACGCGCACCCCGCGCCAGCGCCGCCGGACGCGTGGCGGCTCCACGGCCGGCGAGGCGGTGGAGACGACCACGGCTCCGACCACGGCCGCGGCTCCGGCCGCCGTCGCCGACCCGGCGGCGGAGGACGCGGCGGCCGCGCCGCGCACCCCGCGCCGCCGTCGCCGTACCCGCGCCACGGCCGTGTCGAACACCGCCGTGTCGAACACCGCCGTCTCCAGCGCCGCCGCGCCGGCCGTCGAGGCCGCCGCCCCGGTCGTACCGGCCCCGGTCGCGGAGGCAGCCGCCCCCGCCGCCAAGGCTCGGGTCGCCAAGGCCCCGGTCTCCGTGGTCGCGCAGGCCAAGCCGGTGGACGAGGCCCCGAAGGCGGCCCCGCGCCGCCGTCGTGCGCGCATCGTGCCCGAGGTCGAGACGGTCACCTTCCAGACCGTGGAGACCGCGGCCGCCGCCCTCGCGGCGGCGAAGCCGGCCGCCGAGGTCATCGAGCCGGTGACCGAGACGGTCGAGGAGCCGAAGAAGGCGCCCCGCCGTCGCGCGGCGAAGAAGGCCGTCGTGGCCGAGGTCGTGGAGGTCGTCGAGGCGGCCCCCGCCGCCGAGGTCACCGAGGAGCCGAAGAAGGCGCCCCGTCGCCGTACGGCCAAGAAGGCCGTCGCGGCCGAGGCCGTCGCGGTCGTCGAGGCCCCGGCCGTCGAGCCCGTCGCCGAGGAGGCCCCCAAGGCCCCGCGCCGCCGGACGGCGAAGAAGGCCGTCGCCGCCGAGGCCCCGGACGCGTCCGAGCCGAAGACGGCGCCCCGCCGCCGTACGACGAAGAAGGCCGCCGCCGCTCCGGCGGAGGCCGCGGTCGCCGAGACCGCCGAGGCCCCCAAGGCCCCGCGTCGTCGGACGACGAAGAAGGCCGCCGCCGCGCAGCCCGAGAGCTGACGCGCCGACGCACCCCCGTAGTGGCCCGGTCCCTCCCCAGGGGCCGGGCCACTGCGCCGTCCTGCCCCCGCTGAACAGCGGTTACAGTCCCCTTATGAGCAAGCCCCGGTCCCTGGCGCTGCCGCCGCGCACCCGTGCCCACCGGCTTCGGACCACGCGCGGCGACTTCGCCGTACTGGACACCGTGCCCGCGGGCGAGACCCGCGGCACGGTGCTGCTGCTGCCCGGCTACACCGGCAGCAAGGAGGACTTCCTCGCCCTGCTCGGCCCGCTCGGCGAGGACGGTTTCCGTGCCGTCGCCGTCGACGGGCGCGGCCAGCACGAGACCCCCGGGCCGCGCGGACGCCACGCCTACAGCCGCCGCGCCCTCGCCCTCGACGTGGTCGCGCAGGCCGCCGCGCTCGGCGACGGGCCGGTGCATCTGCTCGGCCACTCCTTCGGCGGACTGGTGGCCCGCGCCGCGGCGGAGCTCGCGCCCGCCGCGTTCCGCTCCCTGACGCTGCTCTCCTCGGGGCCCGGCCGGGTCGCCCGCCCGCAGCGGATCAGGGTCCGGGCGCTGCGCGGTGCGCTCGCCGTGCTGCCCAAGGAGCGGGTCTGGCTGGCGACGCGCTGGCTGGACAGCAGGGGCGAGGAGCCGGGGACCACCGACCCTCCGGAGATCGTACGGTTCCTGCGGCGCCGCTGGATGGGCACCCGCATCGCCCAACTTGCGGGCGCGGGGCGGCTGTTGCTGCGCGACCCGGACGGTACGGCACGCCTCGCCGCACTGGCGCTGCCGGTGCACATCGCGTACGGCGCGGAGGAGATGGTCTGGCCGGTGCCGGGCCTTGCCGCGGCGGCGACGAGCGTGGGCGCGCACCACACGGTGGTCGCGGGCGCGGGCCACTCCCCCAACGTCTCCCACCCGGAGGAGCTGGCGGCGCGTCTGGCGGCCTTCTGGTCGCACGTGGACGCGACCGCGGCCGGAGCGGTCGGCTAGGACCGCGGCTGAAGCTGGGTCTGCAGGTGCTGCCAGAAGCCGTCGCGCAGCGCCCTGCGCAGCGCCGCGTGGCCACGGAGGGAGCGGCTGAGGAGCTTCTCGGCCTCGATGAGCAGGTCCTGGTCGACGGGTCCCGGCAGGTACGGGTGTCCCGGCAGCAGCTCGGCCATCGCGTCGCCGCCCCGTTCGGCGAGCCAGACCGCGGCGATCTGGGCGCCGACGAAACGGACCTCCTCGCGGGAGGGCGGGGGCTCGCCCTCGTTCTCGTACGTCGTGACGGGGCGTCGCGTGACGTACGGGCGGCAGAAGTCGAGGTCGAAGGTACGGCGGCTGTCGACCTCCCAGAGCAGCGGCTCGGCCTGGTTGCGCCCTTCGGCGGCCTCGATGCCCCAGAGGTGGACGCGGGCCCCGTAGCCCTGCGCGGCCTCGACGGCCGGCACGAGGTCCTCGTCACCGCCGACGAGGGCGGCGTCGCTGATGGCACGGTGCCGGGCGAGGGACTCCAGGTCGGAGCGGATGAGGGAGTCGACGCCCTTCTGCTGGTTGTTGGCGTTGAGGTTGCCGAGCCGGACCTTGACGTCGGGAAGTTCGGCGATGGTCTGCTGCTCGGGCGTGTGGATGCGGCGCCGGGCGCCGTCGTACCAGTAGACCCGCAGCAGCCGGCTGTCCGCGAAGATCGTGCGGGCCTTGTCGATGAAGGCCTCGATGAGCCCCTCGGCGTCGAGGTCGAAGGAGCGCCGGTCCTCGGTGCCCGCCACCAGCAACCCGGCCGAAGCGTAGACGTAACCGGCGTCGACGAAGATGGCATGGGTCGAGGGGGTCTTCGCCACCTCGGCCAGCATCCGCCGGAGGAGCTCATTGGTGTGCTCCAGGCGGTCGCGCAGGTCGTGGACGGGGTCACCGGACGGCGTGGGGGAAAGCTCGGCGTCGTTCATACGGGCCTCATTCTGCGCCGGTCGCGGGGTTCCCGCCAACGTCCCCTACCGCTTAGTAGTTAGCCATCCAAAAAATTTCCTTAGCGTAGGGAATGTTTGCAGGATGCATCCCGTTGGATGTCTATGTAGCACGCAACACAGTTCTCCAACAGGAGGATCAACTCCAGACGAAGGGAGAAGCCCATGCGCTTCGAAATCCTGCGACTCGACGACATCGACGGCACGCCCGTCGACCGGACCGTCGTGGACGCCGCCTCCGTCAACCGGATCGTGCAGCAGGCCGCCTCGATCGGCCAGCGCATCTGGATCCGCCCGGCCGACACCTCGGCCTCATAACAGGCACAGCTGAGACGCACCGCGCCCCCGCATGGACTCCGTGGAAACGGAATCCGTACGGGGGCGCAGTGGCGTGCGGGGCCTCGTGGGTCAGGCCCCCTGGATGACCTGGGTGACGCCGTTGATGATCTGCTGCACGGCGATGGCGGAGAGCATCATGCCGGCGAGCCGGGTCACGAGCACGACGCCGCCGTCCTTGATGACGCGGATGATCAGCAGCGAGTAGCGCATGGTCAGCCAGAGGACGACGTGCATGGCCACGATCGCGGCCCAGACCGAGACCTGCGCGCCGACGCCGTCGGCGTGCTGCACGGCGAGGATCACGGACACGATCGCACCGGGCCCGGCGAGCAGGGGCATGCCGAGGGGCACGAGGGCGACGTTGACGTCCTTGGTCTGCTTGGGCTCGTCGGTCTTGCCGGTGAGGAGGTCGAGTGCGATGAGCAGGAGGAGCAGACCGCCGGCGATCATCAGAGCCGGTACGGAGACGTGGAGGTAGGCGAGGATCTGCTGCCCGAGGATCCCGAAGACGGTGATGACCCCGAAGGCTACGGCGACGGCCTGCCAGGCCATGCGCCGCTGCACCTTGGCGGGGCGGCCGGAGGTGAGGCCGAGGAAGATCGGGGTGATCCCGGGCGGATCCATGATCACAAAGAGGGTCAGAAACAGCGAGCCGAATACGGCGACGTCGAACACGGTGTGCCTTGCGTGATGGGGTGTACGAGTGGGTGATGGGGTGGTGGGGGTGCGCGCACCGGGGGCCCGTGGCGGCGTGACCGCTCACCGGCCCGAGCAGGCCCCCAACGGGAGCCAGGCGCCGCCCAGGCGGCCGTGCCGGCCGAGGACGGGCCCTTGCCAGGGCCGGACACCAGCGGGAGCCCGCACCGACCGAGGACGCGTGCCTGCCCGGAGACCGGCCGCCGACCCGGGCCGGACACCGGCCGGAGCCGGACACCAACGCGGAGCCGGACCCCTGCCGGAGCCGGACACCCGCCGGAGGCAAAGCCCTGCCGGAACCAGGCCCCGGCTGAGGTCGGACCCCGCCTGGAGCCGGACACCAGCCGAGGCAAACCCCTACCGGAGCCGGACATCAGCGCGGAGCCGAACCCCTACCGGAGCCGGACACCAACGCGGAGTCGAACCCCTGCCGGAGCCGGACATCAGCGCGGAGTCGAACCTCGGCCGGAGGCAGGGCCCGGCCAAGGACCGACCCCCGGCGAAGCCGGGGCACTGTCGAGGGGCGGTCTGCTCTGGGGCGCCGGGCCCTTTCGGGCCAGGTGGCCTGCGGGGGCTGCGCTCTGACGAGGTGCCGGGGCGCTGGAGTCGCCCGGGTCGCCGCGTCGGACACGACGGGCGGGCGCGGGCCGGCCCCTGACGGGGCAGGTGGCGCGGTGCGCTAGCGGGGTCCTCCGCCGGCGCCGGGGACCGGGAACGCTCCTGTGGCACGGCGGGTGATCTCGCCGTAGATCTCGGGATCCGTCACGTACTCGCCGAGCCCGCACGTCTTGCGGCTGCCGTGGTAGTCGCTGGACCCCGTGGCCAGCAGTCCGAGCTCCTTCGCCAGCCCCCGCAGCCGCGCCCGCGTCGGCTCGTCGTGGTCCATGTGGTCGACCTCGATGCCGTCGAGGCCCGCCTCGGCGAGCCGCGCGATCGCGGACTCCGGAACGACCTCGCCGCGCTTGACCGCCGCCGGGTGCGCGAAGACCGTGACTCCGCCGGCCGCCTTGACCAGGCGGACCGCGTCGAACGGGTCGAGCTCGTGCTTCCGCACGTACGCCCGGCCGCCGTCCGCCAGCCACTCCGGCGTGAACGCCCCGGACACGTCCCGTACGACGCCGAGTTCGACCAGCGCCTCCGCCACGTGCGGGCGGCCCACCGAGCCGTCTCCCGCGATCCGGGCGACCTGCTCCCACGTGACCGGTACGCCGAGCTCCTGGAGCTTGCCGACCATCGCCCGCGCGCGCGGGACCCGGTCGTCCCGGACCAGCTCGCGCTCGGCGGCCAGCTCCGGCTCCTCGGGGTCGAAGAGGTACGCGAGCATGTGCAGTCCGACGCCGTCCACGCGGCAGGACAGCTCCATGCCGGTGACGAGCGTCAGCCCTTCGGGCAGCGCCGCGATGGCGTCCGCGTACCCGCGCGTGGTGTCGTGGTCGGTGAGGGCGACGACGTCCAGCCCGGCGCCCGCCGCGTTGCGGACGAGCTCCGCCGGGGTGTCCGTGCCGTCCGACGCCGTGGAGTGGGTGTGCAGGTCGATGCGCACGACGCGATACTCCAGGGCTCGAAGGGCGGACGAAGGGGACGCTCCAGCATAACCGGCGCACCGCGCACGCCCACCCGCGCGCACCCGGCCCCGCCCGCGCCCCTGCCCTACGTCAGCAGACGCGGCGTCAGCGCCCCGCACGGCAGCAGTTCCACCTCGGCGCCCGCGTCCCTCAGGTCCGTCAGCACCAGTTCGTCGTACATCAGCAGTCCCGACTGCTCCGGCCACACGATCGCCCACAGCCACAGGCCGCGCGCCTCCCCCGCGAAGACCGCCCGGTCCTGCGGGGTCCCGGACACGTGCCACAGCGGCGTCGGCCGACCCGCCGCGAGCACCTTGGTCTGGGCGGGCTTGTCGATGGCCATCCCCGCACCGGGGTCGGGCCCGTCGATCCCCGCGTACCGCGCTCCGAGTCCGACGCCCAGCTCCTCCGCCACGAGCAGCAGCTCACCGATCCCGCCCAACGGCCCGGGACCCGAACAGGCGACGGCGGTCGCACGGCCCCCGCTGCGATCGTCACCGGCGTACGCGACCCCGGTGAAGAGCCAGCCGACCGGCAGGGGCCACGGCATCCAGACCGGCACCTGAGCCCGGTGCACCACGACACCGAGGGCCTCGACGCTGGGCGGGATCACGGGCTGCAGCGGGTGCACCGAACCATGCACGTCGCACTGCCAAGAATCGGCAAAAAGACCGGGCGCCCTGACCCGGCCACCGCACTTCGGGCAACTGGGTTCGCCCCTCATAGAGCCCAACGGTCCTACCCCGCCGCGCCCGCGTCAAGGACGATCACCCGTCCGGACCGACCAGTTCACCCCGAGTGATACACACCACGGCGCACGCGTCGGTCCGGCACCTCCGGCACCTCTGGCACCGCAGGCATCCTCTGCAACACCGAACCCACCGGCTCCACCGACCCACCGGGTCCACCGGCCCAGTCGGTCAGTCCAGCGTCACCGACCGCCGCAGCGGGTCACGCAGGTCGGTGCCGTTCGCCAGCCAGCGCTCCTGGAGCGCGTCCGCCCCGTGCACCCGCTTCCACGCCGCCTCGTTGGACGTCATCGGCAGCAGCGGCAGGAACCGGACCGGATCCATCGGGTCGTCGAGGTCCAGGTCCTCCACCAGACCTCCCGGCTCCGCTACGAGCACCGAGCTGAACGGCGCCCCGGGCCAGAGGGGTTCACCCACGTCCAGCGAGGCGCCGGAGGCCACGACGACACCCTCGACCTGCGGGGTCGACGCGAGCACGGCGAGCGGCCGCAGCACCTTGTCGGTGTCGGCGAGCCCGGCCCGTACCGAGAGCACCAGCTCCGCGCGCGGGCCCTTCACCGGATCGGCGAGCGCGGCCGTCGGGTCGGTCATCGGGTACGCGGACATCCCGAGGGTCGCGTATCTCACGACGTCGCCGTCGATGAAGCGGAGCACCTCGATCCGGTCCGTGCCGAGAAACGTCACCGCGGCGCGCGCGTCCGGTTCACCGAGCGCCGAACGCAGCCGGGCCTCGACCAGAGCAAGAACTTCTCCCATGCGGTGAGCATAAAGCGCGTGGGAAACGGGCAATGGAAGGGATTGACCCTCTGTCGGCTGATAGTCTTGGCCGCTGGTCGGTACTCCCGACCAACTCGTCATCCCCCAAGGGGGACCGGCCGGAGGAGGTGGGGCTGCGTGGATCGAAGTCGATCGGGCAGTACCAACCGCTCTTCCGCCCCCGCACCCCAGCCCGGTGCGTTCCTCCCGGTGATCTGAGGCCTTCCGCATCCGGTCCGCCCACCGTCACCCGGCATCTCGCACGACGGAAGAGCACTTCGCCTTTGCCTGTCTGTAGCGAACGCCGTCACCGCGATCCCGCGGTGCCGCCCGCTTTGTGGACGACGTAGCACCACGTCCCCATTCCGGGCTGTGCCACGCCTCGCCGACGGCTTCTCCGTGAAGGAGCATGCCAAATGTCGATGATCCGTGACCTGCGAGCCGCGGTCCGCCCCTCCCTGCGCCCCTCCCTGCGCAAGCCCACCGCCGGCAGCGCCTCGCCGTACGCGAACTACGACGCGACCCGCGACCCGTCCGCCTCCAGCGCCGTCGTCGACTGCGCGGTCTACCGCGACGGGCGGCGTGTGGACGACCGTGCCTGCCTCACCCCGCGCGGCGCGATGCGCCAGGTACGGGAGAGCGGCGGCTTCGCCTGGATCGGCCTGCACGAGCCGACCGAGGCCGAATTCGCCGGTATCGCGGCCGAGTTCGGGCTCCACCCGCTCGCCGTGGAGGACGCCGTCCACGCCCACCAGCGACCGAAGCTGGAGCGGTACGACGACACCATCTTCACCGTCTTCAAGACGATCCACTACGTCGAGCACGCCGAACTCACCGCCACCAGCGAGGTCGTCGAGACCGGCGAGGTGATGTGCTTCACCGGCCCCGACTTCGTCATCACCGTCCGGCACGGCGGGCAGGGCTCGCTGCGCAACCTCCGCCACCGCCTCCAGGGCGAGCCGGAGCTGCTGAGCAAGGGCCCGTCGGCCGTGCTGCACGCGATCGCCGACCATGTCGTCGACGGCTACATCGCCGTCGCCGACGCCGTCGAACTCGACATCGACCAGATCGAGATCGACGTCTTCTCGCCGCCGGCGAAGGGCTCCACGCGCGGCACGGACACCGGGCGCATCTACCAGCTCAAGCGTGAGGTACTGGAGTTCAAGCGGGCCGTCACCCCGCTGCTGCGCCCGATGGCGCTGCTGAGCGAGCGCCCGATGCGGCTGGTGGACCCCGACATCCAGAAGTACTTCCGCGACGTCGCCGACCACCTCGCGCGCGTGCAGGAGCAGGTCGTCGCCTTCGACGAGCTGCTCAACTCGATCCTCCAGGCCAACCTGGCGCAGGCGACCGTCACGCAGAACGAGGACATGCGCAAGATCACCTCTTGGGCGGCCATCATCGCCGTCCCGACGGCGGTCTGCGGTGTGTACGGCATGAACTTCGACCACATGCCCGAGCTGGAGTGGAAGTACGGCTACCCGATGGTGCTCGTCGGCATCACGGCGATCTGTTTCGCCATCCACCGCACCCTCAAGCGCAACGGCTGGCTCTAGGGCGTGTTGCGAAAGTCCCGCCTGCCCCGCGACGCCTGGCACGCACGCTCGCTGCGTTGTCGGGATCGTCCGAGTACACCCGGTACGAGGACGACCCTCCGCCTTGCGATCGCACGCACCAGACGCCGCGGGGCCCGCCCTTCGGGCGGACGGCGCTACTTTCGCAACACGCCCTAGGCGTCCGACCGACCGGCTCTCGATAGGCTGCGGGGCATGACAGACACGCTGCTCGGCCCCGCCCTCGTCGAGGAGGCCACGAAGAAGTCCGGCCTCATCTGGGTCCGGGGGGCCCGGGGCGACGCCCCCGCCGCCCGCGCGCTCTGGCACGTCTGGCACGAGGGCGCGGCGCACGTCGTCGGCGACGGTCCGGGCGAGCAGCCGCTGCCGGGGCTCGTGGCGGGCTCGACGGCCGAGGTCACGGTCCGCAGCAAGGACAAGGGCGGCCGTGTCGTCGCCTGGACGGCCGCGGTGAGCGAACTGGCTCCGGGTACGGAGGAGTGGGACGCGGCGGTCGCCGAGCTGAAGGGCAAGCGCCTGAACGCGACGGACGGCGAGGCGATGCCGCAGCGCTGGGCGCGAGAGTGCCGCGTCCTCCGGCTGGCCCCGCTGGACTCGACCACGGACCTGCCGACCGGCTCGCTCGCGGCGGTTCCGCAGCCCTCGGACGCGCTCACGCGCCGCCCGGTGCCCGCGGCTCTCCCCCGCCTGCTGTTCAAGCGCCGCAAGCGCTGACCCCGGTACCGCGCCCGCCCGGAGGTCAGGTACGCGGCAGCTGTTTGCCGTAGTCCAGCGTCTGGCCGGGCGCCGGGGCCTCCAGCGGGAAGTCCTTGTCCCACTCGGAGAGGACGACCACGCCCGCTCCGCCGCCGCGGGCGAACTGGAGCGGGAACGGGGTGCCCTCCAGGGCGACGTCCAGCGTGCCGCCCTCGCCGTCCTCGCCGCCCTTGACCTTGACCGTACGGATGCCGCCGATCCTGTCCCGGTCGCCCTTCACGACCTCCCCGTGGAGGCCGATCAGCCCGTCCAGGAGGAGGTCCATGTCGGTGAAGCCGCGGAGCTGCTTGTACGAGGGGTCGTCCTGCGGCACCTTGACGTACTTGTCCTGGAGCTTGTCCGCGGCCTCGCTGTCGGCCTCCGAAGGGGTCTCCGACCCCTGGCCGCCGCCGTCGCCCGCGCCGTCACCTTCGCCGCCGCCCTCGCCGTGCGTCCAGAACGCCGCGTCGGCCTTCATGTAGAGCGCGTCGCCGACCCGCAGCAGTTCGAACGTGCTGTTCTTCGTCACGACCGAGCCGGTCGCGCCGTCGTCCTTGAGGCGCATGTTCAGCTTGAACGTGCCGCCCTTGCTGACCAGCGTCCCGGCGAGCCGGACGGCCTTCGCCGCGTCCGCCGCGGACTGCGCCTTCTCCTCGATCGCGTCCGGAGCCAGCTTCCCGATCCCGTTCGTCCCCTCGTCGGGATCCTCCGCGCAGCCGGTGAGTCCGGCCGCGAGACCGGCGCAGAGCGCCAGCGGCAGGACGGCCCTACGGATGCGCGCCCCGGGGACGCGCGCGGCGGTGGGGAGAAGGGGCACCTGCGCTGCCTCTCGTCGTCGTGGGTGGGAGAAACGGCAGACCGCAGCGTACCCGGGCGGCGCGCCGTCGCCGCAGGCAGCCGTACGGGCGCTCTGCCGGGGCGCCACGGATGGGCACGGGCTAGCCTGAACCCGGCATACCTCAGCAATGACCCGAATCGAGCGGCACCGAGGAGGCGCGTGGCATGGCGGCAGGCGCTCCCCGGATCTTCGTCTCGCACCTCGCCGGCGTGCCGGTCTTCGACCCCAACGGGGACCAGGTGGGACGGCTCCGCGACCTCGTCGCGATGCTCCGCGTGGGCCGCCGTCCGCCCCGGCTGCTCGGCATGGTCGTCGAGGTGCTCAGTCGCCGCCGGGTCTTCGTCCCGATGACCCGGATCACGGGCGTCGAGTCCGGCCAGGTCATCACCACGGGCGTGGTCAACATGCGCCGCTTCGAGCAGCGGCCCACCGAGCGGCTCGTCCTCGGCGAACTCCTCGACCGCCGGGTGCGGCTCGTCGGCACGGACGAGGACGTCACCGTGCTCGACGTGGCCATCCAGCAGCTCCCCGCCCGCCGCGAGTGGGAGATCGACAAGGTCTTCGTGCGACGCGGCAAGCCCGGCGCGCTGCGCCGCAAGGGCGAGACGCTGACCGTGGAGTGGTCCGCAGTGACGGGCTTCTCCCTGGAGGAGGAGGGTCAGGGCGCGGAGAACCTGGTCGCCACCTTCGAGCGGCTGCGCCCCGCCGACCTGGCCAACGTGCTGCACCACCTCTCCCCCAAGCGACGCGCGGAGGTCGCCGCCGCCCTGGACGACGACCGGCTCGCCGACGTCCTGGAGGAGCTGCCGGACGACGACCAGATCGAGATCCTCGGCAAGCTCAAGGAGGAGCGCGCCGCGGACGTCCTGGAGGCGATGGACCCGGACGACGCGGCCGACCTGCTCTCCGAGCTGCCGGAGGAGGACAAGGAGCGGCTGCTCATGCTGATGCGGCCCGACGACGCGGCGGACGTCCGCCGGCTGCTGGCGTACGAGGACCGGACGGCCGGCGGTCTGATGACCACGGAGCCGATCGTGCTGCGGCCGGACGCCACGGTGGCGGACGCGCTGGCCCGCGTACGGCAGCAGGACCTCTCCCCGGCGCTGGCGGCGCAGGTGTACGTCTGCCGGCCGCCGGACGAGACGCCGACGGGCAAGTACCTGGGCACGGTCCACTTCCAGCGGCTGCTGCGCGATCCGCCGTTCACCCTGGTCAGCTCGCTGGCGGACAGCGATCTGCCGCCGCTGGCCCCGGACACCCCGCTGCCGGGTGTCGCCAGCTATCTCGCCGCGTACAACATGGTCGCGGCGCCGGTGGTGGACGAGAGCGGCTCCCTGCTCGGCGCGGTCACGGTCGACGACGTGCTCGACCACCTGCTGCCGGAGGACTGGCGGGAGACGGAGTTCCACGGCGAGGAGGCCACTCATGGGGGCTGAGCGCGCGCCGGAGAGGGAGCGGGAACGGGAGCGCTCCCTGCCGCGGATCCGGCTCGATCTCCCGCGCGAGCGGCGGCCCAGGTTCCTTCCGGAGTACGACCCGGAGGCCTTCGGCCGGTTCTCGGAGCGGATCGCGCGCTTCCTGGGCACGGGCAGGTTCATCGTCTGGATGACGATCACCATCATCGTCTGGGTGCTGTGGAACATCTTCGCGCCGTCGTCGCTGAAGTTCGACGAGTACCCGTTCATCTTCCTGACGCTCGCCCTGTCGCTCCAGGCCTCGTACGCGGCGCCGCTGATCCTCCTCGCCCAGAACCGCCAGGACGACCGGGACCGGGTCAATCTCGAGCAGGACCGCAAGCAGAACGAGCGGTCCATCGCCGACACCGAGTACCTGACCCGGGAGATCGCGGCGCTGCGGATGGGCCTGGGGGAGGTCGCGACCCGCGACTGGATCCGCTCGGAGCTCCAGGACCTGATCAAGGAGATGGAGGAGCGGAGCGACGGCCACCGGGGTCCTCGCGATCTATTCCCCTCCGCCGGCGATCGCGGAAGTGACGTACCCGACCGCTGACAGACTTTCCGGCGCCGGTGGTCCGCGCCGTACCATCTCCGTATGGCTACGGAAGACGCGGTGCGCGAAGCACTGGCGACGGTGAACGACCCCGAGATCAACAAACCGATCACCGAGCTCGGCATGGTCAAGTCGGTGGAGATCGGATCCGACGGCAGGGTCGCCGTCACGGTCTATCTCACCGTCTCCGGCTGCCCGATGCGCGACACGATCACGCAGCGCGTCACGGACGCGGTCGCGGCGGTGGAGGGCGTCACCGGCGTCGACGTCTCGCTGGACGTGATGAGCGACGAGCAGCGCAAGGAGCTGGCCTCGGCTCTGCGGGGCACGACGGCCGAGCGCGAGGTCCCGTTCGCCAAGCCCGGCTCGCTGACCCGGGTGTACGCGGTCGCCTCCGGCAAGGGTGGCGTGGGCAAGTCCTCCGTGACCGTGAACCTGGCCGCGGCGATGGCCGCGGACGGCCTGAAGGTCGGTGTCGTGGACGCCGACATCTACGGCCACTCGGTGCCCCGCATGCTGGGCGCGGACGGCCGGCCGACCCAGGTCGAGAACATGATCATGCCGCCGTCGGCGAACGGCGTGAAGGTCATCTCCATCGGCATGTTCACCCCGGGCAACGCCCCCGTGGTGTGGCGCGGCCCGATGCTCCACCGCGCGCTGCAGCAGTTCCTCGCGGACGTGTACTGGGGCGACCTGGACGTCCTGCTCCTCGACCTGCCCCCGGGCACGGGCGACATCGCGATCTCCGTGGCGCAGCTCGTGCCGAACGCCGAGATCCTCGTCGTCACGACCCCGCAGCAGGCGGCGGCCGAGGTCGCCGAGCGGGCCGGCTCGATCGCCGTCCAGACGCACCAGAAGATCGTCGGCGTCGTCGAGAACATGTCGGGCCTGCCGTGCCCGCACTGCGACGAGATGGTCGACGTGTTCGGTACGGGCGGCGGACAGAAGGTCGCGGACGGCCTGACGAGGACCACGGGCGCGACGGTGCCGGTCCTGGGCTCCATCCCGATCGACGTCCGTCTGCGCGAGGGCGGCGACGAGGGCAGGCCGGTGGTCCTGAGCGACCCGGACTCCCCCGCGGGCGCGGCGCTCCGCGCCATCGCCGGCAAGCTCGGCGGCCGCGCCAGGGGCCTCTCGGGCATGAGCCTGGGCATCACCCCGCGCAACAAGTTCTGAAGGCCGAAGGGGCGCCGCTCACATCGAGCGGCGCCCCTTCGTCATGCCTCGTGCCTACGCGTACGCGTCCAGGTCCTTGACCCCCGCGAACCCCAGCCCGTACGCGCTCATGCCACGCCCGTACGCCCCGATGTGCACCTCACCCGCGGAGCCGGCCAGCACCCAGCCGAACTCGGACTCCCGGTAGTGGAACGGCACCGGTACCCCGTCCACCGGCAGCGAGAGCGTCGACCACTCCGCCCCCTCCAGGTCGTCCGCGAGCTCGAACGCCGTCTCCGTCTGCTGGTCCAGCCAGTCGTCGCGCAGCGCGTGGTCCAGCTGCGCGGGCCAGGTGTACGCCAGGAGCCCCGAGCCGGCCAGCCAGGCCGCGGAGGCGACCGTGGTCGCGTCCAGCACCCCCGTACCGTCCGCCGACCTGCGCACCGGGCTCGCCGCGACCGTCACGACGACGGCGAAGCGCTCCTTCTCGACCCCGCTCGCGTCGGACTTTATGGACGGCTCGTCCCCGTGGCCCATCGAACCGTGCTGGACGGTCCCGTCCGCCGCCGTGCCGACCTGCATCAGCCAGCGCGGTCCGGTGAACGCGTCGTCGAGTCCGTACCAGGTGAAGGGTGCGCGCAGATAGCCTTCGGCCGTACCCCGGGCTGCGGGCACTCCCTCCACCCGACTCGTCGTCTCCATCTCGGCCGCCTCCTCGATCCGTCGTGCCCGCGTCGGCGGACAACAGAGGGAGGATATCCACCGGTTGGCGTCAGGTCGTGTCAGCCCAGGTCGTCAGGTCGCGTCGGAGTCGTACGGCGGCCGCTCGTCGGTGCCCGGCTTGTCCTGCTTCTTCAGCAGGTCCGGCGACGACCCGTTGACCGCCGCGGGGACGGCGGACGGCTCCGGCTCGCGCCCGTTCACCGCGTCCGCGACCTCGTTCATCTCCTTCTTGAGGTCGAAGCTGCTGCGCAGCTCCTTCAGCTCCTTGAGGTCCTCGTTGCCGTCCAGCTGCTTGCGCAGGAACGTCTTGGGATTGAGGTCCTCGAACTCGAAGTCCTTGAACTCCGGCCCCAGCTCGGAGCGGATGTCCTGCTTCGCGCTCTCGGAGAACTCACGGATCTTCCGGATGAAGCGCGAGACGTCCTGGATGACCTTCGGCAGCTTGTCCGGGCCGAAAACGAGTACGGCGAGGACCACGAGCGTCACGAGCTCGAGTATGCCGATGTCGTTGAACACCTTTGCTGCTCCTTACACGGGGTCCGGGGCCCGCTCCACGGTACCCGCCGAAACCGCCGGGCGGGTACCTTGCGGTGTCCCCCACATGGCGTTCAGTCGCCCTGCGAGGAACCGAGCGTCAACGTCTTGGTCTGTTCCTTGCCACCGCGCAGGAGCGTGAGCTCCAGCCGGTCGCCGGGGCGGTGGGCGCGGATCTTGACGATCAGCTCCTCGCCGCTGTGGACCCGCTGGCCGTCGACCTTGGTGATGACGTCACCGGCGCGGACGCCGGCCTTGGCGGCCGGGCCGCCCGGGGTGACCGAGGCGGAACCGTCCTTGCCCTTCTCCCCGACGCGGGCGCCGTCGCCGTTGAACTGCATGTCGAGGCTCACACCGATGACGGGGTGGGTGGCCTTGCCGGTGTTGATGAGCTCCTCGGCGACCCGCTTGCCCTGGTTGATCGGGATGGCGAAGCCGAGGCCGATGGAACCGGACTGGGCGCCGCTGTCGCCGCCCGAACCGTCGCCGGCCGCACGGATCGCGCTGTTGATGCCGATGACGCGGGCCTTGGAGTCGACCAGCGGGCCGCCCGAGTTGCCCGGGTTTATCGGGGCGTCGGTCTGGAGGGCGTCGACATAGCTGACGTCGCTGCCGTCACCCTTCTCGCCGCCCGCCGTGATGGGGCGCTCCTTGGCGCTGATGATGCCGGAGGTGACGGTGTTCTGGAGGTCGAAGGGGGCGCCGATGGCGACGACGGGGTCGCCGACGCGGACGTTGTCCGAATTGCCGAG
This sequence comes from Streptomyces sp. NPDC013317, assembly GCF_055563155.1. NCBI lineage: Bacteria > Bacillati > Actinomycetota > Actinomycetes > Kitasatosporales > Streptomycetaceae > Streptomyces > Streptomyces sp. NPDC013317. Next base: position 636,425 of record NZ_JBVHDX010000002.1, read on the forward strand.
CGGCAGCGGCTTGAGCCCCGAGACGCCGGTGACCTTGACGACGGCGAGGTCGTAGCCGCTGTCCCTGCCGACCAGCTTGGCGTCGGCGGTCTCGCCGCTGCTGAAGGTGACGGTGATCTCGCCGGAGGAGGCGGCCGCGTCGACCACGTGGTTGTTGGTGAGGATGTGGCCCTGGGTGTCCAGGACGAAGCCCGTTCCGGTGCCGGAGGAGCCCGCGCCGCTGACGTGGAGGGTGACCACGCTCGGCAGGGCGCTGGCGGCGATGCCCGCGACGCTGTCGGGTGCCCGGCCGGAGTCCTCGGCGCCCGCCTGGGGCAGCTCGACGGTCGTGATGCCGCCGTTCCGCTCGACGTACGCGCCGATCGCGCCGCCGACGACGCCGGTGAGGAGCGCGAAGACCAGCACGCCCGCGAGCACCAGCCCACGACGGGAGCGACGGCTCTCGGCGGGCGGCACGGAGCTGACGGTCAGCGGGGCGACCGGGGCACCGGGTGCTCCCCAGGGGTCGTACTGCACCCACTGCGCGGGCGGGGCGGGGACCGGCTGCGGGGCTTGGGGCTGCGGGGCGGGGACCGGCTGCGGGGCGGTCTGCTGCTGATGCGGTACGGGAAGCTCGTGGGCCGGAGTCGCCACGGGCCGCTGCACGGGCGGGGCGGGGGCCCAGGGTCCCGGCCCGCCGTAGGGCGGGGTCCGGTACTCGTCGGGCTCGTGCAAGGGCTGCGGGGCCGGAACCTCGCCCCGGCCCTGGACGTCAGCCGGCGCCTGCTGCGGTACGGCGGCGGGCACGGGCTCCGGCACGGCCGCACCCGGAGCCGGGACCTCCGGAACGGCGGTCTCCTGGGCCCCGGCCTCCGAGGCGGCGATCTCCGCGGCCGGGAACTCCGGCGTCCCGGTCACAGGCGTCGCGGTCTCAGGCGTCCGGGTCTCCGCGGTCGCGAGCGCCTGGGCCGGAGCCTCGGCCCGGTCCTGCGGCTCGGCTTGGGCCTGGGCCTGCTGCGGTACGGGGACGGCGGCGGGCGCGGGGTCCGGAGCCGGGGCCGCCGGCGTCGCGGGGGCGGCGAGGGTGAAGTCGCCCTCGTCCGCGACCGGCGCCGCCGGTTCCGGTACGGCCGCCGGCGGCGTACTCGTCGGCCGACTCCACCACTTCGGCTTCTGGCCGGTCGGCTTCCCGTCGTTCATGCTCTCCCCGCAACAGCTGGCCTGTCCGTGCCCGCCTCGCGGCGGGCACTCGTGCCCTGGATTCAACCAGGTCCGGGGTCAGCGGTGGGAGGTGAGCGGTGTCGTCGTCGGACTCGGGGCCCCGAGCGGGGTCGGAGCCGGGGTGACTCCCGTACCGCTCAGGGCGTCGAATCCGGAGGTGAACGCCAGCCGCAGGGCCGGCCCCGTGGGCCGGACGAACGGCGAGAGCTCCAGCACGGACGGCGCGGGCGTCCCCTGGAGACCGACGGTCTCCGTGGGCGTCACGCCGCCCGGCAGCAGGGGTCCGGCGGACACCGTTCCCGTGGTCGAGCCGAAGCCGATGCGCCTGGTCGAGGAGTCGGCGGCCGCACGCTCCGCCGCACGCCCGCCCCTGCCGGAGGCCGTGCCCACAGCCGTGCCCGTACCGGATCCGCTGCCCGAGCCGGTGCCGGGGAGCGAGCCCGTGAGGGAGGGGCCGCCGGAGGCGGTGGCCCTCAGCGGGGTGACGTTCGTACCCGTGCCATCGCCGCGCGCGCCGATGTTCGGCGTCGTCTCCAGCGGAAGGGCGCCGCCGAGCGCTATCGCGGCGAACGAGACGGCACTGGCGGCCGCGATGCCGAAGCGCCGGCCACGCCACGACGAGCGGTCCTGGTCGGGCCGCCCGCCGGCGGCGTGGATACGGAAACCGGAGTGCGGGGAGACCGCACCGGCCGTCGCGAAGCCGTCCGACTTCACTCCGCCGAGGTCGCCGAGACCACCGGCGCCCGGACCGGGGCCGACGGAGCCGCCCAGGGCGAAGATCTCGTCGAAGGGTCCCCCCCGACGCTCGTCACCCCCCGGAGGGCCCCCGGGCAACCCCTGGAGGCGTGCGAGGAGCCCCTCCGAGGGCGGAGGGGGTGCGGTGGAGGCGAAGACGCTCTTCAGCCGACGCTGGGCGTCGGCCTCCGCCTTGCATTTGGCACAGGTCGCGAGGTGCGCGAGAACCCGCTCGCGGGCGTCGTGGCCGAGCTCCCCGTCGACCAGCGCGGCGAGCCGGTCCCCGAGGTGCTGCTCCGCGGGGGTCGGGCCGGCAGGACTGCTGTTCACGCCGTTCCGCCCTCCCAACCGACGGTGGCCAGGGCACGCTCCGCCCGGGCCTCGGGGGAACGGTGCTTGAGCGCCTTGCGCAGGTGCGAGCGGCCCCGGTGGATACGGCTGCGGACCGTGCCGAGCTTCACGCCGAGCGTGGCCGCGATCTCCTCGTACGAGAGTCCTTCGATGTCACAGAGGACGACCGCGGCACGGAACTCGGGTGCGAGGGTGTCGAGTGCCTGCTGGACGTCGGCGTCGAAGTGCGTGTCGTTGAACGCCTGCTGCGGGGAGGGCTCACGGCTGGGCAGCCGCTCGGCCGCGTCGTCGCCGAGGGCGTCGAAACGGATCCGCTGCTTGCGGCGGACCATGTCGAGGAAGAGGTTCGTGGTGATGCGGTGCAGCCAGCCCTCGAACGTGCCCGGCGTGTACGTCGACAGCGAGCGGAAGACGCGGACGAAGACCTCCTGCGTGAGGTCCTCGGCGTCGTGCTGGTTGCCGGTGAGCCGGTAGGCGAGGCGGTACACGCGGCCGCTGTGCGTGCTGACGATCTCCTCCCAGGTGGGCGGAGTCCACGCCTGCGATTCCGCATCCGATGCGAAGGTCGCGGTGGTGGGAGCGGAGTCTGCGGTGTGGATTCGGTCAGCGGTGTCGGTCACGGATTTCGGCTCACCCGCCGACCTGAGAAGACGCCGAAGCACTCCTCCCCGATCCACAGGCGCAGCCGCACCTCCCCTGTCGGCTCTGGTGGTGTCCAGTGGAGCCCCTACCATAGCCACCTCGCCCGTTAGCTCCGGATAAGAATCTTTACGCGAATTTGGGGACCGGTCACCCGCCGCCCGCATCGACGTCCTGCCCTGGTGAACGCGCGGTCCCATCTGCGGGTTCCCGTGCGCAGCGGATACAGTCACCGTTGCGCCAACTACGGGGACAGGAGAGGGCCATTACCGCCAACCGGCAGACGAGCTGGGCGTTCGCCGACGCCTTTGTCGCCGAGGACGAAGCGCTGCGCTGGGCCCGCGACCGGGCCCGGGAGACAGGGCTGCCCTCGGTGTCACCGGGCACCGGCGCCGCTCTGCGCCTGCTGGCGGCGACGGCGGACGCGAAAGCGGTGGCCGAAATCGGTACCGGGACGGGCGTGTCCGGGATCTATCTGCTGCACGGCATGCGGCCGGACGGCGTGCTGACGACCGTGGACCTGGAGCCCGAGCGCCAGCAGTTCGCGAAGACGGCCTTCCGGGCGGCGGGATTCGCCGGGAACCGGGCGCGCTTCATCCCCGGCCGCGCCCTGGACGTGCTGCCGAGGCTCGCGGACGGCGGATACGACCTGGTCTTCTGCGACGGCGACCGGCTGGAGCTGCTGGACTACCTCGCTGAATCGTTGCGCCTGCTGCGACCGGGCGGTCTTGTCTGCTTCGAGGGCGTCTTCGCGGACGGCCGCACGGTCGACTCGGCGGCGCAGCCGGCCGAGGTGCTGCGGATACGGGAGCTGCTGCGGGCGGTCCGGGAGAGCCAGGAGCTGCTTCCGGGACTGCTCCCCGTGGGCGACGGTCTGCTGTGCGCGGTGCGGCGCGGCTGACGGCACCCCCGCCGCTCCTCGAAGCACCCGGCCCCGTGAACCGCCCCGCCCCTCGAACCACCCCCGACACACCCCTGCCCCGGCGCGGTGGGTACCGTGCCGGGGCAGGGGCGGACAATCCTGGCTTGTCGCGTCAGCCGACTACCTGCTTCAGGGCGTCGCCGAGGGCTTCGGCCTCGTCCGGGGTCAGCTCGACGACAAGCCGACCGCCGCCTTCGAGCGGAACGCGCATGACGATGCCCCGCCCCTCCTTGGTCACCTCGAGCGGGCCGTCGCCCGTCCGCGGCTTCATGGCCGCCATGCTTGTTCCCCTTCCTGAAACCAGCTCTTCGTCAGCCGACGGCCCCTGATCGGGAGCACACGTCACCGGCATCGAACACATTGCTTCCAGGTCATTATCCCGCATCACAGGACCCGATGACCAACATCAGGTTGCATCGCTTGCGCAACGCGCTTCCGCAAAACCGCCCATTTCGGCGATCGGCCTGCGATACTTCGCCGCTCGTTCGCCACCGGGCTTTGACGCAGGTCACATGTGCGGGTCGGGTGATCTCCGTCATGCTGAGCGCATCAGGGACGCAACGACGCGAAGGGAAGCCCCGATGGCCGACACCGTGCTGTACGAAGTGACCGACGGACTCGCCACGATCACGATCAACCGGCCCGAGGCCATGAACGCGATGAACGTGGAGGCCAAGGTCGCCCTGCGGGACGCGGCGGAAGCCGCCGCCGCGGACACCGCCGTACGGGCGGTACTGCTCACCGCGGCGGGCGACCGGGCCTTCTGCGTGGGCCAGGACCTGAAGGAGCACGTGGGTCTGCTGATGTCGGACAAGGAGACCGGCTCGCAGGCGACGATGAACACCGTCCGCGACCACTACAACCCGATCGTCAAGGCGCTGACCGGCATGAAGAAGCCGGTCGTGGCGGGCGTGAACGGCGTCGCGGCGGGCGCCGGCTTCGGCTTCGCGCTGGCGGCGGACTACCGGGTGGTCGCGGAGACGGCCGCGTTCAACACCTCCTTCGCGGGGGTCGCGCTCACCGCCGACTCGGGCATGTCCTGGACGCTGCCCCGGCTGATCGGCGCGAGCCGCGCCTCGGACCTGCTGCTCTTCCCGCGTTCGATCAGCGCCCAGGAGGCGTACGAGCTGGGCATCGTGAACAAGCTGGTCCCGGTGGCCGACCTGGCCGAGGAGGCCCGGAAGATCGCCCGCACCCTGGCCGAGGGCCCGACGGTGGCCTACGCGGCGCTGAAGGCCTCCCTGGCGTACGGCGCGGACCACTCGCTGTCCGAGGCCCTGGAGAAGGAGGACGAGCTCCAGACGGCGGCGGGCGCCTCCGAGGACCACACGATCGCGGTCCAGGCCTTCCTGGCCAAGGAGAAGCCGAGGTACGTCGGCCGCTAGGGCCTCCGGAGCCCCCGCTGGAACCCCGTCGATCGAGTGGTGTGCGCGTCTATATGATCCGCACACCACTCGATCTTCTCGAGTGCGTTCTCATCGACTTCACACGCACATCACCTGGGGGGTTCCGTGCGTTCTTCTTCCGCGTCGCGATCCGTTCGCGGCGCACTCACCGGCGCTCTGGCACTGGGCCTGGCGTCGACGGCTCTGACCACCCCGGCTCAGGCGGCGGACGGCTGGGACCGCTGCCCCTCCGGCAAGGTCTGCGCCTTCAGCAAGCCGCTGTACCAGGGGGACATGCTGGTCGTCAGCAAGCCGATGTACTCCCTCGGCGCCTGGGACAACCGCATCCGCTCCTTCGTGAACCTCAGCGCCGACGCGGTCTGCTTCTATCCGCAACCCGGCTTCGCTCCCGAGGGCTCCGTGCACTTCTACACCGCGGAGTCCTTCGACGAGAGCGCCTACCCCGAGCTCGACCGCGCCGCCAGCTCGATCGACGTCGGGCCCGAGGCGGACGACTTCTGCGGGTCCGAGAGCCGGATTCCGACCTGGTACGGCACCGACGCCGGTCCGAAGCTCCGTCCGGCCTCGTCGTCGGCGCTCGGCGCGTTCGGCGACATCGACGACGACGGCTACGCCGACCTGCTCACCCGCGACGCGATCGGCGGACTCTGGACCTCCCACACCTGGGAGAGCACGGGCACGACGCAGCGCATCGGCGGCGGCTGGAACAGCATGACCAAGCTGGTCCGTCACGGCGACCACGACGGGGACGGCAACGAGGACGTGCTCGCCCGTGACTCCGCCGGCGTCCTGTGGTTCTACCCGGGCAACGGCAAGGGCCTGTTCAAGCCCCGCGTCAGGATCGGCGCGGGCTGGAACAGCATGCGCGACATCGCCGCCGCGGGTGACCTCACCGGAGACGGCAGGGCGGACCTGCTCGCGGCCGACGGCGCCGGTGACCTCTGGACGTACCCCGGCAACGGCCGCGGCTCCTTCGGGGCGCGCAAGAAGGTCGGCGGCGGCTGGAAGGTCATGAACGAGCTCGTCGGTGCCGGCGACATGAACTCCGACAAGCGGGCCGACCTCATGGCCCGTGACACGGCGGGCAGGCTCTGGCTCTACCCGGGGACCGGCCGGGGCACGTTCGGCGTCCGCAAGCTCGTCGGCTCCGGCGGCTGGAACTCCCTGAAGGAGCTGGCCGGTCTCGGCGACCTGACGGGCGACGGGCGGCCGGACCTGGTCGCGCACGCCCCGGGCACCGACTCCTGGGACCGGACCACTCCCATGTACCTCCGGGTCTACCCGGGCAAGGCGGACGGCGGCCTCGGAGCCCCGAAGCCGTTCGCTCTGCTCCGCTCCTCCCATTTCGTCTTCTGATGCCGACCCTCACTCCTCCATCGAAGGGAGTCCGATCCATGGTCGGAACCTCTCGGGCCCGGCGCGCCCTCGGCGCGGCCGTGGCCACCCTGGCCTCGCTGGCCACCCTCGTCACCGCGGCGCCGAGCGCCGCGGCGGACTCGTCCCGGTGCCCGGCGGGCAAGCTCTGTGTGTTCCAGTACCCGGAGTTCGGTGGAGAGATGAAGATCATCTCGTCCAGCCAGCCGACCCTGGGCGTGTGGAACGACTCCATCTCCTCCCTGGTCAACAACTCCGGGCTGTACGCGAGCGCCTCCACGGGCCCGAACTACACCGGCGAAGACTCGCTGCACGTCAGCCCGCACAACGGCCCGATCGACCTGGGCGGCGGCGCGTTCGACGGCAGGCTCGACAACAAGATCAGCTCGATCCGGGTCGCCGCGACCGACTGGGAGCTCTCCTACGGCTACCCGTGGATGGACTGGCTGGCACCCAGCGCGCGCCCCGAGCCCACGCCCGTGACCTCGTTCGGTGACCTGGACGGCAACTGGGTCCCCGACCTCCTCCACCGCGCGGAGGACGGCAGGCTGTGGTTCCTTCCCGGCTACGTCCCCAGGGGGAGCACCGCCGCGCCGAAGGGACGGCTGATCGGGGGCGGCTGGAACGCGATGACCCAGCTCGTCCGGCACGGCGACTACACCGGCGACGGGTACGAGGACGTCTACGCCCGCGACAGGGCAGGTGTGCTCTGGCTCTACCCCGGCAACGGCCTGGGCTCGCTCCGGACCCGCGTCAAGATCGGCGGCGGCTGGAACTCCATGCGTGAGATCGAGGCGGTGGGCGACATCACCGGCGACGGCCGTCGCGACCTGGTCGCCCGGGACACCGCGGGTGTGCTCTGGACGTACCCGGGCAACGGGCGCGGCTCCTTCTCCACCCGCAGGACGGTCGGTGGCGGCTGGAACGCCATGAACCGGCTCGTGGCGCCGGGCGACATGAACGGGGACGGCAGGGCCGACCTCGTCGCCCGTGACGGCTCGCGCTCGTTGTGGCTCTACCCGGGCAACGGCCGTGGCGCCTTCGGATCCCGCACGAAGCTGCCGTACGCCTGGGGGACCAACGAGGAGCTGCTGACGGTGGGAGACGTGACCGGGGACGGCGTGTCCGACCTCATGCGCACGATCAACTACCGCGAGCTGTACGTCGACGCCGGCAACGGCCGGGGAGGCATCGGCGCGCCGTCGTACCTGACGTCCTACGACTCCGCCGAGGGCGTCCACGTCTTCTGACGCACTCCCACCGCGGACGGCGGCCACAGCTCTGCGTGGCCCCGCGGCCGCCCCTAGCGGGCGCCGCGGGCCACGCAGTTCGTCAGGTGGTCGTCGACGAGGCCGCAGGCCTGCATCAGGGCGTAGGCCGTCGTCGGGCCGATGAAGCGCAGGCCGCGCTTCTTCAGGGCCTTGGACAGGGCGGTCGACTCGTCGGTCACCGCCGGGACGTCGGCGATCGTCAGCGGCGCGGGGCGGGACGCCGGGTCCGGGGCGTACGACCAGATGAGGGCGTCCAGCTCGCCGGGGGCCCACTCCGTCAGCGCCTTGGCGTTGGCCATGGTCGCGTCGATCTTCGCGCGGTTGCGGATGATGCCCTCGTCGGCGAGGAGCCGCTCCCGGTCCGTCTCGTCGAACCGCGCGACCGAGGCGATCTCGAAGCCGGCGAAGGCCCGGCGGAAGCCCTCGCGACGGCGCAGGATCGTGATCCAGGAGAGTCCGGACTGGAACGCCTCCAGGCAGAGCCGTTCGAAGAGCGCGTCGTCCCCGTGGACCGGGCGTCCCCACTCCTCGTCGTGGTACGTGACGTAGTCCCCGGTCGACAGGCCCCAGGGGCAGCGCAGGCGCCCGTCCGGGCCGGGGACGGCCTCGCCGGTCACCGGCCCTCGCCCTCGTCCTTACGAAGCGAGGGGCCGTCGGACGCGGGGCCGGGTCTGCCGGGCCCCGCCGCCAGCGCCGCCTCCAGCTCCGCGATGCGGGCGTCCCGCTCCGCGAGCTCGGCGCCCAGGCGTCCCAGCACATCGTCCACGTCGGCCATGCGGTACCCCCGCGCCGTCACCGGCAGCCGGAGCGCCTCGACGTCGTCGCGGTCGACCGGACGGGCCGCCGGCAGCGGGTCGACCAACTGCTCGGGCGCCACCTCGGGCAGCACCTCGCTGTCGCCTCCCCCGACCACCGCGAGGGTGACCGCAGCGACGACCACGACCATCGCGATCAGCAAAAACCAGAACACCAGCGCGCCTCTCCCCGAAATGGATTTCGTCCCGTGGTCGATCGTGCCATGCGCCACCGACAGTTAGGGTCGCAGGCGAACGGACGCGAGGGAGGACAAAAGGGATGCTGCGCTTGGGACGGCGTGAATTCGGGCCGAACGAGCCGGTGATCATGGCGATCGTGAACCGGACCCCGGATTCCTTCTACGACCAGGGCGCCACCTTCCGCGACGAGCCCGCTCTCGCCCGCGTCGAGCAGGCGGTGGCCGAGGGCGCCGCCATCATCGACATCGGCGGGGTGAAGGCGGGCCCGGGCGAGGAGGTCTCGGCCGAGGAGGAGGCGCGTCGCACGGTCGGTTTCGTCGCGGAGGTACGGCGCCGGCACCCGGACGTCGTCATCAGTGTCGACACCTGGCGCGCGGATGTCGGCGAGGCGGTCTGCGAGGCCGGCGCGGACGTCCTCAACGACGCGTGGGGCGGGGTGGATCCGCGGCTCGCGGAGGTCGCGGCGCGGTACGGAGCCGGGCTCGTCTGCACCCACGCGGGCGGCGCGGAGCCACGGACCCGGCCGCACCGGATCGCGTACGAGGACGTGATGGCCGACATCCTGCGGGTGACCGTCGGACTGGCCGAGCGGGCGGCCGGACTCGGGGTGCGGCGGGACGGGATCATGATCGACCCCGGCCACGACTTCGGGAAGAACACCCGGCACAGCCTGGAGGCGACCCGTCGGCTCGGCGAGATGACGGCGACGGGCTGGCCGGTGCTCGTCTCGTTGTCCAACAAGGACTTCGTGGGCGAGACGCTGGACCGGCCGGTGAAGGAGCGGGTGCTGGGGACGCTCGCGACGACCGCCGTCTCCGCCTGGCTCGGCGCGCAGGTGTACCGCGTCCACGAGGTGGCCGAGACGCGCCAGGTGCTGGACATGGTCGCGTCCATCGCCGGGCACCGGCCACCGGCCGTGGCCCGGCGCGGACTCGCCTGAGCCGGGCCCCCGGGACCGGCGCCCGTTTCAGGGCGCGGGCGCCGGCTCCCGGGGGGCGACCGCTACCTGCTCGTCTCCTTCGACACCAGGGCCACGGCCTCGTCCACGTCGTCGGTCACGTGGAAGAGCAGGAGGTCCCGCTCGGAGGCCTTGCCGCCGGCGACCACCGAGTCGCGGAGCCAGTCGACGAGGCCCTTCCAGTACTCCGTACCGAAGAGCACGATCGGGAAGCGGGTCACCTTGCGGGTCTGGACCAGGGTGAGCGCCTCGAAGAGCTCGTCCAGGGTGCCGAGGCCGCCCGGGAGGACGACGAACCCTTGCGCGTACTTCACGAACATCGTTTTTCTCACGAAGAAGTAGCGGAAGTTCACGCCGATGTCGACGTGCGGGTTGAGCCCCTGTTCGAAGGGGAGCTCGATGCCCAGGCCGACCGAGATGCCCTGGGCCTCCCGCGCACCCTTGTTCGCGGCCTCCATGGCGCCCGGGCCGCCGCCCGTGATCACCGCGAAGCCGGCCTCGACCAGCGCGCGGCCGAGCCGTACGCCCGCGTCGTACTCCGGCGTGTCCGGCAGTGTGCGGGCCGAGCCGAAGACGCTGATCGCGCTCGGCAGTTCGGCGAGCGCGCCGAAGCCCTCCACGAACTCGGACTGGATGCGCATGACCCGCCAGGGGTCGGTGTGCACCCACTCCGAGTCACCCTCGGTGTCCAGCAGACGCTGATCGGTGGTGCCGGGCTGGACCTGATCCCGGCGCCTCAGCACCGGTCCCAGCCTCTGCTCCTCCGGCTTCGACCCTCCCTCGGGGACACCCATGGTCTGCTCCCTCCGCCGATCCTCTGATCTTCTGATTCGGTCAGGGTAGGTCCACAGACGTGACAAAAGGCCGAATGACGGCTGTCACGAAGTGAGCCAGTCGCGGAGACGTTCCTCGCACTGGACGATCCGCTCGACGACGACGTGCTCGTCGACCTTGTGCGCGTAGATCGGGTCTCCGGGGCCGTAGTTGACGGCGGGGACGCCGAGGGCGCTGAAGCGCGCCACGTCGGTCCAGCCGAACTTGGGGTGGGCCGTGCCGCCCACGGCCTTCATGAACGCCTCCGCGGCCGGGTGGGAGAGGCCGGGGAGGGCGCCTCCGCTGTGGTCGTCGACGACGAACTCGGCGACGCCGCAGTCGGCGAAGACCTCGCGGACGTGTGCCTCGGCCTCCTCCGGGCCGAGGTCGGGCGCGTAGCGGTAGTTGACGACGACGGTGCAGGCGTCGGGGATGACGTTGTTGGCGACGCCGCCCTCGATCCGTACCGCGTTGAGGCCCTCGTGGTACTCCAGGCCGTCGATGACCGGCTTGCGCGGCTCGTACGCGGCGAGGCGGGCCAGGATCGGGGCGGCGGCGTGGATGGCGTTGGAGCCCATCCAGGAGCGCGCGGAGTGGGCGCGCTCGCCCTGCGTGTGCAGGAGGACGCGGAGCGTGCCCTGACAGCCGCCCTCGACCTCGGCGTTCGATCCTTCGAGGAGGATCGCGAAGTCGCCCTCCAGCCAGTCCGGGTGCGCCTCGGCGACCTTCCCGAGGCCGTTGAGGTCGGCGGCGACCTCCTCCTGGTCGTAGAAGACGAAGGTGAGGTCCCGGTTGGGCTCGGGCACGGTGGCGGCGATCCGGAGCTGGACGGCGACGCCCGACTTCATGTCGGAGGTGCCGCAGCCCCACAGGATGCCGTTCTCGTCGAGCCGCGAGGGCACGTTGTCGGCGATCGGCACGGTGTCGATGTGCCCGGCGAGGATCACGCGCTCCCCGTGGCCGAAGCGGGTGCGGGCGACGACGTTGTTGCCGAAGCGGTCGACGGTGAGGTGCGGCAGGGCGCGCAGGGCCAGCTCGATCGCGTCGGCGAGCGGCTTCTCCGTCCCGCTGACCGAGGGGAAGTCGACGAGCGCGGCGGTGAGCGCGGGGCCGTCGAGCGTGAGGTCGAGGGGAGCAATGTCAGCCATGTGCCGACCCTAACCCGGCCTCCAGTACGGTGGGCCCCGTGTCCGAGCCCAGCCGTTCCCCCCACCCCCGCCGCAAGGGCCGTCTCGCCAGGTTCACGACGGCCCTCGTCGTGCTCTGCGGCCTGATCGCCTATGTGGCGGTACACCAGTCGACGGGCTCCAGAGGCGCGCCCCGGTGCACCGTCGGCAGTGGCGAGAACACGTACGAGTTCACCCTGGAGCAGGCGTCCAACGCGGCGACCATCTCGGCCGTGGGCACCACACGCCGGATGCCGGAGCGGGCGGTCACGATCGCCCTGGCGACGGCGCTCCAGGAGTCCGCGCTGCGCAACATCAGGCACGGTGACCGGGACTCGCTCGGACTGTTCCAGCAGCGCCCGTCCATGGGCTGGGGAACGCCGGAGCAGATCATGGATCCGGTGTACTCCTCGGGAAGGTTCTACGAAGGCCTCGCGGAGGTTCCCGGCTATTCGCGGCTCCCGCTGACCGTGGCGGCGCAGAAGGTGCAGCGCAGCGGGTTCCCGCAGGCGTACGCGAAGCACGAGCCGGACGCGACGCTCCTGTCGGCGGCGCTCACGGGCCGCTCGGCCGCCGCCCTCCGCTGCATGACGGACCCGGCGCGGGACGGCGCCGCGGGCGATCCGGCGAAGCTGCGGGCGGAGCTGGTACGGGCCTTCGGCGAGAAGGCGGCGCCCCGGACGACGGCCGGCGGCAGTGCGAGGACGAGCGTCGGCTCCTCCTCCGCCGTGATCACCGTGCCGGTCCCCGCGACCACGGGGTCCGACGCCCGGCGCGGCTGGGAGCTCGCACATTGGGCCGTGGCGCGCGCGGAGGATCTGCGGGTCGTGGAGGTGGCGTACGCGGACAAGGTCTGGCGGGCGGGCGACTCCGCGGGCGCGTGGACGAAGACGGCCGACGCGGCCGGTGAAGGAACGGTTCGCATCCGCCTCGCGCGCTGAGGCGGGCCCTAGGGCGTGCGTACGGGTCGTCACCCGACCGGGTATTCGCCGACGGACGTCACCAGTCACCCGCACCGGGCTGCGCTCACGCCCCCACTTCCCTTGTCCGGCAAGGGAAGTGACGGTTCGGCAGGGGTTGGATCTTCATCGCCTTCGTCCGCTTTCCTCCCCACCCGATAATGCGATGCATTGCGGAGCCTTTACCTTCGGCCGCCGCAACCTCCCCCTCCCTCGCCTCGGTTGTCACGGCGTCAGTACGTCGTCTTCGTCGAAGGAGCACCATGTCCCTCCCCCTGACCCGTCGGATCGCCCGCGCCGCCCTTCTCGTCGCGGCCGGAGCAGCCCCCGTGGTCGGTGCGGCCGGCTCCGCGAGCGCCATGGACCACAGCATCGCCCCGACCGGTGCGCTCTCCGGCATCAGCTCGCTGGACGGCGCCGGTGTCGGCAACGCCGTCGACGGCGCCTCGGAGACCGCCACCGGTGTCGTCGGCGACACCGGTACCAAGGCCGTCGGCAAGGCCGTCCCGACCGCGGGCAAGACCGTGGACTCGGCGGGCAGGACCGCCTCGCCGGTCGCCGAGCAGGTCACGGGCGACGCCGCGGGCGGCGCGGGCGAGGTCCTCGGCGAGGCCGCCCCTGCGGCGGGCGACCTCGGCAAGAAGCTGCCGGCCGGCGGCGTGCCCTCGCTGGGCGGTCTGCCGATCGGCGGCTGAACCCCCGGTACCGGTTCTCCGGTACCGGTACGGGGAAGGGCCCGGGGAGCATCACGCTCCCCGGGCCCTTCCCCGTCCGTGCGGCGGTCAGCCCAGGCGCTTGACCGCGGCTTCCACGCGCTCGTCCGTGGCCGTGAAGGCCACCCGGACGAACCGCTCCCCCGCCGTCCCGTAGAAGTCGCCGGGCGCGACGAGGATGCCCTTCTCGGCCAGGTACGCCACGGTCTCCCAGCACGGCTCGTCGCGGGTCGCCCACAGGTAGAGGCTCGCCTCGCTGTGCTCGATCCGGAAGCCGTGCGCCTCCAGCGCCGTCCTCAGCGCGGAGCGCCGGGCCGCGTACCGCTCCCGCTGCTCGGCGACGTGTCGGTCGTCGCCCAGGGCGGCGACCGTGGCGGCCTGCACCGGGGCGGCCGTCATCATCCCGCCGTGCTTGCGGATCAGGAGCAGCTCGCCGAGGACGGCCGCGTCGCCCGCGACGAACGCGGCGCGGTAGCCGGCCAGGTTGGAGCGCTTGGAGAGCGAGTGGACGGCGACGATCCCCTCGTACGAGCCGCTACAGACCTCCGGATGCAGCACGGAGACCGGGTCGGCCTCCCAGCCCAGCTCCAGGTAGCACTCGTCGGAGAAGACGAGGATGCCGTGCTCGCGGGCCCAGGCCACGATCCGGGTCAGCTCGTCCTTGCCGAGGACCTTGCCGGTCGGGTTGGAGGGCGAGTTGAGCCAGAGCAGCTTGACCGCGGCCGGGTCCAGGTCGGTCGTCGGGTCGTCGTAGACGACGGGCTCCGCGCCGCAGAGCCGCGCGCCGACCTCGTACGTCGGGTAGGCCAGGCGCGGGTAGGCGACCTGGTCCCCGGCGCCGAGGCCGAGCTGGGTGGGCAGCCAGGCCACCAGCTCCTTGGAGCCGACGACCGGTAGCACGTTGTGGTGGGTGGGCGCGACCGCGCCGAGGCGCCGCTCGCACCAGCCGGTGAGGGCGTCCCGCAGCTCGGTGGTGCCCCAGACCGTGGGATAGCCGGGCGAGTCCGCCGCCGCGACCAGCGCGCTCCGGATCAGCTCCGGCACGGGGTCGACCGGCGTGCCGACGGACAGGTCCACGATGCCGTCGGGGTGGGCGACCGCCGTCTTCTTGTACGGCTCCAGCTTGTCCCAGGGGAAGACGGGCAGGCGCGAGGAGACTGCGCCCGGGACTGCGCTCACGGTTTGGCTCACTTCGTCGTACGGACGGGAAACGCGTCGGTCCCGTACAGCGGGCGAGGCCGTACGGGACCGAGGGCGGTAGGTCAGCCGTTCTGCGGCGGCAGAGCGGCGATGAAGGGGTGGTCGCGCTCGATCAGGCCGAGCTTGGAGGCACCACCGGGCGAACCGAGCTCGTCGAAGAACTCGACGTTCGCCTTGTAGTAGTCCTTCCACTCCTCCGGGGTGTCGTCCTCGTAGAAGATGGCCTCGACCGGGCACACCGGCTCACAAGCACCACAGTCGACGCATTCGTCCGGGTGGATGTACAAGGACCGGGAGCCCTCGTAGATGCAGTCGACGGGGCACTCCTCGATGCATGCCTTGTCCTTGACGTCGACACAAGGCTGCGCGATGACGTAGGTCACGCTGTCGTTCCTCCTCGGTAGGGCTGGTCTGCGCGGGAGCGCGGCGTCGTCGATGCCCGCCCCTAGTATCTCCGTTCTTGGGGTCGATCCGAACAGGAGGGGCGGAGAAGCTGTGGAATTCACCGCAGGAGGTCGCCTTGAGGTACGTATTACCCGCGCTGACGTGGGAAAACGTGTCTCAGTTCGGTACGTGACGGATGCGGGTGACCACGGTGCGAAATTCACCGACGCGGTTGGAGTTCTCACATCCTGGGCCCACGGTGTGCTCTTGATCACACGCCGGACCGGTGAGACCGTCCGGATCGCGGAATCCGCCCTCGCCGCCGGCAAGGTCGTGCCGGCCGCTCCGGCCCGCAGGCGCGGCCCCGCCGCCTCCTTCGAGGAGCTGGCGCGCACGATGGCGCGCGGTTGGCAGCCGGTGGAGAGCGAGCCGCTGGGCGAGTGGACGCTGCGGGCGGCGGGCGGGTTCACCCGGCGCGCCAATTCGGTGCTTCCGCTCGGCGACCCCGGCCTCCCCCTGGACGAGGCACTCGCGCGGGTGCGCGACTGGTACGGCGAGCGCGGTCTTCCCGCGTACGTACAGACCGCGACCGGTGCCGAGGGCGCGCAGGAGCTGCTCTGCGCCGACCTGGAGCGGCACGGCTGGCGCTCGGAGGTCTCGGCGGAGGTGCGGATCGGAGGGCTCGCCCCGGTCGGCGACCTGGACGCGGACGTGTCGCGCGTCCGGCTCACGCGGAGCGTGGACGAGGCGTGGCTCCGCCGCTACAACCGGTCCGGCGAGGTCGGACCTCATGTGCTGAGCGTCCTGACCGGCGGCCCGAGTGTGTGGTTCGCGTCCGTACCGGGCACGGAAGACATACCGGCGGCGATCGGACGGTGTGTGGTCGACGGCCGCTGGGCCGGGTTCATGGCGGTGGAGGTCGACCCCGCACAGCGGCGTCAGGGCCTGGCCACGGCCGTGATGGCGGCGCTCGCCCGGCAGGCCCTGGACGAGGGCGCGTCGGCGGCCTGGCTGCAGGTGGAGTCGGACAACGACGGCGCCCGGGCGTTGTACGAGCGGATGGGCTTCGCGGTCCATCACCACTACCACCACTACCGGGCGACCGAGGCGTGAGCGAGGTGACCGACGTGACCGGCGCGGGCGACTGGCGGCGCGAGTTCGCGGAGGAGGCGCGTTCGCGGCGCCCGGACCTGGCGCGGCTCTGCCTGCTGATCGGGGCGGTCGCGGACGGGTCGGTGACCTCGGCGGACCTGGACGCGTCGGAGATCGAGCTCGACCGGCTGGCCGGGGAGCTGCCGTACGGCCTGCGTGAGCCGGACGACTGGGTGGCCGCGCTGGCCCGGCTGCTCGGCGGCCGGTACGGGTTCCAGGGCGTCCCCTCGGACTACCAGCGGCTGGAGTCCTCGCTGCTCCACGAGGTCCTGAAGCGCCGGCGCGGCCTGCCGATCCTCCTCTCCGTGCTCTGGATGGAGGTCGCCCGCCGGGCGGGCGCGCCGGTGTACGGCCTCGGGCTGCCGGGCCACTTCGTGGTGGGCTTCGGCGACCCCTCGGTCCAGGTCTTCGCGGACCCGTTCGCGGGCGGTCGGCCGATGACGGGCATGGACGCCGAGCTGCTGGTGGCCGGCGCCACCGGCGAACCCCTCGAACCGTCGATGCTGCGCCCGGCGGACCCGCTGGAGATCGTCCTGCGCATCCTGAACAACATCAGGGCCTGGGCCGCGCCCCGCCCGGAGCGCTCCGGCGTGGCGCTGTGGGCCGTGGAGCTGTCCCTGATGCTCCCCGCCCACCCGGCCAGGCTGCGCTACGAGCACGCGGAGCTGCTGGTGCAGCGGGGCGAGTTCGAGGCGGGGGCGGCGGAGATGGAGGCGTACGCCTCGGTGGTCGACGCGGTCGAGCCGAGCGCGGCGGCGTCGATCCGGAACCGGGCGCAGGCGGCGCGGGCGCTGCTGAACTAAGGCGGTGCTCGGGGTGTCGACTTGATAGGCAAGCAAACACTTGCCTATCCTGGGGGCATGGCCGACGACGTCTTCAAAGCCTTGGCCGACCCCACTCGCCGCACGATTCTCGACGAGCTGACGGAGAGGTCCGGACAGACACTGTTCGAGATCTGTTCGCGACTGAGCATGAAGCACCAGCTCGGCATCTCGCGCCAGGCGGTCTCCCAGCACCTCGCGGTGCTGGAGGCGGCCGGCCTCGTCGAGACCAGGCGGGAGGGGCGCTACAAGTTCCACGACCTGAACACGGCCCCGCTGCGGCAGATCGCCGAGCGGTGGCTCGTGCCCGACACCTCCGGACCGCGGGAGAGCACCCCATGAAGATCCGTCTGACCAGCGTCTTCGTCGACGACCAGGCGAAGGCCCTGCACTTCTACACCGAGATCCTCGGCTTCGTGAAGAAGCACGACGTCCCGGTGGGCGAGAAGGACCGGTGGCTGACCGTCGTCTCCGCCGACGAGCCCGAAGGCACCGAACTCCTCCTGGAGCCCGCCGGCCACCCGGCCGTCAAGGCCTACCGTGACGCGCTCGTCGGCGACGGCATCCCGCTCGCCCAGTTCGCCGTCGACGACGTCCACGCGGAACACGAGCGCCTGACCGCCCTGGGCGTCCGCTTCGTCCAGGAACCCCTGGAGATGGGCCCCGTCACCACGGCGGTCCTGGACGACACCTGCGGCAACCTGATCCAGCTGGCGACGCAGCCGTAGGGGGCGCCGTCACGCCCCCCACGAACCGCGAGTTCAGCTCATGTGGTTGTACGTGCGCCCCGCGTGGATGTCGGTGACCGTGCGGGCGCCGAACGGCCGCAGGCGGTCACCGGTGCCGGAGTAGACGTAGATCGTCTTCGAGCCCGGGTGGGTGGCGAAGAGGTCGGCCCTGCCGTCGTGGTCGACGTCTCCCGCGCCGATGAGCTGGGAGTAGATCTGCCAGCCGCCGCCGATGCGGGTGCGCTGGGTGAAGGTGCCGTCGCCCTTGCCGAGGTAGAGCCACAGCACGCCCTCCCTGTCACGGGCGACGAGATCGCCCGCCGGACCGCCGGCGAGCTCTCCCACGGCGGCGAGCTGGTCGTAGATCTGCCAGCCGGTGCCGATCCGCTTGCGGGCCTCGAAGGGGCGGGAAGGGAGGCCGGTGCTCTCGTAGAGCCAGAGGGCGCCGGCCCTGTCGATGGCGACGACGTCCGGACGCCCGTCCCCGGTGAGGTCGCTGCCGCCGGTGATGGTGGCGTACGTCTGCCAGCCTCCGCCGATCTGCGTGCGAGAGAGGAAGCCGGTGCCTGAAGGCTGGTGGAGCCAGAGGACGCCGGCCTTGTCACGGGCGATCACATCCGCGGTGTGCCCATAGCCGGCGATGTTCCCGACGACCTCGGTCTTGTCGTAGATGTGCCAGCCGGAGCGGATCGCGTATGCCTGGCGGCCGTCTCCGGGACTGTCCCTCCACAACGTGCCCGAGGAGTCACGGCCGAGCAGGTCCGGGGAGCCGTCGTTGTCCAGGTCGTGTGTCACCGAGGCGTCGCTGCCGAGGCGGGCCAGGAGCTGGACACCGGGCCGGCCGTCCGCGGCCGGCGCGATACGGAAGACACCGGCACCGTGCACGGCGGAACGGCCTTGTGTGATTTTGGCCGTGCCGTCGGGGGTGGTGTGCGACGTGGAGCTGTGGTCGAGCACCTTGACCGTCTCGCCCGACCTCAGATGGCGGGCGGTCCCGTCGTACATCAGCCAGTCACCGAGCAGTTCGATGTCGGGTCCGTGGTCGGCCGCGGTCCCCGGGACCGTCACGGTGCTCTCGGCTCCGCTCGCGCGGTCGCGGACCACGACCCTGAGCGTGTTCGTGACCGTGTCGCCCTCGACCCAGGCGAAGCGTTCGCCGGAGACCGCGGCATCGCGGCCCCACGGGCCCGCCGGATACGGGAAGGTCTCCGTGACGGAGGCGGTGGCCAGGTCGATCAGCCCGCGCCGGCGTTCGCCGGCCGCGGTGCTGTAGGTGAGCAGGCCCTGCCCGGCGGCGGCCGGCACCACGCGTTCGTACCGTGTCCCTTCCGGCAGACCGGTCACGAGGCGCTGGGGGGAGCCCTTCGCCTTCATGAACAGCCCGTCCCTCGCGAGGACGAACAGAGCCTCGCCGGCGGTGCCCCGGTACTCCAGATCCAGCGTGCCGGGTACCTCGTCCGGGCCGAACGACTCCCCCGTGGCCAGGTTCGTGGCTGTGGCCCCGAACCCCTCGGAGGACACGACCAGGAGGTCCCCGGACGTGTCGGTGATGTGCATGTCCGTCCTGAAGGACATGTCACGGGACGGGCCCGGACCGTAGGGGGTCCAGCGCACCGTCTTGCTCATGTCGTCGTCGCCGACGGTGACGCTCGTGAAGTACCCCGCGCTGCCCCCGCCCAGCAGGTGGGTGCCCGGCAGGAGCGATCGGACCTCGACCGCGTCCGCCGCGGAGGACGTCCGGACGGCGACGACGGCGCACGCCGGTGCGGCGGTCAGAACGCCCGCTCCGAGGGTGACGGCAAGGACGGCGGCGACGGCGGCACCGAGACGGCGCCTGGGCATGCGGCTGGACATCACGTCACTTCTCCTGAACGGGCGGGCAGACACGCACCGGTGCGCGCCACCCGTTCGACCACCGAACAGGAGAAGGGGTTGTACGAGCCGCTGCTCAGATCTGCGGCACCGTCCTGCGCAGTGCTCGCAGGAACCAGTCGACGGCCGGGGCCGGAGACTCCGGGGGTGGCCAGCCGTTGATGCGGGCGAGGAGCTGGAGGTACCGAACGCGGCGGGGGTCGGTCGCGGCCTTCAGGTACGCGGGGAGGTCGTCCGGGCATGCGGGGTGGGCCGTGACGTGGGCGACGATCGCCCCGGCCTCCGGCGAGGCGGGGTCGAGGGCGAGGTCGGCCCTCTCCCGTACGACGGCCACGATGTCGGGACGCGGGGGCGCGCCGCCGCCGTCCCGGGCGGCGGAGACCCGCTCGGTCAGGCGCCGCGTGTCGGCCACGAACTCCCGGTCCTGCGTCAGCTCGGCCAGCTCCACCCACGCCGCGACCTGCGCGTCGTCGGGATCGTCGGGCAGATCCGGCGTCATGGAGCGGACGACGCCCGGGTCGAGTCCGGTGCAGGCGGCGTCGAGGAACTCCGCGATCAGACGGTCACGTTCGGCTGCGGACAGTTTCGCCAGCTTGTGCATGAGGTCCATCTCCTCCGGGGTAGAGCCCCGACCGGCCACCGACGTCAGCACCGCGCGCCGCAGCCTCAGCGTGCGGATCTGCACGTCCAGCGCCTCAGCGTGCGCGGCGGCCACCTCGGCGAGCGAGTCCTCCCGGTCCAGGACCTTCCGGATGTCGGCAAGCCCGAACCCGAGGTCGCGCAGCGTCCGTACGAGGTCGAGGCGTGCGACGGCGTCCACGCCGTAGAGGCGGTGACCGGCGGGAGTGCGGTCGAGGGGCGGCACGATCCCCTCGTCGGAGTAGAACCGCACGGCCTTGACCGTGACACCGGTCCGCCGCGCCAGTTCACCGATCGAGAAGAGCGTGTCGCCGTCCATGCGGACCACTCTGGGACCTCCCCTTGGGGGAGACGCAAGCCGGTCGGGGGTCTCGGTAGATTGACGACGACCCGACCACCAGACCCGCGTCAGGTGTCCCGAAAGGAGCGTGGCATGCCCGGCGACCGGCTCATGCGCATCCACAGCGACGAGTTCCAGGCCATGGCCGAGCGGGTCCTGCGGGTCACCCAGCTCACCTCGCGCCTGAACGTCCTGCCCTTCGAGGACGAGGTGGGCAAGGCGGAGCTGTTCGCGCAGATCCTCGGCAGGCCACTGCCACCGAGAGTCACGATCTATCCGCCCTTCTACACCGACCACGGTTTGAACCTCGACCTCGCCGAGCGGGTCTTCATCAACCAGAACTGCACGTTCCTGGACTACGCCGGCATCCGGCTCGGCGAGCGGGTGATGGTCGGACCGAAGGTCACGTTCATCACCAGCGGTCACCCGGTCGATCCCGAGGAACGGCGGCTGTACCTCACCGGCGCGCCCATCGACGTGGCGGAGAACGTGTGGATCGGTGCAGGCGCCACCATCCTGCCCGGCGTCAGCATCGGCCGGGATGCCGTGATCGCCGCCGGCGCGGTCGTGGCCGACGACGTTCCGCCGGCAAGCCTGGTGACCGGCGGCAAGGCGACCGTGCGGCGCACCTGGTGAGGTCGCCCCTTCGAGGCCGCATATCGCGTTGTGGGCGCCCGGGCGGGCGCATAGGGTCGCCGGCATGTCCGTACGTCTCCGTATGCGTGATGCCCTGCCCGTCGCCATGCGCGCCCGCGACAAGGCGGCGGTGAGCGCCCTGCGTTCGACGCTCGCCGCGCTCGACAACGCCGAGGCGGTGCCCCTGGACGAAGCCTCGCTCAAGGGCCGGGCACTGGAGGACGCACCGGTCGGTGCCGGCGCGACCGAAGCCGTGCGGCAGGAGCTGAGCGAGGCCGTGATCGTGGATCTCGTACGGGCCGAGGCCACCGAGCGCCTGGAGGCAGCCGCCCAGCTGACCGCACCGGCCCACGCCGACCGGGCCGAGCGGCTCCGCGAGGAGGCGGCCCTGCTGCTGCGCTTCCTGGACGAGCCCGGCGCCGCCTAGCACAGGATCTTCGCCCCGCCCCCGAACGAGATCGGGAGTTGACCACCCACCCTTCGGCCGGGCGCCATAGGATCACCGCGCGGTCAGGGGAGATCCGAGGGGGAGCCGTGGGGGAACCGGTATGAAGCCGCTCGACGCGTCCATGCCGACGGAGGCAGGACCGTACCGGCTGCTCACCGAGCTGGGCAGCGGCGGCATGGGCCGGGTGTTCCTCGGAGCCGCTCCCGACGGCCGCCTCGCCGCGGTGAAGCAGGTACACCGGCGGTTCGCCGCCGAAGACGGCTTCCGGGCACGGTTCCAGCGCGAGGTCATCGCCTCTCGCCGCGTCTCCGGCGCCTATACGGCCGCCGTCATGGACGCGGACGCCGATGCCGAGCTGCCGTGGCTCGCCTCGGTGTTCGTGCCCGGCCCCTCCCTCGGCGCGGCCGTGAACGCCACCGGTCCGCTGACCGCCGAGACCGTACGCCGACTGGCGCTGGGCCTGGTGACGGCGCTCGAGGAGATCCACCGCGTCCGCCTCATCCACCGCGACCTCAAGCCGGAGAACGTCCTGCTCGCCGAGGACGGCGTCCGCGTCATCGACTTCGGCATCGCCCGTGCGGCCGAGCCGGAAGCGGCCACCGCACTGACCCAGACCGGCTGGGTGATCGGCTCGCCGCCGTTCATGTCGCCCGAGCAGGCCGAGACCAAGGACCTCACCCCGGCCAGCGACGTCTTCTCGCTCGGCGCCGTCCTCGCCTTCGCGTCGACCGGCCGCTCGCCCTTCGCGGCGGACTCGACCCTGATGACCCTGTTCAACGTGGTCAACTCCAAGCCCGACCTCGGCGGAGTACCGAAGGACCTGCGCGGAACCGTCGCCCGCTGCCTCGCCAAGGATCCGTCGGACCGCCCGACCCTGGCCGACCTGAGGAAGCTGCTCGGTCCGGTCTCCCCGGCGACCCGTCCGTGGCCGCCCGCAGTCCACGACCTGATCGCCGAACAGAAGGACCGGCTGGACGCCCTGTTGGGCGGGGACGACGACACCGAGGACAGCCCGCCCACCCCGCCCCCACCGGCACCCGAGCCCGCCCCGGACGCCGTAACGGTCACGGCGCCCGTACGAGAGCCCGCCCCCGCGCCCGCCCCCACCACCCGCGCGCCGCGCAGGCGCGGCAGGCTCGTGGCCCTGGTGGCGGCGGTCATGGTTCTGGCGGGCGCGGGAGTGGGCACGTACCTCACGCTCCAGAGCGACGACGGCAAGGGCGGCGGTACGGGCGGCGCGGCGAAGAGCCCGGCGGACAAGTACACGAAACTGCCGACCTGCGCGGACGCGGCCCCGACGCTGCCCCTGCCGGCCCGGCGCACGGACCAGGACAGCAGCGTCGAGAACAGCCCCGTCTACGTGACCCGCTGCTCCTGGTACACCAAGGAGACGGAGCTGTACGCGGGGGATACGCCGCACGCGGTCGTCCGCTGGACCCTGATACGGACGACCAGCGCGGACGGGAACGGTACGGAGCGCGCCGACAAGACCTTCGACCAGGATCACTACGTCCGCGCGGAAGGCGTCGACTTCGGCGACGAGGCCACCTGGGACCCGTTCCGCAGCGACTGGAACTGCTCCTTGAACGTCCGCGACGGCAACCTCACCGTCTGGGTCATGCTGACGGGCGACCGGCACCCCAACTCGACGTGTGAGGACGAGGCCGTCCGGATCGCCAGGGCCGCCGTGTCAGCGATGCCCAAGTGACGACCGCTTGACCCCGTCGACGAACACCGCCCAGGCGGGAGCGGGGAAGAGGAGCGCGGGGCCGGCGGGGTGCTTGCTGTCCCGGACGGGGACGTGGGCGGGACAGGCTGCGTCGTTGACTTCGAGACAGTCACCGCTGTTGCCGCCGCTGTAGGACGACTTGCGCCAGGCAGGGAGGATCGAGGCGTCAGGGATGCTGGCCTGTGCGTGCTGCATGCTCGAATTCCTCCGCGACGGACCCGATCAGAGCGAGCGACTCACGATGAGACAGCGCGTCGCCCAGAGCATGATCGTAGGCCACCTGGCAGTCCCGAACCACGGCCGGATTCTCCCAGACCCTGCCGGACTTGAGCCCTTCGACGTACGCGATCGGGGGCTGGTCCTCGAACCACATCAGCTTGACTTCGCCCTCGATCAGCGCGTGGTACCCGCCGGAGAAGGGCAGCACATGCACACGGATACGCCGGTTCTCCCCCAGGCGCACGATGTGACGAAGCTGCTCGCACATCACCTTCGGGCCTCCGACGTGACGCCTCAGCACCGCCTCGTCCAGGAGCACCCACACCACCGGAGCGTCGAAGTTCTCGAGTATCCGGGCTCGCTCCAGCCGTGTGACAAGCAGCCTGTCACGTTCCTCATCGCTCTTCGGCGTGGAGCCGGAGTTCAGGACCTCCCTGGCGTAGGACTCCGTCTGCAGGATGCCCGGCACCAGCTTCGGGGCGTACTCCCGGATCACGATGGCCTGGCCCTCGAACTCCAACGCCTCCGCGAAGTGCTCGGCCACCTTCTTGCCGTCCAGCACCGGCAGGAACCGCTCGAAGAAGTCGTCCCCCGTGCTCAGCACCTGGTCCAAACGCCGCGCGTCCCCCACGTCCGGGCGGCGTCTGCCCGCTTCCATGTGGGCCAGGTGGGTGCGCGAGATGATCGTCAGTTCGCTGAGGCCCTCCTGGGTGAGCCCCGCCGCTTCTCTTCGGCGTTTCAGCTCTTCACCGTATTTTCGACGCGACTCGGGATTGTCCTCGATTGCCATGGCCAACTCCCCGACGTGCTGGTTGCGTTGTCACATGCGGACCCCTGTCGAGCGTAACGTGATCCACGCCACTGTGTGACCGGAACAACACACAGAGCGAAAGGGCTCGCGCGCAATGCAAACCCCCCACGGTCCAGGCACCTTCGTCGCCCATACCGGAACCGACGTCTACGGCCCCGGCAAGGTCATCGGCGTGGACGGAGTCCACCGGCGCGTGCGGTTCGTGCACTTCGTGGCCACGATCCGCTTCTCCGACCTGCGGCCCGCCACCCCCCGCGAGACGCGGGAGATCCAGGACTGGCTGCGCGCGAAGCAGCAGCGGTACGGCGGGGAGTGGTGATGCGGCTGCGCGTCTCGCGCGACGGCGGGCGGACCTGGTCCGAGACGAAGACGTACACGCCCCGGCGGGGAGACGTACCGGTCGAATCGATTCTGCGATTTCCGCCCTGCCGGTGCGACCGATGCACGGTCACACCAAGTGACCATACGGTCACGGAGCTTGCGGTACGGTGAGCACAAAAGCGGCCCCCGAGCTGGTTGCAGCCAGCGCCGAGGGCCTTCACTTCGAGTGCCAAGCAGGAGCGCACCCGGAATGCTTCGTCATGCTAACGCGCCCACTCGGCGCTTCAGTCAGATCCCCCACGAGATCCTGCGCCACCCCGATCTCAATTCCGACGCGGTACGGCTGCTGTGCTGGCAGCTCTCGCTGCCCGACGGCGTCAACGAGCCGCTCTCCAAGACCGCCGAACGGGCGGGCATCCGCAAGGTCGCCTTCCTGCGCGCCAAGGGGCAGTTGAAGGCGGCCGGCTATCTCCACGAGTGGCGCGAGCAGGGCGCACGCGGGCTCTGGGCGACCCGGCAGCTCGTCTCGAACGTGCCGTTGAGTCCGGTCGAGGCGTCAGCGGTGCGGTGCGGCGCTCCGACGGACACCCGTCCGGCCGCCGGTGAGCCGACCGGTCGGGTCGTCGGCCGTCATCCAGACGGAACATCCGGGGAGAACACCTCCAACCCTCCCCCGCCACCGCCCCTGGTGCCGGAAGACCCCGACGCCCGCCGCCTCGTCGACGAGTTGCCCGCCCTCGATCCCCGGCTGCGCGTTCCGCGCGCCATGCTCCCCGAGCTGACGGGCCTCGCGGCCCGCTGGCTGGAGGCGGGTCACATGGCCGACGCCGTGCGGGACGCCGTCGCCCGTTGCCTGCCGGGCCGGGGCAGTCCCATCCACCGGCCCGGCGGGCTGCTGCGGTACATCCTCCGCGAGGTGCCGCCGGTGGCTCCGCCGCCCCCGCCGCCCAGGGTCTCGGGCCTCCGTGAGTGCGAGAGCGGGCGGCACGTGCAGCCGTACCAGTTCCGGCCCTTGGCGGACGAGGACGTGTGCGAGCCGTGCGTCCGCGACGCCCCGACCAGCCCCCTGGACCGCCCCTGTCCCGCCACCGCACAGACCGGCCCTTCCCTGGCCCGCGCGGCCCTCCGACGGCGCCTGTAGGGCGCGTGCGTGGGCGACTTCCCGCCTACTCGCCGGCCCACCACTTACGAGGCGCACCCGTCTCCCAGTGCAGCCCGTCGTGGCCGCGCGGCAGCTCGCAGAAGAAGTTGCCCTGAAGGAAGAGGTCCCAGCTGTCCGGTCCGGGCTCCCTACAGCGAGCCGTGGGCTCCTCTGCCGATACGGGATTCTGCTTGTCGGTCATGCACACATCCTCTCGCGCGGCCGCGTCGATGCGAGAGCCACCCCTCCCTACCCGAGAGTTGTCTGTACAACTCCCGGTCGCCGTTCCCCGATCGGACGTCAGGAGTTCACTCCCGACTGCTGCGATACACGCGCCATTCGAAGAGCGCTTGATCGAGGAGGCTCGAGTGAATCTCGTAGTCAACGGAGACGCGGAGAGCGGGCCCGGCGGGTCCGCCGAGCCGGTCACCGGTGTGACCGGCTGGGAGGTGCGGGAAGGAGCGCCCGCGCTCATCGCGTACAGCCTGGGCAACGGCTACCCGGGGCCCGCGGACCCCGGGCCCGCCGACCGTGGCACCCGGTTCTTCTCCGGCGGCGACAGCCCGCGCACCGCTCTCGTCCAGGACATCGTCCTGCCGCGGACGGGTACCACGGGGTGGCGGCACATCGACGCCGGGCGGGTGCGGTACACGCTCGCCGGCTGGCTGGGCGGCTACGCCACGCAGGAGGACGGCGCCCGGCTGTCCGTGGAGTTCCGGAACGCCCAGGGGACCCCGGTCGCCCTGTCCGTGCTCGGCCCGGTGACCGCCGGCGAGCGGCTCTCCCGCACCGCGCTCCTGCAGCGCACTGCGACCGCGCAGGTGCCCCGTACGGCGCGCTCCGCGCGGGTGCTGCTCGTCTTCACCCGCAGCGGCGGCGGGACCTCCAACGACGGCTACGCCGACTCCGTATCGCTCACGCTGCACGCCACGGAGGGACACCAGTGACCAGGCTCAACCGACGCGATCTGCTGAAGGCCGCCGGAGCCGCCGGTGCCCTGAACCTCGCCTGGCCGCTGGCCGCCGGGCTCTCCCCCGCGCAGGCCCTGGAGGCCGCCCAGGCGCTGGGCGCGGACTACGACCCGGCGCCGTTCACCCTCGGCGTCGCGTCCGGCGACCCGCAGCCCGACAGTGTCCTGCTGTGGACGCGGCTCGCCCCCGAGCCGCTGGCAGCCGAGCAGAAGCTGTCGGAGATCGTCGAGGTCCAGTGGGTCGTCGCCACCGACGCCCAGCTCAGGCGCGTCGTCGCCGAGGGCACCGTGCCCGCCTCGGCGACGCTCGGCCACAGCGTGCACGTCCCGGTCTCCGGGCTTCGGCCGAACACCCGCTACTGGTATGCCTTCAAGGCACTGGGCAAGCGGAGCCGCATCGGCCGCACGAAGACCGCGCCCGTGGGCCGCGTCTCCTCGGTGCGCTTCGCCGCCGCCAACTGCCAGGCGTTCCACGACGGTTTCTACGCGGCCCACCGGGGCATCGCCCGCGAGAACGTCGACTTCGTCGTCCACCTCGGCGACTACATCTACGAGCACGGCCAGGTCGGCGGAGTCCCGGCCGACCACGTCCGCGACCACGAGGGCCCGGGGATCCTCACGGTCGCCGACTACCGCCGCCGCCACGCGCTCTACAAGGGCGACCCCTCCCTGCGCGAGGCGCACGCCGCGCACCCCTGGTTCCTGACGTGGGACGACCACGAGGTCGTCAACGACTACTCCGGTACGGGCGGGGGCGCGCCGTTCGTGCAGCGGCGGGCGGCCGCGTACCAGGCCTGGTACGAGAACATGCCGCACCGCGAGGGGGGCGCCGGCGGTGCGACCGCGCTGCCGGACCCCGAGATCCACCGGGTGCGCCGCTGGGGCGACCTGCTGGAGCTGACCGTCCTCGACCTGCGGTCGTACCGCTCGGCGCAGAACCTCGCCGACGGCACGATCCTCGGTGCCGGGCAGAAGGGGTGGCTGAAGCGGAACATCGACCGGGCCCCGGACACCTGGCACGTCTGGGCCAACTCGATCATGCTGAGCCAGCTGCGGTCCCGTGCCGGCGGCTCGTACATGTTCACCGACCAATGGGACGGCTTCCTCGCCGAGCGCAAGGAGGTCCTCGGCCATGTGCACAGCACCGGCATGGAGGACCTGGTCGTCATCACGGGCGACTGGCACTCGGCGTTCGTCGACGACATCCGGCCGGACTTCGACGACGTCTCGTCGCCGGTGATCGGTACGGAGTTCACGGCGCACTCGGTGACCTCGGGGGCGTACTCGGCGAGCTGGAACGCCACGAACGGCCCGGTCATGGGCGCGGGCAACCCGCACCTGAAGTACTTCGAGGGCAACCGCTACGGCTACGACGTCTACGAAGTCACGCCGGAGCGTTTCAGCGCCCACATGCGGGTGATCGACGACCGCCGTGACGCGGTCTCCCCCGTCTCGACGCTGACCACGTTCCATGTGGACCGCGGGACGGCGGGCTCGTACGAGGACCCGGCGACGAAGAACTCGCCGGCGCAGTACCGCAGGGACTGACCACGCGAAGACGCCCGTCCCGCCGGTCGTGACCGGCGGGACGGGCGTCCGTGCGTGCTCGCGGCTCCGGGCGGTGATCAGCCCTGGCCGGTGAGGTCGATGGTCTTCGTCCGCTCGGCGGTCGTCTTGCCCAGCAGCGCGTCGCGCATGACGAAGGCGACGTCGTCGGCGGAGACCTGGTGCTGCTTGCCGTCGGCCTTGGTGATCATGATGCCGTCGAAGACGCCGTCGAGGAGCCGGTCGATCGCCTTCTTGTCGTAGACCTCGACCAGACGGCCGTTGACGGCCTTCATGGAGAGGATCTGCGGCAGCGACCGCGCCGGGCCGAACTTGATCTCCTTGGGGCCCGCCTTGATCAGGATCACGTCGGACATGGCGGGCTTGGCGAACTCCTTCATGGCCCGGTCCAGCTCCGCCTTGGTGATCGTGGGCTGGCGGGTGACGACCGGGAGTTCGACCGGCTTCGTCTGGCCGGTCTCGACCTGGGCGCGGAAGGCGTCCTTGACGAAGATCATCGAACGTCCGACGTCCAGGCCCTTGCCCGGCTTGCCCTCCACGGCGGTGACCTTGCCCGGGGAGAACGTGATCGTGCCCTCGGTGGCCGAGCCGGAGGCACCGGCCACGTCGGAGAGGGCGACGGCCAGCTTCTCCTCGTCGACCGGCAGCTTCGGCTCGGCGACGCGCTCGCCGCCGAAGAGGGAGCCGATCACGGAGACGGGGTTGTAGTCGCTGCCCGCGGCGGCGCGGACGGTCTCCTGGCTGTCCAGGGTGAGGCCAGCCTTGTCGGGGGCGAGCTCGACGCTCTTGCCGCCCACGTTCAGCTTGAGCGGGGCGTGGGCGCGCTTGCCGAGGGCGGCCTCCAGCTTGTTGACCGCCTCCTCCTTCGTACCGCCGCCGATGTCGACGCCGAGGACGGTCGTGCCCTTGGGGACGTCGGAGTGGTTGAGGAGGAGCCCGGCGCCATAGGCGACACCGGCCAGGCCGAAGAGACCGACACCGACGAGGACCAGCTTGGAGCGGCCCTTCTTCGCCGGGGCGGAGCCGCGGCCCGAGGAGGAGGGCGCGGGGCGGGGCGCGGCCGGGGCCGGTGCGCCGCCGGCGAACTCCGGCTCGGAGAAGCCGCGGTCCGACTGCCGGGGCGTCAGGTCGGGACCCGAGGGCACGACGGGGATGCCGCTGGTGAGCGTGTCCCCGGAGACATGGCCGGCGGGGCCGGGGGGCGGGGTCACCGGGCCGGGCTTCTGCGGCGTCAGGACGGCGGTGTCGTCGGACATCACCGGCGCGCCCGGGAAGGGGTCACCGCCCATGGGGTCACCGCCCATCGGAGCGCCGCCCATCGGGGCACCGCCCGTGGGGCCGCCGCCGGCCGGTCGTCCGCCGGCCGGAGCGCCGCCGATCGGGCTGCTTCCCGTGACCGGGCCCGTGGTCGGGCCGGACGGCGCCTGCGGGTTACCGCCGGCGCCCTGGGCGTAGGGCGCGCCGCCGGGGCCGTACGCGGCCTCGTCCTGGGGCGGGGTCGCGAGGAACATGGGCGTACCGGACGCGGGGGTGGCCGAGATCGACGCGCCGCCGACGCGCGGGATGCCACCGGTCGCGGGACCGGCGAAACCGGCACCGCGGTTCGGGCCCGAGCCCGGGGCCGGAGGCCGTACACCCGCGGGAGGCGTACGCCCCGGACCGGAGGCCCCGGGTCCGGACGGGCGGGGGCCGGGAGCGCCGGGGCCGGGGGCCGACTGGGACAGCTCGGACAGACCCGACTTTCCGGCCGGAGAGGACGGAGCGCCCGGAGCAGCCGGATCCGCGGGGCCTGCCGGAGCGCCTGGCGCCGCCTTGCGCGGGGCGAACCAGTCGCTGGTCGGCTTCTCCTCCGCCTGGGGCCCCTCGGCCTCGGCGGGAGCGGGCGCGGGGGCGGGAGCCGGCGCGGGAGCCTTCGGCGCGGACGCGGGCGCCGGCGCCTTCTCGGCGGCCGGGGCGCTCGCGGACTCCGAGGAGGTGTCACCGACCGGCTTGCGGACCACCACGGGCGGGATCGGCCGCGAGCCCGGGATGTTGATCCGGATCCGCGTGGTCAGCGTGGTCTCGGTCTTCGGCTCTTCCGGCAGCGGCGGAGCGGGGTGCGTGCCGGTGCTTCCGGACGCCTCGTCCGTACCGTCCTGCGTGGGGTGGAGCGACGGATACTGACGGGATCCGTACGGCGGCGTGCCCGACGGGTACGCGGCTCCACCGCGCCCCTGGGCGCCGGAGGACGAACTGTCAGTCTCTCGACCAGTTTCACGACTCAAAGCAGGATCTCCCGGTTGGCTCCACCGCCCGCTCTTGCTGGTGCTCGTGTACCCGGGCGGCTCGGCGGCGCGCACCACCATACTGGCCGTCGCCGAATCGCACCCGATCGCAGGGGATCCAGTACGGGGCATTCCGGCCGAAGTCGGGGCACTCCTTCACCGAAGCTCCCCCCAAGTCACCCTGGTCACGCGGTCGGTCGAGGAATCCTCGCCACCGTGGCACACATCACAGCGATCGCCAGGCCTCCGAGAAGGTAGATCATCTCCGACACTCCGCCGCCGAAGAGCCCGTCGCCCTCCGGGCGTCCGACGCTGAGCAGCACGACGGCGACGAGCCAGCCGACCGCGGGGGCCAGGATGCCCAGCTGGGTGTCGGTGGCCCGCAGTCCGCCGTAGAAGACTCCGGCGGTGGCGAGCAGGGCGAGGAACAACCCGCCCGGGAACCAGGCGGGTTGGGCGATCGAGCCGGCGACGCCCACGAGGGCGCCGAGGGCGAGGAAAAGGACGTACCAGACGATCCGGAGGTTCACGCGTCCTCACCCACACCCGCGAAGAGGTCAGTCTCGCGCACGCCGGCCGGTGCGCCGGGCGTACCCCACACCAACTGGTAGTACTCCGTGGTGAGGATCGGCTGCCCCAGGTCGTTGGAGAGAGCGAAGAAGGGGCCTTCGACGGCGATTTGGGTGGCATGGGCCCGCATCGCGGCGGTTTTCCGGGCCGCCCAGGCGGTGTCGCCGTCGATCTCGGCGGTGATCAGCGACTCCTCGACGACACCCGGTACGTCGTCGATGTCCGCGATGCCGGGGAAGCCGGAGCCCTCGGCGCGGAGGCGGGCGAACGCGGCCTCGGCGACCGGGCGCGGGACCCGGTTCCAGTAGATCTTCGCGATCGCGTGGGCCGGGCCGAGGTCGGGGCGGTACGCGGCGTCCGCGGCCAGCTCGGCGGCGCGCATGGCGACGCGGTGGGCCTGGATGTGGTCGGGGTGTCCGTAGCCGCCGTCGGGGTCGTAGGTGACCAGGACCTGGGGGCGGGTCTCACGGACGATCTCGACGAGGTACGCGGCGGCGATGTCGACGTCGGTGTTCCAGAAGGCGTTCGGGCGCCGGTTCTGCTCGACGCCCATCATTCCGGAGTCGCGGAAGCGCCCGGGGCCGCCGAGGAAGCGGTGGTCGGTGACGCCCAGCTCCTTCATCGCGTCGGCGAGCTCGCCGACGCGATGGGCGCCGAGCCGGTCCTCCCGGTCGGGTGCGAGGTGGGCGAGCGCGGGCGGGATGACCTCGCCCTCCTCGCCGAGTGTGCAGGTCACGAGCGTGACCTGGGCGCCCTCGGCCGCGTACCTGGCCATGGTGGCGCCGTTGTTGATCGACTCGTCGTCGGGGTGCGCGTGCACCAGGAGCAGACGACGGGCTGGGAGAACCGTCATGGCCCCACCCTACGAGGCGGGGCCGGGGACCGCCGGGCACCCCCGAGGACGCGGCTCAGAACTTGAGGCCGCCGATCATGCCCGCCACGTTGGTGGTGAGCGTGCTGATGGACGGGGCGATGGACGAACTCGCCAGGTAGAACCCCAGGAGCGCGCAGACCGCCGCATGTCCAGCCTTCAGCCCGGATTTCCGGATCAGCAGGAAGACGACGATCGCCAGCAGCACCACCGCCGAAATCGAGAGTGCCACGGCGGTTCACCTCCACACTTCTTCGGTCGGATATTCGGACGGTCAGTTCGGCGAGCATGTGCCAGATGTCAGGAGACCCCTACCCACCTAGCGCTACGGATCATAACTATGTGTGGCTCCGTATTGATGGTGTACGGAGGCACAGAGGGGGCGCACAGCGCTAGTTTCGGTCGCATGACCTCCACGCAACTGCCGTCGTCCCCCCTCTCGTTCCCCCGCCAGTACGCCCGGACCCAGCGCTTCACCCTGGGAGTTCCTCGCGCCTTCACGGTCTCCCCCGACGGTGAGAGGGTCGTGTTCGTCCGCTCGCCGTCCGGCACGGAACGCGCCCACGCGCTGTGGGTGCTCGATCTCGCGAGCGGGGCCGGCGGCACGGCGGGGGACGCTCCGCGCGAGCGGCTCGCGGCGGACCCGGAGGCCCTGCTCGCGGGCGCGGCCGAGGAGTTGTCTGCGGAGGAGCGGGCGCGGCGGGAGCGGAGCCGTGAGGGCTCGGGCGGGATCGTGGCGTACGCGGTGGACGCGGCCGTGGAGTTGGCGGCGTTCGCGCTCTCCGGGCGGCTGTTCGCGGCGGAGCTGAGGGCGGGGACGGCCGGGGAA
Source organism: Streptomyces sp. NPDC013317 (assembly GCF_055563155.1). Taxonomy (NCBI): domain Bacteria; kingdom Bacillati; phylum Actinomycetota; class Actinomycetes; order Kitasatosporales; family Streptomycetaceae; genus Streptomyces; species Streptomyces sp. NPDC013317. The sequence continues at coordinate 669,438 of NZ_JBVHDX010000002.1, forward strand.
CTCACGGTGCCGGGGCCGGTGGTCGACCCGCGCCCCTCCCCGGACGGGCGGCACATCGCCTACGTGACCGGCGGCGCGCTGCGGGTCACGGGCGCGGACGGGGCGGGCGACCGGGCGCTCGTGGAGCCCGAGGACGCGCACACGACGTACGGGCTGGCGGAGTTCATCGCCGCCGAGGAGATGGGGCGGTACCGCGGCTTCTGGTGGTCGCCCGACTCGGACCGGCTCCTGGTAGCCCGCGCGCACGACCGGTCGGTGCGGCGGTGGTGGATCGCCGACCCGGCACACCCGGACCGGGAGCCGCAGGTGGTGCCGTATCCGGCGGCGGGGACGGAGAACGCGGAGGTCCGGCTCTACGTGGTGGACCTGGCGGGAGAGCGCACGGAGGTCGTGTGGGACCGCGAGCGGTACCCGTATCTGGCCCGGGTGCACTGGTCGGCGGACGGGGCTCCGCTGCTGCTCGTCCAGGCGCGCGACCAGCGCACGCAGCTGCACCTGGCGGTGGACGTGGCGACGGGGGCGACACGGACCGTGCACGCGGACGAGGACCCGGTGTGGCTGGAGCTGCTGCCGGGGGCGCCGGCGTGGGCTCCGGACGGGCGGCTCGTGCGGATCGCAGACGAGGGCGGGGCGCGGGTCCTGGCGGTCGGGGACCGGGCGCTCACCGGTGGGGCGCTCCACCTGCGCGCGGTCCTGGACGTCGGCGAGGACGACGTCCTGGTCTCGGCCTCGGCCGGTGAGGAGCGGGCGGAGCCGGAGACCGGGGAGATCCATGTGTACCGGGTGAACGGGCGGGGCGTGGAGCGGGTCTCGGAGGGCGTCGGGGTGCACTCGGCGGTGCGCTCCGGCGCGGTGACGGTGCTGGTCTCCGCGCGGCCGGACGCGCCGGGGAGTGTGGCGCGGGTGCTGCGGGACGGGGCCCAGGTCGCCGTGATCGCCTCGTACGCGGAGACACCGGCGCTCTCCGCGGGCGTGCGGCTCGTGGAGGGGGGCGCACGGCGGATTCCGTGCGCCGTCCTGCTCCCCACCGGTTACAGGAAAGAGGACGGGCCGCTTCCCGTACTGATGGATCCGTACGGCGGTCCGCACGGTCAGCGGGTGGTGGCCGCCCACAACCCGCATCTGACGTCCCAGTGGTTCGCCGACCAGGGGTTCGCCGTGATCGTGGCGGACGGGCGGGGTGCGCCGGGCCGGTCGCCCGGCTGGGAGAAGTCGATCAAGAACGATCTGACGCCGACCCTGGACGACCAGGTCGAGGCGCTGCACGCGCTCGCGAAGGACTTCCCGCTCGACCTCGGGCGGGTGGCGATCCGTGGCTGGTCGTACGGCGGCTACCTCGCCGCGCTCGGGGTGCTGCGGCGGCCGGACGTCTTCCACGCGGCGATCGCGGGGGCGCCGGTGACGGACTTCCGGCTGTACGACACCCACTACACCGAGCGCTATCTCGGGACGCCGCAGGAGGCTCCGGAGGTGTACGCGGCGAACTCGCTGGTGACCGACGACGGGCTGTCGGCGCCGGAGGAGCCGGCCCGGCCGATGATGATCATCCATGGTCTCGCGGACGACAACGTGGTGGTGGCCCATACGCTCCGGCTCTCCTCGGCGCTGCTGGCGGCGGGCCGCCCACATGAGGTGCTGCCGCTGACGGGCGTGACCCATATGACGCCGCAGGAGCAGGTGGCGGAGAACATGCTGCTCCTCCAGGTGGAGTTCCTGAAGCGGACGCTGGGCCTGAACCCGTAGCTCACCAGCCGGGAGGGCGGGGGTGCGGCGGTGCGGGCGGCAGCGCGGCCGCCGGGCGGCCGTGTGCGGAGCGTGGTGCACCGGGCAGGGAGAGCAGGACGAGGACGGCGGCGCCGGCGAGGAGTCCGTAGCCCGAGGTGGCGAGGGTGAGCCGGCCCTCGTCGTCGAGGGCGGCGAGCCGCTCGGCCCGGCCGGTCCGTGACGCGAGGGCGACTGCGGAGAGCCCGCAGCCCGTCATGAGCAGCCCGGCGAGCAGGCCGAGGGGGCGGGCGTGCGAGGAGCGGGCGAAGGCCGTGGCGGCGGCCGTGAGGAACAGGGCGGCGAGGGTCAGGTTCAGCCAGGCCGGGGGGACCGCGAGGGCGGGCAGCAGGAGCGAGCGGCCGCCGGTGAACCGGTCGACGGTGGCCTCGACCGGGAGCGCGGTCGCGCGGTGCACCTCCCAGGCGGCCCAGGCGAGCCCGGCGACGGCGCAGAGAACCCCGGCGGCGACGGCGGGGCCGGTGCGGGGGCGGCCCGGCAGCTCATGGCGGGTCTCGGCGGGGCGGCGGCCGGTGACGGCGGTGACGACGAGCCCGGCGGCGAGGGCGAGCGTGACGAGGGTCGTGACGAGGGCGTCGACACCGGTGGCCCAGAGGCCGGGGAGCCGCAGCGCGAGGGTGACGGCCCCGGTGACGGCGAGGGCGGGCGCGGCGAGGGAGGAGCGAAGGGAGGCGACGGCGGTGGCGGCGTACGCGCCGAGCAGGAGCGGGTCGACCAGCGAGGTGGCGGCCCGCCGGCGTAACGGGAACGCCTCCTCCCCTGCCCAGTACCAGGCCAGCCGGGCGGGAGAGCCGAAGGCCGCGAGGTCCCGCAGGACCCAGAAGACGATGACGAGTGCGAGCGCACCGCACAGCGCGGCGCCGGTGAGACGTGCCGGTCGTGTGACTGTCACGACGCCGATACTCACCGCTACCACGCGCCGAAACAAGCGGTTCCGCATATTCACCGGGCAAGCCACGAACACGGGGTGGCCGACCGGGTGTCTGGTGCTCCCGGTCGGCCTACGGCACCCGCACGGCCGTACGCTCGTGAGCATTCCGCGTTCGTATATCGGATCCAAGTCGCGCGCGTTGCCCCGGCGTTAACCCTCGCTACGGCGTCTCGTCGCCCTCTGAGGGGACCACGTGCTTCTCCTCCGCGAAGTGGCACGCGGAGTCGTGCTTCGCCGGGGTGTCCGCCAGCCGGAAGACCGCCGGGACCGCCAGTTCCGGCACCTCCAGCTCGCAGCGCCGCTGTGCCTTCCAGCACCGGGTGCGGAACCGGCAGCCGGAGGGGATGTTGGCCGGCGAGGGCACGTCCCCGGTGAGGATGATGCGCTCGCGGTGCTCCCGGGCGTCGGGGTCGGGGACCGGGACCGCGGAGAGCAGCGCCTGGGTGTACGGGTGCGTGGGGTGGTCGTAGATCTGCTCGTCCGAGCCGATCTCGACGATCCGGCCGAGGTACATGACGCCGACCCGGTCCGAGATGTGACGGACGATCGACAGGTCGTGCGCGATGAAGACGTAGCTCAGCGAGAACTCGTCCTGGAGCTTCGCCAGGAGGTTCACCACCTGCGCCTGTACGGAGACGTCGAGCGCCGAGACCGGCTCGTCCGCGACGATGATCTCCGGCTGGAGCGCGAGCCCGCGGGCGATGCCGATGCGCTGGCGCTGACCGCCGGAGAACTGGTGCGGATAGCGGTTGATGTACTCCGGGTTGAGCCCGACCACGTCCAGCAGGTCCTGGACCTTGCGCCGCCGGTCCCCCTTCGGGGCGACCTCGGGGTGGATCTCGTACGGCTCCCCGATGATGTCGCCGACCGTCATGCGCGGGTTGAGCGACGTGTACGGGTCCTGGAAGACCATCTGGATGTTGCGGCGGACGGCGCGCAGGGCCTTGGCCGAGAGCTTGGTGATGTCGTCGCCCTTGTAGCGGATCGACCCCGAGGTCGGGCGCTCCAGGTTGACGAGCATCTTGGCCACGGTCGACTTGCCGCAGCCGGACTCGCCGACGATGCCGAGGGTCTCCCCCGCCCGCAGGTCGAAGTCGACGCCGTCGACGGCCTTGACCGCACCGACCTGCTTCTTGAAGAGGACGCCCTGGGTCAGCGGGTAGTGCTTGTGCAGGTCCCGGACTTCGAGGATCGACTCAGCCACGGAGGGCCTCCTGCCAGAAGTGGCACGCGCTGCGGCGTTCCTCCGACACTTCGTACAACGGCGGCTCGTCCGTACGGCACACGTCCCTGGCCAGCGGGCAGCGCGGGTTGAAGGCGCAGCCGGGCGGGATGGCGAGCAGGTTCGGCGGCAGGCCCTTGATCGCGTACAGCTCCTGGCCCTTCTGGTCAAGGCGCGGGATCGAGTCGAGCAGGCCCCGGGTATAGGGGTGGGCGGGCGCCTTGTAGATCTCGTGGACGGGGGCGGTCTCGACGATCCGGCCCGCGTACATGACGGCGATCCGGTCGGCGACGTCGGCGACGACGCCGAGGTCGTGGGTGATCAGGATGAGTCCCATGTTGAGCTCGCGCTGGAGCTCGGCGAGGAGGTCCATGACCTGGGCCTGGACGGTGACGTCGAGGGCGGTGGTGGGCTCGTCGGCGATGATCAGGTCGGGTTCGAGGGAGAGCGCCATCGCGATCATGATGCGCTGGCGCATGCCTCCCGAGAACTGGTGCGGGTACTGCCCCACCCGTTCCTTGGCCGCCGGGATGCGGACCCGGTCCATCAGCTCGACCGCCTTGGCCCGGGAGTCCTTGCGGGACATCCCCTGGTGGACCTGGAACATCTCGCCGAGCTGGTCGCCGACGCTGATGACGGGGTTGAGGGAGGACAGCGCGTCCTGGAAGATCATCGCCATCTTCGCGCCGCGGACCTTGCGCCGCTCCTCCTCCTTGAGCTTCAGCAGGTCCTGGCCCTGGAAGAGGATCTCGCCGCCGGTGATCTTCCCCGGCGGGATGTCCAGGATGCCCATGACGGCCTGCGCGGTCACGGACTTGCCGGAGCCGGACTCGCCGAGCACGGCCAGCGTCTCGCCCGCGTCGACCGAGTAGCTGACCCCGTTGACCGCCTTCGCCACTCCGTCCCGGGTGTGGAACTCCACGTGCAGATCGCTCACTTCGAGCAGCATGGGCGGCTACCTCAGCTTCGGGTCGAGGGCGTCGCGCACCGCGTCGCCGAGCATGATGAACGCGAGCACGGTGATGGCGAGCGCGCCCGCCGGCCAGAGGAGCATGTGCGGGGCGTTGCGGATGTACTGCGAGGCCGAGGAGATGTCGATGCCCCAGGAGACGGTCGGCGGCTTCAGGCCGACACCCAGGTAGGACAGGGTCGCTTCGAGCGAGATGTACGTACCGAGGGCGATGGTCGCCACGACGATGACCGGCGCGACGGCGTTCGGGGTGATGTGGCGCAGCAGCATGCGGGAGTTGGAGGCGCCGAGCGCGCGGGCCGCCTGCACGTAGTCGTTCTGCTTGGCGGTGATGACCGAGCCGCGGGCGATGCGGGAGATCTGCGGCCAGCCGAGGAGCACCATGAAGCCGATGACGGGCCAGATGGTGTTGCTGGTGACGACCGACAGCAGGACGAGTCCGCCGAGGACGACCGGGATGGCGAAGAAGACGTCGGTGATCCGGGAGAGGACGGCGTCCGAGCCGCCACCGAAGAAGCCGGCGATGCCGCCGAGGAGCGAGCCGAGGATCGCGACGCCGAGCGTGGCGAGGACGCCGACGCTGACGGAGGTCCGGGCGCCGTAGACCGTACGGGTGTAGACGTCGCAGCCCTGGCCGTTGAAGCCGAAGGGGTGGCCTGGCTGGGAGCCCTCCTGGGCCTTGGAGAGGTCGCACTGGAGGGGGTCGCCGCTGGCGATCAGGGACGGCCAGATGGAGATGATCACCAGGAAGATGATGATCAGGCCCGAGACGATGAAGACCGGGTTGCGGCGCAGGTCGTGCCAGGCGTCGGACCACAGGGACCGGGGCTTGCCCGCGGGGCCGGTACCGAGGGGGCCGCCGGGGGTCTTCTCCAGGGACTCGCCCTCCTCCATGGCGAGGTCCGTCGCGCCGCCCGCCCCCGTGTGGTCGATGGCGCGCCCGTCGTCGAACGGCTCGTGCGGCGTAAGAGGCTCAGGCATAGCGGATCCTCGGGTCAAGTACGGCGTACAGGAGGTCGACGATCAGGTTGGCCACCAGGAAGACGAGGACGAGGACGGTCACGAAGCCGACGACGGTCTGGGTGCTCTGGCGGACGATGCCCTGGTAGAGCTGGTAGCCGACGCCGTGGATGTTGAAGATCCGCTCGGTGACGATGGCGCCGCCCATCAGGGCGCCGATGTCGGCGCCGATGAAGGTGACCACCGGGATGAGCGAGTTGCGCAGCAGGTGCCGGGAGATGACCCGGCGGCGCGGGAGGCCCTTGGCGACGGCGGTGCGGACGTAGTCGGCGCGCTTGTTCTCGGCGATCGAGGTCCGGGTGAGCCGGGTGACGTAGGCGAGGGAGACGGAGGCGAGGACGAGGCCGGGGACGATCAGCTCGTTGAAGGGGGCCTCGGGCGAGACGGCCGGCTTGATCCAGCCCCACTCCACGCCGAGCAGCAGCTGGAGCAGCAGGCCGGTGACGAAGGTGGGGATCGAGATCACGACGAGGGTGAGCAGCAGCACCGTGGTGTCGACCGGACGGCCGCGCTTCAGGCCGGTCAGGACGCCCAGGCTGATGCCGATGACGATCTCGAAGAGGATCGCGACGATGGTGAGCCGGATGGTGACGGGGAAGGCGCTGGCCATCAGCTCGGTCACCGGCTGGCCGTTGAAGGCCGTACCGAAGTCGCCGGTGAAGAGGTTGCCCATGTACGTCAGGTATTGCTGCCACACCGGCTTGTCGAGGCCGAACTCCTTCTCCAGCTGGGCGGCGGTCGCCGGGTCGCAGGCGCGGTCGCCGCAGAGGCCGGCGATGGGGTCGCCCATCACGTTCACCATCAGGAAGATCAGCAGGGTGGCGCCGATGAAGACCGGGATCATCTGCAGCAGACGCCGGATCACATAACGACCCATGAGGGGCTCCGGGGGTGTGAGGACGTCGTACGGCCCGGCGCGCGGAGGGACGCGGGGCCGGGCCGTACGCCGACGAGCTGCGTCAGTTGACCTTGATCTGGTCGTAGACGGGGACGCTGAAGGGGTTCAGCAGCACGTTGGAGACCCGCTCGGAGTAGCCGGCGCTGCCGTTCTGGTACCAGAGCGGGATCGCGCCCATGTCGTCGCGCAGGACCTCCTCGGCGCTCTGGAAGGTCTCGACGGCCTTGGCGATGTCGGACTCGGCGTTGGCCTGGTCGACGAGCTTGTCGAACTCCGGGTCGGTGTACTTCCCGTCGTTGGACGAGGCGTTGGTGTAGTACAGCGGCTGCAGGAAGTTCTGGATGAGCGGGTAGTCCATCTGCCAGCCGGCGCGGAACGGGCCCTTCATCTTCTGCGTGCTGACCTGGCTGCGGAAGTCGGCGAACGTGCCGACGGGGTTGCCGACGCAGGCCCGGTTGTTGCCGAGGGCGTTGTTGATGGAGTTGCAGACGGCGTCCACCCACTCCTTGTGGGAGCCGGTGTCGGCGTTGTACGTGATCGTCATGGTGCCGCCGGGGATGCCGCCGCCCTCGGCGACCAGCTTCTTCGCCTCTTCGGCGTTGTACTGGCAGAAGTCGCCGCAGATGTCCTTGAAGCCGCCGTCCTCGCCGAGTACCGGGGAGGTCCAGTCGACGGCCGGGGTGCGGGTCTTCTGGAAGATCTGGTCGGTGATCTGCTCGCGGTTGATCGCCATGGAGAGCCCCTGGCGTAGCTTCTCCTGCCCCGGCTTGTTCCACGCCGGGTCGTAGAAGGGGAAGCCGAGGGTCTGGATGATGCCGGCCGGCACGTTGATGTACCGGTCGCCGAGGTCCGCCTGGACGTTCTTGAGCTGGGAGGCGGGCACGTCGTCGACGAGGTCGAGGTTGCCGGCCGTCAGGTCCGTGTAGGCGGTGTTGTTGTCGGTGTAGACCTTGAGGGTCACGCCGCCGTTCTGCGCCTTGTCCTCGCCGGGGTAGTCGTCCCACCGCTGGAGCTCCATCTGCGAGCCCTTGGTGTACGAGGAGACGGTGTACGGGCCGTTGCCGACGGGCTTGTCGAGCCAGGCCGCGTGGTCGGTGAAGAAGGACTGGGGCAGCGGGGCGAAGGCGGCGTAGCCGAGGGTGTCCGGCCAGGTGGAGAACTTCTGGGTGAGCTTGACGGTGAACGTCTTGGGGTCGACCACCTTGAGGCCCGACATGGTCTCGGCGGTCGGCTCGCCCGACTCGGGGTGGACCTTGTCGTAGCCCTCGATCTGGCCGAAGAAGAACGCGTTCTTCTGATTGTTCTTCAGGGAGGCGCCGTAGTTCCAGGCGTCCACGAAGGACTGCGCGGTGACCTGCTCCCCGTTGGAGAAGGTCCAGCCGTCCTTGAGGGTGATGGTGAAGTTCGTCGAGTCGGTCGTCTCGATGTTCTCGGCGAGCATGTTCTTGGCCTCGCCGGTCTTCGGGTCGTACTGCTTGAGCCCGCGGAAGATCATGGACAGGACCTTGCCGCCCTGGACCTCGTTGGTGTTGCCGGGCTCCAGCGGGTTCTGCGGGTCACCCCAGGACGAGCTCACGATGCCGTCGGCGCCACCGCCCCCGCCGTCGCCTCCGCCGCCGCAGGCCGTCACCGTGAGGGCGACGGCGGCGGCCAGTGCGGTCCACTTGGCGTGCGTGGCTCCACGCATCAGGTGCCTCCCGAGGATCTCTGGTCACTACCAAGAGCCCCAATATCACCCCACTGGGGGCGGTATGCACCTTTACGACACCCGTAAGAAGAAACGCGTGAGGCGCCCGGCCGAATCGGCCGGGCGCCTCACGCGTCGAACTCGGTCATCCGGCGTGGACGACGTCCTTCTCCTCGGCGAAGTGACACGCCGACTCGTGCGCGGCCGGGGTGTCCTGGCCCTGGAAGCGCTCGGGGATCGCCAGCAGCGGGACCTCCGTGGAGCACTTCTCCTGCGCCTTCCAGCACCGGGTGCGGAAGCGGCAGCCCGACGGCGGGTTGGCCGGCGAGGGGACGTCACCCGTGAGGATGATCCGCTCGCGGCCCTCGCGGGCCTCCGGGTCCGGAACCGGGACCGCCGACAGCAGCGCCTGGGTGTAGGGGTGCGTCGGGTGGTCGTAGATCTGCGTGTCCGTACCGATCTCGGCCATCTTGCCGAGGTACATGACGCCGACCCGGTCCGAGATGTGCCGGACGATCGACAGGTCGTGCGCGATGAAGACGTAGGAGAGGTTGAACTCGTCCTGCAGCTTCTCCATCAGGTTGATGACCTGCGCCTGGACGGAGACGTCCAGCGCCGAGACCGGCTCGTCGCAGATGATGATCTCCGGGTTGAGCGCGAGGCCTCGGGCGATGCCGATGCGCTGGCGCTGACCGCCGGAGAACTGGTGCGGGTAGCGGTTGATGTACTCGGGGTTCAGACCGACCACATCGAGCAGCTCCTGCACCTTGCGGCGCCGGTCACCCTTCGGGGCCACCTCGGGGTGGATGTCGAAGGGCTCACCGATGATGTCGCCGACCGTCATACGCGGGTTCAGCGAGGTGTACGGGTCCTGGAACACCATCTGGATGTTCCGGCGGACGGCCTTCAGGGCGCGGCCGGACAGCTTGGTGATGTCCTGGCCCTTGTAGAAGACCTCGCCCGCGGTCGCCCGCTCCAGGTTCATCAGGAGCTTGGCGACCGTGGACTTGCCACAGCCGGACTCGCCCACGATGCCGAGGGTCTCGCCCTGGTAGAGGTCGAAGGAGACCCCGTCCACGGCCTTGACCGCGCCGACCTGGCGCTTGAACAGGATGCCCTGGGTCAGCGGGAAGTGCTTGACCAGGTTGCGCACCTGCAGGATCGGCTCACCGCGCTCGACCGGCGCCTCGATGGCGGCTACGGCCTCCGCCTCGCTCGCGGCGTCGACCGTGTGCACCTCGGTGACGTTCGGAGTCGCGTCCGCGGCCGAGCCCTCGGGCGATGTAGCAGCCTTGCTGAGCTCAGCCATGGATCGTCTCCTTCCAGAAGTGGCAGGCGCTGCCGCGGCCCGGCAGCTCCGTGCCGTCCCGCTCGGTGACCGGCGCGAGCGCCGGGATCTCCGTGCGGCACACGTCGTCCGCCTTGGGGCAGCGCGGGTTGAAGGCGCAGCCGGACGGGATCTTGAGCAGGTTGGGCGGCAGACCCTTGATCGCGTAGAGCTCCTGGCCCTTCTGGTCCAGGCGCGGGATCGAGTCGAGCAGACCCTTGGTGTACGGGTGGGCCGGGCGCGCGTAGATCTCGTGCACCGGCGACTGCTCGACGATCCGGCCCGCGTACATCACGGCGATCTTGTCCGCGACGTCGGCGACGACGCCGAGGTCGTGGGTGATCAGGATCAGACCCATGTTGAGCTCGCGCTGGAGCTCCGCGAGAAGGTCCATCACCTGGGCCTGGACGGTCACGTCGAGCGCCGTGGTGGGCTCGTCCGCGATGATCAGGTCGGGCTCGAGGGCGAGCGCCATCGCGATCATGATGCGCTGGCGCATGCCGCCGGAGAACTGGTGCGGGTAGTCGTTGACCCGCGCCGCGGCGGCCGGGATCTTCACCCGGTCCATGAGCTCGATCGCCTTGGCCTTGGCCTCCTTCTTGGAGAGGCCCTGGTGCACCCGGAACATCTCGCCGAGCTGGTAGCCGACGCTGAGCACGGGGTTGAGCGAGGACAGCGCGTCCTGGAAGATCATCGCGATCTTGCTGCCGCGCAGCTTGCGGTGCTCGTCCTCGGACATCTTGAGCATGTCCTGGCCGCGGAAGAGGATCTCTCCCTTGGTCACGAACCCCGGCGGGGTGTCGAGGATGCCCATGATGGCCTGCGCGGTCACGGACTTGCCGGAACCGGACTCGCCGAGGACGGCGAGGGTCTCGCCGGCGTTCACGGAGTACGAGACGCCGTTCACGGCCTTGGCGACACCCTCACGGGTGCGGAACTCCACGTGGAGGTCGCGTACGTCGAGCAGCGGACCGTCGTGGGTCGCGCCGTCGCGCGGCGCGGGGACGCTCGCGGTTTTGTCGATGGTGGTCACTGCGTTCGTCCTTACTCTCAGCGCAGCTTCGGGTCGAAGGCGTCACGGACCGCGTCGCCGAGCATGATGAAGGCGAGCACCGTGATGGTGAGCATTCCGGACGGGAACAGCAGCGGGTGCAGCCCCTGGGAGATGCGCTGCTGCGCCTCGGAGATCATCACGCCCCAGGAGATGGCCGGGGGCCTGATGCCGATGCCGAGGAAGCTCAGCGTCGCTTCCGCGCCGATGACGACACCGAGGGAGATCGTGGCGACCACGATCACCGGGGTGACGGAGTTCGGCATGACGTGACGGAACATCAGCCGCCAGGTGGAGGCACCCAGCGAACGGGCCGCGGCGACGTAGTCCGCCTGCTTCACCTGCATGACCGCGCCGCGCATGACGCGCGCCATGGACATCCAGCCGACGACGGAGAGCGTGATGACCACGGCCATCACACCGGCGTTGCGCATGCCCTTCTCGTCACGGAAGTTGTTCAGGATGACGATCGCGGCGAGCAGCAGCGGCAGTCCGAAGAAGACGTTGGTGACGAACGAGAGGAGGGCGTCCGTCCACTTGCCGAAGAAACCGCCGAGGACACCGACGAGTCCGCCGATGAGCAGCGAGAAGATCGTCGTCAGCACACCCACGATCACCGAGTTGCGGGTGCCGTAGATGGTCTGCGAATAGACGTCGCAGCCCTGGAAGTTGTAGCCGAACCAGGCATCGCCGCTGGGGCCGGCCATCGAGTTCTTCAGGTCGCAGTCGAGCGGCTCGACGCTGGTGAAGAGGCCCGGGAAGGCGGCGATGGTCAGGATGGCGAGGATGAGGACCGCCGACACCAGGAACATCGGCCGGCGGATCAGGTCCCGGAACGCGTCCTGGGCGAGACTGCGCGGCTTTTCCTGCTTGTTGACGGCCGGACCCGGCGCGACGGTCCCGGCCATGCTCTCGGTGTAGGCCTCTTCAGGCGCCTTGAACGCGTTACTCATAGCGAATCCTCGGGTCAAGCACGGCGTACAGCAGGTCGACGATCAGCGCGGTGATCAGATAGACGAGCACCAGCAGGCTGACGAATCCGACGACCGCCGGTCCGTCCTCCACGTTGAGCGAGCTGAACAGCTGGAAGCCCACACCGGGGATGTTGAAGATGCCCTCGGTGACGATGGCGCCGCCCATGAGGGAGCCGAGGTCGGCGCCCAGGTAGGTGACCACGGGGATCAGCGAGTTGCGCAGCACGTGGATGCCGATCACTCGGCTCTTCGGAAGGCCCTTGGCCTTCGCGGTCCTGATGTAGTCGGCGCGGAGGTTCTCCGCGACGGAAGCCCGTGCCAGTCGCGCGATGTACGCGAGCGAGACGGAGCCGAGCACCATACCCGGCAGGAGGTAACTGATGAATCCGTCGTCGGTGCCGGCGACGGGGAACAGTCCCCATTCCTGCCCGAGGAAGGTCTGGCCGACGTTGCCGAGCACGAAGATCGGGATGGCGATGACGGTCAGGGTGGAGACGAGCACCAGGTTGTCGATGAAGCTGCCGCGGCGCATGCCCGCGAGCACACCGGCGACGACGCCGATGACGAGCTCGAAGACGAAGGCCACGCCGGCGACCTTCAGCGTCTCGGGCCAGGCCTCGGCGAGGAGCTCGACGATGGGCCGGCCCTGCGCGATGGACTCACCGAAGTCACCCTGGAGGAGACCGCTGAAGTAGTACCAGTACCGAATGAGGAAAGGCTCGTTCAGGTGGTACTGCTCGGTCAGCGTCGCTCTGATGTTGTCAGGTACTGGCTTCTCGCCGTACAGATTCTGGATGGGGTCGCCACCCATCTGCGTGACGAGAAAATAGACGATCAACGTGGTGCCGATGAAGACGGGCACCATCTGAAGGATTCGTCGGATGACGAACCGGCCCATGGGTCCTCCTCGCGAGAAGCGGGGGGGGCCGGTGTTCCGGCCCCCGCCGCCGTTCTCGACTATTCGTTTGGGTCAGATGCCTGAGGCTGTTAGGCCTGCGAGATCTTGGTGACGTCGACCCGGTTGAAGAGGTCCATCTCGACGTTCGCGACCTTCTTGCTGTGCGCGAACACGTTCTTGCCGAAGCGAAGCGGGATCACCGGCATGTCCTGGACGAGGACGTCCTCGGCCTGCTGCCAGAGCTTGATGGCCTCGGCAGGGGTCTTGGCGGCGCGGCCTTCCTCGACCAGCTTGTCGAACTGCTTGTTGCTGTAGCCGTAGTAGTTCGAGGAACCACCGGTGGTGAACAGCGGGCCGAGGTAGTTCTCCATGGACGGGTAGTCCATGATCCAGCCCATGCGGAACATGCCGGAGAACTTCTTCTGCTCGACCTGGGTCAGCAGCTCGGCGAACTGCGGGACGGCCTGGCCGACGCAGTCGACGCCGAGGTTCTTCTTGACCTGGTTGCAGGTGGCGTCCACCCACTCCTTGTGACCGCCATCGCCGTTGTAGCCGATGTTGATCTTGTTGCCCTCGATGCCGCCGGCCTTCGCGAGGAGAGCCTTGGCAGCGGCCGGGTCGAACTTGCAGGACTCACCGCAGGTGTTGTCGCGGTAGCCGCCGACGACCGGGGAGACGAAGGAGCGAGCCGGGGACTGCGAGTCGTTGAAGATCACCTTGGTGATCTCCTCGCGGTCGATGGCCATGGAGATCGCCTTGCGGATCTCCGGCTTCGAGTACTTCTTGTCGTAGGTCGGGAACGACACGAACTGGAAGGTCGAGGCCGGGGACGACTTGAAGCGGTCACCGAACTGCTTGGGAGCGTTGGCCAGCTCGGAGGTCGGAACCTGCGGGATGACGTCAAGGGCGCCGGCGACGACGTCCTTATACATCGTCTCCTGCTTCTGGTAGATCTTGTACGTCACCGAGTCCACGTTGGGCTTGTTGGTGCCCGTGTAGTCAGGGTTCTTGACGACCTTGATCGCCTTGTTGTGGTCCCACTTGCCCTCGATCTTGAAGGCGCCCTGGCCGATCGGAGCCTCTTCGTACGCCTTGATGTTGGCGATCGCGGCGTCCGGCAGCGGGTAGAAGACCGTGTAACCGAGGACGGTCTTGTAGTCGGCGAAGGGCTTCGCCAGCTTGACGGTGAAGGTGGTGTCGTCCACGACCTTCAGGCCCGACAGCTCCTTGGCGGAGGGCTCGGGAGCCTTCTTCGGGCCCTCCTCGCCGTCCGGGTCCGCCGGGTTGAGGGCGTCGTAGCCGTCAATGGTGGCGAAGAAGTAGTTGCCGTCGGCCGCGTTCGGGCCGTAGGCACCCCAGTTCCAACCCTGGACGTAGCTCTTGGCGGTCACCGGGGTGCCGTCGTGGAACTTCTGTCCCGGCTTGATCTTGATGGTCCAGAGCTGGTTGTCCGTCGTCGTGATCGACTCGGCAGCGTCCTCGACCGGCTGGTTCTTGTCGTCGTAGCTGACGAGCGGACGGAACAGCGCGTCCAGCACCTGCGAGCCCTCGGACTCGGTCGTCGTCTGCGGGACGAGGCGCTTCGGCTCGGAGATGCCGACGCTCACAGCGCCGCCGGCCTTCGCCTTGCCTTCACCCTCCCCACCCTTGTCATTGCTGCCGCCACAGGCGGTTGCTGCCAGGGCCACGACGATCGCGCCCGCTACCCACTTGGCGCTCTTGGCACCGCGCATGGGTTCCTCCTCATGAGTCCACTTGTCACTACAAGGGGGGCACTTCGAGTTCGCCGACACCCCTGACGGCATTGGACTCAAGTGCCCCTAGTGTGCTCGTGAGTCGACACTCCCCACAGTGCGTGACCCATTGACCCGAGCTCAATGGAGCCAACTATTAAGTACGTCCGGGCTGTAAACCACACTTAAGTGGTCTCGTTTTGGCAACATCAGCAAGGGCCTTGAGACCGAAATCCGGACAAACTGATCACAGACAGACACCCCCGAAACGGACCGTTAACACACGTTCCGGAGAGCGACGTCCGGAAATCGAACAGTGGGACGGGAAATCGGTTTGACGGCTTCCCGCCCATCCGAAGTGTCAGATTCGCCACGCTGTGCCCCTCGGGCCGGGGGTCCGGAGAGGATCCGGGGAGGGGGGCCGGGGAGGATCCGGGGAGTGCTCCCAGGGGCTTCCGGAAACGACGACGGCCCCCGCGGGAATCCCGCGGGGGCCGTCGTCGGTGTGGCTCGGATCAGCCGTTCTTGGCGCGCGACGCCGTGCGACCGCGCTGGTTCTGGTCCAGGACGACCTTGCGGATGCGCACGGCCTCCGGGGTCACCTCGACGCACTCGTCGTCGCGGCAGAACTCCAGCGACTGCTCCAGGGAGAGCTTGCGCGGCGGGACGATCGCCTCGAAGGAGTCGGCGGAGGAGGAGCGCATGTTGGTGAGCTTCTTCTCCTTGGTGATGTTCACGTCCATGTCGTCGGAGCGCGAGTTCTCGCCGACGATCATGCCCTCGTACACCTCGGTGCCGGGGTCGGTGAACAGGACGCCGCGCTCCTGGAGGTTGGTCATCGCGAAGGCGGTGACCGCACCCGCGCGGTCGGCGACCAGCGAACCGTTGTTACGGGTCGTCAGGGTGCCGAACCACGGCTCGTGGCCCTCGTGGATCGAGTGGGCGATGCCCGTACCACGGGTGTTGGTCAGGAACTCCGTACGGAAGCCGATGAGGCCACGGGACGGAACGACGAACTCCATGCGGACCCAGCCGGAGCCGTGGTTCGACATGTTGTCCATGCGGCCCTTGCGGACACCCATGAGCTGCGTGACCGCGCCCATGTGCTCCTCGGGCACGTCGACCGTGAGGCGCTCGACGGGCTCGTGGATCTTGCCGTCGACCTCCTTGGTGACGACCTGCGGCTTGCCGATGGTGAGCTCGAAGCCCTCGCGGCGCATCTGCTCGACCAGGATGGCGAGCGCGAGCTCACCACGGCCCTGGACCTCCCAGGCGTCGGGACGCTCGGTGTCGAGGACGCGGAGCGAGACGTTGCCGATCAGCTCGCGGTCCAGACGGTCCTTGACCTGGCGCGCGGTGACCTTGCGGTTCTTGACCGCGGCCTTGGCGTCCGCACCCTTGCCCGTGCCACCGCGGCCGACGAGCGGCGAGGTGTTGGTGCCGATGGTCATGGAGATGGCCGGCTGGTCGACCGTGATCAGCGGCAGCGCGATCGGGTTCTCCGGGTCGGCCAGGGTCTCGCCGATCATGATGTCCGGGATACCGGCGACGGCGCAGATGTCACCGGGGCCGGCGACCTCGGCGGGCTTGCGGGTGAGCGCCTCGGTCATCATCAGCTCGGTGATGCGGACGTTGGAGATCGAACCGTCACGCTTGATCCACGCGACCGTCTGGCCCTTGCGCAGCTCGCCCTGCTCGACGCGGAGCAGCGCGATACGGCCGAGGAAGTTGTCGGCGTCCAGGTTGGTGACGTGCGCCTGGAGCGGGGCCTCCTCGTCGTACACCGGGGCCGGGACGTGCTCCAGGATGGCGGAGAAGAACGGCTCCAGGTTCTCGGAGTCCTGCGGGACCGTGCCGTTCTCCGGCTTGGTCAGCGAGGCGATGCCGTCACGGCCGCAGGCGTAGACGATCGGGAACTCGATCTGGTCCTCGTCCGCGTCCAGGTCGAGGAACAGGTCGTAGGTCTCGTTGACGACCTCGTCGATCCGGGAGTCCGGGCGGTCCGTCTTGTTGATGCAGAGGATGACGGGCTTGCGCTGCTGGAGGGCCTTGCGCAGCACGAAGCGGGTCTGCGGGAGCGGACCCTCGGAGGCGTCCACGAGGAGGACGACCGCGTCCACCATCGACAGACCACGCTCGACCTCGCCACCGAAGTCGGCGTGACCGGGGGTGTCGATGATGTTGATCGTGATCGGGGCCCCGCCGTCCTTGGGGTGATACTTCACCGCCGTGTTCTTGGCGAGGATCGTGATGCCCTTCTCACGCTCCAGGTCGTTCGAGTCCATCATGCGGTCGTCGAGCTGCTGGTGGGCGGCGAAGGCACCGGCCTGCTTGAGCATGGCGTCGACGATGGTCGTCTTGCCATGGTCGACGTGGGCGACGATGGCGACGTTACGGATGTCGTGGCGCGTGGGCATGGGTGCTTGCGCTTCTCTCGGATCGTGGGATGCGGCGTCAGTTCCTCTTACGCCCGCCGGGCGGACGCGCCACGGCTATGTCCTATGGTACGGGGCCGCCGCGCAAGGGGCTTCCCCGCCTTGATTCGAGAAGGTCTGCCGGAGGCGTGGGGACACCTCGGTGGTGCGGTGCACTGGGGATGAGGAGGAGCACTGGGCGTGCGGAGACGGCCGGGTCAAGGGGCCGGACGTGATCCTGCCCGCCGGGGGCACCGGCGGGCAAGGAAATTGAGCTGCATCTGAGGTTGTGACCTGCGGTTTCGCCTACTTGGTGGTGCGCTCCGCGCCCTTGGCGGATTCGGGCTTCTTGAACCCGATGTCCTGGTAACGCGGGGCCGCGAAGCCCCAGGCGCCGGCGTTCACGAGCTCGGGCTTGGCCGCCACCAGCTGGGGGCGCTGGTAGAGGGGAATCGATCCGGCGGCGGCCCAGATCCGGGCGTCGGCCTGGCGGACCAGGTCCAGCGCCTCCTTCTCGTCGAGCGTGGACACCGCCTGGTCGAACAGTTGGTCGATCCGGTCGGTGCCGACACGGGAGTAGTTCTGCTCGACCAGGAGGGAGCCGTCCGAGGCCGCCTCGGGCTTGGCGTAGATCGGCCGGGCGTCGGTCGCCGGGAAGGCGGAGGCGGGCCAGGAGTAGAGGGCCAGGTCGTAGTCGCCGGAGGCGATGTGGTCCTTGAAGAAGCTCTCGTCGGCGACCTTGGTGACCTCGGTGCGGATGCCGACCGCGTCGAGCATCCGGACGATCTTGTCCCCGACGGCGCGGAGCGACTCCGAGCCGGGACCCGAGGGCAGGACGAAGCGGAGGTTCAGCGGTTCGCCGTCCTTGCCGAGTGCCTGGGACGCGCCCGCGGGGACGGCGGGGGCCGCGGTGCCGCGCGGGGCGTAGGCCCCGGGGGCACCCTGGTCGGGGCGGGCCGGGTTCTGCGCCTTGGCCTCGGTGCCGCCGGAACCGTCGGCGCGGGCGGCGGGCTCGTTGTCGAGCAGGGCGGCCCGGTGCAGCAGACCGGGGGCCGGGGCGACGACGGTGGTGCCGTTCTCCGGGCCTCCGGTGCCGATCACGGGCTCGCCCGCGGTGGCGGCGGCCGGCTTGTCGTCGCCGACGATGTAAAGGCCTTCGTCGGAGGCGGCGTCGGCGGCGTCGGGCTTCCCGGCCTCCTCGGCCGAGCCGGCTCTGGCCTTAGGGTCGGCCTTCTCCGCCTTCTCGGCCTTCTTCTCCGCGGCCTTCTTCTCCGCGGCCTTCTTCTCCGCGGCCTTCTTCTCCGCGGCCTTCTTCTCCTCGGCCGCCTTCTCCTCGGCCTCGCTGCCGGCCTTCGTCCCGGCGGGCTTCTTGTTCGCACCGCCGGGGACCCAGCCCGCGTCCGCGAGCAGCGCCCGCGCCTCCTTGGCGTCCTGGTCGCCGAGCGCGTCACTGCTGTCCGCGTACGCCGCCTGTCCCGCGAGAGCCAGGTGGCTGCCGGGGGGACGGGCGGGCAGCCCGAGCGGCTTGAGTACGGCTTCGGCCAGTTCCTGGCGGTCGAGGGCGCGCGCCACCGCCCGGCGTACCCGCTCGTCCGAGAGCGGGCCGCTCTCGCCGTTCAGGGAGAGCTGGGTGTACGCGGGCTCCAGGGACTTGCGGACCACGAACTTCCCCAGGGCCCGCTGCTCGGCCGCGTACCCGTCGATGGCCTGCTGGTTCTTCTCGCGCGCGGCCTGAACCGCCTGCGCCTTGCCCTCGTCGGAGCCGTTCGCAAGAGCCCAGGACTTCAGGGCGGCCGACGGGGTGATCGCGGCGCCGGGGCCGTGGGCGAGCGGCTGTCCCGCACTCCGGCCGGCCTGGGCGTCCCGCGCCGCGAGGGCGATGCGGTCGGCGGCCGACCGATCGATCTCGGCCAGATCGAGCTTGCCCGCGGCGAGCGCGGCGAGACGCTCGTCGCGAGGCACGGCACGCAGGACGACCTGGTCGAGCTTGGCGGACTGGCCCCACCAGCGGGGGTTGCGGACGAGGGTGACGGTGGCGGCCTTCCTGTCGGCGCCCTTCAGCAGGAACGGTCCTGCAGTCGCCTTCAGGGTGGTGCGGGCGCCGTCGTTGAAGGCGTTCGGGGTCCCCGTCACCTCCTTCGGGTAGAGGGGCGTGAAGAGGGACTGCCAGTCGGCGTACGGCCGGGCGAAGGTGACCCGTACCTCCAGGTCGTCCTTGCCGCGCTCGATCTTCTCGATCCGCTCGTAGCCGGAGTTGCGGGCGGTCCAGTACGCGGTGTCCCGGCCGTTCAGAGCCCGCCACTGCGCGACGAAGTCGGGCGCGCCGATCTCCCGGCCGTCGCTCCACACCGCCTGCTGGTTGAGCTTGTAGAGGACGACCTGCTTGGGCTCCGTCTCGATCACCTGCGCGGACTCCAGATAGTCCGCGTTGCGCCGGGGCCGGCCCCGCTCGTCGAGGGTGTAGAGCGCGGGGAGCACGGCTCCGGCGACGCGTGACGTCGCTCCGTCGGCGTCGGCCTGGAAGGCGTTGAGCGTGGTCGGCATCGCGTCCACGGCCCAGTTCAGCGTGCCGCCGTCGGCGACCTTGTCGCGGGCCGCCGGAGCGTGGTCCGGGGCGGCGGCCGGGGTCTCGTCGGCCTCGTCACCGGAGCTGCATCCGGCGAGGACGGTGATGGCGAGCACCGCGCTGGTGAGCGTGGCGGCGGAGCGGAGCGTGCGGGAGCGGGGGCTCCTGGAGCATGTCCTCCCGCGAGGGGCGCCGACCTGGGACATGACTTGTACCCCTTCGTCCAGTTTTATGGCATTTGGAGATGATCACACCTATTGCTCATACACTGAAAGCGACGTAACGGATCCGGCCACGCCGACACGGCGGCGGGGCGGCCAAACCCCACCCGTGCGGCCCAACCGCCGGGCGGCGCGGCTCACCGGACGAGTGGAATCCCGTACACATGGCTTCACAAGCGGGATGTGACGCGCGACACTCTCAGGCGCGTGTTCGCCACCCGCACTCGCGGAAGTGAGGGCAACCCATGTCCGTTCAGGATGATTTGGCGGCTGTCAAGCGCTGCCTCGAAGACCTGGTCCGCACGGTCGGACAGCTGGAACGCAGCGTCGCGGCGGAACGGGGCGCCACCGCGCCACCGGCCGCCGGCCGGCCCGAGAACCTCGTGACGATCCCCGACACGCCCTACGACAGCGCGCTCTGGGGATCGGACACGGACGACGAGGGCCTGGGGGCACGCGACCGGCGGGCACCCTAGGCGCACCCCCAGGGCCCGCGGCCTCCGGGAGAGCGGCAGCCGCTGGAGGCCCCAGGAGACCGACAGTCGGAACGCTCCCGAGGAGACCGACCTTGGCCACAGGAACCGAACCGCCGTCCACAGGGAGGGGGGTGCGCGCCACCGGCGTGCACTCCCCTTCCCGTGCGGCCATCGCCCCACGCCATCTGCGCACCGACCGCTGGTGGCTGGCGCCGGCCGCCACCGCCGCCGGACTGCTCGCCTTCGTCGCGTACTCCACCTGGCGAGCCTTCGCCAACAGCGACTACTACGCGGCCCCGTACGTCTCGCCCTTCTACTCGCCCTGCCTTGCCGAGAACTGCGTCCCGATGCGGGGCGGGCCCAACTGGGAGATCTTCGGCAGCTGGTGGGGCCTCTCCCCCGCCCTGCTGATCCTGGTCTTCCCCCTCGGCTTCCGGCTGACCTGCTACTACTACCGCAAGGCGTACTACCGGGGGTTCTGGGCCTCGCCCCCGGCCTGTGCCGTCGCCGAACCCCACCGGACGTACACCGGCGAGACCCGCTTCCCGCTGATCCTGCAGAACATCCACCGGTACTTCTTCTACACCGCGCTGCCGGTCGCCGCGATCCTCACCTACGACGCCGTGCTGACCTTCCGGGACTCCTCGTACGCCTGGGGGCACGCGGGTCTGGGAACCGTGATCTTCCTGATCAACACCGTGCTGATCTGGGCGTACACCCTCTCCTGCCACTCCTGCC
The DNA here is from genome assembly GCF_055563155.1 of Streptomyces sp. NPDC013317. Classification (NCBI taxonomy): domain Bacteria; kingdom Bacillati; phylum Actinomycetota; class Actinomycetes; order Kitasatosporales; family Streptomycetaceae; genus Streptomyces; species Streptomyces sp. NPDC013317. The sequence goes on from NZ_JBVHDX010000002.1 coordinate 690,346, forward strand.
GGCACATCGTCGGCGGGCGGCTGCGGCACTTCTCCCGCCATCCCGTGCGCTACCGCATGTGGAACCTGGTCGGGAAGCTCAACGCCCGTCACATGCTGCTCGCGTGGGCCTCGCTCATCTCCGTCGCGGTCTGCGACCTGTACGTGTACCTGCTCGCCACCGGCACCTTCGACGACCCGAGGATCTTCTGACATGGCGCAAGTCGAGCGGCAGCAGTGGGACGTGGTGGTGGTCGGCGCGGGCGGCGCCGGACTGCGCGCCGCGATCGAGGCGCGCGAGCGGGGCGCGCGGACGGCGGTGATCTGCAAGTCCCTGTTCGGCAAGGCCCATACGGTGATGGCCGAGGGCGGCATCGCCGCCTCCATGGCCAACGCCAACCCGCACGACACCTGGCAGGTCCACTTCCGCGACACCATGCGCGGCGGGAAGTTCCTCAACCAGTGGCGGATGGCGGAGCTCCACGCGCGGGAGGCGCCCGAGCGGGTGTGGGAACTGGAGGCCTGGGGCGCCCTCTTCGACCGCACGCCGGACGGCCGGATCTCCCAGCGCAACTTCGGCGGCCACGAGTACCCGCGCCTCGCGCACGTCGGCGACCGGACGGGGCTCGAGCTGATCCGTACGCTCCAGCAGAAGACGGTCGCCCTCCAGCAGGAGGACTTCCGGGAGAGCGGGGAGTACGAGTCCCGGCTGAAGGTCTTCCAGGAGTGCACGGTCACGCGCGTCCTGCGGGACGGGTCGGGTCGGGTCGCGGGGGTCTTCTGCTACGAACGGGAGACCGGCCGCTTCTTCGTCCTGGAGGCGCCGGCCGTCGTCCTGGCGACCGGCGGGATCGGCAAGTCCTTCAAGGTCACGTCGAACTCCTGGGAGTACACCGGCGACGGGCACGCCCTGGCGCTGCTCGCGGGCGCGCCGCTGGTGAACATGGAGTTCGTGCAGTTCCATCCGACCGGGATGGTCTGGCCGCCGTCGGTGAAGGGGATTCTGGTCACCGAGTCGGTGCGCGGCGACGGCGGGGTGCTGCGCAACTCCGACGGCAAGCGGTTCATGTTCGACTACGTCCCCGACGTCTTCAAGGAGAAGTACGCGCAGACGGAGGCGGAGGGCGACCGCTGGTACGAGGACCCGGACAACAACCGGCGCCCGCCCGAGCTGCTGCCGCGCGACGAGGTGGCGCGGGCCATCAACGCCGAGGTGAAGGCGGGGCGCGGCTCGCCGCACGGCGGTGTCTTCCTCGACGTGTCGACCCGGATGCCGGCCGAGGTGATCAAGCGACGGCTGCCCTCGATGTACCACCAGTTCAAGGAGCTGGCGGACGTCGACATCACGGCGGAGGCGATGGAGGTCGGGCCGACCTGCCATTACGTGATGGGCGGGGTCGCCGTCGAGTCCGACACCGCGGCGACCGTGGGCGTGCCGGGGCTCTTCGCGGCGGGCGAGGTCGCGGGCGGGATGCATGGCTCGAACCGGCTCGGCGGGAACTCGCTCTCGGACCTGCTGGTCTTCGGGCGGCGGGCGGGGTGGCACGCCGCGGAGCACGCGGCCGCCGCCTCCCGTGAGGGCGTTTCCGAAGCCGGGGTCGCGGAGGCGGCAGCGGAGGCGCTGGCGCCGTTCGGGGCGGCGGAGGAGCCGTCGGCGGAGAACCCGTACACCCTCCACCAGGAGCTCCAGCAGACGATGAACGACCTCGTCGGCATCATCCGACGGGAGGGCGAGATGGCCGAGGCCCTGGAGCGGATCGCCGCGCTGCGCGATCGGGCCCGGCGCGCCGGGGTCGAGGGACACCGGCAGTTCAACCCGGGCTGGCACCTGGCGCTCGACCTGCGGAACATGCTGCTCGTGAGCGAGTGCGTGGCCCGGGCCGCGCTGGAGCGGACCGAGAGCCGGGGCGGGCACACCCGGGAGGACTACCCGTCGATGGATCGGGCGTGGCGTCCGGTGAACCTGCTGTGTCATCCGGCGGAGGAGGGCGTCGCCCTCGAGCGCACCCGTACGGAACCCATTCGTCCGGACCTCCTCGCGCTGTTCGAGAAGGAGGAGCTGGTCAAGTACCTGGCCGAGGAGGAGCTGTACGAGTGAGTACCTATGACGCGCACTTCCGGGTGTGGCGGGGCGACACCGACGGCGGGGACCTGAGGGACTTCACGGTCGAGGTGAACGACGGCGAGGTGGTCCTCGACATCATCCACCGGCTGCAGTCCACACAAGCCCCGGATCTGGCCGTGCGCTGGAACTGCAAGGCGGGCAAGTGCGGTTCGTGCTCGGCCGAGATCAACGGGCGGCCCCGGCTGATGTGCATGACCCGGATGTCGACCTTCGACCGCACGGAGACCCTCACGATCACGCCCCTGCGGGCCTTCCCGGTCGTACGCGACCTGGTGACGGACGTGTCCTTCAACTACGCGAAGGCGCGGGAGATCCCGGCGTTCGTGCCGCCGGAGGGGGTGGCTCCGGGCGAGTACCGGATGCGGCAGATGGACGTGGAGCGCTCGCAGGAGTTCCGTAAGTGCATCGAGTGCTTCCTGTGCCAGGACACCTGCCATGTGGTCCGGGACCACGAGGAGAACAAGGGGGCGTTCGCCGGGCCGCGCTTCCTGATGCGGGTCGCGGAGCTGGACATGCACCCGCTGGACGCGGCGGCGGAGGCCGGTCTCGACCGGCGGCGGACGGCGCAGGACGAGCACGGGCTCGGGTACTGCAACATCACCAAGTGCTGTACGGAGGTGTGTCCGGAGGACATCAAGATCACGGACAACGCCCTGATCCCGCTGAAGGAGCGGGCCGTGGACCGCAAGTACGACCCGCTGGTGTGGCTGGGCAACAAGATCCGGCGGCGGGAGGGCTAGGGCGTGTTGCGAAAGTAGCGCCGTCCGCCCGAAGGGCGGGCCCCGCGGCGTCTGGTGCGTGCGATCGCAAGGCGGAGGGTCGTCCTCGTACCGGGTGTACTCGGACGATCCCGACAACGCAGCGAGCGTGCGTGCCAGGCGTCGCGGGGCAGGCGGGACTTTCGCAACACGCCCTAGGGCCTGATCCGAACGACGGGCCCTGGGGCAGTCCCGCCCGCGCACCGCGCCGGCGCCGGTATGCCGCGCGGGCGGTCAGTGCCAGCCCTCGCGGTAGGCCGTCCAGTCCTCCTCCTTCGCGGCGAAGTCGACGTAGAGCGCGACTCCGAACCGTTCGCGGTCGCGGTCCGTGCGCCCGAGGCCCAGCCGGGTGCCGCGGATCGCGGCCGCCACGGTCTCCGCCGAGTCGTGGTGGCCGAGGTCGTCCTCGTGGAAGAAGGGCAGGCCCATGAGCAGGTCGGTGTCCTTCGGCGTGACCTCCAGGGCGAGGCTCGTCTGCTGGGCGACGTACCCGCCGTAGAGGCTCTCCAGCGGCATCCACGTGTCGTACGACATGACGGCTATCTGGTCGACCCTGCGCGCGACCTGCCCGAAGAACTCCTGCGACCACCACTTCTCACTGCCGCTGACCGCGCCGTTCACCGAGTGCAGGGCGGGCAGCGGGTCGATCTGGTGGGCGGCGACGGAGAGCGGGACCTTGCGGGCCCGGGTCAGCTCGCCGAGGTCGTCGAGGAGGGACAGGTAGTGCGCGTCGTCCGAGAGCAGCGGCTCCAGGTCGAAGTGGACCCCGTCGAAGCCGGCGTCGAGGATCTGCCGGGCGGATCCCACCACGGCCGTCCGTGAGGCCGTGTCCTCCAGACGGAGCCCCTCGGGCCCCTCGGTGGCCAGGATGTCGCCGAGCCAGGCGTGCACGCGTATGCCGGGCATCGTGCGGTGGACGCTCTGGATCAGCCACGCCGCCTGGGGATAGCGGGCGGCGGGCAGGGTGCCGTCGTGCTCCAGCGGCCCGGCGTGGACGTACAGGTCACGTATGCCGGTCCCCTTGACACGGGCCGCGAACTCGGCGAGGTCGGCGTCCTTCTTCCGGCCGTCCACCCAGGCGTGGCCCAGCCAGATCGCGTCCTTGCCGCGGGTCTTCGTCCCGTCCTGGAGGTCGCCCGCGTAGTTGACGCGCAGGGCGACGGCGCTGCCGGCGAGGGGCAGGACCAGAAGAAGGACGAGACCGAGGGCGATCCATCGCCCCCGCCTCCACCAGCCGCGTACGCGTCCGTTCACCCGAGCCCCCCGAGATCGTCGATGTCGTGATCACCACCCTAGGAGCGGCTACTGACAGTGACGCTCGGGGCCGAGGATGCGGTTCCGCCCGGTCGCGAGCGAACAGACCGGGACATAACCTCCCCATGTGACGCGAACAGTCAGCCGAGCTCTCCTCGCGGTGCTGGTGGCGGCGTGGTGGCTGACCGTGCCCGCCGTTCACGGCGCCCGCGCCGACGACCCCGTCGTGCTGTCCCGCGAGGGGCAGATCACGGACACGGTGGACGCGCTCGGCGACCGTCGCGGCGCGGTCGTCCGGGCCCTGGACCAGCTCTACGACGACCGGCGCGTCCAGCTCTTCGTCGTGTACGTACGGGACTTCTCCGGTCGCCCGGCCCAGAGCTGGGCCGACGCCACGGCCGAGCGCAACGGCCTGGGCGTCGACGACCTCCTGCTCGCGGTGGCCACACACGACCGGCAGTACGGCTACTCGGCCGACCCGGCCTCCCTCTTCACCCAGGCGCAGCTCGACGACGTCGCCCGGACCGCGATCGAGCCGCCCCTCCGGCAGAACGACTGGGCGGGGGCGGCGATCGGCGCGGCGAACGGCTACGACGCGGTCCTCTCCGGGCAGCCGGTGATCACCCCCACGATCACCCCGGGCGTCGCCGATCCGGGCGGCACGGTGGACGACGGCACCTCCGGGTCGGACCTCGTCCTGCCCGTCGTCCTCGTCGGCGGAGCCGGGGTCGTCGCCGCGTACGCCTGGAGCAAGCGCCGCCGGCGGCCCGGAGCGGGCGCCGGTAGGGGAGCCGGTACCGGCGCGGGCGGAGGCCCGCCGGGCGGACAGGGCTGGGGTGCTCCGAAGGAACCCGCGCCGCCCACGCTCGCCGAGCTGGACGGACAGGCCCGGCAGGCGCTGGTCGCCACGGACGACGCCGTCCGGACCAGCACGGAGGAACTCGGCTTCGCGACCGCCCAGTTCGGCGAGGAGGCGGTCGAGCCCTTCACCGAGGCCATGGCGTTCGCGAAGGAGGAGCTGACGGCCGCGTTCCGGCTCCGCCAGAAGCTCGACGACGCCTTCCCCGAGGACGACGCGACCCGCCGCTCGATGCTCGACGAGATCGTCCGGCGCTGCGCCGACGCGAACGCGCGCCTGGACGCCCGGTCCGAGGACTTCGACCGGCTTCGGGCCCTGGAGCGCAACGCCCCCGAGGCGCTGGCCGCCGTCGAGGCCGCGTTCCGCGAGCAGTCGGGGCGGGTCGGCACGGCGCAGGCGGCGCTGACCGCGATGCGGGAACGGTACGCCGAGTCCGCGGCCTCCCCCGTGGCGAGCGACGTCGAACAGGCCAAGGACCGGCTGGTGTTCGCGACGACACACGTGGAGCGCGCTCGGCAGGCCGTCGAGGCGGGCGACCTCGGCGTCGCGGCCGTCCACATCCGGGCGGCCGAGGGCGCGGTCGACCAGGCGGCCCGGCTGAGCGAGGCCGTCGACCGGCGCGCCAAGGAGCTGGCGGAGGCCGTGGGCAAGCTGACGACCGCCCTCTCGGAGACCGAGGCCGACCTCGCCGACGCCCGCGGACTGCTCCAGGGCACGGCCGAGGGGGTCTCCACCGCCGACCTCCAGGGCCGTATCGCCCGCGCGGAGGCGGTCGTCGCCGATGTCCGGCGGACGGTGGACGCGGGCCGCCACGATCCGTTGGACGCACTGCGGCGCATCGAGGAGGCCGACGCGGCGCTCGACGAGGCGCTGGCGGGGGCGCGGGAGCGCGAGTCGGGCGCGCGGCGCGCCCGCGCGCTCCTCGACCAGACGATGCTGACGGCCCGTTCCGCCATCGGGGCGGCGGCCGACTACATCACCACCCATCGCGCGGCCGTGGGCAGCGAGGCCCGCACGCGTCTGGCCGAAGCACAGCGCCGGCTGGGGAAGGCGGCGGCCCTGGCGGAGGCCGACGACCCGCAGGCGGGCCTGGGCGAGGCCCAGCAGGCGGACGCGCTGGCCCGGCGGGCGCAGGACCTCGCCGAGCAGGACGTCCGGACGTATGGGAACCCGAACGGGCTGGGCGGTGTAACAGGGGTGGGAGGTGGCGGCGGCGGGCTCGGCGGAGCGGTGCTCGGCGGCATCATCCTCGGCGGGCTGTTCGGCGGAGGAAGGGGAGGCGGAGGTCATGGCGGGGGATTCGGCGGGGGCGGGTTCGGCGGCGGACCCGGGCGGTTCGGCGGCGGGGGGACCCGCGGCCGGCTGGGCGGCGGCGGCCGCTTCTGACACTTCACGGCTCATCGCGCTCTTGGCGCGCACCGTGCACTTCGTGCTCACCCTGCTCATCGCGCTCAAGGAGAAGGACCATGACGAAGCAGACCATCCTCGGTCGCGTCACCCAGCTGGCGAAGGCCAACATCAACGCGCTGCTGGACCAGGCGGAGGACCCACAGAAGATGCTGGACCAGCTGATCCGCGACTACAGCAACAACATCACGGAGGCGGAGGAGGCGGTCGCGGCGACGATCGGCAACCTGCGGCTGATGGAGCAGGACCACCAGGAGGACAAGGCCGCGGCGAAGGAGTGGGGCGAGAAGGCGCTGGCCGCGAGCAGAAAGGGCGACGAGCTGCGGGCGGGCGGGCAGACGGCGGAGGCGGACCGCTTCGACAACCTGGCGAAGGTCGCGCTGGGGCGCCAGCTCCAGTCGGAGAAGGAGGCGAAGACGGCCGAGCCCACGATCGCGGCCCAGACCGAGGTCGTGGAGAAGCTCAAGCCCGGCCTGGACCAGATGAAGGCCAAGTTGGGCGAGTTGCAGGCGAAGCGCGACGAGCTGGTCGCCCGGGCCACCTCCGCGCAGGCGCAGAACCGGATGATGGACGCCGTGAAGAACATCGACGTGCTGGACCCGACGAGCGAGCTGAGCCGGTTCGAGGACAAGGTGCGGCGGGAGGAGGCGAAGGCGATGGGCAAGCAGGAGCTGGCCGCCTCCTCGCTGGACGCCCAGTTCGAGCAGCTGGACACGCTCGGCGACAGCGCGGAGATCGAGGCGCGGCTCGCGGCGCTGAAGCGGTAGCGCCCACCCCGCGCGCAGGCGGGGTGGTGCGGCGCCGGTCAGAACATGCTCAGGAGCTGCTCCACCGTAGGCTCCGCGGCCCCCTCGCCGTCCGGCAGAGGCAGTTCGAACCAGACGGTCTTGCCGCGGGGGGTGCGGCGCGAGCCCCAGGCGGCGCTGAGCAGCCCGACCAGCTGCAGTCCGCGCCCGCCCTCGTCGGTGTCACGGGCCCGGCGTCGCCGGGGCTGCACCAGCCCGGAGTCCCAGACCTCGCAGACGAGGGTCCGGTCACGGAGCAGCCGGAGCCGGATCTCACCCTCGCCGTACCGCAGGGCGTTGGTGACCAGTTCGCTGACCAGGAGTTCGACGGTGTCCACGAGCGGCTCGAGGTCCCAGGCGGTGAGCTGGGCACGCGCCAGTTCGCGGGCCCGGCCGACCGAGCGGGGCTCGCGGGGCAGCCGCCAGTCCCCGACGGCGTCGGCCGGCAGTCCCTGGATACGGGCCATCAGGAGGGCGATGTCGTCCTCGCCGTGCTCGGTGTCGAGGGTGGACAGCACCCGGTCGCAGACGTCCTCGAGAGGCAGGGCCGCGTCCGTGAGCGCGCTGCGGAAGGCGCTGAGCCCCTCGTCGAGAGGATGGTCGCGGGACTCGACGAGCCCGTCGGTGTAGAGGGCCAGCAGGGCGCCCTCGGGCAGTTCGACCTCCACCTCCTCGAAGGGCTCTCCGCCGACGCCGAGCGGCATCCCCGGCGGCACGTCGAGGAGCAGGGCCTTCTCCCCCGGTTCGACGAGGACCGGCGGAAGGTGGCCGGCGTTGGCGAAGGTGCAGCGCCGGGTGACGGGGTCGTAGACGGCGTAGACGCAGGTGGCGAGGTAGACCTCGGAAAGCTCCGGCCCACGGGGCTTGTGGGCGCGGGCGTTCTGCTGGGCTCCCACGGGTGCGCCGAGGCCGCGGGCGATCTCGTCGAGGTGGGAGAGCACCTCCGCGGGTTCCAGGTCGAGCTGGGCCAGGGTGCGGACGGCGGTGCGCAGTTCGCCCATGGCGACGGCGGCGCGCAGGCCTCGGCCCATGACGTCCCCGATGACCAGGGCGGTGCGATGGCCGGGCAGTTCGATGACGTCGAACCAGTCGCCGCCGACCTCGGTGGCCGTGGTGCCGGGGAGATAGCGGCAGGCGATGTCCAGACCGGCGGCCTCGGGGTCACCGGGCGGGAGCAGGCTGCGCTGGAGGATCAGGGCCCGCTCGTGCTCGCGGCGGTAGAGGCGGGCGTTGTCGATGCAGACCGCCGCGCGGGCGGCCAGTTCGACGGCGAGGGCCCGGTCCCGCTCCCCGAAGGGCTCGCTGCCCTTGGTCCGGGAGAACTGGACGAGACCGACGACGGTGTCGTGGGCGACCATCGGCACGACGAGGGTCGAGTGGACGAGACCGCCCTCGGCGCCGGGGACGGTTCTGACCTGTCCGGTCCGGAGGGCACCGGCGCAGGGCGAGTTGAACGGGTAGCGGTGGACGGAGCCGACCTCGACGGGGCCGGTGCCGCAACAGCCGCCGTCGGCGTCGGTGCCGGTCGTTCCGTCGGGGTTGCGGAGCGGGGTGTCGGACACCGCGCTCGCGAAGGCGACCCGGCGCAGCTCGGCGCTGCCCGCGCCGTAGCCGACGTCGTGGGAGCTCCCCCACCGTCCGGGCGGAGCCTCGTCCCCGGTCAGCAGACCCTGGTAGAGGTCGACGGAGGCGAGGTCGCAGAAGCCGGGGACGGACACGTCGAGCAGCTCCCGGGCGGTGGCCTCCAGATCCAGGGAGTTGCCGATGCGGGCGCCGGCCTCGTTGAGGAGGGCGAGGTTGCGGCGGGCGCTGGCCGCCTCGCGGGCCGCGCTGTGGCGGCGGGTCACGTCGATGCCCAGTCCGGCGACGCCGACGGGCCGGCCGGAGCCGCTGTGCACGCGGTAGAGGTTGATCGACCAGTGGCGCCGGTCGGTGGAGCCGGGAGGGGCACCGACGATCTGCAGATCGGTGACGGACTCACCGGTCTCCAGGACGCTCTGGAGCGCGGCCGTCATCCGGTCGGCCTCGGGCCGGGAGAGATAGTCGTGGACGGTGCGGCCCCGGTGGTCGTCCGCCGAGCCGCCGAAGACGGTGGCGAAGCGCTGGTTGGCGCGCTTCACGGTGAGGTCGGTACCGAAGAGCAGAAAACCAAAAGGGGATTGGCCGAAAATCGCCTGCGAAGCGGCGAGGTCGGTCTCGATGTGCCGCAGCGCCCGTACGTCGACGACGATGCAGAGCGCGGCCTGTTCCCCGGTCGTGGTCCGGCTCGGCATGACATACATCTCGGCGATGCCGTCGCGACTCGCGCCGCGGTCCTGGCCCGGGATCCGGAAGGGGACGAGGCCCGTCCACTCACGGCCGTCGAGGATCTCGGCGACCCTGCGCCGCCCGCGTTCACGCAGGTCGGCAGGCATGAAGGCCTCGACCGGATCCTTGCCCATGGCCTCTTCGGCAGGCACGCCGAAGAGGTCGACGGCCCGGCGACTCCACTGATCGACGAGCCCGTCGGGCCCTATCGAGAAGGAGGCGACCCTGATGTAGTCATAGATCGAGCCGGGCGGGCTGCTCTGCCACACGAAGCCGCTCGCCGTCTCAGGTATCTCGCTCACGCGACCGTCCCCTCCAGCTCACCGCACCGGACCGGCCATGCCCGCAGTATTCAGCACTACGGCCCCCGACGGCACGACGTTCACGATCACAGGGTGGTCTCGTTCATTTCCGGCCGAGCCCTCGGTGATCGTTGTCCCAACCCTCTCTTAACCCGGCAGGGCCAGCTCGAACCACACTGTCTTGCCCGTTCTGTCTTGACGGGTCCCCCAGCTCCGAGCGGAACCGGCCACGAGCTGGAGACCGCGACCCCCCTCGTCGTCGGGCCCGGCGGGGCGTTCGGTGGGCGGATCCGGAAGCGGATCGGAGACCTCCACGAGAAGGGCGGGGCGGTGGGCGTCGCCGTCCGGCTCCGGATGGAGGTGGACGAGGCGGACACCGATGGGGCCGGAGGCGTAGCGGAGGGAGTTGGTCACCAGCTCGCTCACCAGGAGGACCGTCAGGTCACCCACCGTCGAGTCGATCCGCCAGGTCCGAAGCGTGTCGCGCACCGCGTGGCGGGCGGTGCGCACGGCATTGGCCTCAGCCGGGAAGTTCCACTCGACGCAGTCGCCATCGGTGTCGATCACTCCCGATCACTTCCCCAACCCATCACCAGAAGGAAGGCCCACGTCCTATTTCGGGGGGTTAATCAGCACATACCCGAATTGAGGGCGCGGTATCGCGGGAGTGGGCCAAGGGGAGCACCGTGGCACGAACGGGTCAAGGCCTCAGCCGCGCGCTCCGTCGGCGGCGACGGGCGGCAGACGCAGCCCGGCCTCGGCGACGGCGGGCCGGTCCTGGTCGAGCCAGTCGACGGAGTCCAGCTCATGACGGGCCAGCCAGCGCAGTTCGTCGTGGTCCTCCAGCGGGCGGGGCTCACCCGAGAGCAGACGGGCGGTCCACACCCGGAGGACGTAGCCGGGCTTCAGCGGCCACTCGCCCGGGATGCGCTCACCGGGCTCCGCCTCGACGCCGAGTTCCTCGCGCAACTCGCGGACCAGCGCGGCTTCGGCGCTTTCGCCCGGCTCCACCTTGCCGCCGGGGAGCTCCCAACGCCCCGCCAGCTCGGCGGGGGCACTGCGGCGCGCGGCCAGCAGACGCCCCCTGTCGTACACGGCGCCGGCGACCACGACCACGTGGTCGGCCACGTGGTCGGAGTGGGGTTCTGTCATGGGCCGGAGCGTATCCCGCGGAGGTCAGACCGCGGGTTGCCCGATCCGCTCCACCCAGTAGAGCTGCTTGTGCCCCCGGTCATCGAGGCTGTCGGCGACCTTCTGCGCCTCGTCCCTCGTCGCGTACCGCCCGACCCGATAGCGGTTCCCGTTGTCGTCCTGCCGTATCACCAGCCAGGGCAGGACAGGGCCACTGTCGGTCATCGACCATCTCCCTCCGCCGGTCCGGTCGTCTCTAAGGATCTCCCTGAAATGGCAATCCGCATATGCCTGACCTTACGCCTGACCTTTACACAGCGGATACGAGATTTCACAAAGAGGTACGGATCCGGCCGGGAATTGACGAAGGGCGGCCGAAGATCAGACCCGGGAACGGGAGGGGGGCGCGGGGCAGCGCGGCGCCGACCGACTCCGGCGGGCGCGGGCGCCGGGAGCCGGGAGCCCGGGGCCGGGGGCCGGGGGCCGGGCGCGGGCGCCGGGAGCCCGGGGCCGGGGGCCGGGCGCGGGAGCCGGGAGCCCGGGGCCGGGGGCCGGGAGCCCGGGGCTGGGGGCCGGGCGCCGGGGGCGCGGGCGCCGGGAGCCCGGGGCCGGGGGCCGGGCGCGGGCGCCGGGAGCCGGGGGCCGGGAGGACTCGGCGTCGCCGCGCCTCTCAGGCCCGGCCCGGCCGGCGAGGCGCCTCCGTCCGGCGGGGGCGCCGGGTCGGCTCCAACGCGGGGGCAGCCGACCGGGGCCCACGGCGCACTCAGGCGCAAGGGACAACCCTGACGACGGCAGGCGCGGTTCCTTCAGCGCACCGGGAGGTGGTAGGCGATGCGGTAGCGGTCGGCCGGGACGACGACCTCGGCGGTCTCCACCGCACGGCCCGATGCGTAGTACGTCCGCTCGACGACCATCACCACATGGCCCGGGACGCCACCGAGGGCCAGGAGCTCCTCCGCGAGGCCCGGGCGGGCGCCGACCTCCTCCACCACGTTGTCGACGACGACGTCGATCGCCGCCATGCGCTCCACGACTCCGCAGCCGCCGAGCGGCCCCTCCTCGGGCAGCATCACGGGCGTCCGCCCCGTGACCGCGAGCGGCTCCCAGGAGGTGGAGAGCATCATCGGCTCGCCCCCGTCCCGGTAGACGTACCGTGTGCGCATCACCCGCTCCCCCGGCTCGATGCCGAGCCGCTCCGCCACGACGGCGCTCGCGTGCTCCTGCTCGCTGCTCGACTCCCAGGTGCCGCGCGCCCCGTCCGCCGCCTGCTCCTGCCGGAAGGGGTTGGCGCCGGACGGCGGCCGGTACCCGGAGCGGGCGATCCTGCGCGGCACCGGCCGCTCCCGCACATACGTCCCCGAGCCCGAGCGGCCCTCGACGAGCCCCTCGGCCATCAGCACCTTGCGGGCTTCCAGGGCCACGGTGTCCGAGACCCCGTACTCCTCGCGAATGCGCGCCTGCGAGGGGAGTCGGGTATGCGGCGGAAGCGAGCCGTTGGCGATCTTCTCTCGAAGATCGCTCGCCACGCGAAGATAGGCGGGCTGCTCACCGAACGTCACTGGACACTCCCCTCAGGTTGACGGACAGCTACAGCCTGACAACCCTCGGTGGCCACCCGCAAGCATGGGCCAGAGTTTCACCCGAAGTGATGACTTGCCTTTACGCCTGCGCTTACCGCAGGTATGGACGCCGATTCCCCGCGGGAGTCTTGACCGTAATGGTCCAGACCAATACGTTCCTGTGAGCACAGCTCCCTTCCGGCACACGCACAGGAAACGAGCCCCATGCGTCGTAGAACCCTTTCCCGGCTGACGACCGCCGCCCTCTCCCTCGGCCTCGTGGCCGGACTCGCGCCCGCAGCGGGCGCCGACTCCGCCTCGCACAGCACCAGCCGCCCCTCGTACAAGCGCGTCGGCTACTTCACCCAATGGGGCGTCTACGGACGCGACTTCCAGGTGAAGGATCTGGAGACAAGCGGCACGGCGGCCAAGCTCACCCACATCAACTACGCCTTCGGGAACGTCAGTTCCGACGGCAGGTGCTTCACCGGCAACGTGCCGGGAGAGGCCGACGCGTGGGCCGACTACGTCCGTCCGCTCGACGCGGCCGACTCCGTGGACGGCGTCGCCGACACCGCCGAGCAGCCTCTGGCCGGCAACTTCAACCAGCTGCGCGAACTCAAGGCGAAGCACCCGGGCCTCAAGGTCCTGATCTCGCTCGGCGGCTGGAGCTGGTCCACCCACTTCTCCGACGCGGCCCGCACCCCCGCGTCCCGCAAGGCCTTCGTCTCGTCCTGCATCGACCTCTACATCAAGGGCAACCTGCCCGTCGACGGAGCCCGTGGCGGCGCGGGAGCCGCCGCGGGCCTCTTCGACGGCATCGACCTCGACTGGGAGTGGCCGGCCTCCGCCGGCGACGTCGACACCGTCTTCCGCCCGGAGGACAAGCAGAACTTCACCGCCCTGGTACGGGAGTTCCGCAGCCAGCTCGACGCCTACGCCACGTCCCGGCAGGGCCACGGCAAGCGCAAGCACTACGAGCTGACCGCCTTCGTGCCGACCGCCCCGGCCAAGATCGACGCAGGCTTCGAAGTCCCGAAGATCATGCGGGACTTCGACTTCGTGAACCTCCAGGGCTACGACTTCCACGGCTCCTGGGAGTCCACGACGGCCCAGCAGTCGGCGCTCTTCGCGAAGAGCGGCGACTTCAGCGTCGACCAGACCGTGAACGACTGGCTGCGGCGCGGCGCGCCCGCCCACAAGCTCGTGGTGGGCATGCCGTTCTACGGCCAGGGCTGGACGGGTGTGACGGGCGGCGGTGACGGGCTCGGGCAGCCGGCCACCGGCCCCGCGCCGGGCACCTGGGCGAACGGGAGCGAGGACTACAAGGCCCTGAAGAAGCTCGCGGACTCGGGGACGTACAAGGTGCACCGCGACTGGCGCACCGGCCACGCCTGGCTCTTCGACGGCACGACCCTGTGGACGTACGACGACCCGCAGGTGCTGCGCACCAAGTCGACGTACGTACGCGTCAAGGGGCTCGGCGGCGCGATGTTCTGGTCGCTGGACGGTGACACCCCCGACGGCGAGCTGATCACCGCCGTGGACCGCGGACTCGGCCGCCGCTGACCCACCGGCGCGCGACCGCCCGGCCGGCGCACAGCGCCGACCCGCGGGCGCACGCGCGCGTGCACGGGGCCGGGTCTCCCGAAGGAGGCCCGGCCCCGGTTCACACGCACGCCCGACAGCGACGTCTCAGGCGGACGTGCCGGAGTCCAGCGTCGCCGTGAGGTCCAGGGCCCTGCGGGCCCCGGACTCCGACTCCCAGTAGGTCCCGTCGTACGCGGCGTCGTAGTGCTCCCAGAAGACGTCCGCGTCGGCGGCCTTGGCCAGCCTGTCCCATTCCTTCGCGGAGGAGTCCAGCTCCTTCACCAGCTCGGCGACGCGGGGCGCCGCCGCCGGCGACCAGGTGTGGCTCTTCAGGTTCCGGCTCGCTCCGGTGAGGGCGCCGTGGACCTTCCCCGCCCATTCCCTGTTTCCGGCCAGATCCTCGTCCGCGTCCTCCTCCGGCTCCTCGTTCAACGCGTCGTCGATCGGGTTCATGGTCGTGAGGTAGTGGAGCTGGTGGGCGTCGAGGGTGGTCTTGTCGCTGCGCAGCGAACCCTTGATCGGTTCACCGCCGTCCACGATGAACGCGCAGGTCACGACGCGGTCGCCGGCCCGCCAGCTGGCACGGCTCGGCATGTAGTAGAAGTCGTAGACGTCCTCGGGGAAGGCCCAGCTGTCCAGCGCGTACGCCTGGCCGACTTCCTGGCAGCGCTTCTCCGCGATGTCGTCGATGGCGCTCTCGCCCGGCCACTTGGTGAAGCCGGTGAGTTTGAAGCCGCCGGTGACCTCGCCCTCGTGCGGCCGGTCGCAGGGGACGACCAGGACGTCCGAGGTCTCGGCCTCCATCTCGCCGTCGACGTTGTAGCACTGGCCGGTGCGCAGGGAGAACGCCGAGCTCGAACTCGCCGCCTCCTCCACGCCCTTCTGGAAGCCGCGCCACGCCTCGCCGAAGACGCCGGTGACCAGACCGACGATCATGACGAGGGAGCTGAGCGCGGACAGGATGATGCCCGCGACGGCGAGCCCCTTGCCGGACTGGTTCCGCTTCCGGATCTGCGGGAGGGCGGTCAGTCCGAGGACCAGGCCGAGCGGCGGCAGACAGCAGACGACACCGGAGACCAGCGAGGCGATGGCCAGACCGTTGGTGGTCTGCTGCGGGGCGGCGTAGGCGGCGGGACCCACCGCACCGGGGCCGTACGGCCCGTACGGGGCGTAGGGGTTGGCGTTGTACGGCCCCGGCACCACCGGAGTCCCGGGAGGCCCGTGAGGAGTCACCGGAACCCCCGGAGGCCCGGCGGGAGCCGTCGAAGCACCCGGGGGAGCCGTCGGGTCCGAAGGCTCCGGGGCGGGCCACGCTCTGTGGGGTGGCTGAGAGTCCTGGGGCGGCTGGGAGGGCTCCACGAGTACGGTGCTCCTGTGCGGGCGGATGATACGAACGTGCGATCAGGCGCGCGCATCGTACGTGCTCCAGGGGTGGGGGCGGTACAGCGCGGCTGCTCGACCCGCCCTACGAGGCGGCCTGGTCCGCCTCGACCTTCTCTGACGACGGCGGAGGGACGGCCGCCGGACCCGGCGACCGCCCCTCTCAGGCACCTACGTGCTACTCACCCACTCAGAACTGGAGCGCCCAGGAGTCGATCTTCCCGGTGTCGTAGTTCGCGTTGTCGCTGACGCGCAGCTTCCACGTGCCGTTCGCGACCTCGGAGGAGGCGTTCACCGTGTACGTGGTGTTGATGTTGTCGGAGCTGCCGCCGGTGCCGTAGCCCTTCAGCGTGTACGCCGTGCCGTCGGGGGCGATGAGCTGGACCTGAAGGTCACCGATGTAGGTGTGAACGATGTTCACGGGCACCTGGAGCGCGGAGGGGGCGTTGCCCGTGACACCGCTGACGGTCACCGGGGACTCGACGGTCGAGTTGTCGGCGATGGCGAAGTCCGCGGTGTTCTCGAACTTCTTGCCGGGCGGCGGGGTGGTGCCGCCGCCGCCCACGAAGAGCAGCCGGTTCGGCGAGCCGGAGCCGGGGTTGCCGACGACGTTGGGGGTGGCGGCGCTCGTCAGCGCGGACGAGACCTGGGCCGGGGTGGCCGACGGGTTGTCCGCGAGCCAGACCGCGGCCGCGCCCGCGACGTGCGGGGTCGCCATCGACGTGCCGGAGATGGTGTTGGTGGCGGTGTCGTTCGTGTTCCAGGCCGAGGTGATGGAGGAGCCCGGGGCGAAGATGTCGAGCACGCTGCCGTAGTTGGAGAAGCTGGAGCGGGCGTCGGTGTTGGTCGTGGAGCCGACCGTGATGGCCTCGGAGACGCGCGCCGGCGAGTAGTTGGAGGCGTTGGAGTTGTCGTTGCCCGCGGCCACGGCGTAGGTGACGCCCGACGCGATCGAGTTGCGCACGGCCGTGTCGAGGGCGGAGTCGATGCCGCCGCCGAGGCTCATGTTGGCGACGGCCGGCTTGACGGCGTTCTGGGTGACCCAGTCGATACCGGCGACGACCTGCGCGGTCGTGCCCGAGCCCTGGTTGTTGAGGACGCGGACGCCGACGATCTTGGCCTTCTTCGCGACACCGTAGGAGGATCCCGCGACGGTTCCGGCGACGTGGGTGCCGTGGCCGTGCCCGTCCTGGGCGACGTTGTCGTTGTCGATCGCGTCGTAACCGTTGAAGGCCCGGCCGCCGAAGTCGCTGTGGGAGATCCGTACACCGGTGTCGATGATGTACGCCGTGACGCCCTGGCCCGCGGTGTCCGGGTAGGTGTAGCTCTGGTTCAGCGGAAGGGCCCGCTGGTCGATCCGGTCCAGGCCCCAGGACGGCGGGGAGGGCTGCGTGCCGTCGACCGTGAAGACGCGGTTCTGCACGACGGAGGCCACCGCGGGGTCGCCGGCGAGCTTCTTCGCCTGCGCCTCGGAGAGCTCGACGTTGTAGCCGTTCAGCGCCGAGGTGTACGTCTTCTTGATCTTCGCGCCGTGCTTGGCCGCGACCGCCCGACCCTTCGAGGTCTCCGCCGGGGCGGAGTCCTTGAGGGTGACGATGTAGCTGCCGTCGATCGTCCCGGGGGCCCCGGCGTTCTGGATCACGCCGTCGGGAGCGGCCTCGGCCGCGGTGGCGGGGAAGGTGGCGGCGGTGCCGAGAGCCAGGGCGGCGACGGCTATGGCACTGGCGGCGGCGAGTCTGCGCCGCGAGTCACGCATCACTGACATGTGAGGGATCCTCCTCATAGGTGGTGCGTTGCTGTGGGGGTACGGCAGGAACATGACAACTAGACGTGAAGTGTCCACGCCGTTTCGCACATCCGGCTGCCGAGCGAAAGATTGACGGATCCATAGGAATCTCACAAGGGTCCTGAGCGCCCCGACACACGTGCGCCACACGGCTGACATGCTGGCGCTCATGACGCCGTACGTGTGCCCCCGTTGCCGGCTCCGGTCCCCCGCAGACGCCCTCACCTGGTGTTGTCCGCAGTGCCGCGGCCCTTGGGATCTCGAGTTCACGAGCGCCCCGGTTTCACTCACGTCCCTTGCGTCACGTGTGAATTCATTGTGGCGTTACGAAGAGGCGCTGCCGCTGGCGACCGGGGCCCCGCGGGTGACGCTCGGGGAGGGCCGCACTCCGCTCGTCCCGCTCACCGACGGGGTCTCGGCCAAACTCGACTTCCTCATGCCGACGTTGTCCTTCAAGGACCGGGGCGCGGTGATGCTCGCCGAACTCGCCCGCCGCCTCTCCCCGACCCGCGTCCTCGCCGACAGCAGTGGCAACGCCGGCACGGCGATCGCCGCGTACTGCGCGCGGGCGGGCCTCGACTGCGTCGTGTACGTACCGGAGGGAACGTCCGCCAAGAAGCTCGAGCAGATGCGGGCGCACGGGGCGCACGTGACGGTCGTGCCCGGCGACCGCGAGGCCACGGCCCGGGCGGCCCGGGACGCCGCCGACGAACCGGACACGTTCTACGCCTCGCACGTCTACAACCCGCACTTCCTGCACGGCACGAAGACGTACGTGTACGAGCTCTGGGAGGACCTCGGCGGCAGGCTCCCGGACACCCTCGTCGTCCCGGTCGGCAACGGCACCCTCCTCCTGGGCGCCGCCCTGGCCGTGGAGGAGCTGTACGGCCACGGGCTGATCGACGGCCGCCCCGCGCTGATCGCCGTACAGGCGGAGGCGGTGGCTCCCCTGGCGGAGGCGTTCGCGGCGGGCGCGGACGACCTCCTCGAACCGGCGGACGCCCGCCCCACCCTCGCCGAGGGCATCGCCATCCCGAACCCACCACGCGCCGCCCAGATCCTGCGAGCGGTGCGGGCGGCGGGCGGAACCTTCCTCACGGTGACGGAGGACCAACTCCACACCGCCCAGGTGGACCTGGCCCGCCGCGGGCTCTTCGTCGAGGCGACGGGCGTGGCGTGCTGGGCAGCGGTCCGCGCGTCACCCCCACGCCCGGGCCTCACGGTGCTGCCACTGTGCGGGGCGGGGGCGAAGACGGGGCTCAGTCCGTCCAGTACGTGTCGTGTTTGAGGAAGAACTCCGTCCGCTCCTCTTCGGTCATCCCGGCGACCGTCCCGACCTTCTCGAAGTACTCCTCACGGGGAGCGCCGGGCGCGAAGAGGATCAGGAACGAGGCCGGCTCGTCGGACTCGTTGCGGAAGGCGTGCAGCCCGCCGGTCGGGACGTACAGGAAGTCGCCCTTCTTCGCGTCGACCCACTGCTTGCCGTCGAAGAGCCGCACGGTCCCGTCGAGGACGAAGAAGCTCTCGGAGATCGTCCTGTGGAAGTGCGTGGCGGGGCCGCCGGCGCGCGGTGTCATGTCGACCTGGTAGAGCCCGAACTCGCCCCCGGTCGAAGCGGTGGTGGCGAGGTAGTGCGTCTGCGTCCCGTTGGCGACGGTGAGGTCCGCCGGGGTACCGACGGGGCGGAAGGAGGCGCTGACCTCACCGTTCTCGCCGTGGTAGCGGTCCTGCGGGTACGACATGCTGATCTCCGTTCGTCGCGGACGGCCTCCCTAGTCGAGCGCTTCCGTCGTGCCGTCCGGGTGGATGAGCAGACGGATACCGCCACCGAACCGGTCGTCGGTGATCGTCGCCGCGGCGGGCGCGCCGAACTGCTGGGCGCGCTGCTGGAGGATCGAGATGACGACCTCCTGGATGTCACCGTACGGCGGCGCCGTGACCGGGACACCGTCGATCAGGCCGGCGTTGGGCGAGAAGATACGGACTTCGGCCGCCGGAGGCATGGGCTGCACGACTCGGGTCCTTTCAGGAGTTAGGCGAGGTCGTCCCCGGCGAACGGAACGACGGGGGATTCCGCAGGGTCCATGGAGTACTTACCACGCGACACCCGCCGCAGCCGCCCGGACTTGACCAAGGCGGAGAGGACGTTGCTGATCGACTTGGCCGACTCCTGGTACACCTCCGGAGGTAGCGCGAGCAGGACGTCGCGGGCGGTGAACGGTCCCGGGAAAGAGGCGACGGCTCGGTCCACGGCCTGGCGCAGGCTCATCGAGGGGTGCAGGGCACGCACCACGGCACCCGCGCCGTCCGAACCCCCCCGGCTGCCGAGGTGCGGAACGGAGGCGGGCGCGACGGTGCCGTAGGCCGCGATGTGCGCGGCGAGTTCACGCAGCGCGGTCCGCAGGTCGGCCAGCAGCGAGCGTCCGGACGCATCCGTGTCCTCACCGCCCTCCTGCCCGGTCATGAGGACCGACATAACCTCCTCGATCCGTGCGATCGAATCGGCGACACGGCGCAGCAGAGGCTCGAAGAGGTCCTGGCGCAGAGCGGTGATCGGGTCGCTGGTCGCGAGCTCGACGCTGACCGAGCCGACGAGCCCGGTGCCCGCCGGAAGGCGGGGAGCGTCGTCGGCCAGCTCCGCGCGCCAGGCCTCCATGCTGAGGCGCGCCCGTCGGCAGGATGCGGCCAGCTCCGGGGCGAGGCCGGCGGACGGCGCGTGCGCCAGCATGCCGGCCAGTCGCTCGGAGGCTTCGAGCGCGGGTAGCGCGGCGAGCAGCAGCGGCGTGAGGACGGCGTTCTGCACGGCGAGCACGGGATCGTCGAGTGCGAAGGTGATGCGTTCACCTGCCGGCGCCGCCATTGATTCCTCTGCTACGTGATGTGTCTTCTGAGCTGGGACCACGGAACGCGGTCCCGGCCGACCCTGCGTACGCGGGCGCGGGATCCCTGAGGCGCGTACCGGCGCGAACGCGTCTAGGACGGCTTCGAGTTCGGCGTGGAAGCCCGCGTCGAAGCCGACGGAACCCTGTCGGGGATCCACCGGGGCCGTCAGGTCCCCGTGCGGGGTGCCGATGCCGAGCCGGCGGCGGATGAGCCGGCGGTCCTGCTCGGTGGTACCGGCGAGGTACCCGCCCGGGTCCGGGCGGAGGACGGATTCCCGCAGGCACTCCCGCCGGACCGGGCAGGAGGCGCAGAGCTGCCGTGCCGCATGGGCGAGCGCCTGGAGGCGCCGTCCCTGGATGGGCAGCTCGGCCGAGCTGACGGGCGGGTTCTCAAGGAGCGGATGCCGGAAGATGTCCGGTCGGCGTTGGCAGGGCAGCGGAGCGGAGGCCGTGCCTGGCGTTCCGGATATGTTCGCTGAGTGAGTCCTGCGCATAGTCGTGACCATGTAAGTGCCCCCCGTGGCAATTTTTGATACCTGGGGACTCTAGAGCAGTGCAAATGGCGACAGCAAAGCCGTTCCGAACTGTAACCATTTTGCTCACACGTGATCTGATGTGACATCAGGCTCCCTTGACCCGTCTCGCGACGCGCCGCACGGCCCGGCGGAGCGCCGCTGCGCCCCCGCCCCGCACCATGAGAACGGCGACCACACCGGCGAATCCAAGCGGCACGGCGACCGGGGGCGCGACCGTGCCCAGCCCCGCTGCCACGAGGAGGACGGCATCGGCGATCACGACGGTGAGCCCCCGCCGCCCGGGATGGTCCTTGACCATCCACGCGCCGAGCAGCGCCATCCCGGCGATCGCCCAGTGCCCGAACACGGCCTGCCCGCTCACCCATCCGGCCGGAATGCCCCGGGCGATGTCCGCCACGGCCGCGAGATAGCCCGCGAACGCGGCGGTCACCACCGTCGACCCGATCGCAAGCAGCAACTGACCGCGCTTGCGCAGCAGGAACACCAGCAGGCCGAGCACCAGGAGCGCGCAGATCGTGACGAACGAGCTCATCGAGGAGGAGGCGAGGATGAAGAGCGTGTACGCCCCGGCGATCCCGAAGACGAGCCTGGGCAGCAGCCGGACGGCCCAGGCGTCGCTCTTCTCCTGCCGGACCAGACGCCGCACGGCCTCGACGACCGAGTCGGTACGTGACATGAACGGTCCTCCTATCGGGGCATGCGGTTGTCGTCACCCGACGGTCGCTGCGGGGGCAGCTGCGGCGGGTTCGGCTGCGCGGGCTGCTGCGTTACCGGCTGCTGCGTCGGCTGCGTACGCGCCGGCCGGGGCGCCGGGGCAGGAGGCGCGGCCTGCTGCGGCACGGGTGCAGGTGCTGCGGTGGGCGTCGGGGTGGCAGCGGGGGGCGGAGTGGTGTTGCGCTGACTGACACGGCCGACACGGGGGGTCTCCGACGCGGCCTTCTCGTCGGAGTTCGGGTGCTCCGAGCTCTTCGTGTTGACGGTGTTGTCGTACGACTTCTCCTGTACGACGCGAGCCTGGTGCGCGCTCTTGCGCTGCTGGCGCTTGGAGTTGCTCTCCGCGAGCCAGCCACCCTTCTGAAGACGCCCGTTGTTCCACTTCTTGTCCGCCCCTCGGGCAGCCGCGCCGGCTCCCTTCAAGGCGGCGCCCGCGGCGACCCGCCCCGAGCCCGTGACCACACCGGCGCCCTTCTGGCCGACGGCCCCCAGGAACGGCACGGCCTTTCCGCCGACCACACCCGGCATGTCCCCGACGCCCAGGTCCGCGGCGCCGGCGATCTTCGGGCTGAATTCCCCGCTGATGAGCTTCTTGAGCATCATCACGACGGCGACGGTGACGAGGAGGAGCATGAGGAGCTGCATACCCAGGGGGATCCGGGCGGGCAGGATCATCTGATAAAGCACGAGCAGCACGGTCAGAATGACGCCGAAGCCCGCCCGCAGCACGAAGCTGTGAATGAAGGTCTGCAGCCAGCCCTTGAGCAGCTTCTGCTGGGAAGGGTGGATGCCGAGAGTGGCGACCAGCGGGAGCAGGATGATGAGGATCAGGGTCACGGAGTGCCAGAGCAGCGTGAGAGCGCTGAGAACGATGACCATGATGCCGACGATGAGGGCGGCGATCAGGGAGTAGAACGCGAGCCCGACCCGGCCTCCAGCGTTGTGACCGGCCCAGTCACCAAACGGGACAGGGTAGATGTTCTGATCCTTGGGAAGGTCTTCTTCGTCGGGAATATCCTCCCGTGGGCCACCCGCGATGTCCTGCCGGATGGGCATCCACTCGCCTTCCTCCTTACTCTCGGCGTCCTTCGGATCGCCCTTCAGGGGGAACTTGTCAAAGTTGGTCATGGACTGCGCCGCGGCCTGCTTGACCCTAAGGTCCTCGCAGCGCGCGCCCCTTCCGAAGTCACACTCGCCCTTGGCGCTACCGAGGTCGCACGCGGCGTCCTTGGTGACCTTGGCCCCACCGTCCGTTCGGAATATGCAGTTCGCACCTTTCTCGCCGAACTGCCCCAGGGCCCATGGACGGAAGGCGAGGGTGTCGTACATCGCACAGCTCGAGGCACGGAGACCTCGGTTGGTCGTCTCGTCCTTGTTCATGTCGCAGGGCGGCTGCATCTGCCCAGAAACACCCGCCAGCGCCGCCTCGGCGAGCAGCGAGTTGAAGTTCGCGATGCCTGCGTCGGCCTGGTCGATGACCTTGTGATAGTTGCTGTTCTGACCGCCGCCGGCCAGCAGCGCGACTACGGCGATGGTCGTCAGACAAGCCCAGCCGACGCCCGACCAGACCTCGCGCATCTCCTGCCGGCGCCACTTGGTGAATACCCAGATGCCGGTGAGCAGGATCATTGCGGGCACAGCCGGCCTGAAAACGTTGTTCTGCAACGTCGTCACAGCGGCGTTGCGTCCCTCGTACAGGCCTCGGAGAGGACTCGGGTTGGAGGCGAGTTCCTTGATGGAGATGGCCGCGCGCGTGAGGATCTTCGTGCCGTTGAAGACCATGTTGGCTACGCCGTTGTTGACGAAGTCCATGACCGAGCAGTCGTCGGCGCCGCTGTCGTCCGTACCGTCGGGGACAGAGGCATCGGGCCGGCCCTTGAAAGTCCCCGTCCAGATCAGACCCCGCACGCCGTTAATCTCATAAAACGTGTATCTGTCGGGGCTCTTGGACATCTTGACAGCACCGGTGATCATCCCCCGTGTGTCATTGATGTCCTCACCCGTCTGCCCCGTCTTCTCCCACTGATTGACTGCGGGAATGATGGACTCGCCATTCGCGCCCGGATTGTCGCGGCTGTAGTTGTCGTCCCCGGTGATCTTGCAGCTCAGGTTGAGGTCGGGGCCGAAAGCCTGCGCCGAGTTCGGGACGGACAACGTCAGCGCGACCAGCGCGAGAACCAGGAACAGACCTGCTCTGATGATCCGCCCGGCACCGCGCACAAGGTTGCCCGGCGAGCGGAGAACGGAACGGGTTCCGCGTGACATGACCCTACGGCGCACGGGTATTGGTTTCCTTCCAGGTCCGGGGATCCGGGGCGGGGGCGGCTACAGGTCGTAGTTCGTGAGGAAACAGCCCTTGACCAGGCCGTCGTGGATCTCGTAGCCGCTGGGCACGTCCTGACGGTCGTCCGGGTCGCAGGAAACCGTGAGCAGACCGCCCTGCATCAGGCTCTGCGCGGCGTTGTCACTCTCGGCGGCGACGGCGAAGTTCTGGCCGATCGTGAAGGAACGCTTGCCCTTGGCCAGCGCCCCCTGGAACTTGGCCATGTCGCCGATGAGCAGCAGGGTGACGGACCTGCCCGAGTCGTCGCGGCACACAGCGCGCTCCTGGACGCCCCAGGTGGGGTCCTTTGCTTCATCCTCCATGTAGGAGTTGTCGCCGCTCTTCCGAAGCTTGCCGCACGAGACACCGCGCTCCTGGACGGCCTTCTGGACGTCCGCCATGGTCTCCGCCTTCGGCAGGCCGCTCAGCGGGCCGGCGGCCGCGTCTCCCCCCTCGTCGCTCCCGCCGCATCCCGTCAGGGTCATGAGCGCGGCGAGCGCGACGGCTCCGGCTGCGAGGTTCTTGGTCAGGCGCATCGGGATGCTCCTCGGGGTCGATTCGGTCGTTCAGGGTGGCCGGGCAGGTCAGGCCACCGCGGACGGGGCTTCCTGAGCCGGCGTGGCTGTCGGGTCCAGGTCGTTGGTCTCCTGGAGGAAGGTCCAGTCCCAGACACTCAGCGGAGGGTTGACGCCCTGGCGCGACGGGCGGGTCGTGCCGTTGGTGTCCGTGGCGGCGAGGATCTCCTTGAAGACCAGGTCCACCGCCACCGTCCCCACCCGCTTGTCGGCGTCGCGCTGGAGGCAGACACCCGTGCGGAGTTCCTGGAGCGCCGCCACGACCTTCGCGTCCGACTCCGGACGGCCCAGCAACGGTGCCACGAGGGACGCCTCCTGGGCGGACTTCTGCTTGAACGCGAACACCGTGTGGATCTGGTTCGCGCCACCGCTGCGCGCCTCGGAGTCCTCGATCTGGACCAGGTCGATGGCCTGCTGCGTGATCAGCACGGTGACCGCCAGGTACGAACGGCCCTGCTTGAGCGCCCGTCGCATCAGGTCCCGGCCGCTCTCCGTCGCCGTGACGACGTACGCCTCGTCGACGAACAGCGCCTTCGGCCGCAGCCCGATCTCGCCCGTCACCGGGTTCTTCTCGTAACCGACGTCGAGCATCTGGCTGCCGAGCTCGACGACCGCCATCAGCGCGGTCGCCGCGAGCCGCTCGGCCGGGTTCCAGTTGCGCGGGTCGGAGGCCGCCGGCGACTGGAAGCCTCGCAGCGTGATGACCGTACGGCGCTTGCGCATCGCCGACAGCGTCTGCGGCTTCTCCGCGAACGCGAGTCGCGCGTACGGCAGCGTCCGCAGCTCCGTCAGCAGCATCTGGGCCAGCTTCAGGTCCTTCGCCGCCTCGCGGTCGTTCGTCGCGAGCGCGTGCTCGTACGCCCGGACCACCTCGTCTACGACGTTCCACAGCGTCGGCCTCGGCACCTGCGCCTCGGCGTCCCGGGCGCTCAGGCCCTGCTCGGTCGCCTGTCGGATCGCCGAGTTGTACCAGCCGACGACCGTCGCCATCGCCTCGATCACGGGCAGACGTACGCGCTGGTAGTCCTCGTCGCCGAGGAAGCCCCGCAGCATCGACTCGGCCAGCAGCCGGCCCGACGGCACGTCGCGCGCGATCACCCACGGGTCGAGCACGCCCGCCTGGCCCTTGAGAAGGTCGACGACCTCCGTCTCGGCCCAGAACTCCGGGTTCACCGGCTGGAACCGGCTCTCCGGCGTCCCCAGCACACCGCGCTCCGCGTCCGACGCGAACTCCGGGTCGTTCACCTGGGCACCGAAGCCCAGGTAGTAGCAGAGCTGCGCGAAGTCGGTCTTCGGGTCGATGACCAGGCAGCGGACGCCCGACTCCGACTCCTCGTAGAACTTCTGCAGCGCCAGCGAGGACTTTCCACCACCGGACGCGCCGACGATGGCGAGGCCACCGCCGTCGTTACGGGCGGGGCCCACGTGCAGCGAGTAGTGGACCGGCATCTTGCCCGCCCAGCCGACCAGGTTGCCCACCCAGCCGAGCTTCTTGCCGGACCGCTGCTCGGGGTTGTCGCCCAGCTCCGTACCGGCCGTCGGCAGCCCGGCGCCGAGCTGCTCCACCTCCTGCAGCCGCAGATACGGCGCGATCGGCAGCTTCGGCGCGTTGCCGGGCAGCTGCGACTGGAGCAGCCGCCACTGCTGACGCGTCGGGCGCAGCAGCGTGACCTTCAGGTCCTGCTTGAACTGCATCTCCAGGATGCGGCGGCGGCGCTCCAGCTCCGTCGGATCGGACGCGGAGATGGTGAAACGGATCTGCGCCTCCATCCCCGGCATCTTGTGCTCCTCGATGTCGTCCACGAGGTGCTGGGCGCGGGTGACCTGGTTGGCGAGCCGGGTGTCCGGGGAACGGCCCGAGTTCGCCATGTCGTTCATCTCGTCGACCAGGTTGCCGCTCATCTTCCCGGCGCGGTCCTTGAACTTCAGGTACGGGATGAGCGTGAAGCGCATGTCGATCTCGACCGGGAACTCCACGTTCTGCGCCGCGTACCGCGCCCAGGCGGTCGACTGCCGGAACCGGGTCTCCGTAGGCCAGTTGGCGGCGACCAGCGTCGTCGTGTAGCTGGTGTGCTGCTCGCCGGTGACCTCGTCGTACTGGTGCAGCACGATGTGCGTCTTGCGGTTCTCGCCGGAGAAGTCGACCACCAGGTCGAACTGGTCCGGCCCCCAGGAGCGCGAGCCGAGCACGGGCTCGGGCGGCACCGGCAGGTCGCCGTGGAGCGGCTTGCGGATCAGCCAGACCAGCTCCTCGCGGGCCAGTGGCGTACCGCCGAGGCTCTCCAGGCTTTCGTGCACCTCACGCGCGACCTGCGTCCACTGGGCCAGCAGGACCGGCGACAGGTACTCCCCGTGCACACCGGTCGCGGCGGCCGCGGCCTTGTCGGCCGTGCCCGTCAGGGCTCGCGACAGGGCAAGATCCTCGACCGGGTCGTCCCCACCGGGCAGCACACCGCTGCCGTCGCCGGAGCCGCGCTTGAGCGAGCCCAGCTTGACCAGAAGGATGTTCCGCTCGCGCATGGCACCGATGCGCTCCTGGTACTCCGCCTTGCGGAAGTTGTACGCCTTGTAGTTCTCGGTCGGGTCCCAGGCGACGGCGTTGAGCTCCTCGGCCCAGCCGACGGCGGTGATCGGCCGGTACACCTTGCGGTAGTGGCACTCGACGTTCCGGTCGCCGCGCGCGAGGTTGAGCAGCGCACGGGCGGGCGCCTCGGCCATCGCCTGGAGCTCGGTGGCGTTCAGGTACTCGTCGATCGAGGTGGGCAGGACGATGCCGGTCCACACCGAGTCGCCGTGCACGAAGATCATGTCGTCGGCGTAGCGGTACGGCAGCCGCATCTCCTCGCGCCGGGTCTTCGCCCGGTCGCCCTGCGACCGCCCGCGGTTGCCGGAGCCCTGCTTCCCGCCTGCGCCCTGCTTTCCGTCGGCGCCCTTGGTCTTGGAGGAGGAGGCGGCCATGATCATGGCGATCACGAAGAAGGCGACCGCCCCGCCCAGAAGGATCATCATGAACATGGAAGGGTCATCCTGCGGTCTCGGAGGAGGGTGAGCTTGCGGTGGGTACGGCTGACGGCGCGGGGATTACCGGGCCCGTTCCGGCGTACGACGATCCATGGCGCGCCGCCTCGGCGATCGCCTGCTCGTAACTCTGCTGCCAGCGCCGCGAACCCGGCTGCCAGAAGATCACCTGCCAGTGCAGCTGCTCCGGCTCACGGTCGGCGGCCAGGCCCTGCAGCCGCTTGGGCTGCCACCAGTAGTCGGCCCAGACCACCAGCTGCTGGCTGAGGGTGAGGGCGGAGGGGAGCGGCCGGCCCCAGACGAAGTAGACGCCGACGGGCGGCCCCAGGTAGAGCGCCGCCGTCATCACCGACATGCCGAGGAAGGGCACGAAGGCGGAGAGGGAGAGCAGCGCGATCATCCACACCACACCGAACCCGAACGCCGCCCCGAGCGCGGGCAGCAGCAGTCCGGGAAGCGGGATGTTGCCCCAGTTCCAGATGCGCTTGGGACGGTTGAGCAGATCCGTGTGGTCGTAGGCGACCATCGGCTCCGGCTCGCCGTTCACGTCCTGCGCCATGGGTCACTCCCCCCTCTCTCGTCGGCTGTGGCCCGTCCGGCGGCCGGGACCGCACGGTCCCGGCCGAGTGGCTCAGTTGCCGTCGCCACCGACCTGCTTGCCGAGTTCGATGAGCACACCGGCAAGACCGGTCGCGCCACCGATGATCAGGGCTGCCAGCGCGATCATGCCGAAGCCCTGGAAGGCCTCGCGCATGCCGTCGCCGCGCTTCATGGACAGCAGCATCCGGATGCCGAGGATGAGCAGGGCGATCACCGCGACCATCGTTCCGATGGTCGTGAGGATCTCCTGGATCTCGCCGAACATGCCCTCCAGCGAGGTCGCTGCCAGGTACATGGGGTGTCCTTTCGGTTCTGGGGGTCGTGAGAGGAAGAGCGGGAAAGTCGGAAGGGTTCGGCAAGAGGCAGGCCGTGCCCGGGAAGACGGCTCCCGGAGAGCCACGCCCCGTCAGGGCTTGGGCGGCTGGGGCTTGCCGGCGGCCGGCTTGTTGGCCGGCTTCGTGGCGGGTGGCTTGGCCGCGCCGGTCGCGGGCGGCGGAGTGGCGGTACCGCCGGCGGGTGGGGTCTGCTGCCCGGGCGCCGGCGTGGCGCTCGGGGTATCGGTAGTGGCGTCACCCTGCCCGCCAGCCGGGTCGAGGATCGCGCCGCGGATGTCCTTGATGAACCAGCCCTGCGCGGTGTTCACGACGGTCAGCCGATAGGAGCGCTTGACCTGCGGGGTGGTCTCCTGAGCAGGCGTGCCTTCGGCACCTGCACCTGCCCCGCCCCAGACGACCATCACCCGCACCGGCACGGACTGCCCGTACTTGTACGTGATCGCGCCGCTGTCGTCCGTACCGGCCGGGGCCAGCGCCTCGACCGTCTGGACCTGGGGAGCGGACAGCGCGCCGGCCAGCCCGGAGGTCGCGGCGGGCGTGGCGTCGGGTGCCGTGAACCGGGACATCGAGGTGGTGTCGGAGGCACCCCAGGCCGTGAAGTAGCCAGGCAGGACCTGCGCCTTGAGCTGGTCCGAGAGCGCGTCGTCGACGATCTCGTCGCCCCGGTCCACCTCGGGCGCGGTGCCGCGGCCGGGCAACGGCATCTCGCCGACGTCGCCGACGACCCGCAACCCCGAGCCGGCCGCGAGATTCGCGACGTACACAGGCACGGAGACGGTGGTGACCCGTCCGGTCGAGAGAGTGACCTGCACGCCGAAGTAGCGGCCGTTCTTCCCGTACTCGGGCAGGTCCTCGACACTGCCGTCCCAGACGGCACCGGTCACGCTCTGCGTGCCCTGACCGTTCCAGCCGCAGTCGCGGTCCACCCCGGACGTGGCGTAGCGGGCCAGTTCCTCGCGGCGCTGCTCGGCCGTCTTCGGGTCGTACGTCAGACAGAGCGTCGCGTACTTCTCGGCAAACGTCCCCGCCGCCTGGGTCGGGAACTCGGTGAGACGGTACTTCTGGACGTCCTTCTTGCCGAGCGCTGCCGTCGGCGCACTGGAGGACTTCCCGATCGCCAGGCCGACGACCCCGCACGAACCGAGCGCGAATGCGCAGGTGGTGAAGAGCAGGGTGGCGCGGAGGGCGACGTGGGTACCGCGGCCCGTCGCGGGCAGCCGGCCACCGGGGCGGGGTACGTCGAACCCGGCACGCGCGGAGGGCGGCGAGGCTGACGCAGGGGTTGCCGCGTTCCCGGCACCCGCAGGGGCGGCGGCACCGACGGACCCGGCGGTGCCGCTCGGTGCGGCAGCGCCGGGCGCGGGCGCCAGAGCCGGTGCTCCACCACGCTTACGGCTCTCCCGCTCGGCCTTCTTCGCCTCGTACGCGGCCTTCCGCTCGGCCCTGGCCTGCTCGCGACGGTCCTTCTTGTTCTGCTTCGCGGCGTCCGAGGACGAGCCCTGGCGCGGCGGAAGGGCCGGTACGGCGGCCTGCGCCGGCGGTACGGCGGCCTGCGGGGCGCGTCGCGTCCACGCGGCGGCGACCTGGGCACGGGCAGCCTCGGACGCCACCGGCGGCTGGGCCGCGACGGGAGCGGCGGGCGTGGCCGGGGTGTGCGCAGCCGGATATCCGTACGGCGCCTGGCCCTGTGCCTGCTGAGGCTGGGCCGGCGTCTGCTGAGGTGCGTGCGGCTGCTGTCCAACGGCCATGTGCGGCGGCCCGAACTGGCCCGGCTGCACGGGCGGTTGACTCTCGCCGGCACCACCGGCGGGACTGCTGTGGTCCGTCATCGGCTCGGTCTCCCCCCGCGTGTGATCCCTGATCCCCGGCCGGCCGGAATCGGAACGCGGCGGGCCCTGGTGAGGCCAGGTGCGGAGGCAGTGTGGCAAACGGACCGGGCGGGAACACCGCCACTTTCCTCGCCGGGGAAAGGGCGAGGAAAGCGAGGACAGGGCGAGGAAAGGAGGGGTGTCCCATGGCCGACACTTCCGAGTCTCGTTCCCGGTAGCTCGGCACAATGCGGGGGTCGTGCCCGCGCGCCGGGCGCGCCGTACCGTCCCCGACCTTGCCAAGGACGAGAGTTGAGCGACCAGACCGCAGGACCTCAGCACGCCGCCGCACCCGCCGTGCCCACCGCATCGGCCGCGCCCGTGGCACCCGCGGCGCCCGTACCGACGTACAACGCCCAGCACGCCTGGATCGACGGCTACGAACCCGGCAACCCCTGGCAGTCCCGACTCTGCTTCCAGACCGAGTTCGGCACCGTCATGTACCCCCTCACCCCGAACACCATGCCCGAACTCCTCGAGGGCCTGGTGATTGTGGCCCAGGAGCAGCAGGGCATCACGGGCGACCTTGCCCCGGACACCCCCGACACCACCGAGGCGGCGGACTCTCCCGAGGCGTCCGCCGCGAGCCTCCACGACGGCCGCGCCGCCCGGCTGACGGGCTGGGCCGTCGTCCACGACCTCTGGGAACGCGAGGACCCGAAGGTACGTCTGATCATGGGCGCGGTCGTGGTGGTTCTTCTACTCCTCGGGATCTTCCTCACCTGACGGGATACGGTCGGGCAGGTGTATCGAGTGAGTGGATCGAACTGAGGAATCGAGATGCTGGCAGAGACCACGGGGCGGACCCCTCAGGACATGGTCGCCGAGCTCAAGGACGAGCTGGCGGTGGACTGGCTGCCGGTGTGGCAGGGGCTGCCTCAGCTTGGAGGACCGGAGTTCCGGAGGTTGTTCGACGCGTACGGATGGGAGTACGAGGTCCCGGTCCATGAGCGCGAGAGCATGACCGTGCGCACCCGCACGGGGGCGCACCTCACCATCGGGCTGGGCACCCTCTGGGGCATCGAGAACGTGAGCCACTACGCGTCGCACGTCAAGGCGGGCGACCCGTCCGAGAACGGTGCCGTCCTTGCCCGTGCCGCGGAGGACTGGCCGGGCTACGTGAAGGCCGCCGAGTCCGTGCTGGGCGCGCCGACCTGGACGGGACAGTGGGACGCGGCGGAATTCCCCGAGCCCCCGCACCCCTCGTACTGGCCCGACCGTTCTTTCCGGCTCGAGAGCCGCCGGCCGTACCAGTTCGCTCACTGGGCACCGGCCAATGACACTCAGGGGCGTCCCCACATCGTGCTGAGCCAGTCGGTGTCCTTCCCCACGTGGACGACGACCGCACCTGGCGGATCCCGAATCCATCTCGAACTCTGGGCTCCGATTGAGTTCCTGACGGCTCGCAGATGACGGCGACACCTCCGACCCGGGCGGAGGTCGAGAACGCCCTGAGGCTTCAGGACGAATTCGACCGGGGAAAGCCCACCACAGCGGCGGAGGCCACCGTGGTGGCCTCCCGCATCTACACCGACTGGCAGACGGCCAAGGCGAACAACCCCGAAGGCCGCGAGCTCGGCACGCTCCCGGACTACGTTCGCGACATTGCCGAACACGGAAACGTCACCAGCCCGGATCGAGGAAAGATTCGCGCGTTCTGGTCGTACCGGTCTCAACAGGAGGGGTCGCCCCGGGAAGTGCGGCACCAGTTCCTCGCGGAGGCCTGTGGCCGGACCAGGGGGTACCAGGTGCTGGAGGAGACTCCGGCGGGCGGACTGCTCGACTCGTACCACCTCTCGAATCCGCTCGTTCAGGCGGCATTGGCCCAGGACTACGAAGTGGACGCGCAGGAGACGGACAGGGCGATCAAGTACGCGTGGAAGACGGTCTCGGATCGCTACACGCAGGCCGCCGAAGGGCCGGTAGTGATCTTCGCGACCGACATCACCGAGGGATCCATACTCGGCGCGAACGAGATGCCGATCGTGCTCGCCCACGAGAAGGTCGGCAAGGACGCCGTGAGCTTTCCCTTGGAGATGCCCCGACACGAACATCTCCCTTCGGAGATCGACGCGTTGATCGCGAACCCGCCTCTCCGGGCGCAGGTGCGCAAGGAGGACTTCGCCCCCGACAAGTCGCCGAAGGACTTCGCTGAGAAACTCGCCGATCTCGACGTTCCCGAGAACCAACGAGAAGCCCACGAAGCAGCACTGTGGCGGCTCTCGACCGCCAGCAGCTACGCCGAACTCAACGCGCGCGCAGAGAAGAACGCGATCCCGCAACAGAAGCACTCCGCCTTCACACACGGCATGAACGTCCGCCCCGAAGTCACCCACGGCCCGACGGGCCACGGCGTGTATAACCCCACGGTCGTCGAACCTCCGACCCCGGCGCCTGCCCCCGCTGCCGCTGCTAGTGGCGTCGAGCGCTAACCGGGCCCGAAGCCGACCGAGCGTGCGGTGGCGGGCGCCCTGCCAGTGAAAACGCCATTTCCTGGCAGCGGACCCGGGATACGGTCAAACGCACATGCCGCGTGAGTGGATCACGCGAATGTCTCTAGCGAAGGGATGACGATGCCTACGGAGAAGACTGGTCGCACCGCCCAGGACCTGGCTGCCGAACTGACGGGGCTGCGAGGCGTGGACTGGGCCTCGGTGTGGGCGGGTCCCCCGCAGGGCGGATCGGCGGAGTTCCGCGCGTGGTGCGGACGGTACGGCTGGGAGCCCCAGACGGTCGAGGGGAACCTCAAGGTGCTGACACGCAGCGGCGGACAGTTGACCCTCTGGTCAGACGGCATGTGGCACCCGGTCCACCAGCTGGCGCACTACGTGCTGAGCCTCCGGGCCTCCTCGCCGGCCGACAACGCCGAGGTCGTCGAGCTCGCGGACGCGGCCTGGCCGGAGTATCTGAGCGCGGCCGAGACCGTCATGGGTCCGGCCGTGTGGAGCGGAACTTGGGAAGCCGCCGACTTCCCCGAGCCACCCGAGTCACCGTTCTGGCGGTCGCGAGACGCTCGGCTGCGGACCCGCAGCCCCTACCGCCTGGCCTACTGGAAGCCGGTCGGCGACCCGCCCGGTCAGGCTTTCTTCGTGCTCAAGCAGTCCGTGTCATTCCCGACGTGGACCACTGACATGGCCGGCAGCTCAACCATCACGTTGAATGTCGAGGCTCCCCAGGGCTCGCGGCGGCGCCGGTGATGTACGACGCCCCTCCCACCCAGGAGGAGATCGACACAGCGTTCCGGCTTCGGGACGAATACACAAAGGCCACCCCTTCCAACGAGGAAGAGGCGCGCGTCCTCGCCGGCCGCGTCTACGAGGACTGGCAGACGGCGCGTACCGAAGGACGCACCACCGCACCTGACCTGCTGTCCTTCTTCAAGGACATCGGCGACAACGCCTCCGTCACGGCTGCGGACAGGGGCAGCGTGCGAGCTTTCTGGGCCTACGAGTCCCAGCCCGACGGGGCGCACGAGCCCATCGGACACCGCTTCCTCGCACGCGCGTACGGGGCGTCCCGTGGACTCCAAGTGCTGCAGGAGACGGACGGCGGCCGACAGATGGACTCGTACCGTCTGGAGACCTCGGCAATGCAGAACGCCCTGGTGGAGGACTACGGCCTGGATCGCGAGGAGCTCGAGTCCACGGTCAACAACTCGTGGATCAAGCTCTCGGAGCGCTACGCACTGGCCGCGGAAGGACCGGTCGTCGCCCTCGTGGGCGACATCGCCGAACAGACCGTGCTGGGCAGGGACGAGTTGCCCATCCTCCTGGCACACCCCAAGGTCGGCAAGGACGGCGTGAAGTTCCCCGTTCCCCTGCCCGAGAACGAGCACCTGCCGCGGGAAATCCACTCGTTCATCGCCCAGCCACAGAACCGGGTCCAGCTGCGCATGCAGGACTACGATCCCGACTCGTCGCCGAAGGAATTCGCGACGAAGCTCGCCGGACTGGACGTCCCCGAGAACCAGCGGGAAGCGCATGAAGCTGCGCTGTGGCGGCTCTCGACCGCGAACAGCTACGAGGAACTCAACACACGCGCCGAGCAGAACGCGATCCCGCAGCAGAAGGGCTCCGCCTTCACACACGCCATGAACGTGCGCCCTGTCGCCCGCCCCGCTGCTCCCCGCGGCCCCACAGGGCACGGCGTGTACGACCCGGCCATCGCACCCCCGGCTCTCGCCGCGGCGACCGCCGGCGTCGAGCGTTGACCAGGATCGCAGCCAGCATCACTGTGAGAGGTTCCTCGTGAGCAGAGACAACGCGTACGCCCAGGCGGCTCAGGTCTTGGCGGAGAAGGCAGTCTTCTTCGCGGGCACGAAGGCCTGGGACTCCATGGGGACAAAGCTGACGTCCTTCCTCGCCGGCGGCCGCCCGGCCGCCGAGGAGGAGCATCACGGTCGGCAGCTCGACGATTGGAGAGACCGGCTGCTCGCCGCGAGGGCGGCCGGCGAACCCAGCGCCGACGCCGTCTCACAAGCCGAACTCGGCGCCTTGGTCCTGGCTGAGCTGCGCAACCGGCACGGTGCCATGGAGCAGCTTCTACAGGCATTTCCCATGCTTGCCGAGTTCGCGTCAGCACCTCTCGGACAGGGCGCGGCGCAGTCCGACGGCGTCGAGGAGGGGGAGTTCTACTACGCGGACGTTTTCGTCTTCGTCACCGAGTACCTCGCCCCGATGGTGCGCCGCAGGATCAACGGCTCCTCATCGACCTGGTGCCCCCGCTGGTGGGCTCACCCCGAGGCGGGTGCGAGGCTTGCGGCACTCTGGCTTGCATGGGAGCAGCTGCGCCAGGAGCCGGGCGCTGCCATATCAACATGGTGGCTGCACCACGCCGACCCCCATCTGCGGGTGCTGATGGACCCGGATATGGGTCCGTTCGCGGCTTGTTCACCGAAGGACGGACACACGGCGTACCCCTTCGATCCGCTGCCTGTGGAGCCGTACGACGCGAGCCAGGACCCACTGGCCTGAGAGAGCTTGATGAGATCGTCCAGGATGGCTGACCCCCGAACGCTGCCCGCGAAGCGTTGGTGAAGACGGCTCACGCACCCCCACAACTTCCCCACGCCCGCCTTCCACCTCTCCTCTCACTACGATTCCCCACTTTTCCTCACCCCCTCCTCCTCTTTCCCCGTCAGGGAAAACGAGTGATCGACCGGTTGCCTCTCCCCCTACCGTGTCCCGGCAACCTGACTGAGGGAGGCCCGGGACGGTGGAGTCACCTGCCGACAACAAGCGAACTGCGGCACTCGCCCTGGCGATCCTGGGGCTCCTGATGATCGGTGCCTTCGTGGTGCTGATCCTCTTCGACGGGGACGACGACTCCTCGGGAGAGGCGACCGAGGGCTCGTCCGCCTCCGCCGTGCCCTCGAGCGGGGACACCGGCGCGTCCGGGTCCTCCGACGGCAAGCCCTCGGGCGACCCCAACGCGGTCAAGCCGATCCTCACCGAAGCCGAGGCCGCCTCGGCGCACCAGCGGATGACCGAGTACATGGTCGGCCTCAACACCTACACGTACGCCGATAAGAGCTCTTCCTGGGCCAAGCCGCTCCTCGAGCTGACCGTCGCCGACCGTCAGCTGAAACAGGACACGGCCCTGCCCACCGGCAAGACGTGGGCGACCTGCGTGGCCGCCAAGTGCACCTCCAGCGGTACGGCCACCGTGGTCCGCGACGCGATGGTCGCCAACGATCTCGTACGCGGCGGCGGCAAGTCGGTCTCCAGCCTCGTCCTGGTGAAGGCGACCCGGAGCGAGAACGGCAAGGAGAGCGGGACGGAGAGCAACTCCTGGCTCGTGACGGTGCGCGACACCGGGGGCGGCACGTGGAAGGTGTCCTCCGTCTCCCTCTTCGGCCTCGGCAACGTGGGCGCGTCCGACCAGGTGGGAGGGTAGGCACCGATGGTGGCTCCTGCCGTACTCGCCGCCGCCGCGAAGGCTGCCAAGGTCGCCAAGGCGGCGAAAGCCGCCAAGAACGTCGCCCAGAACGCGCGTGGAGGCGGTGGAGGCGGCGCTCAGGGTCCCGGTAGCGGGAAGAAGAGCAACCTCAAACTCTGGCTGCTCCTCGGCGGCGGCGGACTGCTGCCGATCGGCGGCGTCGGCTTCGTCATCTTCGTCATGATCGGTGCTCTGATCGGTGGCATGGGCGGCGGTGTCGCCGCCGCGGCCTGCGGCGACTACGGCGACAACGCCCAGGCCGGCAACACCGGCGACGCCGCGGCCACTTCGCCGATCATGCCGGCGGGCAAGGTGTACATGCCGAGCGACACGGCACGGAACGAGATACCCCCGAAGATGATCCTCGCCGCCATGCGCGCGGCGGCACGCTACGACGGTCTCGACTGGACGCTCATCGTCGGGCAGATGTACCAGGAGACCAAGTACGGGCAGGATCCCTCGGCGGCGCCCGGCGGCAAGAACAGTGCCGGATACATGGGCATCCTCCAGTTCGGTCACCCCGCCTGGAAGGACTACGGCGCCGACGGCAACGGCGACGGCAAGAAGGACCTGTACAACATCGACGACGCGGCCTTCGCCGCCGCCAACTTCCTGCACGCGATGAAGGCGGAGACCAACGCCTGGAACGCGCTGATGCGGTACTCGGGCTCCCGCCCCAGCAACACCATCTACATGCGCGTCGTCCTCACACAGGCCGCCCGCTACCGAGGCAACCTCACCGGCGAGAAGGGCCTGATCCAGGACTGGTACGCGCACCTGAAGGCCACCGTCGACAAGAACCCCACCTTCCCGACGCTCGGACAGCAGTCCGACATCCCGGAGCCCGTCGGCAACAACGCCGACCCGAACACCGCTCTGAGCATCGCGAGTTCCCCCGCCCGCTCCTGGTCCACTCCGCCGCTGAAGGGCGACGGTGCGACGACCACGCAGGCGATGGCGGCCTCCTACCGGCTCGAAGACGCCCAGGGCGGATCGGGCATGATGCCGATGTCCCTCGCCGCCGCCCCGTTGGAGCCCGCGCCCTCGAACGGCAAGGACTGGCAATGGCCGCTGAAGGAGGGCACGTACAAGGTCGGCACCAAGTACCGTAAGCAGGGCAGCATGTGGAGCCTCGGCTACCACACCGGTCTCGACCTGGAGGCCCCTGTCGGCACCGCCATCTACGCCCCGGCCGACGGCAAGATCGTGAAGGCCGGCAGCGGCGGCGCGTACGGCAACGAGACCCACATCCAGCACGCGAACGGCGTCATCACCCAGTACGCCCACCAGTCCCGGTTCGACGTCAAGGTCGGCGACCAGGTCAAGCGCGGCGACCGGATCGGCGCCGTCGGCATGACCGGCAACACCAGCGGACCGCACCTCCACTGGGAGGTCCGCGTCCCCGGCGTCGACAACCCCTTCGTCGGCGGCCAGGACAACGGCCCCGGCATGGTCGACCCCGAGGCCTGGCTGGAGGGCAAGATCTCCGCGAGCCCCGACTACGGTGGCGTGCCGGGTGGCAGCGGCGACGGTGCGCGGGACGCCGAGTACGCCGAGTGCGCCGAGGGCAGCGGCGGTACCCCGGTCGCGCCCGACGGCGCCGGCGTGACGGGCGTCCTGCCGGACTCGAACGACCCGGTGGTCCGCGCCGCGCTCGGCTGGGCGCAGCGGGGCATCGGCCAGCCGTACGTGTGGGGCGCACCCCGTCTGCAGGGCGACAGCCCGACGTCCTTCGACTGCTCCAGCTTCACGCAGTGGGCGTACTATCAGGCGAGCCGCGGCAAGATCAACATAGGTGCGGTCACGTACGACCAGGAGAAGAACCTCCGCGCGGGCAAGGTGGACCTCTCGAAGTCGCAGCCCGGCGACCTGATCTTCTTCCGGCCCGGCCCGCGCGGCTCGGAGCACGTCGGGATCATCTGGGACCCGAAGGGCAAGAAGATCCTTCACGCTCCGCGCGCCGGCAAGAACGTCGAGTTCAGCACCTGGGACGTCCAGGGACAGATCACCGGCGTGTTCCGGGTGCCGATCCCGCCCGGTACCAACCCGGCCGAGGCCGGCGGTCACAAAGATGCATGACGTGAGGAAGGTCTGGAAGAGAGATGGCCGCTGAGCAGAAGAAGAAGCCGCGCGCCGAGGACGACTGGACGTACGAGATAGCCGGTCTCGTCGCCGTCGTACTGGTCGTGCTGTGCGGCGCCTGGGGCGCAGCCCACCTCGGCGCGTCCTTCGACGACGCGCCGACCCCGCCGGGCAACCCCTTCTCGTTCGCGGTGGCCCTCGCGAAGAGCGACTACGCGTGGCCGGGCAGCGCGGCCAGCGCCATCGCCGCCGGCGAGGCCGTGCTGCTCCTCATCCTCGTCCTCTGGGCCTACCGCCTGCGTCAGCGCGCGAAGCGGAAGCCGGACGTCGACACGGCCGCCCAGCACCTGGCCAAGGGTGAGCAGCTCGGCAAGCTGACGATGAAGGGCGCGGCGGCCATCGCCGAGCGGCTCGGCGTGCAGAGCCGGGTTCCCGGTGTCTTCATCGGCCGTTCGGTGAAGGGCAAGCAGCCGCTGTTCGGTTCCTACGAGGACATGCACGTCGACATCTGGGGTCCTCGTACGGGCAAGACCACGAGGCGCGCCATCCCGGCGATCCTCGACGGCCCCGGAGCGGTGCTCGTCACCTCCAACAAGCGGGACATCGTGGACGCCACGCGCGGCCCGCGCCAGGCCCTCGGCCCGGTCTGGGTGTTCGACCCGCAGCAGGTGGCGACCGAGCCGCCGGAGTGGTGGTGGAACCCGCTGTCGTACGTCACGGACGTCGCGAAGGCCCGCAAGCTGGCCGACCACTTCGCGTCCGGCTCGCGCGACCCGAACGCCTCCACCGACGCGTTCTTCGACCCGGCGGGCCAGGACCTCCTCGCCAACCTGCTCCTCGCCGCGGCCACCGGCAACGCGGCGATCACCCAGGTGTACACCTGGCTGTCCAACCCGAAGGACGACACCCCGGAGCGCATCCTGCGCGGCGCCGGGCACACCATGCCGGCCGACGCGCTGAACGGCGTGATCACCGCTCCCGACAAGCAGCGCAGCGGTATCTACGGTGTGGCCCAGCAGATGGCGTCGTGCCTGATCAACCCCGAGATCAACAAGTGGGTCACCCCGTCCGGCCCGGACGACCGGCGTCCGCGGTTCGATCCGCACGAGTTCGTCCGCGGCCCCGGCACCCTTTACTCCCTCTCCCGCGAGGGCACGGACTCGGCCGGCCCGCTGGTCACGGCCCTGACGGTGGCGACGGTCGAGGCGGCCGAGGAGTACGCGACCACCCAGCGCGGCGGCCGGCTCCCGCTGCCCATGGTCGGCGTCCTGGACGAGGCGGCGAACGTCTGCCGCTGGCGCGCCCTGCCCGACCTGTACTCGCACTACGGCTCGCGCGGCATCATCCTCATGACGATCCTCCAGTCCTGGGCCCAGGGCGTCGAGGTGTGGGGCGACCGCGGCATGGAGAAGCTCTGGTCGGCCGCCAACGTCCGCGTGTACGGCGGCGGTGTCTCCGACACCCGCTTCCTGGGCGA
This sequence comes from Streptomyces sp. NPDC013317, assembly GCF_055563155.1. Lineage (NCBI taxonomy): Bacteria > Bacillati > Actinomycetota > Actinomycetes > Kitasatosporales > Streptomycetaceae > Streptomyces > Streptomyces sp. NPDC013317. Next base: position 729,914 of record NZ_JBVHDX010000002.1, read on the forward strand.
CCTGTCGGACCTGGCGGGCGAGTACGAGCTGCGCGAGTACTCCACGACCCGCGAATCGGAGCACGGCCACTGGTCGGGCAACCGCACGGTGAACGAGTCGGTCCGCCGCGAACGCGTCCTGCACGTCTCGGACCTGGGCTCTATGCCCCCGGGCCGCGCCCTGGTCCTGGCCTCGGGCACGAAGCCGGTCCTGGTGGAGACGATCCCCTGGTGGGAGGGCCCGTACGCCCAGTCGGTCTCGGCGTCCCTGGCGAAGTTCGACCCGGGCGCGAGGCGCTGACGACACCACTGACCCCGGGGCGGGGGGGGGGGGGGCGCGCCCCCCCCCCGGGCGGCGGGGGGGGGGGGGGGGGGGCCGGGGGGGGGGGGGGTGTGGTGGGCGGGGCGCGCCGGCCCCACCGGTGGG